>JBBQJI010000003.1:0-245766 GCA_038325765.1 Nannocystales bacterium
GACAGCGAATGGGAGGGGGAAGGTTCCGCCGGGCTCTGCCCGGTGGAAGGGGGACCGGGCCGGTCCCCCAGAAGGCCTGAGCCGGGCGTGCCGACTGGATCGGCCAGAGCAAATCGGCGACAACTCCGGCGATGTCCCGCACGCGCGTCGCCCTGCTCTTCGGCGGTGTCTCCTCGGAGCACGAGATCTCCCTGCGCTCCGCCGCCAGCGTGCTCGCGGCGATCGATCGCGACCGCTACGAGCCCGTGCTCGTCGGCATCGGCCGCGACGGCGTGTGGCGCACCGGGCCGCTCGACACTGCGCTCGCGGCGATCGTCGCCGACGGCACCGTGGTGCCAGGCGTGCACGCGCTCGCCCCCGACGTGGTGTTCCCGGTGCTCCACGGCCCCCACGGCGAGGACGGCACCATGCAGGGCTTGCTCGAACTCGCCGGTGTGGCCTACGTCGGCTCGGGCGTGCTGGCCTCGGCGCTGTGCATGGACAAGCTCGCGCAGAAGCACCTGGTCGCGAGCGCGGCGCCCGAGATCCCGCTCGTGCCGTGGATGCCGGTCGATGGCCGGCGCGTGCGCGACCTCGCCTACGTCGCAGCGGTCGGCGCCGAGATCCTCGCAGCCCTCGGACTGCCGTGCTTCGTGAAGCCGGCGAATCTCGGATCGTCGGTCGGCGTGTACAAGGTCGTCGACGCCCAGGGGCTCACCGCAGCGCTGCGCGGCGCGGCGCAGTACGACCACACCGTCGTGGTCGAGCGCGGCATCGATGCCCGCGAGATCGAGATCGCCGTGCTCGGCGACGGCGGCCCCGACACCTTGGTCTCGGCGCCCGGCGAGATCATCTTGCCGCCGGGACTCTGGTACGACTACGACACCAAGTACGTCAGCGACGTCGCATCACTGGCGATCCCGGCGGCCTTCGACGACCCCGCGATCCCCGAGTCGATCGTCGCCTGTGCGCGCACGGCGTTCCGCGTGACCGGCTGCCACGGCCTCGCGCGCATCGACTTCCTGCTCGACCGGGCGACCGGGCGCGCCTACCTCAACGAGCTCAACACGATGCCCGGCTTCACGTCGATCAGCATGTATCCCAAGCTGATGGCCGACGCCGGTGTGCCCTACCCTGCGCTCATCGACAGGCTGTGCGCGCTGGCGTTGCAACGCCACGCCGAGCGCCGAGCGCTGCGCCACGACCTTTGACCCCGCGGCGCACGCCGTGACAGGATCGGCCCACCGTGACCGAGCTTCCGCCCCGCATCCTCTCGGGCATCCAGCCCACCGGCGAGCTGCACCTGGGCAACTACTTCGGCGCGATCGTCCAGCACGTCGCGCTGCCGGACGAGTTCCCCGGCGAGTGCCTCTACTTCATCGCCGACTACCACGCGCTGACCACCGTGCGCGACGCCGACTTCCTGCGCGAGATGGTGCGGCACGTCGCCGTCACCTACCTGGCCTTGGGCCTCGATCCCGAGCGCGCGGTGATGTTCCGCCAGTCCGACGTGCCCGAGGTGTGCGAGCTGACGTGGTTGCTCATGTGCGTCACCGGCATGGGTCTCGTCGAGCGCGCCCACGCGTTCAAGGACAAGGTCGCCCACGGCTTCAAGCCGTCGATGGGCCTGTTCTGCTACCCGGTGCTGATGGCCGCCGACATCTTGGCGTATGCCTCGTCGGTGGTGCCGGTGGGCAAGGATCAGGTGCAGCACATCGAGATGGCCCAGGACATGGCCACCTACCTCAACGAGGCCACCGGCCAGCCGTTGCTGCGGCGCCCCGAGTGGCGGCTGTCGAAGGCGCCGTACGTGCCCGGCATCGACGGCAAGAAGATGAGCAAGAGCTACGGCAACACGATCCCGATCTTCACGACGGGCAAGCCCCTGCGCAAGCTGCTGGGCAAGATCGTGACCGACTCGACGGCGCTGGGCGACCCGCTGCCGACCGAGCACTGCAACGTGCTCGCGCTGCTCGATCTGTTCCTCGACGAGGGCGGCCGCGAAGAAGTCCGCACCTGGTACCGCGCCGGCGCCCGCGACGGTGCGCCCTTCGGTTACGGCCACGCCAAGCAGTATCTCGCCGAGTGCATGGAGCGACACTTCGCCGACGCCCACGTCCGCCGCGCCCAGCTCCTCGGGGATCCGGGCCGGGTCGACGACATCTTGGCCCAAGGGGCAACGCGGGCGCGGGCGCTGGCCGGTGAGGTGCTCGCACGCTGCCGCGTGGCGTGCGGCCTGCGGTGAGCTGGCGGGTCGTCTCCGCCGCGTCCATCGGCGCGCTCGCGGCCCTGCAGCCCCTCGCCGAGCAGGTGTTCGGCGCCGCCGCTCGGCACCCGACATGGTTTCGCCGCAAGCTCGTGCGCGAGTGCATCGATCCAGCGCTCAGCCAGGTCGCGATCCGCGACGACGCGCCGCCCGGAGATCCACGGGGATGGATCGGCTACATCCTGGTCGGTCGGCCGCCGTCGGGTCTGCCCGGGGCCCGGGCCGCGGGCGCCGGCGTGCTCGCGCCATGGCGACGTCGCGGTGTGGGCACGGCCCTGCTCGACGCCGCTGCGACCGACGCTGCAGCCCACGGCGCCCGGATCCTCGAGCTGTCGGCCCAGCGCGAGCTCGAGTCCTTCTATGTCGACCGGGCGTTCGCGGTGCAGCAGCGCGTCACCACGTTGCTGTCCTTCGCGCGCGGTCCGGGGCTCGGCGCAACCGCGGCCGGGCTCGACGCGGACGACGGCCGGATCGAGCTCCACGGATTCCTGCCCGAGGCGTGGTCACGCTCGCCGCCCGACGAACGCTCCGTCGTGCGCACGACGGTGCCCGGGGTGGTGCACTGGCTGTGCCGCGAGGCCCAGGCCATCGCGGTCCATCGCACCACGATCGCGCGGGCCGCAGCGGGTACCGACGCGGCGTGCCGCTCCTTCGCCGCGCTGCTCGAGGCGATGCCGAGCCCCACGCCAGTGCTCGCGCTCGCGATGCCAGAGGTGAGTTCGATCACTGCTTCGTTGCGCGATGCGGGATGGACCGACATCCAGCGCAGCACCGTCGTGCACCGCCGCCTCTGCGCTCATCCGCCCGGCTCCGCTGGACAGCCCGCGGTGGGCCGCCGATGATGCGCGACTGAAGGGCGCTGCGATTCGCCGCGCGCGGGCCACCATGCCGAACTCCACGATCAAGCTCGTCCTCAGCTTCAGCCTCAGCCTCGCAGCCTGCAGTGACGACGGCCTCCAGGGCTCGGGCGCCGAGTCGGAGAGCAGCGGCGGCGAGACCAACGCAGACGCGACCGCCTCCGCGACGATGGGCATGAGCTCGACATCGGCGTCGACCGGCACCACCAGCGCCACGACCGCGTCCGAGTCGGACACCGCCGATGAGTCCGACAGTGGCGGCTTCATCAACCCCGACTCCGAGGATTCCGGCCCGACGGCGCCAGGACCAAACGGCGCCCAGTGCAGCGCGAACGACGAGTGCGAGTCGATGTTCTGCTACACGATCCCGATGCTCGGCGGCGTCTGCTCCGAGTGTCTCGCCGACGCCGATTGTGAGATGGGCACCTGCGCCATCGATGCGGCGGCGATGTACGCGGTGTGCACCGACGGCTCGCTCGGCAACATGTGCGACTCGGACGAGGGCTGCATGGGCGCGCTGGTGTGCACCGAGCTCATCGACACCGGCGGCCTCTTCAACGCCAGCTTCTGCTCGGACTGCGGGCCGTCGGCGCCGTGTGCCGGCGATGGGATCTGCTCGCCGGTCTACGACGCCGCCGCCTTCTCCGGCCACCTCACCTGCGTGGCCCCCGGCTCGGTGCCCAACGACGGCGGCTGCCCCCTCGTGGACGGCGTGGGCGACGATGCCGCCTGCACGTCTATGCGCTGCGGCGTCGCCGACGTGTTCATGGGCTTCGTCCAGCTCGGGGTGTGCGGCGAGTGCAACGGCGACGACGACTGCGTCGCGCCGGCGACCTGCACCCCGGCGTCCGCGGGCAATGGCGGCCTCATGGGCGCGAGCTGCCAGTGACGGGCGCCGAGGTGCCGATGACGGCCGCGCGCCGCCCGTGATGGGCGCGCGCCGGCAATGGCGGTACCATCCCCACCGATGACACCGCTCCGGATCGCCGCGATCGCGCTGCCCCTGATCTTCGTCGGTTGCGACGAGCAACCCGCCCCCGCCGCGAAGGCCGAGCCCGCTGCCAAGGCCGCGCCCGCTGCCAACGCCGCGGCCGAGCCCCGTGCCCACGGCGACGACGCCAAGTCGCCGGCGAATCCCCACGGCGACGCCAAGGCGCCGACCGATCCCCACGCCGGTCCGATGGCCGGCGGCACACCGGCAGCTCCCAAGGGACCGCCGCGCGACATCACGCCGTCGGGCGAGCTGCGCACCGAGAAGGCGGCGGAGCTCAGCTTCGGCGTGCCCAGCGAGTGGGAGACGCTCGCGGTGAAGAGCCCGATGCGCGTCGCCCAGTTCGTCGTGCCCGGTCCGGGCGGCGACGCCGAGATGGTGGTGTTCCGCTTCGCCGGTGGCGCCGGTGGCATCGATGCCAACATCGCGCGGTGGAAGGGGCAGTTCGTCGCGCCCGAGGGCAAGACCGTCGACGATCTCACCAAGACGACCAACTTCGAGGCCGGCGCGCTGAAGGTGACGCTCGTCGACATCAGCGGCCGCTACAACGCGCCAGCGATGCCTGGCGGCCCCGAGATGGTCGACGCCACCGATCAGCGGATGATCGCGGCGATCATCGAGGGCGCGGGCGACCCGTTCTTCTTCAAGCTGCTCGGCGCCGAGAAGACCATCGCGCTGTGGGCCAAGCCGTTCGAGGACGGACTGCGCGCCGCCAAAACCGGCTGATTCGGCCGGATCAGCACGCGCTGCAGTCGGCGCACGCGTCGCTGGCCTGCTCGCACTGCCGCTCGGCGTTCCAGCACACGTCGGCGTAGCGGGCGTCGCCCTCGTGGTGTTTCGCCAGCGTGCAGATGCGCTGGGCCAGATCACAGGCGACGCCCGCGAGGGCGCAGATGCGATCGCAGCCCGAAGCTTCATCGGAGGCGGCGCCCACCGGCTCCGGGGAGGGTTCTGCCGTTGTGCGGGCAGTGGCCGTTGGAGCGGTGCTCGGCGAGGGCGCAGCGGACTTCGGGGCCACCGGGGTCTTCGGGGTCGGCGCGTCATCGAGGTCGGTCGCCGACTCGGACGATTTCTCATCGGCGCCGTCGCGGATCTCGTCGCGCTCGCGCTTCGTCGGTGCGTCAGGCTTCTCCCCGTCGCGCGATCGCGAGGTGTCGACACCGAGGGCGGCCAGCGATGCTGCGTTCTGGGCGAGGGCTGCGGACACCGCCGCGAGCTCGCCCGCGGCCGCGCCCAGCTCGGGCGCCAGGGGATGGGGCGCCGCGGTCGCAGCCGCCGACTCGGGCGCCCGCTTGGCGCAGCCCGACGCGAGCAGACCGGTCGCGAGCGCGCCGGCCAGGAGCAGCGTCGTCGCCCTCACGGCGCCTCGCCCAACTCGCGATCGAGCAGCTCGCGATCGAGCAACGCGCGATTCATGCCGAGCGCCTCTTCGTAGGCGCCCAGCGCCTCGTCGTCGCGACCGCGGCCCTCGAGCGCCTCGCCGCGCAGCGCCACGAGCCTGGCGGTGAAGGGGTTGGTCTCGACCTCGCGGTACGATCCAGAGAGCCCCTGATCGATGATCTGCAGCAGCGCATCGTCGCCCACGGGATCGATGTCGGGGAAGTCGAGCCGCAGCCGCACCAGTCGGCCGTACACGTCGTGGCGCAGCTGCTCGCCGATGTCGCCACCGTCCTCACGCGCAGGCCACGGCTGCCGACGAAGGGCCTCGAGCGCCGCGATCGCACCGGCCTCGTCGCCGCGCTCGAGCAGCAGATCGACGCGACGATGCTCGACCTCGACCATCTGGGCGAGGGCGACCAGCGCCTCGGGCCGCGCCGCTGCGAGGCGCCCCGCCTGGGCCAAGCCGACGAGCATCGAGCCGCCGCCGAGAACGAAGCCCAGCGCCAGCGTGAGCCACCGTGCCGTCGCCGGGCTCGCGAGCGTGCGCGCGCCGCTGGTCATGGCGCACCTCCGATCGTCTCGGCGTCCTGCGCCATCGCCAGCAGCGTCCCGCGCATGCTGCCGCGCGACGTGTCGACGCTGCGGGCGACGTCGGCCCGTGCCGCGGGGGCGAGCATCGCGAACTGGCCCTCGAGCTGGACGGCTATCGCCTGACCGGGCGCCGCGGCGAGAGGCGACGTCGGCGGCGGCCGTCCGGGTTGCAGCATCACCACCAGCACGACCGCCGACGCGGCCGCGAGCGCCGGTGCGCCCCACACCCACGCGCGGCGACGCCACCACGGGATCGGCGTGAGCGCGCCATCGATCTCGCGCCACACCGCGTCGCGCCGCGCCTCCCCGAGTTCGGCCGGCGCACCCGCGTGCAGCAACAGCCGCGCGACGGCGAGCTCGGGCTCGACGCTGCCCGACGCACCCGATTCCGGATCGGATTCCATGCCGGCCCGCAGCACGTCCTCCCAGGCGGGATCGGTCACCGACCCGCCGTGGGCCTGTCGTACGTCGCGTTCGTTGCCGGTCATGGTCGAGACTTCCGTGCGTCCATCGCCCCGAACGCCACCCATGCGGGGCAGCTTACGCCGGGGTCACGGCGGGGTTGGTCGGCCGTCATGGTTCACCTCGCAAGGGTACGCCCTGCTTCTCACAGGCCTGCCGGAACGCCCGACAGGCGCGGAACAACAGCACATCCAGCGTACCGATCTTGACCTCCAGGGCGGCGGCGCACTCGTCGCGAGAGCGCCCTTGCAGCAGACGCAGGCGCAGGACCTCGGCATAGCGCGGGTTCATGCCGCCGAGTACGCCGTCGATCCGCGCGCGCAGCTGCTCGCGCGCGATTTCCTCTTCGGTCGGATCGCTGGCCTCTTCGACGAGGACGTCGACGTGCTCGGCGAACGCACCCCGCAGCCGCTGCCTGCGACCGGAGGCGCGCAGCAGATCACGGGCCTTGTTCTTCGCGAGGACCTTGAGCCAGGGATACATCCCCGGCTCCTTCCACTGGTAGCTCGGCAGGGCGCCGAACGCCGCCAAGAAGGTGTCACGCAGGCAGTCCTCGGCGTCGTCGCGGCAGCCGAGCATCGGCACGATCACATAGGCGAAGATCGCCCGCGCGTACGCGCGGTACAGCTGCTCGAACGCCCGGCGGTCGCCCCCCTGTGCGCGCTGGACCAGCGCGCGCTCGTCTGCGAGGGCATCGGGCCGGGTCACCGCGGCGCAGGGTACCGTGGCGGCTGCGCCGACGGCTACCATGCCCGCCGTGCCTCGCCTCGACGTCCTGCTCGCGCGCAACCTCGGGCTCTCACGGAGCGTCGTGGCCCGGCTGCTGGGCGCGGGCCGGGTCTGCGACGAGGCCGGCCGGCGCCTCGACGATGGCCGGACCACCTTCGAGCCCGCCGCGCTGCCGTACGCGCTGCGGCTCGACGGGCAGGTGGTGGTGCTGCGGGCCCGCATGGATCTGCTGCAGCACAAGCCCCTGGACCACGTGACCGCGCTGCGTGACGTCCGGCATGCCACCGCCTACGATCTGCTCGCCGACGCGCCGCTGCGGGCCGACCTGCGCGCAGTTGGGCGCCTCGACATCGACTCCACGGGCCTCTTGCTATGGACCACCGACGGCGCGCTCCTGCATCGGCTCACCCACCCACGCCAAGGCGTACCGCGCACGTACCACGTCGCGCTCGGCGGGCCATGGTCGCCGCCACCCGCCGACTTCGCGCTCACCGATGGCCACGTGCCCACGTTCGTCGCGCTCGAGGCACGCGCCGCAGAGCAGATGCACCCAGGCCTGGTCGCGCCCCCGAACACCCGCACGTACGCGACCATCACGTTGACCTCGGGTCGATTCCACGAGGTGCGACGGATCTTCGCCGAGCTCGACACGTTGGTGCTCGGCCTGTGCCGCGTGCGCTACGGCGCCGTCGCCTTGCCACCGGAGCTCGCGGCCGGGGCGTGGCTGCCGTTCGATCCCGCCGCAGTGGTCGCCGCCGCGGACGTGGGGTGAGCTTCGGGCGCTTCGCGGGCGCGCCGCGATCGCAGCGCGGCAGGCCCGAGGCGGGCCATCGCCGCCCCTCACCCGTCCCGAGCTCGGCCGGATTTCGCCCCCGCGGACGCACGGCTCAAGTTGGAACGCCGAGCACGCGATGGGGCCTACGAATGTCGACCAACGTGATGAGGCTGACCGCACTCGCTCCCCTGCTGCTTGGCGCCGTCGCGTGCGACGTCCAGCTGCTGCCCGAGACGGCGATGTACGACGGCAGCGGCACCCCGCGCCTCGCCGTCGTCGTGGGCGTCGACGCGATGCCGCCGGGCGACGTGGCAGCCGTGGATTTCGCGCTCGTGGACGTGCTCGTCCACCGTGAGCGCGACGACGCGTGGCTGTGGGTCGCGGGCGTCGACGCGCGCGTGGAGCTCTCGCTCGCAGGGACCAGCCCGCAGGCGGCGGTGCCGCTGCACGCGGACTACTACGATCGCATGCTCGTCGTCATCGATGCGCCGCGGGTCGCCGAGGGCGGCGCATGGCACACCGCGGCGTTGGACCACGACGAGATCGAGATCGCCATCGACGTCGACCTCGACGCCGACGTCGAGCTCGAGCTGCGCTTCGATGTCGCCGCGTCGCTCTCGGGTGGCCGCGGCGCTTGGCGCTTCAGCCCCACCGTCAGCGCGCGCGTCGTCGGCGAGTGAATCCGCGGCGCCGCGCTGGTACGCTCGCGGCCCCATGCGCCGCGTCCCGTCCGTGCTCTGTGCCCCCCTGCTCTTCACGCTCGCCTGCGACGCCGAACCCGAGGCGACCGGCCAGCGCGGCGCCCCCGCCCCGAAGACCCCCACGCCCGAAGCTGGCGCCGCCGCCTCCCCGAAGGTCCCGAGCCCCGCGCCCGCCCCGGCGGCCGCCCCCCTCATCGCCGATCCGCCGCCGGTGGCCGACACCGCGCCGCATCCGTTCGGCGTGCTCGACATGCTCGGGATGGATCGGCTGAGCGATCCGCAGTTCGACGGCAGAGGCAGCATCGTGTTCGTGCGCCGCGTGACCGACATGGTCGCGAACCGCGGGCGCACCGATCTGTGGCGCGTCGCCGCCACCGGTGGTGAGCCGACGCGGCTCACCCATCATCCCGACGGTGACGACAACCCGCGCGTCGCCCCCGACGGCACGATCTATTTCCTGTCGGGTCGCTCGGGCACCACGCAGGTGTGGAAGCTCGCCCCAGGTGGCGGCGATCCGGTCCAGGTCACCACGTTGTCGCTGCCGGTGGGCAGCCTCGCGCTCTCACCCGACGGCGGCACGATCGCGTTCGCCGTCCCGGTGTTCGTCGACTGCAACGGCCCCGATGCCGCGGGCGGCTCGGTGATCGAATGTACAAAAGCTCGCCTCGCCGAGCGCGAGGCGAGCCCGGAGACGGGCACGCTGTATCGGCGCATGTTCGTCCGTCACTGGGACAGCTGGTCCGATGGGCGACGCAGCCACCTGTTCGCGATGCCGGCCGCCGGCGGCGCCGCGGTGGACGTCACCGCCGGTCTCGACGCCGACGTGCCGAGCATGCCCTTCGGTGGCAGCGAGGAGATCGCGTTCTCGCCCGACGGCGGCACCATCGTCTTCACCGCGCGGGACGTCGGCGCCTCCGAGCCGTGGTCCACCAACTTCGATCTCTACGCGGCCGCCACCGACGGCAGCGGGACGCGTCGCAACCTCACCGACGCCAACCTGGCCTGGGACACGCACCCGCGCTTTGCCGGCGACGGCAAGACTTTGTTCTACAAAGCGATGAAGCGACCCGGCTACGAGGCCGATCGGTTCCACCTGATGGCCATGCCGTGGCCCGAGGGCCCCACCCGCGCGGTGACCGACGCGTGGGACCGATCGATCGGCGATCTGGTCCTCGATCCCGACGGCAAGACGGCGTGGGTCACCGCCGACGATCTCGGCCACACCCCGATCTTCGGCGTCGATCTGGCGACCGGCGTCGCCACCAAGCTCACGGGCAATGGCACCACGGCGGCGCCGACCCCCACGGCGAGCGGCGGCGAGATCGTCTTCTTGCGCGATGATCTGCGCGGGCCCGCCGAGCTATTCCGCATCGCCAGAAGCGGCGGCGAGCCGACCGCCGTCACGACCGTCAACACGACCAAGCTCGCCGCGGCGCGCATGGGCGACGCCGAGCAGTTCACCTTCACCGGTGCCGGTGGCGACACCGTGCACGGCTGGGTCGTGCAGCCGGTCGACTTCGATCCGGCCAGGCGGTATCCGCTGGCGTTCCTGATCCACGGCGGGCCGCAGGGCAGCTTCGGCGATCACTTCCACTACCGCTGGAACCCGCAGGCCTACGCCGGAGCCGGCTACGCCTCGATCATGATCGACTTCCACGGATCGACGGGCTACGGCCAGGCCTTCACCGACGCGATCCGCGACGACTGGGGTGGCAAGCCGCTGCAGGATCTCCAGCTCGGACTCGCGGCGGCCCTCGCGAAGTATCCGTGGATCGACGGCGAGTCCGCGTGCGCCCTCGGGGCCTCGTATGGCGGCTACATGGTCAACTGGATCGCCGGTCGCTGGCCCGAGCGGTTCGATTGCCTCGTCAACCACGACGGGTTGTTCGACATGCGCTCGATGTACTACGCGACCGAAGAGCTGTGGTTCCCCGAGTGGGAGCACGGCGGCCCACAATACCTCGCGGCCCGCCGCTACGAGGTATTCAATCCGGTGAACTACGTCGCGCAGTGGAAGACGCCGATGCTCGTCATCCACGGCGCCCTCGACTACCGCGTCTCCGACACCCAGGGGCTCGCGACGTTCACCGCCCTGCAGCGCCGCGGGATCCCCAGCCAGTTGCTGCACTTCCCCGACGAGAACCACTGGGTGCTGCGCCCGGCCAACAGCGTGCAGTGGCACGACACGGTCCTCACGTGGATGAACACGCACACCAAGACGCCGTGACCGACTGCACCAGCCTCGAGGTCGCCGGCTGGGCGCCGTGCACCGACGCCGAGGGGCCCCATCGCCGCTTCGCGCTGTGGGTGCAAGGCTGCACCCTCGCCTGTCCGGGGTGCTGCAACCCGGAGATGTTCGTGCCCGGCCGAGGCCGCACCGTCGCGATCGCCGAGATCGTCGCGGCGATCGACGGGGCGGCGGCGCGCTGGGCGATCGAGGGGGTCACCGTGCTCGGCGGTGAGCCACTGCAGCAGCTCGCCGCGGTGGCCTCACTGTGCGCGGCGGTGGCCAACCGCGGCCTCGGCGTCATCGTGTTCACCGGATATCGGCTGGCCGAGGCGCGCACACGGCCGGGGTTCGAGCGGCTATATCCGAGCGTCGACACGCTCGTCGATGGCCGCTTCGACGCGAAGTTCTCTGGAACCGGCACCGAAACCCCGCGACGCTTCGTCGGCTCCGAGAATCAGCGGCTGCACCACCGCACCGCCCGCTACGCCGACGACGCCCTGTGGCGCGGCGCGCCCAGCGTCGAGTTGAGCTTCGTCCCCGGGGCGGCGCCGCAGCTCGTCGGCGCGCCTGCCCTCGCGCGCCGCGTCGTCCGGCACCTCGCCCCCGCAAAGCGCACCCCATCCGCGCAACCTGGTGTCACGCCCAGAAATCGCGATGGCACCTGACCGGGGGATTCCCCCGGGGAGTTGCGGATCCGCGACGGGCCACGCTACGATCGCACTTGGTATGGACCGCCCCGACACCGTCTTCGAGTGCTCGGGCGGCCGCATCCGCATCGCCCGATTCGGCACCGTGTTCGCCGGCGTCTATCACAGCGGCCTCACGGCGGCCGGGTTCGACGAGGTGTCGGCCTGGCAGGCGCCGAAGATGCCGGCCGAGCCGATCACGCAGTTCTCGCTCGCGTTCGGCGCCCACCGGCTCGCGCCCGACGTGCAAGCGGCTGCCGATCGGCTGATCACGACCTATGGTCCGCGCACCTGCGCCTCGGCGACGGTGCTCAGCGCGACGGGCTTCCAGGCTTCGGCCGCACGCGCAGCGTTGGCCACCCTCTTCCTGCTGACGCGGGTATCGTATCCACGCCGCGTGTTCGCCAGCGTCGCCGAGGCCGATACGTGGCTGACGTCGCTCGCCACCCTCGGTCGGCACCGGCCGTCGATCGCCGCTGCGGCGCACTGGCTCGCCGATGTCGAGACCACCGAGCTCGCGCGCGCCGCCGCCGGCCGTGGCAACGCGCCGAGCCGCTGAGCGCCATCACGCGCCGACGGTGATCTTGTCGGCGAGGGCGTTGACCTTCTGCGCACCATCGAGCGGGATACGATCGGCGCGCATCACCTCGCTGATCGCGTCGAAGATCTTGCCACTGTGATAGTCGTAGACCCGCGGTACGAACCGCACATAGAATGGCCAGGTGTCGACATTGGACGAGCGCAGGTGCTCGACGTTGAAGTCGCGCGACTGCCCGCCTGCGGTCTGTGCCCGAATATAGATCCACCGCGGATACGGCACGTTCTGGCCCTGGACGCCGATCCGGCAGCCGTCGCCGAAGTTGATCGACTCGGATCCCGAGATGTGGAATGGATCCCGATCGGGTGTCGGCATCAGCTTGGCCGCGGCGCTGCCGTCGCCCGGCACCTGGACCAGCACGGGGTCCGGGCGCACCGCCGGGTGCCCCGGGCGCGAGACGCCGACCACGTCGAAGAAAAGCACCTTGTCGCGGGGCCGCGCATCGCCGCGGGCGCCCGTGGGCAGGCGGCCCCAGTACCACTGGGCGATCTGCTTGTAGATCAGATCATCGCCCCACTGGTGGTCGTGGTATCCGCCCTCGCCGACGACGTCACGCTTGGCCCGGCAGAGCACCCGCCACTTGTTGTGGAGCCGCGCCCGCTGCAGCACGATGTGATCGATCGTGACCTTGGGATTGGGCATCACACACGCCCAGTGGTGGCGGACACCAGTCTGCTCGATGAGCACGGCGCCCGGCGGCTGGAAGCCCGGCGTGTTCTGCTCGAACGTGACCTGCATGTCGAGATCGAGCGCGCGCGGCGTGGCGCCGACGATCGCCATGCCCTTTTGTTTCACCGTCAGCGTGAACGTCCCGTTGGGGTTCTGCACGAACGACGAGTCGCCGATCCGTACCTCGACCTTGGGGTCCCCGGGCCGCGAGACCGCGACCCGACTCCCGATCTCGGCCCGCGGCACCCGCGAGATGAGCAGCCCGACGTTCTTCGAGTCCTGGATGTCGACGACGTAGCTGGCGATGCCGGCATAGTGGCCGGGGTCGTCGCCGTACTTCGCGAAGAAGTCGACCTTGCGATTGCGATACCGCTGATGCGCGAGCACGCGGTGCGAGTCCATACCATGGGGATAGTGGAAGCTCGTGATCACCCGCCACGGCTTGCCGAAGTTGTCGACGAACTCGACCTCGAAATACCACCACTCGTAGAACTGATGGTTGGGGGTGAGATTCGCCGGGGTGTGGGCGTGGCGATGGGCGGGATCCAGCGCTTCGATCGAGCGGATGGGCATCGTGCGATCATCCGTCCCCGCGGGCCCAATGCCAAGCCAAGCCAAGCCAATGCCCACGGCAATGCCACGGCAGGTCAGCGCAGGAGGCTTGCCCGAGGGCACACGGGTGCGCGACGCTGCGTGGGATGGCCCGAACCCGTGCACCCCGCGCCCCCGCCGGCGCTGCTCCGTCCGAGGATGGCGGCGCGCGTCGACACTGGCTGATGAAGAGCGAGCCCCACGCCTTCGCCCTCGACCAGCTCCGGGCCAAGGGCACCGCCCCGTGGGACGGCGTCCGCAACTTCACCGCCCGCAACAACATGGACGCGATGCGGGTGGGCGATCTGGTCCTGTTCTATCACTCGAGCTGCAACCCGCCCGGTGTGGTGGGCATCGCGCGGGTGTGTCGCGAGGCCTACCCGGACCCGACGGCCTTCGACCCCGCGAGCGACTACCACGATCCCAAGTCCACGCCCGACGCGCCGCGCTGGCGCATGGTCGACGTCGAGTACGTCGCCACGCTGCCACAGATGGTGACGCTCGAGCACATGCGCGCCGATCCCGAGCTCATCGAGATGGCCGTCGTGCGACCGGGCCGGCTGTCGGTCCAACCGGTCAGCGCCGAGCACTTCGCGCACGTGGTGCGAAGCGGCGGCGGAAGTATCCCGTCCTGAAGCGGCCGCCCTGAAACGGCCGCCCCGGCTCAGGCCAACAGCGCGTCGATCGTCCGCTCGGGCAGCCGTGCGTGCACGGTCAGCGGCTGCCGCTTGTCCGTGGCGACCGGCTCGAACGTGACCTCGCCACCCCACACCGCACCGATGGCGCCGCGCAGCGGCCCCTCGACGCGCTCCCACCCCTGCGCGTCGTTGTCGACCCGCAGGCGATCGAGCACGCGGATCTCGAGCCGGGTGGTGTCGAACGAGAGCCCGGGCAGCCGAGCGTCGCCGGCGAGCAGCTTGGCCGCCCGCACGAGCCGCACCAGCCCGACCCGCGCCCCCTCCACGCCGTCGTCCGGTGCCACACCGCGTCGCCGGTGATACGCGAGACCGCACTCGCCGCGGCTGCGATCGACGACGTACATGCCCTCGTGGCAGACCAGCAACACGCCGGGTCCGCCCTGGACGTGGGCGTAGTCGGCGACGTCGATGGTCACGTCGTCGGTGATGAGCGCTGTGCGGATCCAGTCGTGGAAGACCGGGATGTAGGCGGCTTGCGGCAGCAGTTCGCCGCGCATGGGCAACTTGAAGCTGTACTGGATGACGGACATGGTGGGCCTCAGGCCGGCTGCGCGATCGGGTTCTGGCCCAGGCGAGCCTCGCAGGCATACGCCGCTTCGATGAAGAGCTGGGCCTCGTCGACCCAGTGGTGCGCGTCCTCGGCGGTGGCCTGCGTCAGATCGCGCTCGACCAGCCGGAAGAAGTAGTGGGCGAACTTGCCGCCCGCGTATTTGTCGAAGAACAGCTGCGTGTCGTAGTACCGGGCGCGGAACTCGGCGACGATCTGCGCCGGGTCGTCCCCGATGTCGAAGGTCTGGGCCCGCACCAGCCCCTTGGCTGCGAGCAGCATCGCCGCGAGGGCGCCCTGGGCCGCGCCGACGACGTCGCCGTTCTCGAGCTTCTCCGAGGCCTCGAACGCGACGCGCTCGCCGTCGGAGAGACCGAACTTGGCCACCGACACGATCTCGCCCGCGCACTCACCCACGCCGATGTCGCCGATGCCGTACTCCCGCGGATCCGACCAGTCGTGGTACAGCTCGCGGGCCTGGTCGTAGGGGGGCACCTCCATCAGATCCGAGAGCATCTCGCGGATCTTCGACTTGCCGACGCGCTTGATGAACGCCTGGAAGTCCTCGCTGCCATCGCGCTCGTTGGCGTAGCGCTCGGTGATCCGATCGACGACCTCGGGGATGCGCTTGGACGGCACCGCGCCGATCGCCAGCCCGAACTTGCCCGCGTTCTCGCGCCACTGGCCGCCGAGCACGACCTGGAAGTGGGGGACGCGGCGGCCTTCGACGTTGCGCTGGACCCCGAGGAAGCCGAGGTCGGCGACGTGGTGCTGACCGCACGAATTGAAGCAGCCCGACACCTTGATGCGCAGCGAGCCCAGGGCCTGGTCGTGCCCAGCCGATCGCGCCGCGAGACGCCCCCGCAGCTCGCCCGCGAGCCCGCGCGAGGCCGAGATGCCGAGCTTGCAGGTGTCGGTGCCCGGGCACGAGGTCACGTCGACGATGGTCTCGGCACCCGACTCGCCGAGGCCGATGTCCACGAGCCGGCGGTGCACCGCCGGCACGTCCTGGTCCGAGACCCAGCGCAGCACCAGGTTCTGCTCGACGGTGAGCCGGATGGTGTCGCCGGTGAACTCCCGCGCGATGTCGGCGAGGCCGCGCGACTGATCGGGCGTGAAGTCGCCCAGCGGCATGGTGACCGATACGACCGAGTAGCCCGACTGGCGCTGGGGATGGACGTTGGTCGCGAACCACGCGTCGAAGGCGGGATCGCCAGCTTTGCGCACCAGTGTCGAAGGCGGACGCAGCGGCCGATCGTGGGCGGCGACGTCGGGAATCCACGACGTCCAACGCTCCTCGGTGGGGATCTTCGCTTTCTCCTCGAGCACCATGCGCTTGAACTCGTCGAAGCCGAGCCGCTTGACCAGGAACTTGAGGCGGGCGCGGGCGCGGTTGGCCTTCTCGCCGTGGCGGGCGAAGACGCGGCACACCGCCTGCGACAGCGGCAGCAACTCGGCCTCGGGCACGAAAGCGTCCAGCAGCAGCGCCTGGTGCGGCAC
The DNA here is from genome assembly GCA_038325765.1 of Nannocystales bacterium. Lineage (GTDB taxonomy): Bacteria > Myxococcota_A > Polyangia > Nannocystales > Nannocystaceae > Xiheibacterium. The sequence goes on from JBBQJI010000003.1 coordinate 16,251, forward strand.
CGCACCCAGGCCACCGCCGACGTAGAACTGGAAGCCCCGCTGCTCGCCGCCTTCGCCCGGGCGGGTGACGGCGACCAGACCGATGTCGTGCATCAGCGCGAGGCCGCAGGCCTCGGTGATGCAGCCCGAGAACGCGACCTTGAACTTGCGGCCGAAGTCCTGGGTGTCGGGGTGGCCGAGGAAGTAGTGGGTGAGCGCCGCGGCGTAGGGCGAGATGTCGAACGCCTCGCTCTTGCACACGCCTGCAATCGGGCAGCCGGTCACGTTGCGCACCGAGTTGCCGCAGGCCTCGCGTGTCGTGATGCCCACCGCCGCCAGGCGCCGGAAGAGATCCGGCGTGTCGTCGATGTGGATGAAGTGGAGCTGGATGTCCTGCCGCGTGGTGACGTGGAGGATCTCGTCCGAGTACTCCTCGGCGAGATCGGCGAGCACGTCGAGTTGCGTGGCCGTGAGCGCGCCGAACGGGATCTTGATGCGCACCATCCCCGGTGCGTCCCACACGGTCTCGGGGCCCTTGGTCAGATCGGCGCAGGGGAACGCGAGGGTCTGATCCTTCTCGCCGTCCCAGCGCTTGCCGTTGTCGTAGCGCTGACCGTAGGCGCCGCGACGCAGCCGCGTCTCCGCGAACAACTTGTCTTCGATCTTGCCCTCCTTGCGCAGCCGCAGCTGCGTCTCGAAGACATCGATCTCGGTTTCCAAATCTGGGCTCGTCGTGCCGACGAGGCGTTCTTTCCAGCGCGCGTCCATGGGATGGGCCAATCTCCCCGTAGGGGTGGTGGATTTGTCCCAAAACCTGCCGTAAAGTCAACACGCGAACGGTCGAATCCTGGAAATTTCGCGAAGGAGCATGCCAATTCTGGGCTTCTATTTCTACGGTGATCGATCGTATTTTAGGCCGGATCAGGGACCGCGCTGGCGGCGGCGAGCCACCGCGCCCTCTGCTCGGGCGCCGCGGCGGCGTGACGCAACGACGCCTGGGCCAAGCTCCGCAACGCCGCCGCATCCCAGCCGAAGGCCGCCGCGCACCGCAGATACTCGTCGACCAGATCGACACCGAACAACGCCGGGTCATCGGTCGCGAGCGAGACGGCCACGCCGGCGGCGAGCAAGTGCGGCAACGGGTGGGTGGCCAGCTCGCCATAGACGCCGAGCGCGACATTGCTCGACGGGCACACCTCGAGGGGGATCTGCAGGCCCGCCAGCAACGCGACGAGGTCGGGATCTTCGATCGCCCGCACGCCGTGCCCGATGCGATCGGCGCCCAGCGCTTCGATCGCCGCCCGCACGCTCGCCGGCCCGAGGAACTCGCCGGCGTGTGGCAGGCTGCGCAGCCCGGCGGCGCGGGCCCGGGCGAAGACGTCGATCATCGGGCCGATGGGATGATCGACGCCCTCCGGTCCAGCCAGGCCCAGGCCGACGACCGCGGCCACATCGCGGCGCTGCAGCGCCAGCGCGAAGTCCAACGTCGGGACCGCCTGGTCGACGAACGAGCGCACGATGTCGGGGACGAAGGCCAGCGACACGCCGCGCTGCGCCGCGATCGTCCGCCCCTGCAGCAGGCCCTCGATCAACGTGTCGGCCGCGACGCCGCGGGCGATGTGGGTCATCGGCGTGAACGTCACCTCGGCGTGCACGATCCCCTGACCGAGGGCCCGTTCACCGAGAGCGACGACGACGTCGCGCACGTCCTCCACCGTCTGCAGGCACCGCGACAGCGCCAGGTACGTGCCGATGAAGCGGGAGAAGTCGACGAACCGGAACGCCTCGCGCACGCCGTCCGCCCCACCCTCGTCACCGGGCAGCCGCACGCCGTGGCGCGTCGCGAGCCGTAGCGCGAGATCGGGCGGGATCGACCCCTCGAGGTGCACGTGGAGTTCGGCCTTGGGCAGCGCACGAACGAAGGCGCGCAGGGGATCGGTCGCCATCGCGCGAGAGACTAGCAAGCCCGTGCTGCCCGCGGCCGCGCCGCCGCTGGTATCGTGCGCGCGCCGTGGTCGAGCCCCCCGAGCAGACGCCGACGTCGACGATCCCCATGTGGGCGGCGGTAGTGCCGGTGCTCACGCTCGTCGGGTTGCTCTCGCTCGTGATCCTCGTGGTGCCCAGCCAGAAGCCGGGCTTCGAGGGCACGGGCCACCTGCCGCTGCTGCTCGCCGGGGCGGTGGCGGCGATCGTCGCGCGACTCCACGGCTACCGCTGGCCCACGATCGAGCGCGGCATCGTGCGGGCTATCGGCTTGGCGATGGGCGCGGTGCTGATCCTGTGCGTCATCGGGATCTTGATGGGCACGTGGATCGCCGGCGGTGTGGTGCCCGCGCTCATCCACTGGGGGCTGGATCTGCTGGCGCCGCGCTACTTCCTGCCCACCGCGTGTGCGGTGTGCTCGGCCGTCAGCGTGGTCAGCGGTAGCTCGTGGTCGACCGCCGGCACCGTCGGCGTGGCGCTCGTCGGCGTCGGCACGGCGTTGGGCGTGGACCCGGCAATGACCGCCGGCGCCGTGGTGAGCGGCGCGTACTTCGGCGACAAGCTCTCGCCGATGTCCGACACCACCAACCTCGCGCCGGCGATGGCGGGCACCGACCTGTTCACCCACGTGCGCCACATGCTGTGGACCACGGTGCCCTCGTGGACGATCGCGATGGTCGTCTTCACCGCGCTCAGCCTGGGCACCGACGTCGACCCCGCCGCCGGATCGGTGACCGCGATCCAGGGCGCCATCGCGTCGCAGTTCGAGCCCAGCGCGCTGCACCTGCTGCCGCCGGTCGCGGTGCTGCTGCTGGTGGCCCGCCGCGTGCCGGCGCTGCCGAGCCTGCTGCTCGGCGCCGTGCTCGGCGGCGTGCTCGCCTGGGGCCTGCACGGCGCGTCGCTGGGCGACGTCCTCGACGCGGCGATGGTCGGCTACAAGTCCAGCTCGGGCGACGCCGCGGTCGACGAGTTGCTCACCCGCGGCGGCCTGGTGGGCATGGGCAAGACCGTGCTGCTGATCCTCTGCGCGATGACGTTCGGCGGCGCGATGGAATCGACCGGCATGCTCGGGGTCCTCGCCCAGGGCCTGCTGCGTGGCGTCCGCTCGGCCGGCTCGCTCGTGGCGGCGACCGTGCTCACGGCGTGCGGCATCAACCTGATCGCGGCCGACCAGTACATCGCGATCGTCGTGCCCGGCCGCATGTACGCGGCCGCGTACCGCGAGCGCGGTCTGCATCCCAAGAACCTGTCCCGTGCGCTCGAGGACGGCGGCACCCTCACCTCCGCCTTGGTGCCGTGGAACACCTGCGGCGCGTTCATGGCTGCGACGCTGATGGTCTCGACGACGGCGTACCTGCCGTTCGCGGTGTTCAACTACGTCAATCCGCTGGTGGCGCTGGTGTACGCGGCGCTCGGGATTTCGATCGCGCGTCTGGGCCAAGGCGCCGCGTCGGACGCCGTCGCGGAGTAGCCCGCATGCCGCGCCTCAGAACCGTCGCCCACCGAACCGGCCGCCGTAGACCAGCCCGCCGCCACCTTCGCCGAACCACGGCGAGAGCGCCTGACCGCGGTGCCACTTGCGGTTCTTCTCGCGGCGGTGCGTGCCGATCCCCAGCAGCACCGACCCGGTGATCGCCATCAGGCCGCCGTAGGTCACGCGGATGATCCCGAACACGCGCACGCCCTTGCACTGATCGACGGTGGGCTCCCCGCCCAGGGCCTTCCAGCGCTCGGCGCAGTAGCCCGGCGCCGAGAGCCAGATCGTCGCCGCCGACGAGCTCACCGCGATCAGACCCAGCGGCACCAGGATCGAGCCCGCGATGATCTCCTCCTGGCCGTCGTCGGGCTCGGGACCCTGGGTGCGGTCCATGTCCCAGTACCCGCCGATGACGCCGGGGTGCGGCTCGGGCGTGCGCGGCGGTGGGGCGACGGGCGGCGGCACGTGGGACGAGCCCGAGGCGTAGGGCGGCCTGGAGACGTCGGCTCCAGACGCCTCACCCGGATCGATCGCGCCGTCGTCGGCAACCGGCGCGGTGCGGTCGTCGGCGAGGGGCGCCGTGCCGTCGTCGACCGCGACGGGCGGGTCGGCGACCGGTTGCGCTTCGCCGACGCCCGCGACATCGCTGATGTCCGCGGCCTCGCCTGCGGCACTTTGGATGTCTGGCGGATGCGGCGATGCGGCACCGCGCGTCGGCGCGAGCGCCAGCGCGAGCGCGACCACGACACAGACGGACACGGCGGCGATCCTACCGGATCGACGGATGCGTGCGCAGCGACTGCGCCCGACTTGCGCAGCCCCGCTCCGAGCCCATGCTGGCCCGAACGGCGCGCAACCCGGCGCGCCCCGAGACCCCTGCGGAGGACCCCATGGCCGCCTTCAGCCCCGAGACCGCCACCGTGAAGACCCGTCATGCGCTCGCTCACGCGCAAGCGATGGCGAAGGAGCTCGGCCATCCCGAGCTGACGAGCCTGCACCTGCTCGCCGCGTGCGTGCAACAAGACGGCGGCCTCGTCGGTCCGCTGCTCGAGCGCTCCGGTGTGCACGCGGCCGCGTTGCAGCGCGCCATCTCCGGCCACCTGGGCAAGCTGCCGGTGGTCGACGGCGCCGATCTGCGCGTCAGCAAAGAGCTCGGCGAGCTGCTCGATCTGTCGGCGCGCGAGGCCGAGACCCTCCACGACAAGTTCGTGAGCACCGAGCACATCGTGCTCGCGCTGCTGGGCCCGGACGCCGAGCGCAAGAAGATCCGCGCGGCCTCGGTGCTGCGCGAGCTCGGGGCCAGCCGCGATCTGGTGCTGTCGGCGCTGCGCGACATCCGGGGCAGCCAGAGCGTCGACACCGAGGAGCCCGAGGGCAAGTACGAGGCCCTCGCCAAGTACAGCCGCGATCTCACCGCCGCCGCGCGCCAGGAGAAGCTCGACCCGGTCATCGGCCGCGACGTCGAGATCCGCCGCACGCTGCAGGTGCTGTCGCGCCGCACCAAGAACAACCCCGTGCTCATCGGTGACCCCGGCGTCGGCAAGACCGCGATCGCCGAGGGGATCGCCCAACGCATCGCCGCCGGCGACGTGCCCGAGAGCCTCCGCAACAAGCGGCTGCTGCAGTTGGACCTCGCGGCGCTGGTGGCGGGTGCGAAGTACCGCGGCGAATTCGAGGAGCGTCTCAAGGCCGTGCTCGCCGAGGTCGCGGCGGCCCACAACACCATCATCCTATTCATCGACGAGCTGCACACGCTGGTGGGCGCCGGCGCCGGCGAGGGTGCCCAGGACGCCGCGAACATGCTCAAGCCCGCGCTGGCCCGCGGCGAGCTGCGGTGCATCGGCGCCACCACGCTCGACGAATTCCGCAAGCACATCGAGAAGGACAAGGCGCTCGAGCGCCGCTTCCAGCCGGTGCTGGTCGAGGAACCGTCGGTCGACGACACGATCGCGATCCTGCGCGGACTCTCGCCGCGGTTCGAGACCCACCACGGCGTGCGCATCCAGGACGCCGCACTCGTCGCTGCGGCCCGACTGTCGCATCGCTACATCCAGAACCGATTCTTGCCCGACAAGGCGATCGACCTGGTCGACGAGGCCGCGGCCAAGCTCAAGATGGAGGTCGAGAGCGTGCCCACGCCCATCGACGAGCGCGAGCGCAGGATAACCCGGCTGCAGATCGAGCGCAGCGCCCTCGCCCGAGAGCAACCCACACCCGCGGTGACCGACCGGCTCGGCGCCGTCGAGACCGAGCTCGCCGGGCTCGGCGAAGAGGTGTCGGCGATGCGCTCGCGTTGGCAGACCGAGCGCGATCGGATCCGCGAGATCAAGGCGTGCTCCGAGCAGCTGGAGAACGTGCGGGCCGAGGCCGCGCGCGCCGAACGCAGCGGCGATCTCAACCGCGCCGCCGAGCTGACCTACGGCACGGTCCGCGAGCTCGAGAAAAGCCGCGACCGGGCCCGAGAGGCCCTCCATGCCGCGGTCGTCAGCGGCTCCTTCCTCCGCGAGGAGGTCACCGACGAGGACATCGCCGGGATCGTCGGCAAGTGGACGGGCATCCCGGTGTCGCGGATGCTCGAGAGCGATCAGTCGCGCCTGCTGCAGATGGAGGATCGCCTGCGCACGCGCGTGGTCGGTCAGGACGAGGCGGTCGGCCGCGTCGCGGCGGCGGTGCGCCAGGCCAGGGCCGGACTCGCCGATCCCAACCGACCGATGGGCTCGTTCCTCTTCCTGGGCCCCACCGGCGTCGGCAAGACCGAGCTCGCCAAGGCGCTCGCCGAGTTCCTGTTCGACGACGAGCGCCACGTGGTGCGCATCGACATGAGCGAGTACATGGAGAAGTTCGCGGTGTCGCGGCTCATCGGCGCGCCGCCCGGCTATGTCGGGTACGACGAGGGCGGCCAGCTCACAGAGGCGGTGCGCCGTCGGCCCTACTCGGTGGTGCTTCTGGACGAGATCGAGAAGGCCCACCCCGACGTGTTCAACCTGCTGCTGCAGCTGCTCGACGACGGTCGTCTCACCGACAGCCAGGGTCGCACCGTCGACTTCCGCAACACGATCGTGTTGATGACGAGCAACCTCGGCAGCGATCAGCTCACGGCCGGCATGGATGCCCGCGAGGCCGCGAAGATCCGCGAGGCCGCGCTGCGCCGCCACTTCCGTCCCGAGCTGCTCAACCGCCTCGACGGCGTGATCGCGTTCGCGGCCCTGGGTCCCGAGCAGATGGCCGCGGTGCTCGACATCCAGATCGAACGGCTGCGACCGCGGCTGGCGGATCGCGATCTGAAGCTCGAGATCACCGACGCCGCGCGCACGCGGCTGGCGGAGCGGGGCTACGACGCGGAGTACGGCGCGAGACCGCTGCGCCGCATGATCCAGCAGAGCATCATCGATCCGCTCTCGCGGGCGATCCTCGAGGGCTCGGTGCACGCCGGGCAAACGGTGGTGGTCGACGTCGGCGCCGATGCTCCGGCGCAGGACGACGCGAGCGTGGGCCTGGTGGTGCGCGTCACGGGTGGCGCCGGGCTCGGCGCGTGAACGGGCGGGCGGGCCCACGCGCACGTCGTGCTGCGTGGGCCGCGTGGGCCCCGCTGCGCAAACACCCTCAGGCGCCGTGCGAGCGCCGTGGTGGACCCGGCGGCTCGGGCACACACCGCGATCACGAGGCTTTGCTAGACTTCCGGGCCGGTGACGACCGCCGTCGTCGCCGCAATCCCGCGGATGAACGACTCCCTCAAGATGTTCTTCATCGCGCTGGTGACCAGCGTGGCCTCCCAACTGCTGCTCGGCCCGTACATCCTGCGGCTCCAGGGCATCGCGCCGCTGCCCGCGGGCCCCTCGGTCGCGCAACGGCTCGATCAGGGTCCAACCGAGCCTACCCCGGCGCCCGTGGAACCGAAGCTCGCGGCGCCGAACCTCCAGGGGACGCTCGTCGAGGACGCGCGGGAGCGCTGGCAGTCCAAGGGCATCGAGATCATCGAAGAGGGCGAGCGGTCGGGGTCGGGCCTGAAGCCCGGCACCATCGTACAGCAGCGGCCGTCCGCCGGCGCCGAGCTCTCGAGCAAGGAGATCCGCGTCATCGTAGCCGGCACCAGCGAGACACAGGCGGTCCCCGACGTCGCCGGCAAGACCGTCGAGGAGGCGCGCAAGATCCTCCAAGATGCCGGCTTCACGGTCGGCGACGCGACCCCCGAGGCCTCCGATCGGCCCGAGAACACCGTGCTGCGCCAGACGCCCGCGGCCGATGCATCGGCGAGGCAGGGCTCGATGATCCGGATCGTCGTGGCCGAGCCCGCCGGCATCGAGGTCCCGAAGCTCACCGGCATGTACCTCGGCAAGGCCAAGCAGGCGATCGAGGCCGCCGGGCTGAAGGTCGGCTCCATCCGCCGCGCCGAACATGCCGAGCTGGGTGAGGGCTACATCCTCAAGCAGGCCCCGGTCGCCGGCGAGAAGGTGCCCCCCGGCACCGAAATCGAGCTGGTCGCGGTCGCGCCGAATTAGTCGAGTCACCCGTTCGAGTTGGGGGGCGACTTCATCGGCTCGGGGCCGGCACGGCGGGCGCGGATGAACTCGACCACCGCCGGGATCACCGAGACGATGATGATGGCGAAGATCACGTAGGTGAAGTTCTTCTTCACGAACGGCAGCGCGCCGAACTGGTGACCGAGCATCAGGAACGACCACACCCAGGCGAGGGCCCCGACGACATTGTAGGTCGCGAAGCGGCTGTAGCTCATCTGGCCGATGCCGGCGACGAACGGCGCGAAGGTGCGAAAAATCGGCATGAAGCGCGCCAAGATCACCGTCTTGCCGCCGTGGCGCTCGTAGAACGCGTGGGCGCGCATGAGGTGCTGCTTGTTGAGCAGCCGCGAGGTCTCACTGGCGAAGATCTTGGGGCCGATGCGCCGACCGATCGCATAGTTGACCGCGTCGCCGAGGATGGCGGCCACGGTGAGCACCAGCCCCACCAGCCACACGTCGATGGGCGAGCCGTCGGTGGCCGCCAGCGCGCCGACGGCGAACAGCAGCGAGTCGCCGGGCAGAAACGGCGTGACCACGAGGCCGGTCTCGGCGAACACCACCGCGAACAGCAGCACGTACAACCAGCCGCCGAAGTCGGCTGCCCAGCCGTTGAGGTACCGATCGAGGTGCAGCAGGATGTCGATGAGCGTGGACACGGCGGGCGGCCGCGACCGTAGCACCCTACTCCACCGGGGTGAACCCGGGGATCTGCGACGAGCTGGCGGGCACCGCGAATCCGACCGTGCCCGTCGGCGCCGGCTCCACGTTGTTGTCGCAGGGCACCGATGAACCTGGGTTGGTGACGATGCCGCATGCGCCCCCGGTGCAGCCCTCGGCGGCGATCTGATCCACGGCCGCGAGCGTGAGACCGGGCGTGAACCCACCGCCGAAGTCGACCCCCGCCGGCGTGGCGCCGGCGATGAAATCGAAACCACTGGAGGCGTCGGCGACCAGCCGGAAAGTGATCTCGTACGTCGAGCCCAGATCGAAGTGCCAGGTGTCGGTGGCAGTGTCGAAGAACGCCTGGTTGCACTCGCCGGTGGCCGGCTCGAACACGGTGTAGGTGATGAGATAGACCTCGATCCCCTCGATCACGACCGGCTCGCCGCTGGCGTTGTCGGCGACGCCGGTGACGAAGATCCGCGGCGGTCGCACCGGGCGCGCCAGCTTGGAGAACGCCCGGGTCTCCACGATCGCATCGGCGCCCGCGTACGGGATCACCGTCCGCGTGCGCTCGATGTCCGACAGCGCGAGGCGCAGGTAGCCGGCGTTGTCGGGGAACGTCGCCCCGACCACCGAGTCGCTGCCGCCGAGCTTGGGCGCACCGGCGGGGATGGTGAAGCCGGCGTGGGTGTCGCCGGTGCGATGGTTGTCGACGAGCAGGTACAGGCTGCTGTGGAACGCGTTGGCCGGATCGCGGCCGTCGATCGTGTCGTCCGCCGGCCCGCCGCTGACGAGCGCGACCAGGAATTCGTCGGGCTCGATGTTGGCGGTGTTGTTGGCGACCGCGCTGACGTCGTCGATGCGGTTGCTCGCCGAGATCGCTGGCGGGAACAGGAACGCGTCGCCGCGATTGCTCGGGTCGATCGAGCACTCGGTGCCGGTCCCTTCGCAGGCGGGGAAGCGGACCACGGGCTGGGCGCTGCCTCCCCATACATCCCCACTGTCTCCGGAGTGGGCGGTGCCTGCCCCGAGATCCCAACGAAACAGACGACCGGCAGGATCCGCGATGTATGTCTCCTGGGCCTCGGCCCAGTAGCGCGAAAGGCAGTGCGAGCCCACCGCCGGATCGACCAGGGCGCCGAAGCTGCCCTCGAACACTGGCCCGGTCAGCGCCGGCAGCTCGGCCATGTCGAGGATCTCACCGGTGACCGCATCGGCGAGGATCATCGTGCGTCCCTCACCGGGCTGCGGCGTCGTGCTGGCCCGATAGCCAGAGCCCAGCACCAGCCGCGCCTCGGGGGTCGACGACAGCGAGTCGTCGTCGGGCACGTGATACGTCAGGGCCGGCCGCGCCCACGTCTGGCCGAGCAGGTTGTCGTACTGCCCGGCGAGCAGCGGGTCCTCGGTCGACCACAGGATCTCGAAGGGCCCCGCGGGCGACTCCGGGCTCATGTGCGACAGATCCAGGGCGTAGTACTCCTGGCCGCCGGCACCGAAGCCGAACACGCCCAGGTGCACCCAGCGCGAGCCGCCGGGATCGAAGGCCCACCCGTGATTCACCGTCGCCGACACCCCGTAGATGTGCTGATCGACGGCGTCGGGCTGGCCCATGTTGACGGGGCCGTTGGCGGCCTGCGCGACCAGATTCGGCAGCAGCTCGTTGGGCACGAAGCCCCACAGCTCGTTGCCGCTGTCGAGCTGGAACGCGTGCAGCACCCCCATGTCGTCACCGACCAGGACCGCCTCTTGGTACTCGCTGTGCGGCGATGGGCTGCCCAGCAGGTTGTCCTCGTCGTTGGCCTCGCGGGCGAAGTTCTCCAGGCTGTTGGGCAGTGCGCCGGCGTCGATCTCGCCGAACAGGCGTCCGGCGCAGTGCGGATCGTTGATCGCGACCTCGGGCACACGATCGCTGCGGAACGGCGGCACGCGGCGCACGACGACCGGCGCCGAACTGGCGACGCCTGGCAGCTTCCAGCCACCCGGCGCGTTCTCGCCGAGCACGAACGCCGCGATCGCGTTGGCCTCGGCCTCGTGATCGGCCGATGTGAGAAGCCCGCGGCTGTCGAGCTCGGCCCGGAAGGCCCCGCTCGCGTTGCCGTCGCCGTCGGCGATCGGGATCAGGGTGTGGTCCCCGGCGGCGTTGGTGTACAGGCGGCGCTGGGACCACGGCGTGCTCTGCAGGCAGGCGCCCGCGTCCCACACGTGGCTCTGGGGGCACGGGCCAAAGGTCTCCTCGAGCTCCTCGGGCTCGAACTCCGGGCTTGGCAGCGTGCAGTGCGGCAGCGGCACGCCCACGCCGTCGACCTCGGTGCACAGGCTGCGCGTCACATGCCCGCGCCAGCCGGGGAACTCGGTGTACGCGGCGAAGTTGGTCTGCACGATCGTGCCCTCGCCCGGCGTGCCGTCCGCGCCGACGCCGAAGGAATTGACGGTGCTGCCCTGGCCGCTGGGCAGCTGGACGTCGACCGCCGTGTTCACGATCTCGGTGAACACCTGCACGAGCTCCGCGCTGTTGGTCGCCACGTAGGCGCACGCCCCCTCGGGGTTGTCGGCGTCGTTGCAGGTGTCCCAGTCGTCGACGGGCGTGTCATCGCAGGGCGAATCGCAGGTGCCGCCATCGCAAGCGCCGGCGCCGGCGCACGCCATGGCGTTCAACGCCGGCGACGACAGGAAGAAGCCCACGACGTAGACGTCGACGCCGAGCTGGGTCCGCAGATCGGCGATGCGCCGATACAGCTCACCGCCGCCCTCACCGCTGCTCGGTTCACCGTCGGTGAGCAGCACCGCCGACACCGGCGAGCAGGCGTCGGGCGTGTCGAGGCCGGTCGCGAAGCCGAGGTACGATGCCACGGTGGTGTGGGCGTACGCGAGGTTCGAGTCGGGAGGCGTCGCGGTGATCGGGCCGATGACGGACCGCCACGGCGTGCGGCCGCCCGCATCGACGCCGCCCTCGGTGATGGGCGAGGTCAGGGCGAGCACCGACGCGTTGCCGGCCTCGCGCGTGGCCGGCCCCCACACGTCGGTGGGCAGGCCGGACCCGCTGAGGTCGATGAAGAACGGCGCATAGAGTTGGCCGGTGTCGACCGAGTTCTCCTCGCTGGCGACGCCGGCACGGTCGGCATTGCCACCGCCCGAGGCGAACGGCCAGACTCGCCAGTTGTAGTAGCCCGGGAAGCCGTCGACGTAGGGCCAGTAGTAGAAGTCGTGGCCGCGGACCTCGGCGTCGCGGGTCGCGTCGTCGGCTCCGTAGTCGCCGACCGAACCCTGGGTGATCGTACCGCCGGGATCGGTGGTGTCGTCGAGGTGGACGCGGACGCCCATGAATCGATCGAACCACTGTACGCGACGCTGGCTGTTGTCGACGTGGTCGATGTCGCCGGCCGCGACGCTGATGAGCGGCGACGGAGGCACCGCGCCCGACTCAGAGTTGCCACCGATGACCGCGCCGACGCCGAGCTCGTCCCACCGCAGATACGCATAGGGTCGGATGGGCGAGCCCTGGCACAGCCGCCACGCGCCGTCGACCCCCGGATCGCGGTCGATCGACCTCCACCCACTGTCGTTGAATTGGGTCACCCAGGTGAAGCGGCGCGCCGAGTCGGCGCCACTGGCGGCACACACCGGCGGCACGGCCGGCGGCAGCCGTGCCGATGCCTGCTCGAAGGTCATGAGGGCGAACGAGGCGTTGTCACCCAGGCCCTCCACGACCGATCGGATCGCGGCGCGGGCAGTCGCCATGCGGCTCGCGGTCGGCGTGCCGACCGTGCTCTCGCACTCGTTCCACAGGCAGGGGAGACCGGTCGCGTCGGTGCGGAATGCCATCGAGCCCGAGGTGTCGAGCACGAACAGGATGCGCGGCTGGATCGAACCGAAGTTCGCGGCTTGGACCACGTAGTACGGTCGCAGCCGCGCCTCGGTCGGACGCAGGATGCCCCACGCGAGGACGACGGCGGCGATGCCGACGAGGGCGCGCAGCAGGCGGGCGCGTCGGCGCGCGTCCATGCCCGGGCGGGGGCGGAGCCGGAGGCGGGGGGAGGGACGCGCGGGCATCGGGCTCATCGGGACCTCCGGAGGCGGGGTGGGCTCGGGGGCGAGCCGCGACGGGGGCTATGAAAAAGCTGCGGAGTCGGTGCACCCGCGTGCGGGGCGAGCCCCCGGGGAGACAGCGGGCGGCAGGGGCAAGCGCTTGAAATCAAAGAGAGCATCGGCGGCGGTGGGGGCAGGCCGATCGCGACCCGGCCCGGGACGCAGCTCCATGTGCAAGGCCGGTGCCGGGCCCACGGTCGCGGCGCGGGCGCGCGGCTCAGAGCGTCGCCGGGTTCCAGTGCGGCAACGAGCCGTGGGGCGAGATGAAGTACTTCGCCGGCGACGCGAACAGGAAGTTGCTCACCCGCGAGGTGTAGATGCACGCGAACGACTCGACCTGTGCGCCGAAGCGGCTGGCATCGTGGCGTTCGACGAAGCTGCTGCCCCAGTACGGGTTGAAGGCGCCGTCGACCTCCTTGCCCCGGCGATCCAGGGTGTCGCGGGTCTCCTGCTCGTAGGTGCGCAGCCACTCGAGGCGCTTGCGCAGATCGGTGCGGGTCTGCTCGAGCACGCGGGTGGCCTCGGCGGTGCTCACCCCGGCGGTCGCGAGCTCGCCGGGCTCGAGCCGCGCGAGGGTGCGGGCGAGATAGCGGTGGGACCCGATCTCCTCGGAGATCCGCGAGCGCAGCCCGTGCAGGCTGCCGATCTCGCGCAGCGTCATCTCCCAGTTGTGGCGGACCTCGAGCTCGTGTTGCAGCTCTTGGACGATGAGCGCCGTGCGCCAGCCCGAGCTCTTCTTGCTGCGCACGATGTCGCCGTAGATGTGATCGCCGACGTAGATGACCTCGTCGGGATAGCCGCCCAGGCTCTCTTGCAGCCCGAGCTGGTTGCCGCCGGTGTAGATCTTCCCGCGCTGGACCTGCTGCTTGCGGCCACCGACCGCGTTGCCAACCCGGTCGAGTTCCTGGAACGGCGTGTTCTCGGTGAAGAAGTCGGGCTTGGAGGCGCCGACGACGACCCAGTCGAAGTAGGCCATCCAGTCGGGGTACGACTCGAGCGCGTCGCCCAGCAGGTAGCGCATCACGACCTCGGTGTAGTCGTACATGCTGTTGGTCAGCACGAAGAGCTTCTTGCCCGCCGACCGCAGCTGGTGCAGCGTGCGCGCGAGATCGGGGTCCTTCTCGATGTAGCGGCTGGGGTTGTCGCGGATGTCGTCCTTGATCGAGCCGTCGCGGTGCGACAGATCGATGCACTCGCGGACATCGAGCCAGGCCTGGGCGTAGCTCGGCGGGCCGGCGCCGTCGTGGAATGTCTGCGGCGCCCGATCGATGAGCTCGACCACCGCCGCGAACAGCGTCACCTCGGGCAGCGCGAACAGGGTGTCGACCGGTGCGAAGCGTTCGCGCTCCTTGCCGAGCCGCTGGTCGCGGTAGATGGCCTTGCGCTCGGGACGCTCGAGCTTGCGCAGGCCGTGGTAGGCCCGGCCGACGTAGCCATGGCGATCCATCTTGATGATGTTGCCGAGCTGCCGATCGACGGTGAGACCGCGGATGGCGAACCGCGGGTCCATCGGTATTTCGCGCAGCTCGCTGGGGTAGCCGCGCTCGAGCAGCTTGTCCGTGGTGGTCGAGATCGACTTGGCCTCGATCTCGTCCTGGCGATAGATCGCCAGGGTGTAGTCCATGTCGAAACCGATGATCGAGATCGAGTCGAAGTTCAGGTCACGATTCGTGAAGATTCGCCGCTCGTAAGGCGCCTCGGTCTCCAGACCGGAATCGAGCAGGTATTTGCGGAGCGGTGTGGGGAGATCGGCCGCGGAGAGCACGCTTTGCCCAGGCTATCACGTCATTGCTGCTCGGCCGCGACGTAGTCGCTCGCGCACACCGACACCGCCGAGTTGTCGTTGTTGTGGCCGCCGCCGTAGCCCTCGTCGGGCGACTGCGGCTGCATCACCGCGTCCATTGCACCGACCTGCAGCACGAGCTCCTGCTCGACGGTCACCGTGGTGTTGCGCACGGTCGCCATCGCGGTGACCACCACGCGGCCGTCGCCGTCGTCGATCCACGACGCGCTACCGGTGGCTCCGAGGGCGTCGGCGGTGTTGTTGCGGACCCACACCGAGACCTGGGCCTCCGCGTCGCCGCCGGGCACGAGGTCGCGCAGCGGCAGTTGACACCAGTTCTGCGGCGCACCCGCGGCGTCGTTCAGGAACGCGACCGCGCCCTGGCGCATGCACGGCCGGCCACCGCAGCCCGTCGCCGCGCCGCCGAGCATCTCGTTGCGCTGGCCCGTGACGACGTCGGTCGGATCGGGAATGCAGTCGAGGCACGGATCGGTGCAGGCTGCGCCCTGCGGGTTGTAGCCGACCAGCGCAGCGTCGAGCACGTCGCCACCTTGGCGCAGGTACTGGGCGGCGGCGAGATCGGCGGCCGCCTGGGCCGCCATCAGCGCGCGCTCGCGCGCGACCAGCTGCCCCGCCTGTTCGACCTCGCGCACCGAGCTGCGGACGACGAGCAGACCCACCGTCATCAGTGAGACCGACAGCAACATCACGCTGACCATGGTCGCGCCGCGCTGGTGGGCGTGGCGGGGGCGCGAATCGGGGTGAGCTGGGTTCCGCATGGTGTCCTTGGGTCTTCGGATGGGTCCGTGGTGGGCCATCACAGCAGTCGCGGGTCGCGCCACCGCAGGTTCTCGGGCGAGAAACGCTCGGTCAGTGTGAACCTCTGTCGGGTCCCCACCAGCGATGGCAACGCCGCGCGGTCCTCGATCGGCTGGACATCGGGGGTGGCGAGTCCGCCGGCCGCTTCGTCGGCCTCGGCGGAGGCGACCAGCGTGACGCGGAGGGTCTGCGGGCTCATGCGGAACGCCGGCCCGTCGTTGCCCTCGAGGATCTCCCAGGCATCACGGTTGTACTCGCCGGTGCCGTAGTGGACGCAGTCGGGGACACGCGCCTCGCCGACCGCGTTGCCCAGCCACTCGTCGACGGTGCGGGCCCCTGACTCGTTGCGGTTCTCGTCGACCGCGGAGTTGGGGACGCCTGCCGCCTGCGGGCCCTCGGCCGGACCCTGCTCCTCGTAGCCGAGATCGGGATGTCGGACCAGGCGTTGGTCGGCGCTCGCGATCGACCAACCGTCGCAACCTACGGCGACCTGGATGTCCTCGATCATGGGACCGACCGCCACCGCCGCCGGTGGCGACTGGCTGCCGGGCAGGTGCAGCCCCGGAGCCGGACAGCTGCCCGCCGTACAGTGGGGATAGTCGACCGCGCCGCCGAAATTCGACGGATCGACGCCCTCTTGGTGACCGATGATGTCGAAGCGCACCAGGTACGGCAGCTGCGGCACGGTGTAGTCGATCGCGTACCGCGACCACCGCAGGCGCCCCAGCGGCACGACCATCGCGGATGCCAACGTCTGCGCTTCCCAGTCGTCGACGCAGCCCACCGGCGTGGTGTCGGTGAGGCACGCCGGATCGGGTCCGAAGCCGTCGACCAGCGCGGCGAGTCCGGCGTTGAAGCCCGAAGTCGCGCCGGTCGGGATCGACCACTGCTGCGCAGAGGATCCGGGCGCGACGTCGTCGCTCACCTGCAGCAAGATGCACTGCCCCTGCGACGTCGCAGCGAACGACACACCCCCCGCAGGCGGCCGCGACGCAATGAGCACGAAGGTGCCCGGTGGGAACAGCTGCTGCACCTGCGCGAGGTGCTGGGGGTTGGTGCTGTCGAGCAGCACCGAGGTCTCGACCTCGAGCGCGCTCTCGCCACCGGCGAGCGCGGTGGACAGCGTGAACACCCCGGCGGCACCGAGATAGTTGGCCTCGCCGAGGATGACGTCGAGGCTGTCGGCGGCGGTGTCCATCGCCGCGGCGCCATCACTACGCCAGCGCGCCTGGACCCCATCGCGCAGCACCCAGTAGTGCTCGCCGGTGACGGCGTCCGTGACGGCGAGGTTGGGATCCTCGACACCGGGGTTGATGAGCTGGCCGCTGGCAGCGTCCCACACCCGCAGCTCGGTGCACAGCCGCGTGAAGCCCAGCCCAGCCTGACGGACGTCTTGACCCACCGACCACATCGCCCCCTCGAGCGCCTGCTGGATCATCACGTTGCGCCCGTGGGCGGAGGCGTTGCTGCGCTGGATGTTGGAGAAGGCGAAGATGCCGAGCACCACGATGCCCGACACCACCAGCGCCACCATGAGCTCGATGAGCGTGAAGCCGCGCTGGCGATGGCGTGGTTGTCGGCGACTCATGGCAGCACCACCGTGTCGTTGGCGCGGACGGTGCGGAGCTGCACGGCGCCGACATACGGGGCATAGGCGGCGTTGGTCGGGTCGGCCATCTCGGGGGTGAGCCCGGCGACGATCGTGCCGACGGGCGGCGGGACGGCCGAGCTCGAGTCGTCGATCCACAGCACCGTCACCTGCAGCACGAGCGCGTTGACGAGCGGCAGGTCGACGGTGAGATCGGGCGGGTTCGGCGGCACGGCCAGCGGATCCACGACCCAGTCGACGGTGCGGTACACGATGAACGAGCCCCGCACCGCGCCCACGACCTCGTCGCCCTCGGGGATGTCGGCCGGCGGCCGGCGGAAGTCGCGGAGGCGCGTGGCCGCGTTCGCCATGGTCTCGAAATAGGGCAGCGTGGGCGCCGGGCCACCGTCGAAGTCGAACGACAGCAGCTCCACGAAGCTGCGCGAATGTAGCTCGGCCATCGCCTCCTGGGCCACGCGTTCACCTTCGCGGATGTACGCCGACGCGCGCTGGGTCTCGACGCTGCGGCCCTCGATCGCGACCAGGCCGACGATCGCGATCGCGAACACCACGATCGCGACGAGCACCTCCACCAACGTGAAGCCGCGGGCGGATGGACGCGGCCGGTGCGGGAGCGGGGTGGGCATGGACGGCACGGGGAAATCCGGGATGCGGCTCAGTCGAGCTGCTCGAAGCTGCGGATGAGTCCGCCGGGGAAGATCTGCACGATGGAGTACTTGGTTGCGCCCGGCATGGTGCGATCGGCGATCCACAGGGTGGCGCCAGCGTTCGCGATGAGCCCCAGCGATGCGTTGGCGTCGGAGAACCGGCCGTCGGGCTCGAACAGCAGCTCTTGCTGGCCGGCGACGCAGTCGGTCGGCGGCGCGACGGCCACCGCCTGAGACGGCGCCTGCACCCCGGCGGTGAAGCCGTACACACACACCGTGTCGTCGATCGCGATGAGCCCGGCGTTGGGGTTCTCGAGCGCCGCCCGATCGAGCGGGCGCCAGGTGTTCGTCGCCGCGTCGAAGAAGGTCAGCACCACCTGGGTGGCCTCGACGGTGACGCGCACGCGGGTCTGGCGATCCACCGCGGCGTTGCGCGCCTGGACCAGCATGCCCTCGACGTCGGCGATGAAACGCGCGCGCTGGTTGGCGAACTCGTTGCGGCGGAAGCCGGCTGCGGCGACGACGGCCAGGGCGGCGACGACGGCGAGCACCACCATCAGCTCGATGATCGAGAAACCGCGATCTCCCCGCGGGGGGCCGCACCGGGCCGGGCCGCCGGGGTTGAAGCGCGGGGCGGCAGGGCCTGGCGGACCGAAACCGATGCGGCGCGTACGCAGACTTTTCATAGCGTCGGCCGCGATGGATCCCCCGGGGGTGGGGTCGGTCGATCCGTAAGTCGTTGGAATCATTTCGGTGGTTCCGAACTGGGCCGACGGGTGTGCGGCTGAGGCGGGCCATCGACCGCGCCGACGGACACCGTCTGCAACCGGTGTGCCGTGACGGAGACAGCGCCTGGGTGCAACGCTGAAATCTGGCGCGTCATCCACCTCACACGATTGTGGCCCTTCGTCGGCTCGGATACGTTTGCGTCCACCATGGCGAAGGCAGCCCAGCAGGAAGCGAAGGACGAGAAGCGCGCAGCTTGGTACCTGCGCAAGATTCCTTTCCTCGAGGGGGTGCCGCCGGCGAAGCTGGCGGAGTTGGCGTCGCTCGTGGAGCTCCGCGAGATCGCGAGGCGCCAGGTCATCTACCTGCCCGGCGATCCGGGTGACCGGGTCTACTTCATCAACGGCGGCCGCGTGAAGTGCAGCAAGGTCACCCGCGACGGCAAGGAATTGACCTTGGCATATCGCGGCGCCGGCCAGATGTTCGGCGAGCTGTGCATCATTGACGGCACGCCGCGCGACGAGATGGCCGAGGCGATGAAGAACGCCATCATCACCGAGCTGCCGCGAGAGGCGTTCCAGGAGCTGCTGCTCTCGGACGCCCAGCTCGCGTTCAACTTCGCGTGCATCGTCGGCGAGCGTCGACGTGCGCTCGAGACCAAGCTCGAGCATCTGGTGTTCCGCGACGTGCAGGCCAAACTGGCGGCGTTGCTGGTCGAGCTCGGCGTGGAGTACGGCGTGGAGTGTGAGGACGGGATCCAGATCGGTCTCAAGATCACGCACCAGGAGATGGCCAACCTCATCGGCTCGACGCGCGAGACGATCTCGCTCACGTTGGCGCAATTCAAGAAGAAGGGCCTGCTCGATCTCAACGGCCGCACTGTCGTCCTCAAGGACCAAGACGGTCTCGGCGCGATGACCTGAGGGGCGCAGACGGTGGCCGAAGTGAAGCAGGAGCGGTGGGGGACGCGCCTGGGCGTGATCCTGGCGGTGGCGGGCTCGGCCGTGGGCCTGGGCAATTTCCTGCGATTCCCGGGGACCGCCGCGCAAAACGGCGGCGGCGCGTTCATGATCCCGTACTTCATCGCGCTGCTCGTCGTCGGGATTCCCGTCGGCTGGGCGGAATGGACGATGGGACGCTACGGCGGTCGCAAGGGCTTCCATTCGTCGCCGGCCATCATGGGCGTCATCGGTGGCGGATCGGTCGCGCGCTACCTCGGCGTGCTCGGCCTGCTCATCCCGATGGTCGTGTACATGTACTACGGCCTCATCGAGAGCTGGTGCCTGCAGTACGCGGTCGCGTTCGCCACCGGCGGCATCGGCCTCGACGGCAACACGGCCACGATGGCCGCACAATCGGGGACGTACTTCGGGCAGGTCTCGGGCAGCGCGGGCGAGGGCGCCATGTCTGCGGGCACCTGGGGGTTCTGGCTGTTCGTCATCACCGTCAACGCCTACTTCGTGTGGCGCGGGCTGTCGGGCGGCATCGAGAAGTTCTGCCAGTGGGCGATGCCCGCGATGGCGATCTGCGCGGTGGTGGTGCTCGTCCGCGTGCTTACGCTAGGCACGCCAGATCCGGCGCACCCCGAGCTCAACGTCGTCTCCGGCCTCGGGTACATGTGGAACCCGCGGTTCGACGCGCTGGGCAACGCCGAGACCTGGCTCGCGGCGGCGGGCCAGATCTTCTTCAGCCTGTCGGTCGGCTTCGGCGTGATCATCAACTACGCATCGTATATGCGGAAGAAGGACGACGTCGTACTGTCGGGCCTGACCGCGTCCGCGACCAACGAGGTGTTCGAGGTCGGCTTCGGCGGGCTCATCACGCTGACCGCGGCGTTCGTGTTCCTCGGCGCCGCGGGGGCGACCGGCGGTACCTTCGGGCTCGGCTTCAACACGCTGCCGGTGGTGTTCGCCCACATGGGCCCGGTCGGCAATGTGGTGGGCGCGGTGTGGTTCTTCATGCTGTTCCTCGCGGCGATCACCTCGTCGCTGTCGATGCTGCAGCCGGTCAAGGCGTTCTTGCAGGAGGCCCTGGGCTGGTCCAACGGGCGCTCGGTCATCGCGGTGGTGCTGTTCACCGCCGGCGGCTCGCTGTGGAATCTGCAGCACACCAAGGACCTGGTCGCGCTCGACACCATGGACTTCTGGGTCGGCACGGCGACGATCTTCGTGCTCGCCACCGTGCAGGTCATCTACTTCGCCTGGGTGTTCGGCATCGATCGCGGCATGGAAGAGGCCCACCACGGCGCCAGGATCCGCATCCCCAAGATCGTCGCGTTCGTGATCAAGTACGTCGCGCCGACGTATCTGATCGTCGTGTTCGCGGCGTTCTGCCGCCAGAGCCTCGGCGACCGCATCGACGCGCTGGTCGAGGATCCGGTCGCCGCGCAGACGCTGGGCGTCGTCGTGTTCGGGCTCTTCGCCCTCGTCGTCGCCACGCGGATCGGCGAGAAGCGCTGGCGCGCGCAGGGGCTGGATCTCGACGGGAAGTTTCCGCCCGACGACGATGAGGAGGGCGAGCGACGATGACGACCGCGGGATGGATCTTCATGGTGTGCTCGCTGACCGCGGTGTGGAGCCTGGCGGGCTGGTGCTACGCACGGGTGCTGCGGGACTGATCCGGGGGATCGGGCCGGCAGCCACCGCTCCGCTTCGCGCAGCACCGCGAAGCCTTCGTCGATGCCGACACTTCGGCGCTGCCGATGCCGTCCTTCGCCACGACCGAGCGACTCCCAGCGCTGAAGTCCCTGCACGCGCGACGCAGCCCGATCTCGCCATCGAGGTGGTGTGGACCTCGGGCGGCGTCGACAAGCCGCGGGTCTACGCCGAGCTCGGGGTGCGCGAGGTGTGGTTCTGGCGGCGCGGGGGATCACGCCCTATGTATTGGGGCCGGTCCATGCCTGGCAGCGACGATGTGGGCCCATCGCGACGTCCTGCGCGGGCTCGGGCCGTAGGATTCCGCGCGCCCGCGACTCCCGCAGGCCCCCGCCGAACTCACCCCAGCGCCGCGCGGAGGTACGCCGCCGTGTACCCCGCCGAACTCCGCGCCACGTGCTCGGGCGTGCCCGACACCACCAGCCGCCCGCCGCCGCCGCCGCCGTCCGGGCCGATGTCGACGACGTAGTCGGCGCACTTGACCACGTCGAGGTCGTGCTCGATGACGACCACCGTGTTGCCCTCGTCGACCAGCCGAGCAAACACGTGGAGCAGCTGCTTGACGTCGCCGAAATGCAGGCCCGAGGTCGGCTCGTCGAGCACGAACAGGGTCTTGCCGGTCGACTTGCGCGCGAGCTCGCGGCCGAGCTTGATGCGCTGGGCCTCGCCGCCCGACAACGTGAGCGCGCTCTGGCCCAGGCCCATATAGCCAAGGCCGACGTCGCGCAGCACCTCGAGCTTGGATCGCAGCGCGGGGTGGGCGACGAAGAAGTCGTAGGCCTCGGCGACGCTCATCGCCAAGACGTCGGCGATGGTCTTGCCGCGCATCGTGACGGCGAGCGTCTCGCGGTTGTAGCGGCCGCCCTTGCAGCTCTCGCAAGTGACGTGGACGTCGGGCAGGAACTGCATCTCGATGCGGCGCAGGCCCTCGCCCTGGCACACCTCGCAGCGGCCGCCTTTGACGTTGAAGGAGAACCGCGACGGCTGCCAGCCGCGGATCCTGGCGTCGGGCAGCCCGGCGAAGACGGAGCGGAGCTCGGCGAAGATGCCGGTGTAGGTCGCGGGGTTGCTCCGCGCCGAGCGGCCGATCGGCGACTGGTCGACGTAGATGACCTTGTCGATGTGCTCGAGCCCGTCGACGCCGTCGCACGGAAGTGGCGGGCGGGCGGCGCCGTTGCACACCCGCGCGGCCTCGGCCAGCAGCGTGTCGATCACGAGGCTCGACTTGCCCGAGCCGCTGACACCGGTGACGCAGGTGAGCATGCCGATCGGGAAGCGGGCGGTGACGTCGACCAGGTTGTGGCCACGGGCGCCGCGGACGACGATCGACGGGCCCCGGGGGCGCCGACGCTGCGCGGGCACGGGGATCGACAGGCGGCCCGAGAGGTAACCGGCGGTCAGCGAGCGCGGGTTGGCGAGCACCTCGGCGACGGGCCCCGCCGCGACCACCCGACCGCCGTGCGGCCCGGCACCGGGACCGATATCGACCAGCCAATCCGACGCGCGCATCGTGGCCTCGTCGTGTTCGACGACCAGCACGGTGTTGCCCAGATCGCGCAGGTGGTGCAGCGTGGCGATGAGCCGGGCGTTGTCGCGGGGGTGCAGGCCGATGCTCGGCTCGTCGAGCACGTAGGTGATGCCGGCCAGCGCCGCGCCGATGTGCGTGGCCAGGCGGATGCGCTGCGACTCGCCGCCTGACAGCGTCATCACGGCGCGATCGAGGGTGAGGTAGCCGAGCCCGACCTCGAGCAAGAATCGCAGCCGGGCACGGACCTGGCCGAGCACCGCGTGGGCGATCTCGTGGGCGACGCCGTCGAACCCGAGCGCCGCGAGGGTCTCGGCGAGGGTCAGAAGCGGCATGCGGCACAGCGCGGCGATGTTGTGATCGCCCAGCCGCACCATCCGCGCCGGCAGACACAGCCGCTCGCCCTCGCACGCGGGGCACTGGATCTCGTCGAGGTAGGCCTCGATGTCCTCGACGTCGGGCTCGTCGTCGCCGCCCTCGTCGCCGCGGCCCTCGAGCTCGCGCAGGCGCCGGGCCATCAGCGGGCGCACGCCCTCGAACGGCCGGTCCAACCCCTGCACCACCTCGGCGCCGGTGCCCTCGACGATCGCGACCTGGGCCGCCGCCGGCAGCTCACCGAACGCGGTGTCCAGATCGATGCCGAGGTGCTCGGCCAGCGCCCCCAACGTCCGCGTGTGGCCGCCCCCGCCTTTGCGTGCCCACGGACGGATCGCGCCATGGCGCAGGCTCGCCCGCGCGTCGACCAGCCGCGCCGCATCGAACACGCGCGTGCGGCCCAGGCCGTCGCAGGCCGGACACGCGCCGTGCGGCGAGTTGAACGAGAACAGCGCCGGCGTGATCTCCGGGTACGCGACGCCCTCGTCGAGCTCGGCGTAGCGATCCGAGAACCGCAGCCGGGTGCCGTCGAGGGTGAGCACCTCGACCATGCCACAGGTGAGCCCGAGGGCGAGCTCGACCGAGTCGCCCAGGCGCGGGCGGATGTCGGGGCCGAGCTTGATGCGATCGACGTAGACCTCGATGGTGTGGCGCACCGCGCCATCGAGCGTGATCGCGGCGCCCAGATCGCGGACCTCGTCGTCGATGGCGACGCGCACGAAGCCGCGACGCCGCAGATCCTCGAGCAGCTCGGCATGATCGCCGGGCACGCCGACGACCACCGGCGCGAGGATCGAGCAGCGGGTGCCCTCGGGCAGCGCGAGGATCTCGTCGAGCATGTCCTGCACGCCATGCCGCTTCATGGGCTTGCCGGTGCGGTGGCTGTAGACGATGCCGACCCGCGCGAACAGCAGGCGCAAGAAGTCGTGGATTTCGGTCTGGGTGCCGACCGTCGATCGCGGGTTGCGACCGCGGGCGTCCTGCGATACCGCCACGGTCGGCGACAGGCCTTCGATGAGATCGGCGTCGGGCTTGGGGAGCTGCGAGAGGAACTGCCGCGCCGCGATGCTCAGGCTCTCGACGTAGCGGCGTTGGCCCTCGGCGAAGATGGTGTCGAAGGCGAGGCTGCTCTTGCCCGATCCCGACGGCCCCGTGATCGTGACGAGCTTGCCGCGGGGTAGATCGAGATCGATGCCCTGCAGGTTGTGGGTCCGCGCGCCGCGGATGCGGATCCAGCCGGCCGGCGCGATCGCCATGCCGGGGATCGGCCCGGGCGCAGGTGCAGGGGCCATCTCGGGCGCGGGCGCGGGCGCGGGCGCGGGCGCGGGCGCGGGCGCGGGGCTCGGCGCGCGCTCGCCCGGCGGTGCCGCCGGAGCAGACGCGGCGATCTTGCTCCGACCCGCGCGCGTCGGCGCCGGCGCCTTGGCCCGCGCGCGTCCCGGACGCGCCGGCGGCGGAGCGCTGCTGCGCGCTCGGCTCACGCCCCGGGCTCCCCGGGCTCCCCGCGGGCGTGCGCGACCGCCCACAGCATGCTCGTCGCGCGGGCGATGCCGCGGCCGGCGATGTCACGCGCAGTGCCGTGATCGGGTGATGCGCGACGGAACGGCAGGCCGAGGGTGGCGTTGATGCCGTCGTCGAAGTGGAGCAGCTTGAACGGGCCCAGGCCCTGGTCGTGGTACATCGCGAGCACCGCGCCGTAGGTGCCCGCCGCCGCGGCCGGGAACGCGGTGTCGGCCGGCACCGGACCGACGAATTCGACGTCGGGGTGGCGCGAAGCGAGCTCGGCGATCGCGGGCGCGATCACCCTGCCCTCCTCGTCGCCCAGGCGCCCGCGCTCACCCGCGTGGGGGTTGAGCCCGAGCACCGCGATGCGCCGCGCCGCGCCCGGGAAGCTGGGCAGCGCGTCGGCGAGCAGCGAGCCCTTGGTGACGATGTCGGCGTGGCGGAGCAGATCGGCGACCTCGCGCAGCGGCACGTGGATGGTCACCAGCGCGACGCGCAACTTCGGCCCGACCATGCACATCGCGAATGCCCGGGCACCGGCGCGCGCGGCCAGGTACTCGGTGTGGCCGGGATGGCACAGGCCCTCGTCCTGGGCGCGGGCCTTGTCGATCGGCGCGGTCACCAGGTGGGTGCCCGGGTGCGCGAGCACGTCGTCGGTGCCGGCGACCAGCGCCGCGAATTGGCCCATACCGGCGGTACATCCCGGTGCGAGCAGCCCGCGCAGCGCCGCGATGCCCGCGCGCGCCCAGTCGGTGTCGAGGGCTGCGGCGAGGGCCTCGAGCCGCGCGGGATCGGCGTAGACGCGATCGCCGACCCGCAGGCGAGCCGCGGCAGCGACCCGCAGCAACAGCTCGGGACCGACGCCATCCGGATCGCCCTGCGTGATCACGACTGGGGCCATTGGAGCCGCGCATGCTAGGCCACCGCGGGGGCCTTCGCCACCCCCCGCGTGCGCCGGGCGGGCCCGAACCCCGACAGACGCCGAGGCCCTGGGCCGGGTGCAGGGCCGGGTGCAGGGCCGGGTGCAGGGCCGGATGCAGGGCCGGATGCAGGGCCGGGCGGGGGGGCCGGCCGTGGTACGCTGCGGCGTGCTCGGCCCTCGACACGGCCCGCCGCCGCGCCGCCCCCGTCAGGCGCTGCTGTTGGCGATGGCCATGGCGGGGCTGGGGCCGGTCCAGGTCCACGCCGCGCCGGCCACGGCGGCGATCGACGCCAGCGTGATGCCGCACGCCGACGCGCCGGCGGTGCCCAGGGCCTCGGCACCGGGCCGCGGCACCGGGCTGGGCAAGCCGGTCGCCCGCGGCGCAGGATCAGCGGCCACGGTGGGGCTCACCCACACGCTGCTCGATCCGCCGGTGCGCGATGCGAGGCGCCGCGCGACCGCGACCGAGCGCCCCGCAGACTTCGGCGCGAGCCTGGCGGTCGGCGAGCGATTTCGCTTCGATCTCACCTTCGCGGGCAACGCGGCCGGCATGGCTGAGGCGACGGTCGTTGCGCTCGAGCCCGATCCCCGCGGCGGACCGCCTCACGGCGCGCCCCTGGTCCGCATCGAGGGCCACGCGCGCACCTCGGGGATCGTGTCGCTGCTGGCCACGGTCAACGACGACATGGTGACCCTCGTGGACGCCCGCACCGGCGCCGCGGTGCACTCGGAGAACACCCTGGTGTATGGGGGGTGGAGCCCCGTGGGCTACAAGCGGCGGGTCACCACGGCCAGCTACGAGGGTCGCGGCCAGGTCCGCATCGTCGACAGCAAGGACGACAAGCGCCGCAAGCACCTCAAGCGCGTCCCGCTCAACACCTTCGATCCGCTGTCGGTGATGGCCTGGGTCCGCGCCCAGCGCCTCGCACCCGGCGAGAAGGCCACCGCGCACGTCATCGACGGCATCACCTTGATGCGCATCGAGGTCGAGACGCTGCCACGCGGGCCGATGGAGAACATGCCCAGCGTCGCCAAGGCGCTCGGTCTGTCGCGCAACGACGCGCTCAAGATCCTCGGCACGATGACCCGCGTCGACGGCTTCGGCCAGCCGTTGCCCGGCAAGCGGGTCTTCAGCATGCGGGCGTGGCTGTCCGCCGACGACCGCCGGATCCCGCTCGCGATGGAGAGCGACATGTGGGTCGGCGCCCTGCGGCTCGAGCTGACCGCGTACGATCCTCCGACGACCGCTGCGGCCTCCCCGTAATCGTCGACGGTACGCGCGGTCCGATTGGGGCACCGGCGACGACCGAGTCGGTCTACACTCGCCCCCGAGTTTCCCCTGCCCGACGCGCAGCCCATGGCGGACCGCTACCGCCCACTGTTCAAGCTCGACTCCGGCGGCATGGCCGAGGTCTATGTGGCCGAGGCGGAGTCCATGGCGGGCTTCAAGAAGAAGGTCGCCATCAAGCGCATCCTTCCGGGCCTGCTCAAGGACGATCGTTTCGTCCGTATGTTCCTCGACGAGGCGCGGCTGTCGCTGCACCTCAGCCACGCGAACATCGTCTCGGTCTTCGACATCGGCAAGAGTTCGTCGACCTATTTCATCGTGATGGAGTACGTCGAGGGACCCAACCTCAAGCACGTGCTGCAGCACCTGGCCAAGCGCCGCGCGACGCTGCCGGTGCACCAGGCGATGTGGGTGATAGGCGAGGTGCTCAAGGGCCTCGATTACGCCCACAACCTGCGGGATCCCGAGACCGGCCGCTCGCTCGGCATCGTGCACCGCGACATCTCGCCGCCGAACATCCTGTTCTCGTGGAACGGCGAGGTGAAGCTCACCGACTTCGGCCTGGCCAAGGCGTCGACCCAGCTCGAATCGACCGACCCTGGCGTCGTCAAGGGCAAGTTCTCGTACCTTTCGCCCGAGGCGGCGCAGGGCCACGAGGTCGACGCGCGCTCGGACATCTTCGCGGTCGGCATCCTCGCCTACGAGATGCTCACCGGTGAGCGCCTGTTCCTCGGCGAGACCGACTACCAGACCGTCGAGCTGGTGCGTTCCGCCGCCGTACCGAGCATCAGCGATCGCAACCCCGACGTGCCCCAAGAGCTCGAGCGGATCATCTTGCGCGCGCTCGCGAAGGATCTCGACACGCGCTACCAGACCGCCGGCGACTTCGCCGACGAGCTGCTCGGCTTCCTGTTCTCGCGCAGCCTCAAGGTGTCAGCGCGAGCGCTGGCCGAGACCTTCGAGGATCTGCGGCGCACCCACCCGCAGAGTCAGTCGAGTCCGCCCGGCGGCACCAGCCTGATCCTGCAGCTCATCGACGAGGAGTTCCTCAACTTCCGCTCGCTCGGCCACGACGACGGGGCGCCCGAGACCGGATCGCAGCCGCTGGACACCCTCATGGGTGCCCCGACGCCACAATACGATCCGGCGGCGCCGCTCTCGCTCGACCAGTTCGGCGTGGATCCGCTGCCAGAACCCGGGCCGGCCGAGCGCAGCGGCGAGCGATCCGCGAAGCTCCCCGAGCCCAAGGTGGCCGCCGCGGCTCCGCGGGCGCCGCGGGCACCCTCGCGGCTGCCGTCGCCGGCCCCGCGGCGAGAATCGAGCCCGCTGCCGTGGATCCTGCTGCTGCTGCTGCTCGCCCTCGGGGGCGGCGCGTACTACTGGCTCGTCGTGCTCGGCAACCTGTCACGCTTCGCCGGCTGAGCGCGGCTGCGGCGGCGACGCGGATCGTGCGGCGCGCCCGCGGTGGGCCCTCAAGTCGACGACGGCCGCCGCCGATGGTGCCGCCGTGGACCACGCCTCTCTGATCTCGTCCGTGCCCGGAGCCACCCGCGAAGACGAGCACGGCCACTGGAGCCTCGCGGAGCTCGACTCGATGTCGTCGCTGCGGGGCAGCGGTCGCGTGCTCAGGGTGCGCGTTGGTCATGCCAACGACGCCGTCGACCGCTGCCTACGCCAGGCGGGGTATCGCGTCGGCCGACTCGCCGTCACCCGCGAGAGCTCGCATCTGCCCCAGGCCGCCGCCTCGTTCCTGCCCGACGTCGTCTACGTCTCGCTCGACGACCCGATGGGCGCGTGCATCGACGCGCTCGAAACGCTCTCCGCCGATCCCCGCACCTGCGATCTGCCGATCGTCGCGCTGCTGCCGCGGACGATCCCCGACGCAGTGATCGAAGAGGCGTACGCGCGCTCGGGCTGCGACTTCTTGCGGTTGGGCGGCAGTCACGTCGAGTTGCTCGCGCGCACGCACCTGCTGGTGCGGCTGTCGACCACCGCGCTCGGCCTCGGCCACGAGCCGATGGGTCCGCCGGTGCTCGACGAGGCCGCGAACGACGACGCTGCGGGGACGCGCCTCGATCTCCGTGATCCCGCGACCGGCGTCTACTCGGTCATGTACTTCCGCCACCGTCTTCAGCAGGAGGTCGCCCGCGCGCACCGCTATCAGCGGCCGCTGTCGCTGCTGGCCGTGCGCTGCCCTGCCGCGAAGGACGACGCCGCCGCCGCGCGCCTCGCCGCCGTGCTCGGCGACGCGTGCCGCAACGTCGATCTCGTCGCGCGCCTCGAGCCCGATCTCTTCGCGGTGCTGCTGCCCGAGACCGAGCTGGATCGGTGCGGGCCGGTGATCGAGCGCATCGGGATCGAAGCCGGCGATGCCGGAATGCCGGCCGTGGTGGGATCATCGGGGTTGGGCGCGCCGGGGGATGATGGGGCGTACTCGGCGGGATCGCTGCTGCGGCTGGCCTGCTCGCGCGCGGACGGGTGAGCGTCGGCGGTGTTCGATCGCACCCCCCGCCGCCCTGTGTGCCGCGGTACAACGTTCCAATGCTCCAGCGCTTCCTCGGCCACGCGCCGCAGATCGACGCCCGTGCGTACATCCATCCCCGCGCGGTCCTGATCGGGCGCGTCACCGTCGGGCCGGAGTCGAGCGTGTGGCCGAACGCGACGTTGCGCGGCGACGACGGGCCGATCGTGATCGGGGCGGCAACGTCGGTGCAAGACGGCACCGTGATCCACATGACCGAAGGGAGCTCGACGACGACGGTGGGCGACCGCGTGACGATCGGGCACAACGCGATCATCCACGGCTGCACGATCGAGGACGAGACGATCGTCGGGATGGGGGCGATCCTGCTCGACAATGCGGTCGTCGGCACGCGCTGCATCGTCGGGGCGGGGACGGTGGTGCCGCCGGGCAAGCGCATCGAGCCGGGATCCGTGGTGGTGGGCAACCCGATGCGGGTGCTTCGGCAGTGCACGCCGGCCGACCTCGAGTTCATCGAGTACTCGTGGCGAGCGTACGTGGCGCGGGCCGCCCAGTACACCGCGGAGGAGCCGCCAACGCCGTGATTCGGGGGCGCTGGCGCTTCTTCGTCGATCGTGGGGGCACGTTCACGGACTGCATTGCGGTCGATCCCAGAAGCGGCGCGCTGCACGTGCGCAAGCTGCTGTCGACGGACTCCGCGCCGCAAGACGCGATCCGCTCGGTGCTCGGGCTCGGGAGCGCGGAGCCGGTGCCACCGGTGGTGCTGCGGCTGGGTACCACGGTCGCCACCAACGCCTTGCTCGAGCGCCGCGGCCAGCGATCCGCATTGGTGATCACGCGCGGCTTCGCCGACCTGCTGCGCATCGGCGATCAGAGCCGGCCCGAGATCTTCGCGCTGTCGATCGACGAGCCCTCGCTGCTGCACGACGTCGTGCTCGAGCTCGACGCCCGCGCCGATCCGACGGGCACGATCCTGCAGCGCCCGGATCCCGAGGCGCTGGCGGCCGAGCTCGCGACCCTGCGCACAGCAGGCATCGACAGCGTCGCGATCGTCGTACTCGGCGGCTACGCGGCGCCCTCACTCGAGCTCGAGATCGCGGCCGTCGCCCGGGCCGCGGGCATCACCCACGTGGTGTGCAGCCACGAGACCGGCCAAGAACCCGGTCTGCTCGCCCGCGCCGACACGGCGATGGTCGACGCCTACACCACGCCGCTGGTCGCCGACTACCTCGCTGGGCTCGAGCGCGCCCTGCCCGGCAGCGACATCCGCGTGATGCAGTCGTCGGGAGGACTGGCGCGCAGAGGCGTCGTGCGCGGCCGCGACGTGATCCTCTCGGGGCCCGCGGGCGGTGTGCTGGCGGTGGCGAGCATCGCCCAGCGCCACGGCCTTCGCGGCGCGATCGGCTTCGACATGGGCGGCACGTCGACCGACGTGTGCCGTACGGCCGGTGGCGAGCCCGAGCGCACCTCGGAGACCCACACCGCCGGGCTGCGCATCCGCGTGCCGATGCTGGCGGTGCACACGATCGCGGCGGGCGGCGGATCGATCTGCGCGTGGGAGGACGGGCGCTTGCGCGTAGGGCCCACCAGCGCCGGCGCCTCGCCGGGTCCGCTGTGCTACGGCCGCGCCGACGCCCTGGCGATCACGCTCACCGACATGAACCTGGTGCTCGGCCGCATCGTCGCCGATCGCTTCCCGATCTCGCTTCACCGCGCGCCCGTGGACGCCGCCTTGGCCACGTTGCGCGCGCAGATCGACGCGGCCACGTTGGCGACCGACGCCGCGATCGCCGAGGGCTGCTTCCGAGTCGCCACGCACGCGATGGCCGAGGCCATCCGTCGGATCACGATCGCCCGCGGCCATGACGTCCGCGACCATGCGTTGGTGGTGTTCGGTGGCGCCGGTGGCCAGCACGCGTGCGCCATCGCGGCAGAGCTCGGCATGCGCACGATCGTGGTGCATCCCCTCGCCGGCGTGCTGTCGGCCGCGGGCATCGGCGAGGCGCCGACGCGGTGGACGGGGCAGGCGCCCTTGGGCGGGGCGATCCTCGGTGATGACGCCCTGGCGCTGGCGCGCGTCCGCGTCTGCGAGCTGGTGGCCGACGGCCTCGCCACGCTCGGCGGCGACGGTGACGACGGCGCGGAGCAGACCGCGTGGATCGAGCTGCGTCACCGCGGCACCGAGACCACCCTCGCGATCCCCCTCGGCACCACGGCCGAGGTCACCGCCGCGTTCACCACCCAACACGTCGCCGAGTTCGGCTGGGTGCGCGACACCGCGACGATCGAGTGCACGACGGTACGCGTGCAGCTCGACATCCCCGGCGTGCCGCTGGTGCTGCCCCGCCGACCCGTAGGCCCGGCGACGCCGCTGCGCACCCACCCGCTGTTTCTCGCCGAGCGCTGGCACGACGCCGACGTCTACGATCGCGATGCGCTGGGCGCCACAGCCGAGCTCGACGGGCCGGCGCTGGTCCTCGATGGCGCGGGCACCTTCGTGGTCGAGCCCGGCTGGCGCGTGCACGTCGAACACGACGGCACGCTCGTCGCCCGCGCGCAACACCGTGCCGCCGTGGACGTCGGCACATCTGTGCGCGACCCGGTGACCCTCGAGATCTTCGCCCACCGCTTCATGGCGATCGCCGAGCAGATGGGCACCGTGCTGCGCCGCACCGCGTGCTCGACCAACATCCGCGAGCGCCTCGACTTCTCGTGCGCCGTGTTCGATCGCGACGCGGGCCTCGTCGCCAACGCGCCGCACCTGCCGGTCCACCTGGGCGCGATGGGCGAGTCGGTGGCGGCGGTCTTCCGCGCCCATCCGCGGCCATCACCGGGCGACGTGTTCGCGACCAACGATCCCGCCGCGGGCGGATCCCACCTGCCCGACATCACGGTGGTCACCCCTGTGTTCGAGGGCGGCGCTCTGCGCTTCTGGGTGGCGAGCCGTGGTCACCACGCCGACGTCGGCGGCATCACGCCGGGCTCCATGCCGCCGTTCGCCACGCACCTCTCCGAAGAGGGTGTGGTGCTGCGAGCGCTGCCGATCGTGCGCGGCGGCGTGCTGTGCGAGGCCGAGCTGCGCGCGGCGCTGGGCGCAGGGCCGTGGCCGGCGCGCCGCCCCGACGAGAACCTCGCCGATCTGCAGGCGCAGATCGCCGCCAACCGCAGCGGCGAGCGGGCCCTGCACGCGCTCGTCGCCGCCCAGGGATCCGCGCGCGTCGACGCCTACATGGCCCACGTGATGGACCAGGCCGCCGAGGCCGTGACCGCCGCGTTGCGCCGCTTGCCCACAGGCGTTCACCGCTTCGTCGACACCACCGACGACGGCGTGCGCATCGCCGCCCTGCTCGAGATCACGGACGGCGCCATCGCGATCGACTTCGCCGGCACCTCGGCGGCGCAGCCGAGCAACCTCAATGCGCCGCGGGCGGTCACCGTCGCGGCGGTGCTCTACGTGCTACGCACCCTCGTCGGCACCCCCATCCCGCTCAACCGCGGCTGCCTGCGACCGGTGACGCTCGCGATCCCAAAGGGCTCACTGCTCGATCCAGGCCCGACCCACGCCGTCGCCGCCGGCAACGTCGAGACCTCGCAGCGCGTCGTCGACGTGCTCTTCGCCGCGCTGGGCATCAAGGCGGCGAGCCAGGGCACGATGAACAACCTGACCTTCGGCGACGACGGCTTTGGCTACTACGAGACCATCGGCGGCGGCGAGGGGGCCACCGCGCACGCCGCGGGTCGCAGCGGCGTGCACACGCACATGACCAACACCCGGATCACCGACGCCGAGATCCTCGAGTCGCGATTCCCGGTGCGCGTGCTCGCGTTCGCGCTGCGCCCGGGATCGGGCGGCGACGGTCGCATGCCCGGCGGTGACGGCCTGCGGCGCGCGCTCGAGTTCCTCGCGCCGCTGCAGGTCGCGATGCTGTCGGATCGTCGCACCAGCGCGCCCTTCGGCGTGCAAGGCGGTGGCGCCGCCGCGTCGGGGCGCAACCTCGTGGACGGCGTGACGCAGCCCGGTCGCTTCGCGGTCACGGTGCACGCAGGCACGCGGCTCGTCATCGAAACCCCCGGTGGCGGCGGTTTCGGGCCACCCGGACCGGCTTTGCGCGGCATGGGCCGGTGAGCTAGTGTCGCCCCCGCGAATGCTGGAAGCGCTCATTCCCTACATCACGGCGCCAGAGCGGACCCTCGTCGAGGATGTCCCGCTCATCGGCGATCTGAAGCTGCAGGTGTTCGGCCCCCTCGTCGCCGTCGGCGTGATCCTCGGCTGGAGGCAGTGCCTCAAGTACGCCAAGGCCCGCGACATCGACGAGTTCTTCTTTCGCGACTACCTGTTCTGGATGCTGGTGTTCGCCTTCGTGATCTCGCACTGGGTGTCGGTGCTGCTGTACTTCCCGCACCAGGTCGCCGAGAACCCGTGGGTGCTGTTCGCGATCTGGAACGGCCTGTCGAGCGTCGGCGGCTTCTTCGGCGCGTTCATCGGCATGATGTACTACCTGAAGAAGCACAAGCAGCCGGTGATCGTCTACGCGGACGCGACGATCTACGGCCTGCTCATCGGCTGGATCTTCGGACGCATGGGCTGCTCGCTGGTGCACGACCATCCCGGTGGCATCGTGCCCGAGGGCACGTTCTTCGCCGTCGGCCCCTGGCCCGACGGCACGTTCCGCTACGATCTGGGGCTGGTCGAGTTCCTGTTCGCGGTGACGTTGTGCTCGCTCATCTACTTCGTCGGCAAACCGCTGGAGCGCAGGCCCGGCTGGCTGGTCGGCGTGGTGGTGATGGCCTACGCACCCTTCCGCTTCGGGCTCGACTTCCTGCGCGCCGACCAGGTCGCGCGCAAGATGATCCCCACGCCCGACGCGCGTTATGCCGGGCTCACGCCCGCCCAGTGGTTCTGCATCGTGTTCTTGATGGCCGGGATCTACCTCGTGTTCTTCCGCAAGCCGCAGCCGAACGACGGCGACTACAAGAAGGACAGCGAGCGCCGCGCGCGTGAGGCCGCGGCCGCAGGTGCGGCCAAGCCCGACGACGACGCCGCGCCCGGGTAGGCCTGCTCGGCCCCGGCGCGCGCCGTGGTCGAATTGCCGCAGGAGTCGGGGTGGAATGTACGGCCGCTGTGCAACCTGGCGTGCACGCCCCCGTCCTCCATCCCGAGGCGGCCAGGGGGCCGGGCAACGCGAAGCACACCTGTGTCGGTGTGCGCGTCCCGGTCGGTTTCGCGCCGCTCGAGGACCACCATGCAACGCATCACGCTCGCCCTGTCCCTGCTCGCCTTCGCCGTCGTGCCCGCCGGCTGTTCGAAGAAGGACAAGCAGTCCAAGAACCCCGACGAAGCCTCCGAGAGCGACCTCGATCCCCTCGAGGAGCTCAAGGGCATCCCGGTCGCCATCCAGGGCGAGGTCGACATGGTCATGCAGCCGATCAACGACGTCGACGTCGTCATCGAGCAGGTGACCTCGATGCCAGGTCGTCTCGGCGTCGACGCCAAGGCCCTCACCGCGATGGCCTCGGCGTCGTTCAAGGACGGCACCGTGGCGGTCAACATCGAGGTGTCGGCCGAGGCCAAGGCCGAGATCGAGGCGCTGCTCCAGACCGTCAAGGGCATCGCCGTCGGCCTCCAGGAGATCCCGCAGCGCGTGCCGGTCGCCGCCAAGAACATCGTCGGCCACGGCGCCAAGGGTGCTGCGCTCGTCGCCAAGCTCACCGCCAAGTACCAGGCCAAGCTGGCCGCGCCCTTCACCAAGGCCGAGGAGAAGCTGAAGATCCAGGGCGAGTTGGACATGGTCGTGAAGCTCGACGCCGACATCAAGGCCACCGTCGGCTCCGCCAAGGACACCGTCATGAGCGTGCCGGACAAGGGCACCGAGGCGCTCGCGAAGCTCACCGCGGCCTTCGCCGCCGGCTGATGATCCCACCGCCTCCGGCGGTCGCGGCCAGCTCCAGGCCCGCGACCTCGCGAGGCACCCAAAAGGGGGCGAAACGCCGCCCCGCGCGGCCCGCTCCCTTCGGGGAACGGGCCGCTTTTTTGCGTGCGCGCCCGCGGAATCCGTCGCTGCGCTTGTGCGCTGCAGCGGCGAGCGGTAACCACGATCCGTGCTCGCCCGATGCCTGCGCTGCGCCGCCGGGGCCGCCCTCGTGCTCGCGCCCGGCCTCGCCCTCGCCGGCAACTCGACCCATCCGCGCACGCCGGTACTGTGGAACGACGTGCCGTGCATGACGCTGCACGATCGCTTGGCATCGCCCACGTTGAACATCCCCTACGACATCTCGCTGGAGGACACGGTGCTCACCCCCGACGAGGTCGAGGACAGCCGCACCCACCAGTTCTTCGCGCTCTGCCGCACGCACTACCGCCACGACTACCTGCCCGAGTGGGTGACCCAGGCCGACGTCGACGACATGCTCGCCTCGGATCTGAAGGACAACAACCCGGTCGCGCCGGACCGCATCCTCGAGTCGAGCGCTGCGTGGGCCGGGTGCTGGCATCGCATCAACGCCGACGACGAGCGCCGCCCCATCACCTTCGCGATGGCCGAAGCCGGCGTGGACTGGGACACCTCGGCCGTGCCCGCGGGCGTGTACAGCCTCGAGGGCTACACGTACGAGCCGATCTTCAACGTCTGGTACACCCGGCCCGGGGTCGTCGTGGTGCACGACGGTGATCCCCACGCCGTGGGTCCGGCGGCGGCGTTCGATGCCGAGTCGCTCACGCCGTACCGCGACGACGCACCGACCATCGGTGGGTGCGCCCACGTCCTGCCCGGCACCACCTTCACCGCCTCGTGGGCGGAGCTGGTCCAAGGGCCGCCACAGTGGGTCGAGCACGTGCGCGACGTCGAGATCGCCGGCGACTCGTTCGCGTTCGCGTTCGAGCCACCGCCGGAGTCGTGGAACAAGACGCTGCAATTTCGCATCGACCTCACCGATCCGCAGGGGCGCACGTTCACCACGCACGCGCCCGAGATCCTCAGCGTGATCGACAGGGACAACCCGGCGAAGCCGTGTGTGCCCGGCGGCAGCACCTTCGGGGATCCGTGTGATGACACCTCGGGCGGCGGCGACACCACCGCAGGTGACGGCACGGCTAGCGCGCCTTCCGAGTCGGGGGCCGCGGAGAGCTCGTCTGCGTCCGCTGTGCCGGGCCAAGGCGGCGAGAGCGGTTGCGCATGCACGGCCGGCGGCAGCACGTGGCCGCTGTGGCTGGCCTGTTGCGCGCCGCTGCTCACCGGGCGGCGACGCGACCGGTCCCCGCGTGATCGCCAGCGGGCGCCGTCACCATAGCCACGCCGCTCCGCGCACGCCGCTGCTGTCGCCGTGCATCGGCGTCACCACCTGGGTGCTCACGGCGTCGCAGAACACCCAGCGGGGCAGGCCCGCCACCACGGTCGCGGCGAGGCCAGCGATGGCACCGACGCCGCCGCCGAGCACGACGACGTCGGGATCGACGACGTTGACGACGGCAGCGAGCGCGCGCGTCAGCCGATCGGCGTGGCGGTCGAGCGTGGCCCGTGCCTGCGCATCACCGGCGGTGGCCGCCGCCGCGATCGCGACCGCGTCCACATCGCCACCGTGATCCCGCGCGATGCCGGGGCCGCTCAAGAACGTCTCGTTGCAGCCACGCTGGCCGCACCAGCACGGCGGTCCCGGCCACTCGTCGGCGCTCGGCCACGGCAGCGGGTTGTGCCCCCATTCGCCGGCGATGCCCTGGGCGCCGCCGAGCAGCCGTCCGTCGACGACGATCCCGCCGCCGCAGCCGGTACCGAGGATCACCCCGAACACCACCGCGGCGCCGTCCCCTGCCCCGCCTCTGGCCTCGGACAGCGCGAAGCAGTTGGCGTCGTTGGCCACGCGGACCTCGCGGCCGAGCGCACAGCCCAGATCCCGAGCGAGCGGCCGGCCGTTGAGGCACCGCGTGTTCGCATTGCGCACCAGGCCCGTGCGTGCCGAGATCGATCCGGGGATGCCGACACCGACCGTGCATGTCGTGCCGAGCTCGTCCTCGGCCGCCGCGACCAGCGAGGTCACGCAGGCGAGTACGGCGTCGTAGTCGCCGGCCGGCGTCGGGACCCGACGACGCAGCAAGGTGTCGCCGCCCGTGCCCAGCGCGGCGATCTCGGTCTTGGTCCCGCCGACATCGACGCCGATCCGCATCACCCCACCACGCTCGCACGCGGGCGGCCCCACGGAAAGCGCCGCAGGCGAGAGCGGGGACCCTGTCGGGATCACGTCGCCGCGGGCCCCGCGGATCGACGGACCGCGAGAGACGACGCGCCTCCGCACCGGCGGATACACTGCAGAGGATGCATTCGCCCGGCCGCGTCGCCTTGCACATCGCCCTTGGATTCGTCGCGTGCACGCCGACGCCTGCCCCGTCGGCGGACACGAAGTCGGCGGACGCGAAGTCGGCGGACACGAAGTCGGCGGACACGAACTCGGCGGACACGAAGTCGGCGGACGCGAAGCCCGACTCCGCCTCGCCCGACCCCGCCTCGCCCGACCCCGCCTCGCCCGACCCCGCCTCGCCCGACTCCGCCAAGCCCGACATCGCGCCGGCGCCCGTCGCCATGCCCGCCGCCGACGGCAACGACTCGTGGACGTTCGACGACGCGCCGCCGGGCGCCGTCGCCCCCGGCTTCACGGTGCGGCAAACCGGTGTGATCGTCGATCCGCCCGCGACGTGGTCCGTCGCCGCCGACGACGAGGCGCCCTCGGGCACGCAGGGCTTCGGCGTGACGGCGTCGGTCGGCGCGAACAAGACGTACAACCTCGCGTGGGTCGAAGGCTCGTCGTACGGTGACTTCTCCGCCTCGGTGATGGTGCGTGCGCAAGGTGGCACCATCACCCGCGCCGGCGGGATCATCTTTCGGGGCAAGGGCGACCAGGATCACTACGTCGCGCGCTGGAATCCGGTCGAGGCCAACTTCAGGGTCTACGCCCTTCTCGGCGGCGCGCGCGTCGACATCGCGTCGGCGCCGCTCGAGCTCGACGAGTCGACGTGGCACAGCATCCGCATCGTCGTGCAGGGGGATGCGATCGAGTGCTTCGTCGACGATCGCCAGATCCTGCGGACGAACGACAAGGCCCTGCCCGCGGCGGGGATGATCGGCCTCTGGACCAAGGCCGACGCGACCACGCTGTTCGACGACCTGGTGGTGCAGCCGCTGCCGGGCGACATGGACGACTGACAGAGCGTCGGCGAATGGGAGGGGAGGGGGAACATTCCGCCGGGCTCTGCCCGGTGGAAGGGGGACCGAGCCGGTCTCCCAGAAGGACTGAGCCGGCCCGAGCGCGGCCCGACTCCGTCAGGACTCGAAGCGATCGCCACGCACGGTGGTGTCGACCCACCGCACCGTGCCGGTGGAGCTGCGCATCGCCAGGGTCTGCAGGTGGAGGCGGTCGCCGATGCGCCGCACGCCCTTGAGCATCGGACCCGCGGTGACGCCGGTGGCGACGAAGATGACCTCGCCGCGCACGAGATCGGACATCGCCAGGATGCGATCGGGATCGGTCAGGCCCATCGCGATGGCCCGGTCGCGCTCGCCGGAGTTGCGGAACGCCATCCGGCCCTCGAACGCGCCTCCCAGGCAGTGCAGCGCCGCCGCCGAGAGCACACCCTCGGGCGCGCCTCCCGTCCCACACACCATGTCGATGCCGCTGTCGGGGAAACACGTCGCCACCGCGGGCGCGACGTCGCCGTCGGTGATGAGGTGGACCCGCGCGCCGACGCCTCGCAGCTCGGCGACGAGCTTGGTGTGGCGCTCGCGCTCGAGCACGACGACGGTGATGTCGCTGACGCGGCGGCCCTTGACCTCGGCGAGGGCGCGGACGTTCTCGGTGGCGGTCTTGCGCAGCGAGACGACGCCGATGCCCTCGGGCCCGGTCGCGATCTTCTCCATGTATGTGTCGGGGGCATTCAGCAGGTGGCCGCGGGCCGCGACCGCGAGCACGGCGATCGCTCCGGGGCCGCCCTCGGCGCACAGGTTGGTGCCCTCGAGCGGGTCCACGGCGATGTCGACCTCGGGGTACGTGTCATCCGGCGAACCGACGCGCTCGCCGATGTAGAGCATCGGCGCCTCGTCGCGCTCGCCCTCGCCGATGACCACGGTGCCGTTGACGGGCACGCGGTCGAACGCCTGGCGCATCGCCTCGACGGCGCGGGCATCGGCGCCATCGCGATCGCCCCGACCGATGAGATGCGAGCACGCGATCGCGGCCGCCTCGGTGACACGGACGAACTCGAGGACGAGGCGGCGATCCATACTGGGCTGCATGCGTGAGCTCAACCCGGGGTGTAGCAGGATTCGAGCACTGCCACCAGATCGGGCGGCATGCGGGTCGGGCGGCCATCGGCGATGCGGATGCAGGCATGACGCGTCTGCGCCCACAGGACCTCGACCGTGTGATCGAGTCCGACGCGGCCGCCGGGCTCGACGGTGATGACGTAGTCGAAGTGGACGCGCACCTCGCTGAGCATCGAGATGCGGCAGCACACCGACATGAGGTCGTCGTAGCGGGCGAAGGCGCGGTAGCGCACTGCGAGCTCGGTGAGCGGCAACCCCAGGCCACGCGGCTCGAACGCCGGCGTCGCGAGGCCGGCTTTGCGCAGCAACTCGACGCGCGCGTGCTCGAGGTAGCGCAGATACGACGCGTGATAGACCACGCCCATCTGATCGGTGTCGGCGAACAGCACCCGCGCCTCGATCGCCCGTTGCATGCCCGCACGTCCGGGATACGCGAAAAACGGCGCGGTCATCAGTCGAGCGGCTCCTCGGGCAGGATGCGCAGGCGCACCGCCGGCGCGAGCGTGGTGTCGAGCCCGTCGATCTCACCGAGCGCCGCTCGCAGCCGCACGTCTTCGACAGACTCGGTGACCAGCACCATGTCGACCGGCTGCCCGGGCCCCCGCGGATCCTGGTTGAGGCGCTTGATGCTCACGCCATGACGACCGAGGCAGCCGGCGACCTTGGCGAGCACACCCGGCACGTTGGGCACGCTGACCCGCACGTAGTTCTCGTGGGACTCGTCGCCGTTGGGCACCGGCACCACGTCCTTGATGTTCGCGGCGGCCTCGGGCGGCGGGCCCCGATCGGCGAACGCGACCACCGAGCGGCACACCTCGACGAGGTCCGACACCACGGCGGTGCCCGTCGGCATCATGCCAGCGCCGCGGCCGTAGTACAGACTGCGGCCCAGGGCGACCGAGCTGACCAGCACTGCGTTGTAGCTGCCGTGCACGCCGGCGAGCACGTGGCGGGCGGGGACCAACACCGGGTGCACCCGCGCGCGCAGCCGGCCGCCTTGGGCCTCGGCGTGGGCGATGCTGCGGATGACGCAGCCGAGCGCCGCCGCCGACTGCACGTCGACGGGCGCGATGCGGGTGATGCCCTCGGTGCTGATCGCCAACGGATCGACGCGCATGCCGAACGCCACCAGGGCGAGCAACGCGAGCTTCTGCGCCGCGTCCACACCGCTGACGTCCGTGGTGGGGTCGGCCTCGGCGAAGCCGGCCTGCTGCGCCTGCGCGAGTGCGGCGTCGTAGTCGGCGCCGGTGCGGGTCATCGCGTCGAGCACGAAATTCGAGGTGCCGTTGACGATACCGGTGATGCCGACGATGCGATCGCTGGCGAGGCCCTCGCGGAGCGTGCGGAGGATCGGGATGCCGCCGGCGACCGCCGCCTCGAAGTGGATGGTGACGCCGCGCCGCGTGGCCTCGGCGAACAGCTCCTTGCCGTGGGTGCCGAGCAGCGCCTTGTTGGCCGAGACCACGTGCTTGCCCCGCGCGAGCGCCTGCATCACGTAGGCACGCGCCGGCTCGATGCCCCCCATCACCTCGACGACGACGCGCACGTCGGGATCTTCGAGCACTGCGGCGGGGTCGGTGACTTTCGCCGCCGCGGGCACCTCGAACGCGCGCCGCGCCCCGGCGTGGCGCAGCAGCACGTGCTTCACGACGACGCGGGCGCCGATGCGGGCGGCGATCGACTCAGCGTTGTCCTCGAGCAACCGCAACACGCCGCAGCCGACGTTGCCGGCGCCGAGCAAGCCGATCGCGATGCTGCGCATTGTCGCGGGGACGGTACCACTTCCGAGCCCGCCGCAGGCGCGCTACGCTCGGCGCCAGACTGCCCGGCCCACACCTCGCGGGCCAGGGCGACGGAAGCAGAGCACCATGAGCAGCATCGTCGACGTCCACGCCCGCGAGATCCTCGACTCGCGCGGCAACCCCACCCTCGAGGTCGAGATCACCACCGAGGCCGGCAACGTCGGCCGCGCCGCCGTGCCCTCGGGCGCGAGCACGGGCGAGTTCGAGGCCCACGAGCTCCGCGACGGTGACAAGTCGCGCTACGGCGGCAAGGGGGTGACGCGCGCGGTCGCCAACGTGGTCGACCGCCTCGCCGAGATCGTCATCGGCCTCGACGCCACCGATCAGTCGGGGATCGACGCGGCGCTGTGCTCGGCCGACGGCACCGAGAACAAGAGCGCGCTCGGGGCCAATTCGCTGCTCGGCGTGTCGATGGCCACGGCGCGAGCCGCCGCCCAGGACGTCGGCCTGCCGCTGTTCCGCTACCTCGGCGGCACGTTGGCGTGCACGCTGCCGGTGCCGCAGATGAACGTCATCAACGGTGGCGCCCACGCCGACAACAACCTGGACTTCCAGGAGTCGATGCTGGTGCCCCACGGCTTCGACAGCTTTCCCGAGGCCCTGCGCGCCGGCGTCGAGACGTTCCACGTGCTCAAGGGGATGCTCAAGGAGGCCGGCAAGAACACGGCGGTGGGCGACGAGGGTGGCTTCGCGCCCGACCTCGCCACCAACGGCGAGTCCCTCGCCCTGCTCACGCGCGCGATCGAGGCCGCGGGCTACCGTCCCGGCGAACAGATCAGCCTCGCCCTCGACGTCGCGGCCTCGGAATTCTACGACCGCGATCGCCAGGTCTACACCCTCTCCGGCGAGGGCGGCCGCGAGCTCGACGCCGCCGAGCTCGCGGAACTCTACGCCGACCTCGCCCGCAAGTATCCGCTGGTCTCGATCGAAGACGGTATGGATCAGGAAGACTGGGACGGCTGGAAGTTGCTGACCGAGCGTATGGGCAGCACCATGCAGCTGGTCGGCGACGATCTGTTCGTGACCAATCAAGCCCGGCTGCGCCGGGGCATCGACGCTGGCATCGCCAATGCGCTGTTGGTGAAGCTCAACCAGATCGGCACGCTCACCGAGACCCAGATCGCCGTGCGCACCGCCCACCGCGCGGGCTATCGCTGCGTGGTCTCGCACCGCAGCGGTGAGACCGGCGACGACTTCATCGCCGACCTCGCCGTCGCCTGCGAGTCGGGTCAGATCAAGACCGGCAGCGCATCGCGCTCGGAGCGGGTCGAGAAATACAACCAGCTTTTGCGCATCCACGAGCTGCTGGGCAGCAGTGCCCGCTACGCCGGACGCGAGATGATGCGCGCCCGATGAGCGGTTCAAGGCTCGGGCGCGGGCGCGGGCGCGGGCGTGGGCTCGGGCGCGGGCGCGGGCGCGGGCTCGGCGGCGCGCTCACAGTTTCGCTCACCCTGGCGTCCGCGATGATGCCCGCCGTCGGCTGGACCGCGCCGACGGGGCCTGCCGCACCCGCACCGGTGAAGTCGGCCCCAAAAGGTGAGGCGCAGTCGCCGGCGGACCCGGTGCCGGCCCTACCCCCGGCCGCCGTCGACGTGGCGAACCCTCCGCCCGCCATCGACGACACCGGTGAGCCGACGCCCGACGACGACGACACCAGCGCCGCAGACGGCGGAGACATGCTCGCCGACATCGTGCTGCCCTGTGGCGTGCGGGTGATCGTGGCCCAGGACCGCAGCTTGCCCGTGGCGGCGGTCGTGCTCGCCGTCGAGACCGGCACCGAGGACGATCCCAACGACGCACCGGGTCTGGTGCACGCCCTCGCCTATCACCTGCTGCAGGGCAACCGCGAGCACGCGCCGGGCGGCATCACCCGCATGGTCCACGGCGGTGGCGGCGTGGCCCAGCTCGCGATCGGGCCGGCGCAGATCCGCTACGAGAGCGTGCTGCCGGCGTCGATGCTCCGCGAGTCGATCGCGGCCGAGGCGTCGCGCCTGCGGGCGCCGACCGTGAGCGCGCCGCTGTGGAACGAGACCGTGCGCTTCGCCCGGCGCGATCGGGCGCGCACGTGGTCGGCTCCGGCGGCCCTGCGCGCCGCCGCCCATCAGTCCGATGGCCTGCGGCACGACGGACACCCGGTGTCCGAGGCCGTCGCCAGCTTGTCGGAGCGCGCCGTGGCGTCGCACCTCGCCGAGCGCTTCGGGTACGACCGCGCGACCCTCGTGGTGGTCGCCCCCGATCCGCCCGATCTCGTGCTCAACCTGGCGATGGCTGCGTTCGCGGATCTGCCCGCCGCTGCGCGCGTGGCCCGCGACCGCTCGGTGACACCACGACGCGGCGCCACTCCGCGCACCGCGACGACCCAGGCCCAGGCGCCGGGCACCTTCGTGTGGCCGATCCCCGGCGACGCTCGGGTCCAGGCGTGGGCAACGGTCGTGTGCGGCGCGATCAATCGGCTGCGTCGCGTCGCCACCGAGCCGGCCCGCGTCCGCGTCCGCTGTACGATCGACGACGATGCGCGCCGCGGCGTGATGATCGTGCGTGCCAGCGGTGCCGACGATCTGCAGACCGCCGTCCGTGATCGCCTGCAGCGCGTGCGCGACGACGAGGGGGGCAGCCTCGCCAAGGAACGCACGGTCGTCGCGGCGGGCCTGCGCCACGAGCTCCGGATGCCGCTGCCGCTCGCCCGCCACCTCGCCCGCGCCCGTCCACCGGGGCCCACACCGCCCGCTCCACCACTGCGCCCAGCCGACTCCCTGCGCGGCGACGCGGCGTTGCGCAGCGCCGATGCAACCGCCGGCGTCCCCGGCGACGTCGCGTATCTGCTCGAGCTCGGCGCCGCGACGATGGCCGCACCGGTCGATGCAGCGCCCGGTGGAGGCACACCATGATCACGCTGCGCCGTCGCCCGCTGCTGCTCGGCCTCGCCGCGGCCACCCTCGGTGCGTGCAAGCGCAACCG
Source organism: Nannocystales bacterium (assembly GCA_038325765.1). Classification (GTDB taxonomy): domain Bacteria; phylum Myxococcota_A; class Polyangia; order Nannocystales; family Nannocystaceae; genus Xiheibacterium. The sequence continues at coordinate 60,359 of JBBQJI010000003.1, forward strand.
CGCCCCTGAGCTCGCCGAGGTCTGGGACGAGGATCCAGCCCTCGCGCGCACCGAGGCGGCAGGCGCCCTCGCACCGCCGTGGCCGCAGCCGGTCCGCGGTCAGCTCGACGACGGGCTGCTCACGTTCTGGCTGCACGAGTCGGGCGGTGCCGCGATGCACGTGCGCCTGCTCGTGCCGACCTCGGTCTACGCCGAGGGGCCCACCGGCGAGGTGATCGCGATCGCGGCCGAGCACGCGCGCCACGAGTGGCAGCGCCGCGTGCAACGGTTCGGGGTCAGCGTCGCGATCGAACACGGTCCCCACCGCGTGGAGCTGTGCGCCAGCGGCCCCGACACGCAGCTCACTGCGAGCATCGCCGCGCTCCGCACCATGCTCGCACAGCGCAATCCGGCGGGGCTCGACGGTGCCCGCGCGCGCGTCCGCGAGCAGGTACCGGCGCGCACCAGCCTCGAAGTGGCCGCCGCCGCCACGACGCGCCGACTGCTCGGCATCGACGAGGCCGTCGACGTCGGCCGCATCGACGCCCTCGCTGCTGCTGCGCTCGCGCAGCAGTGGCACGCGCTCACCGATCCGCGACAGTGCGTGCTGGTGATCCACGCCCCGATGGCGGCCGAGGACGGCAAGGCCGAGCTGCGGCGGCTCGCCGACGCCTGGCGGGGCCCCGATCTCGGCCGCGGCGGCCAAGCCTTCATCGATCGCGCGACGCTGCGGCTGCGTCGCCGCGTGGAGTTCGTCCCCACCGGCACGCGATTGCTCGCGGCGTCCAGCACCCCGCTCGTCGTCGACGCCGCAGGCCGTGGCGGCGGCACGCTGGTGCTCGGCCGCACGATCCCGCTCGGTGGCGCCGACGACCGCGCGATGGCCCGGCTCGCCCAGCGCATCGCCCAGGAAGAACTCGACGCGAGCATCGCCATCTGCGGCGACGTCGCGGTGTTCCTGGTCGCCGCGAACCTCGGCCGCGGCGCCCCCGAAAGCGACGTGACCCAGGCCGTCGATGCCCTGGCGGCGATCGCCAAGACCCGGCAGCCGCGGCAGCGCCTGTTCGGCGCGGTGCAGCTGTGGCTCGGCGCCCGCGTAGTCGAGGCGAGCCTGCACGGCGAGGACTGGACGGCGCTGTTCGCCGACGCGATCGATCTCGCCGACACCGACGCCGGGATCGCCGACGCGCTCGCGGCCGACGCCGCGCGGCAGCTCGCCATCGCGCCCGACGGCCTCGAGCAGTGGACGCAGCGGTGGCTAGACCCCCGCACAGGCGAGCCCGGCTGGGCCTGGACGGCAGCCGGCGTGGACGGGGACGCCGCGGCGCGCATCGAGCGTGTCGCCCCGCGCACGTGAGGACACGGGCAGGCGATGCGCCGAGCGCCGTCCGCCGCTACCATCCGGGCCGCGCGCCATGCCGATCTCCGCACTCCACCGTCCCCGTCGCACCTCGCTCGCCCTCGTCGCCGCCCTCGCCCTCGGCGTGGCCGCGGGCGGTTGCATCGAGGAGCGACCGCGTCGCGGCCGGCGCGAGGCTGCCGAGGCCGCCCCCGCGCCCGCGCCCGTCGTCGATCCCGGCGCCGTCGACGGATCGTTCGATCGCCTCGTCGAAGGCGATCGGGTCGTGGTCCCGGTCGGCTCCGACGATGCATCCGAGGGCGCAGCCCTGCCGCTGGTGACGATCGTCGAGTTCAGCGACTTCGAGTGCCCGTTCTGCGGCCGCCTGGCGGCGAACCTGGCCCAGATCGTGCTGCGCTACCCCGAGGACGTCCGCCTGGTGTTCAAGCAGTTCCCGCTGCCGATGCATGCCAACGCCGAGCCGGCTGCACGGGCCGCCGTCGCGGCCGGGGCCCAAGGCAAGTTCTGGGAGATGCACGACGCGCTGTTCGCCGATCGCACCAAGCTCGCCGAGCCGGCGCTGATGACCCACGCCAAGGATCTCGGCCTCGACATGACGCGCTTCGCCGCCGACTTTGCGGCCCCCGCCACCTTGGCCAAGGTCCGCGCCGAGGCCAACGAGGGCCGCGTGATCGAGGTCGCATCGACGCCGACTTTCTTCGTCAACGGGCGCAAGATCACCGGCGCCAAGGACATCGAGGCCCTCGCGCAGATCGTCGAGGAGGAGCGCGCGGCGGCGCAGAAGCTGCTCGACGCCGGCGCCGAGCGGGCGTCGCTGTACGCCCACTTCATGCACGCCGCGAAGCCCGGCGCGGGTACGCCGGCGGCCGTCGATCCCAACTTCCGCCGCGGCGAGGCCAGCAAGGCCGCCAACTATGCGATCGGCGTGGGCCCGGCACGGCCGACCCGCGGGCCGGCCGACGCGCGCGTCACCGTCGTCGCGTACACCGACTACGGCTGTGCCGGCTGCGCCGCCGGCAACGCGAACCTCGCTGGCGTCATGAAGGCCCACCCCGAGGTGCGGTTCTCGCTGCGCTTCGCCCCGGCGACCGATGGCGCCGAGCCGGCGGCCAAGGCGGTGTTGGCCGCGGGGCTGCAGGGCAAGCTGTGGGAGGCGCACGAGGCCCTCGTTGGCGCCGGTGATCGCATCGACGACGCGGCGCTCGCCCGCATCGCCGACAGCCCGGGCCTGGATGGCCCCCGACTCGATCGCGATCTCGCGACGCCGCGCCCCGCCGCGCTGCTCGCCGAGGATCTCGCGGTCGTCGACACCGTCCGCGGCACCGCCGTCGCGCCGCTGTTCTTCGTCAACGGCCGCTTCCTCGAGGGCACGGCGACGTCGGCAGAGATCGACGCGCTCATCGCCGAGGAGTCGCAGAAGGCCGAGGCGTTCATGGCCACGGAATCGGTCGCCGCCGCCGACAGCTTCGAGGCCATGCGAAAGACGTGGCGCGGCTTCGCGAAGATCGAGGAGGTGCCCAAGACCGCCCCGGCGCCCGACCAAGCCGGTGCTCCGACCGGCATCGCCGTCCGCGGCGACGCCAAGACTGCCGAGGTCACGATCATCGCGTGTACCGACTTCGACTGCCCGGCATGCGCGAAGGGAGCGAAGCTGCTCGGCGAGGTGATGGAGACCTACGGCGACGCCGTCGCCCTGGAGTACCGCCACCTCCTGCCCCCCGGGCAGGACGGCGGCGAGCGGGCCCACCTCGCGGCCCTCGCCGCCGCCAAGCAGGGCAAGTTCTGGGAGATGCACGACGCGCTATACCGCAGCCGCTCGGCCCGCACCGATGCCGCCCTCGAGACGCTCGCCGCCGGCATCGGCCTCGACGTCGCGCGCTGGAACACCGACCGCGCCGACGCGGCGCTGCGCCCCCGACTCGTCGCCGACACCACCGACTGCGCCGAGCTCGGCATGAGCGTGCTGCCCTCGTGGAAGATCGGCACCGCGATCATCCAGGGCTCGCAGCCCAAGGCCCGGTTCGTCGCGGCGATCGACGCGGCGCGCGGCGGTCGGGCCGGCACGAAGTGATCGGACGCCGCTGCCTCCCCGACGCGGCGCGCGGCGGTCGGGCCGGCACGAAGTGATCGGACGCCGCTGCCTGTCCGGCGCGGCGCCGAATCCTCAGACCGAACCGGCGGCGCGCACGATCGCGAGTTCGTCCTCGACGCTGCGCCCGGCGATCCGTCGGCGCACCACCACCGCGCAGCAGCCCGCGCCCACGAGCAGCGCGGCGGCGGTTACGCCAGGCGTCGGGGCCGGGCTCACGGGGGAAGCGGTCGGCTCCCCCGGGGCGCTCACACCTTCTCGCCGCGGGCGCGCAGCTCGGCGAGCACGACGTCGATGCCACGCTTGTTGATGATCCGCATGCCCGACGTCGACAGCCGCAGCTTGATCCAGCGCTTCTCGGTGGCGACCCAGTAGCGCTTCTCGTGGAGGTTCGGCAGCAGCCGCCGCTTCGTTCGCACGTGGGAGTGCGAGACGTTCATGCCCCGGACGGGGCGCTTGCCGGTGACGATGCAGACCTGGGACATGGGCCGCGGAGCGTGCCCCGAGCCACCGGGGGTGTCAAGACGTCCGGCGCCCGAACGGCGGGCCGCGCCGTGCCCGTGCCCGTGCCCGTGCCCGTGCCCGTGCCCAGGGGGGGGCGATTACACCTCTTCGGAGTATGTGACCGAACTCCGGTCGTTCTCGCGGACGGTGACCGCCCGGAGCCGCACGCGGTCGCCGCGGGAGGCCTGCAGGCCGCGCGCGAGCCGGCCGTAGACGAGGGCGGCGACGTTCTCGGCCGTCGGGTTGACCTCGTCGAACGGCGAGACCTCGTTGAGGAAGCGGTGGTCGAGCTCGCCGATGATCGCTCCGAGTGCGTCGCGCAGCTCGTGGGTGTCGATTCCCATGCCCAGCGCATCGAGCTCGTGCGTGACGACCTCGACCTCGACCTTCCAGGTGTGGCCGTGGATCCGCTCGCACGCGCCCGCGTAGCCCCGCAGCACGTGGGCGGCTGCGAACTCGGTGTTGACGCGAACGACGTACTGGCGGCGGTGGTTGCTCATGGCCCGGCCGGCGAGTCTACGGGCGCGGGCGCCTCGAGGGCAACCGCGACCGCGCGCCAGGGTGCGTGGCCGGGGCCGCCACCTCTGGAGGCGCGCCGATCCGCACCACCTGCGCGGGCTGAACCCGTCGATCGCGTCGTCACGTCGAGCGGCGCCTCGCACTGGGCGCGCACGCGGCACCGCGCGCAGGGACGGCCGCGCCAGATCTCTATCGAAGCGCGCCTGGGTCTCGTCGAGGATCGCCTCGTCGGTGGTGAGGATCCCCAGCTCGAAGTTGCGGCGGTGGTGGGCCTTGGCGCCCAGGCCGGCCCCGGTCCAGTTGGCGCTGCCCAGGTACATCCACGCCCCGTCCACGATGACTGCCTTCATGTGCACGCGGCCGGGGCGGAGACGCTCGCCCGAACAATCGGGGGCCGCGGCCGGGCAGCCCTGGCGCCCGTGCCGGCGCGCTGCGACATCGAGCGCATCAAGGGAGGCGAGCGCAGGGTCTCCGGGCAGCCCTGGCGCCCGTGCCGGCGCGCTGCGACAGTGGGGCTCGATGGCGAACGTGACCCAAACCATCCTGCGGGCCGTGGCCGCGCTGCTGCTGCTCGTCGCGGCCTGCACGAAGACCGCGGAGGGCGAACAGCAGCGCTGGGACGCGAACGTCACCGAGGTACGCGGGTTGATGGCGAAGTATCCGGGCTTCAAGCCGGCGCTCGAGGCCCGACTCACGCACGCGAAGACGATCTACGACGCGGCCGCGGGCCTCGGCGAAGAGGCGAAGACCGCCAAGATGGCCGAGGCGAACAACGCCGTCACCGGCGACTTCGTCCGCGATCTCGGGGCGCTCGAGGGCACGCTCGAGAAGCTCCGAACGTCGCGGGTGCAGGCCGCCGCAAAGGCCACGGACGCGTCGAGCCGTCTCGGGGCCGAGGTCGCGGCCGATGACGCCGCCGGCACCATCGCCCGCGTCGAGAAGGGCCTCGCGGCCGGAGCCGCGGACGAGCTCGGCGCGATCGCGGTGCTCGAGAAGATCACGGCCGACGTCGCCACCGCCCAGGCCGGGGTCGACGCGGTGCTCGCGGTCGATCGCGACAAGATGGCCGACGCCAAGGCCGAACTCGAGGCCGACGCCAAGAGCAAGGCCGACGCCGAGGCCAAGGTCGCGCCGTGGAAGTGCGAGTACTGCGGGACCGAGAACACCCACGAGCAGGGCTCGTGCGCGTCGTGCGGGGCTGCCCGCGGCAGCAAGGACGCGAAGGCGAACTAATTCACGCCGCAGAGCAGTGGGCCGCGGCGCCGACGACGACGGACACGATGCACTCGACGCCGCCGACGTCGCACACGACCGAGACGGTCTCCGCGCGGCGGTCCGACTCGTAGTTGCCGTCGATGAACAAGGGCAGGCCGAGGGTCAGCCCGGGATCCTCGCTCAGCATCTCGGACTTGATCGCGCCAGCGACGATGTTCACCAGCTCGCCGATCGAGTCGCGGATGTCGTCGTGCGAGAGGTCCTCCGAGTCTGCCGCGTCGAGACCCAGCATCGCGCCGGCAAGCTCGCGACACCCCCCCGGTGTCGCCGCCACCGCGATGTAGGTGACGTTCGAGCCGCTCACCAAGGAGACGAGGCTGCCGCAGCGCCCGTCGTGGTGATTCGCGGTGGTCTCACCGACGACGTGGAGCTCGCGGCCGAGCGACGCGCTCGCGACACCTGCTGCGCACTTCGTCGCAACCTCGATCCAATGCTTCGGCGGAATCCCTGGAACCTGCATGACGTTCTCTCCGCGCGACGGCCATGCCGCGCTTCGTCGGTCTTCGGCCACTGCCGGGGAAGATCGAGGGACCGGCCCGAAACAGTCCTCGCGGCATCGCCGGCGACGACCGATGAGGCATGGGAAGCCATGAAGTTCCTCATCGTCGACGATAGCAAGGTGATGCGACAGATCGTCAAGAAGACCCTCCGCGAGGCCGGATTCGGCGACGCAGAGGTGATCGAAGCCGCCGATGGCGCCGAGGGCCTCGCGCAAGCGACCGCCCATCGACCCACCGTCGTACTCTCGGATTGGAACATGCCGGTGAAGTCCGGCATCGATTTCCTCACCGAGCTGCGTGCGAGCGGTAGCACCGTGCCGTTCGGGTTCGTGACGTCGGAGGGATCCGATGCGATGCGCGCCCGCGCCGAAGAAGCGGGGGCGCTGTTTCTGATCGTGAAGCCGTTCAAGCCCGCGGACTTCGAGAAGGCGCTGACGCCGATCGTCGCAGCCTGAGGCGGTCGCAATCGTCGGCGACCGACGCCCCCGAGGCCTACGGCCCGGGGGCACTCGCGTTGGCGAGGGTGAGATGTCCTGGGTGTCGCAAGCGCGGGCGAACGGGCGCACTGCCGTCGCGGCCCGCGGCGTATTTCGACGTCCGCCGGCGGCGGCGCTCCGCGCGAGCCCGTCCGCTCAAGCCCCGGCGCCGAACAGCCGCGCGATCGCGTCGTCGTCCAACGGCCGGCACACGTACTCGCTCGCGCCACCACCGATACATGCGACCAGATGCGTGTGCGTCGGCTGCGACGCCACGACCACCCGCCTCGTCGGCACGCCCACACACCCCCGGATCGCCGCGAGCAGGCTGAGCCCACCCGCAGCGCACACGTCGGCGTCGACGATCACCGCGTCGACCGCCCGCGCGCGGCAAGCCGCCAGGAGCTGGTGATGGTTGTCGACGATGTCGAACTCGACGCCGAGTTCGGCCAGACTCTGGCGCCACTGCGCCTGGGCGCCGGCACCGGGCGCGACGACCATCGTGGTGCCGCGGACGGCGGCACGGGTCGCCTCGCGGATCGCGTCGAGTTCCTCGGAGGTCAGCAGCGGACCGGGGGAGTCGCCGGCATCCGAGGTGGTCGACGGCGGATCTTCCCGCCCTTCGCGGGCGGATCCCTTGTCGCGCCCCACCGCCTTGCGCTTCTTCTTCTTGGCGCGCTTTGCAGGGGCCGCGTCGTCGGCAGCCGGAGCCGCCTCGTCGTCTTCGTCCTCGGCGTCGTCGTCTTCGTCGGCGTCTTCGTCCTCTTCCTTTTCGTCGTCCGCCCCGGCATCGCGCGCGGAGACGAAGAGCTCGTCCGGGATCACCAGCGCGAAGCTGCCCCGGGCGAGACCGCCGAGCGACAGCTCGCCGCGGCCGACGCCCAGCGCCCCGAGGGCCGCAATGCCCTGTCCCTCACGCGAGCCCTCGCGGAAGACCACGCGGTAGCCGTCACCGAAGCCAGCGCGCAGCGCCTCGTTGAGTGCGGCGCAGAACGTGTTCACGCACTCGCCCATGGCGTCGATGTCGTCGCCGTCGAACGTCTTCGCGTCGATGTTCTCGCGGATGGCCCGGTCGGGCTTGACCATGAGCCGGCCCGCGCAGGCGATCGCCAGCCCGAGTTCGAAGACCATGTACAGCGAGCACGTACGCGGCTCGACCAGCTCGAGGTGGGCGAAGTAATACTGCCGGCCCTCGCCATCCCATTCGCGCGCGCACTCCAACGCGCCGAGCTCGGCCTGCTCGCCCACGACCGAGCTGAACTGCGCCGGGAGGGCGCGCCACATTCGAGTCAGGGTCTTGTCGGGGATGAGGCCCATGGCGCACGGCGGGACGAGAGGGCCCCGCACGTCCATCGTCCGCGGCCGCGCCGCACTTGAGGCCGCTACCAGCGCATGACGGCGGCGGCCCAGGTCAGGCCGGTCCCGAACGCCGTCATCGCCAGCACCTGACCGTCGCGCAGCACGCCCGCCCGGCGTGCCTCGCAGATCGCCACCGGGATCGACGCGGCCGAGATGTTGCCGTACTGCTCGAGCACCGAGAACACGCGGTCAGCCGGGATCTTCGTGCGCTCGCGGGTGGCCTCCATGATGCGGAGGTTGGCCTGGTGCGGGATCAGGACATCGACGTCGTCGGGGCCGAGCCCGGCCTCGCCCAGCGCGCCGAGGAGCGCCTGGCTCATCGCCGTGACCGCGTGCTTGAACACCTTGCTGCCCTCCATGATCACGCTGTGGGCGTGCTCATCGACGGTGGCATGAGTGGCCGGCATGCGCGTGCCGCCGGCGGGCACCATGAGGATCGACGCGAGCGTGCCGTCGCTGCCCCAGTTCGACGCCAGGATGCCGGAGGAACCCTCGGCCTGGGTGACGATCGCCGCGCCGGCGCCGTCGCCGAACAGCACCGAGGTGCGGCGATCCTCCCAGTTGAGGATCTTCGAGAATACCTCGGCACCGCACACTGCGATGTGCCGCTTGGGTCCGCTGCCCAACCAGTGCGACGCGACCTCGAGACCGTAGAGGAAGCTCGAGCATCCGGCCATCACGTCGAACGCCGGCATCCCGCGGATCTGCAGGTGGTCCTGCACCCAGCACGCGGTCGACGGGAACAGCGTGTCCTGCGAGCAGGTGCCGACGATGATGCCGTCCAGCGCGCAAGGTTCGATGCCGGCGTCGGCGCACGCCTCTTCGATCGCCCGCGCCGCCAGCATCGATGTCGAGGTCTGGGCGTCGACCACCCGCCGGGAGCCGATGCCGGTGCGCTCGCGGATCCAGGCGTCGGAGGTGTCGACGTTCTTCGAGAGGTCGTCGTTGGTGACGACCTGCGGCGGGAGGAACCGACCCGTACCGACGATCTTGATGGGCTTCATGGCGGCACCACGGCCCGCCGATGCGGCGGCGCCTTCGTGCCTACACCGAACCTCGGGTGATGGTCAACGGCCCACCTTGCCCAGGGCCCACCGCCCCGAGCCAGGGTCACCGCTCGAGGAGCTTGGTCAGGTGTGTGCGCTCCCACAAGACCGCCTCGGCGTAGAACTCGAACTGCGCCTCGGCATTGCGGAACTGCGGGGTGTGGTACACGCGCCGGCCATCCACCACGGGCATGTCGTGCACCTCGTGCAACATCTCGTGGTAGACGATCCACGCCACGAAGAACCGCGGGACGTCGGCGGCATCGAGCACGGGGTGGATGCGGATGAGCTCGTCCTCGAACGTGTAACTACCGAGCTTGATCGAGTCGCGCGTCCGCTTGCGGCGGCCCCGGGGACCCCAAGTGATGCGCGCGCGGATCTGGTTGGCGAAGTAGGCGTCGTTGAGCTCGTCGAAGATCTCGCGGAGGTTGTGATACTTGCCCTCGACGTCGCAGGTGATCGCCGGCGTACCCTCGCGGCGGCGGATGTGGGCCTCGTTGTGCTCGACGAAGGCCCGCAACAGGCGCGCCGCGGTGGCATCGCGGCTCTGGGCATAGCCGGCCACGGCCCGCAGCACCGCCGGCGGCGCGGCGACGAACATGTGGTGCAGCCGGAAAGTCAGCACTCCGTCGCCCCGCTTGATCGAGACCATGGTGTGCAGGTTGTCGGTCAGCACCACGCGGGTGCGGCCCTTGGCCACGTACGCCGAGAGACGATCCTGCAAGGTGCTGCGCGCGGCCTCGTCGGCGGCAGAGATCGGCGTCGCGTCGTCGCCCACAGCGGGCGCGTCGTCGATCTCCAACGCACGGGCCCGACGCGACGGGATCATGCGAGGGACCGAGCGCGGCCTCTGGGCCGATGAACCTGGCGGGGCGGTCATGGACGGGGTGGGCCGATGGGGCGCCGCGACTGACCACCCCGCCTCCTCAGTGTGGACCATGTCGAGGGTGCTGGCGACGTTCCCGCGCGCGGCGGCAAGTCGACCCTCGCTCGGTCCCCAACTCGGAACGCGAACGGATGCAGGCGGCGTCACAGGTGGCAACCGACATAGTTTATGATCACGATCGCGCCGCCTCGAAATTTCCATGCGCGGCGACACGGTCGCCGGATCGCACGCCGTGATCGCGAACAAAGTTGCGATCGCCCCGGCGATCTGCCCGCCGCCCAGCGCGAGCGGCCAGGCGACATCAGGAATCGATGACCATGCCCGAGATCATCCACGAGATCCTGCTCTTCGCCGCCTTGCGCGAGCGCGCCGGCACGTCCACCGTCCGCGTGCGCGTGGCCGATCCCGGCACCGTGGCGGATCTCCTGCGCGCGCTCGCCGAGCAGGTCCCGCGGATCGCGTCGGCCTTGCCCCACTGCCGCGTCGCCCTCGACCACGCGTTCGTCGACGACGACCACGCTCTGCTCGCCGGCACAGAGATCGCCGTCATCCCCCCGGTGTCCGGCGGCCACGATGGCGCGCGCATCGTGCTGACCGAGTCGCCGCTCGTCATCGATGCGGCGATCGCCACGGTGCTGGGCGACAGCCGTGGCGGGGTCGCGACGTTCTGCGGCTACGTGCGCAGGCACAGTCGCGGACGCGACGTCGCGTACCTCGAGTACGAGGCGTACGCGCCGATGGCGATCGCGGTCATGGCCGCGATCGTGCGCCAGGTCGAGGACGCGACGAGCGGTGCCCATGTCGCGATCCATCATCGCCTCGGCCGGCTCGAGATCGGGGAATGCGCGGTGGTGGTCGCCGCCGCCACGCCGCACCGCAGCGGCGCGTTCACGGCCTGCCGTCTCGCCATCGAGGCGCTCAAGCGCGACGTCCCCATCTGGAAGCGCGAGGTGGCACCGGACGGCGCGAGCTGGGTCGGCCTGGGCCCCTGAACGCGCGCACCCGTCCGATCGAGCCCGGGATCTGCCCGGCGATCTCCGCGGCGTGCAACGCTCCGCGTCGATCGACGACACCGCTTGCCATGGCTGCCGCGAGCTCGACCCCACCCGCATGGGCCCCACCCGCAGGCCCACTGCCCACCCCACTGCCCACCCCACTGCCCACCTGGACGTTGACGCCCCCGCCCCGGGGTGACCCGAGGCTGCGCGTGCGCACCACCGAGGGCACGGCGGCGCGCGTCGAGGCGCCGATGCGCATCGGCAGCGCGCCCGAGTGCGAGCTGCGGATCGTCGACCGCTATGTCAGCACCGTGCACGCCGAGATCCGGCGGGTGAACGGTCGGTTGCTGCTCGTCGACCTCGCGTCGAAGAACGGCACGTGGTTGGGCCCCTCGCGGATCGAGGTCTGCCCCGTCGCCCCGGGCCTGACGGTGCGCATCGGCGGCACCGTGCTCGAGTTCGTCGACGACGCCGTCGATGCGCCCCGTGCAGAGCCCTCGCCATCGCCACAGGACGGGGGCACGAGCGCGATGCTCGGACGATCGGCGGCCTTCGCCGCGCTGATGTCGGATCTCCGCCGGGTCGCCCGCGTGCATCGCCCGGTCCTGCTCCGCGGCGAGACGGGCACCGGCAAGGAACTCGCGGCGCGCTTCGTGCACGATCGGGGCGAGCGCGCCTGTGGCCCCTTCGTCGCGGTGAACTGCGCCAGCTTCGTCGACGGCCTGGCCGAGAGCGCGCTGTTCGGCCACGTGCGCGGGGCGTTCACCGGCGCGAGTCGAGCCCACGATGGCGCATTCGTGTCGGCCACGGGGGGCACGCTGTTCCTCGACGAGCTCGGCGAGCTGCCCCTGCCGCTGCAGGCCAAGCTGCTGCGGGTGCTCGAGAGCAGCCGCGTGCGGCCGGTGGGCAGCGACGACGAGGTCGACGTCGACGTGCGGGTGGTGGCCGCGACTCACCGCGATCTCGACCGCATGGTCGAAGCCGGCACCTTCCGCGAAGATCTGTATCACCGCCTCGGCGTGCTGGTGTTGCGCCTGCCTCCGCTGCGCGAGCGCGCCGAGGACATCCCGGTGTTGATCGAAGCCTTCGTGCGTCGCGCCTCGACCGAGGTCGGTCGCGAGGTGGTGCTCGCCCCCGGCTGCCTCGAGGCCGCGATCGTCCACCCGTGGCCGGGCAACATCCGCGCGCTGCACAACGCCATCGTCCGCGCCGCGACCATGGACGATGGCCCGATCACGGCGGCGCGCCTGGTCGGACCGACGGGGCTGAGCCTCGTCACCCCAAAAGCCCGCCCCGACCCTTGCCCAGCGCACGAGGGCCCACAGCCCGGGCGTCCCCCGGCGGGGCCCCGGGACGGCTCGACCACCGCCCAGGACACCTCGACACCCGCGCTTCCCAGCGGCGACTGGGCCTCGATCGAAGGCGATCTGCTGCGCCGGCTGGTCTGCGAGCACGGCAGCATCCGGCGCGCCGCAGCGGCCCTGGGGGTGCCCCGCAGCACCTTGGGCGCCCGGCTGCGCCGCCGGGCCCACGGCCCCGGTTGAGAGCCTGTCGCCAGTGGGCTACCGTCCGGCTTGCTCGCGCCTGTGGCCGAGTCAAGGAGTTCGAACATGGGTCTTCTCTCCCGCCTCACCGGCATGACCTCCACCAAGAAGCCGACCGACGACGTGCTCCTCGTGCACGCGATGCTGCTCATGGCAGGCGCCGACGGCTACATCGACGACGAAGAGATCGCGACCGTCGAGGGCTTCGCGATGACGCTCCCCGAATTCAAGGAGCGCGACTTCGGCGAGGTCGTGGCCGACGCCCAGAAGATGGTGCGCAAGTACCCCAGCCTCAAAGAGTCGGTGAATGCCCTCACCGAGTTCTCGAGCCAGGCGCTCAAGACCAAGGCGTACGTGCTCGCGGCCGACATCGCGCTGGCGTCGGGCGATGTCGACGAGAACGAGGACTCGCTGCTCGAGACGATGCAGCGCCTGCTCAACGTCGACGATCAGACCGCCCAGACCATCGTGTGGGTGCTCTCCCTCAAGTACGCGAAGTGAACATCATGGGCGCACGTACCCTGCCCGACCGCAACGTCCTGCAATCGCGGCGTGACCGCGAGCTCCGCAGCGCCCTCGAGGGTGAGCGTGACATCAAGTTCGCGCTCGCGAAGATCGAGGAGCGGTCGAGTGGGTACGGTTTCGTCGCCCGCCGATCGCTGCTCACCGGCGGCCTCCGACTCACGCGACAGATGGCACCGGAGGTCGCGGACTCGCTCGCGATATGCCGCGAGATCCTCGGATTCACGGCGCCGGTCGAGGTCTACGTCCGCGCCGAGCCGTCGTTCAACGCCGGCGCCATCCGCAACACCGGCGGGGGGCCGCACATCATCGTGCTGTCCTCCCGCCTGCTCGAGGTCTTCACCCCCGAAGAGCTGCGCTTCGTCATCGGCCACGAGCTCGGCCACATGGCGTTCGATCACTTCGGCATCCCCATGCCGGCCGCCGCCGCGATCGAGGACATGGCCGGTCAGATGGTCACCCGCGCCAACGCGCTGCGGCTGTACCTGTGGTGTCGCAGCGCCGAGATCACCGCCGACCGCGTCGGTCTGGTGTGCGCTGGGGATCCGGTCGCGGCCGCGAGCGGATTCTTCAAGCTCGCCTCGGGCATGTCGTCGCCGCGGATCCAGGCCGACCTCGAGGCCTATGCCACCCAGGTCGAGTCGCTGGCCTCGGCCCCCGAGGCCCGCAGCAAGCCGCGCAACGACGACGACACCCTCGACTGCTTCAGCACCCACCCGTACAGCCCGCTGCGGGTGCGCGCGGTGGTGGCGTTCAGCAAGAGCCGAACCTACCGCTCGATCACCGGCCAGGGCGAAGACGGCCTCACCGATGACGAGGTCGAGGCCATCATCGACCGCGATCTCTCGCTCATGGAGCCCAGCTACCTCGAGGAGAAGACCGACGAGTCGAGCCTGATGCGCAGGATGCTGTACTGCGCCGGGGTGTCCGTCGCGGCGGCGAACGGCCAGGTCGACGACAGCGAGATCCGGGCCCTGCGCGCGCTGCTGGGCGCCGACGAGACCTGGGGCCCCGTGAACGTCGAGGCCGCGCGCACGGAGCTCGAGCAGAAATTCGATGCGACGCTGCAGGTGCCCTTCGCCCGCCGCGCGCAGCTCGTCCAGCACCTCACGATCATCGCCGCCGCCGACGGCGTCGTGGATCAGTGGGAGCTCGGCGAGATGGGCCGCATCGCCTGGCGGCTGCAGGTCGACCCCTCGGTGATCGAGCAGACGCTCGCCGCGTCTGCCCACCCGATGGACTGACGGCCGCCCTGGCGGGGCCGGCCGCGTGTCCGCAGCCGGCCGCGCTCACAAACAGATCGCGTTGAGCGGACCCACGCAGGCATTGGCCTGCGACAGCGTGGTCGAACCGAACGCGCCCGAGGGGAAGGTGGCATCGTCGATCGCGAAGTTCGCGATCTCGACGCTGTCGCCTTGGCGCACCACGGTGAGCTGGCTGCCGGCGGCCGTGTAGTCGATGGTCACCAGATAGGTCTGGCCCTCCTCCCAGCCCGCCGTGGTGGTCTCGGCCGGCAGCAACAACGTGGTGGAGTCGGCGGTGTCGTTGGGGCAGTACATGTCGTCGCCGCCGAGCGACGCGAAGTCGGGCGCCTGCACGCGCTTGACCACGATGCCGGCGGGGATCGGGCAGCCGAAGAAGATCTGCTCCGCCCGCTTCCACGACAGCGAGTAGAAGTTCGCGTTGTCCTGGGCGCCCCATACCAAACCGATGATGTCGTCGTCGTTGGCGTCGTCGGTGACCCCGATCACACCTTGCAGGCGGACGTCCTCGAACACCACCGACTCGCACAGGTGCAGGCCGAAGTCGTTGTTTCCCAGTTCACACGCCACCGTGCCGCCCTGGCTATAGGTGATCGTCGCGGCGGGGGCGGCGGCAAGGAAGTCACCCGCGTAGAGCACACAATTGGTCTCGAGGTCGAACGCCGTGTTGTCGACGATCGTGACCGTGGTCTGGGCCGTGTTGACGCCGTCGTCGACGGTCACCGTGTAGGTGATGAAGCTGTCGGGCAGCGCGCTGGGGTTGGCGATCGTCGCGTCGTCGAGGGTGTCGGCAGGCGTCCAGCTGTAGGTGTAGTTGCCGGTGCCGCCAGCGGCGACGGCACTGAGGTCGATGGGCAACCCCTCGAAATCCGAGCAGCTGGGGGCCGCCACCACCGTCAGCGCCGGTGCGCAGGTGTTGGTGTCGACGTCGCAGACGTCGTCGATGCAGTCGAGACCGCTGTTGCAGGTCTCACCCGACTCGCAGGTGTTGCCGCAGGCACCGCCGCAGTCGACGTCGCTCTCGTCGCCGTTCTGGACGCCGTCGTCACAGGCCGGTGGCGTGCACGTGAGCGCGTCGGGATCGCAGACCTGCGAGATGCAGTCGTCGCCGTCGGCGCAGCCCTGGCCGCTGTCGCAGTCGTTGGGACACGAGCCGCCACAGTCCACGTCGGTCTCGTCGCCGTTCTGCGCACCGTCGTCGCACGCACCCGGCGAGCAGGTGTTGGTGTCCTCGTCGCAGATGCCCGAGAGACAATCGAGGTCTTGCTCGCAGCCCTCACCGTCGTCGCACGCGGTGGGGCACGAGCCGCCGCAGTCCACGTCGGTCTCGTCGCCATTGGCGACGCCGTCGTCGCAGGCCGGCGGCAGACATAGGCCCGCGTCCTCGTCGCACACGCCCGAGGTGCAGTCGGCATCGTCGTCGCAGCCCTGGCCGTCGTCGCAGCTGGGGCACAGGAACCCGCCGCAGTCGACGTCCGATTCCTCGCCATTTTGCACGCCGTCCCGGCAGCTGGCGGGGGGCAAGCAGGTCATCGTGCCCGGGTCGCACTCCATCGACACGCAGTCGGCATCGACGACGCAGCCCTCGCCGTCGTCGCAGGCCGGGCAGGCGCCGCCGCAGTCGACGTCGGTCTCGTCGCCATTGCGCTCACCGTCGACGCACGTGGTCGAGGGCCCGCACGTCATCGTGTCCGGATCGCAGAACATCGACGCGCAGTCGTCGTCGGCGAGGCAGCCCTCGCCGTCGTCGCAGGCCTGGGGACACGAGCCGCCGCAGTCGACGTCGGTCTCGTCGCCGTTGACGACGCCATCGGCGCAGGTGGCCGACGGCTCGCAGGTGTTGCCCTCGCCGCAGACGTTCGACGCGCAGTCGGAATCCTGCTCGCAATCCTGACCATCGCCGCAGCCCGCCCCGCAGGTGGGACCGCCGCAATCGACGTCGGTCTCGTCACCGTCGGCGATGCCGTTGGCGCAGGTGCCATCGTCGCCGGTCTCGGTGGCATCGGTGTCGCTGTCGGTCTGCGACGCCGAATCGATCGCCGGACAGCTCTCGTCGCGGTCCTGGCCGAGCCCGTCGTCGAGGCAGGGGTCGGCGCAGGCGCCGATGCCGACGCCGACGCCGATCAAGGTGATGAGGCCAGCAGCGGGACTCCAGAGATTTCGACGGGCATGCATGATCAGTTCAGCTCCTCGCGGTGATGCGCACCGGCGTCGAATCGGCGGATGCCGTCGGCAGCGGAGGCGGGCATGCGCGCAGTCTATCCCAAAGCCATGGCGCTGCCGCGATCCCCCGCGCCATCGAGGGTTCGATGCCATCATTGGCGGGAACGAGGCGTCACGCCGCGGTGGGGCGCGATGCCCCGATGCGCGATCACGGCGCTGGATCCCAGCGCCACGCGTCGGTGGCCGGCGTCGAAGCGGTCGCGTCCCTCACCCGCGCGAGGAAATCGCCCAGCGCGAACATGCGGGCGCCGAACCGCTCGAGATGCTCGGTGTGCACCTGGCAGTCGATGATCGCGACGCCCCAATCGCGCAGGCGACCGACGAGCTCGACGAAGGCGATCTTCGAGGCGTCGGGCGCCGCCGCGAACATGCTCTCGCCGAAGTAGGCGCGCCCGATCGCGACGCCGTACAGCCCGCCCACCAGGGTGTCGCCCTGCCACGCCTCGACGCTGTGGGCGAGCCCGCGTCGGTGCAGCTCGAGGTAGGCGCGCCGCATGTCGCGGGTGATCCACGTGCCGTGCTGACCCGGGCGCGGCGCCTTGGCGCAGCGATCCATCACCTCGCCGAAGGCTGCATCGAGCGTGATGCGGTACGGCGCCCGGCGCACGAGCTTGACCAGGCTGCGGCTCACGTGCAGATCCTCGGGCAGCAACGCGAAACGCGGCGACGGGCACCACCACAGGATCGGTCGGCCCTCGCTGTACCAGGGAAAGATGCCGCTGCGGTAGGCGAGCTCGAGGCGCGCCACCGAGAGATCACCACCGGCCGCGAGCAGCCCGTCGTCCTCGGCGAATCTGGGATCGGGGAACGCGAGCGCGTCCGACAGGCGGAAGATCGGCATCGTTGCGGCTGCGGCGCGAATTCTAGCAGGGATGGCACCTGCAGACCTTTACGGCTATGGTGCCGGCGCAGCTGCGCTGGGGGTGGCGGTGCCTGATGCGCCGACCTGAGAGAGTCCCCTCGAACCTGATCCGGCTCGTACCGGCGGAGGAAAGCGTGATCATGACCGACGACAAGCCCGGGCGACTTCGCATCGCCGACCCCAACACCCGCGACCTGCGGACCCTACCCCCCGTCTCCGAGACGTTCCCCAACTCCACGCGGGTGCTCGAGGGCGAGCTCGGCGTGCCCTTCCGCGAGATCACGCTGGCGGGCGACAACCCGCCGCTGCGGGTCTACGACACCACGGGGCCGACCAACGCGGATCCCCGGGCGGGCCTGCCCAAGCTGCGCCAGCCGTGGATCGCAGCGCGCAGGGCCGACGCCGACGGCAACTTCAGCCAGATGCACTACGCAAGGCGCGGCGTCATCACCGAAGAGATGCGCTTTTGCGCCCTGCGGGAGAACACCAGCGCCGAGTTCGTACGCGACGAGGTCGCGGCGGGTCGCGCGATCATCCCCGCGAACATCGGCCACCTCGAGCTCGAGCCGATGATCATCGGCCGCAACTTCCTGGTGAAGGTCAACGCCAACATCGGCAACTCTGCGGTCGGCTCGTCGATCGAGGAAGAAGTCGAGAAGCTGCAGTGGGCGATCCGCTGGGGTGCTGACACGGTGATGGACCTGTCGACGGGCAAGGACATCCACGCCACCCGCGAGTGGATCATCCGCAACGCCCCGGTGCCGATCGGCACGGTGCCGATCTACCAGGCGCTCGAGAAGGTGAAGGGTCGGGTCGAAGACCTGAACATCGACATCTACATGGAGACCCTCGTCGAGCAGGCCGAGCAGGGCGTCGACTACTTCACGATCCACTCCGGCGTGTTGCTGCGCTACGTGCCGCTGACGGCCCGTCGCACCACGGGCATCGTGTCGCGCGGCGGGTCGATCATGGCCAAGTGGTGCCTGCACCACCACCGCGAGAACTTCCTGTACACGGAGTTCGAGCGCATCTGCGAGCTGATGAAGCGCTACGACGTGTCGTTCTCGCTGGGCGACGGCCTGCGGCCGGGCTCGATCGCCGACGCCAACGACGAGGCTCAGTTCGGCGAGCTGCGCACCTTGGGCGAGCTCACCAAGGTGGCGTGGAAGCACGACGTCCAGGTGATGATCGAGGGCCCCGGCCACGTGCCGATGCACAAGATCCAGGAGAACATGGACCTCGAGCTCGAGCTGTGCCACGAGGCTCCGTTCTATACGCTCGGGCCGCTCACGACCGACATCGCGCCCGGCTACGATCACATCACGTCGGCGATCGGCGCCGCGATGATCGGCTCGTTCGGCTGCGCGATGCTCTGCTACGTCACCCCCAAGGAGCACCTGGGGCTGCCGAACAAAGACGACGTGCGCGAGGGCGTCATCACCTACAAGATCGCCGCCCACGCCGCGGATCTGGCCAAGGGCCATCCCGGCGCCCAGGACCGCGACAACGCCCTGTCCAAGGCGCGCTTCGAGTTCCGCTGGCACGATCAGTTCAACTTGGCGCTGGACCCCGTGCGCGCGCGCGAGTTCCACGACGAGACCCTGCCCGCCGAGCCCGCCAAGACCGCCCACTTCTGCTCGATGTGCGGGCCCCACTTCTGCTCGATGAAGCTGAGCGCCGACATCCGTGCACTCGGCGAAGACGCCATCGAGCAGGGGATGGCCGAGAAGGCGGCGGAGTTCCGCGACCTCGGTGGTGAGATCTATCTGCCCAGCGCTTCGAGCGAGCCCGCGGAGTAGTGGCCGCGCCGCCTTCGATTCGGCACGTGCTCGCCCCGGCCGACGTCGCCACCGGCGTCGTCGGGGCGGCGTTGCTGCTGGCGGTCGAGCTCACAGCCGTCGCCGGATCGGGCACGCCACTGCTGGGCGCGACGGCGCTGCTGCTCGCGCTGGGCTGGTTCGTCGGCGTGGCGATCGGGCTGGCGAACGCGGTGGTGCGGGTCGCCCGGTTGGGACCGTGGGCGGCGGCGGCCGTGCGCGCGCTGCCGAGCCTCGCGGCCACCGTTCCCCTCGCGCGCCACCTGTTCGACGGCGCCTTCGCGGCCACGCTGCCCGGTGCCGCGTGGGCCCCCGTGGGCCTGCCGGCGCTCGCGACCGCCGCCCTGTGGCCGACCCTGCGCGTGGGCGAGGCCATCGTCGCCGGCCGCGGCGGACGCCTGGTCACGGGCGTGCTGCTGCTCGCGGGCACCGTCGCCGTCGAGTGGGTGAACCGCAACGCGATGCGCAGCGAGTACCCTGACATCCACACGTTCTTGCTGGTCGCCGAGGTGGTGGCGGCGGGCCTCGGCGCGCGCCTGCTCGGCACCGCCTGCGGGGCGTGGCCTGGCGCCGGGGCGCGGGCGGTCCATGGCATGCGCGCGCTGTCGGTGATCCTCGGGGCGGGCCTGGTCGACACCGCCCTGCGCGGCTTCGAGTCCCCCGAGGCGCGCCTGGCGGTGTCGACCGCGGGCATGCACACGCGGATGTTGCTGCGGCTCGGCCGCGGCGTCGCCGATCTCGACGGCGATGGCCACGCGCGCCTGTTCGCCGGCGGCGACTGTGACGACGCCGACCCGTCCGTCTTCCCGGGCGCGGCGGAGATCCTGGGCAACGTGGTCGACGAGAACTGCGACGGCGTCACCGGCGAGGAGCCGGCCAGCCGCGAGATCGTGGCGGCCAAGGTCGAGCACGGCGCCCAGCTCGAGCGTTGGCGCGACGGGCCCGAGCTCGGCGGCCTGCTCGCGCGCACCCGCGACATGAACGTGGTGCTCGTCGCCGTCGACACGCTGCGGGCCGATCTGTTCGAGGACACCGCGGCCAACCACGCCGATTTCCCCCACATCTTCGCGCTGCTCGACGACTCGCGGCACTTCACCCGCACCTTCGCGCCGGCGGCGGGCACCGATCTATCGATGTCGGGCGTGCTGACTGGCCAGATCGATCCCTTCGCGACCACCGAGCCCACCCTCGCCGAAGCCATGCGCGGCCGCGGTCGCGCGACGTGGGCGGTGATCCCCAGCGAGGTGATTCGCTACGTGGGCAAGGCGATGCTGACCCGCGGACTCGACGGCCACGATCGCCTGATCAACGACCTGCACCAGCGCGACGTCGGCACCTACCCGACGGGCCCCCGCACCACCTCGCTCGCCCTGGCCTTCCTCGACGCCAACTCCAGCGAGAAGGCGCACCGCCCGTTCTTCGTGTGGGCCCACTACTTCGACGTCCACGAGCACCAGGAGATCAAGCTCACCAACCTGCGCGAGCTCGTCGGCGACGTCGGCGAGCTCGACCGCGCCGGCCGCTATCGCCTGATGGTGCGGGTGGTCGACGACCAGATCGGGGCGCTCGTCGCCGCGCTGCGCGAGCGCGGGCTGTGGGAGCGGACCATCGTGGTGCTGGTCAGCGACCACGGCGAGGGACTCGGCGAGGATCCGCGGCTGCCCGACAACCACGGCCGGTTCGTCTACAACCCGCTCGTCCACGTGCCGATGGCGATCCGCGTCCCCGGGCTCGCGCCGCGGCGGATCGACGCCGCGGTGTCGCTGCTCGACGTCTATCCCACGCTGCTCGAGTTGGCGGGCGCGCCAGTGCCCACCGTCGACGGCGAGAGCCTCCTGCCCTACCTCGTCGACGGCGCGCCCGAAGGGCTCACCGCCCGAGTCCGGCCGCTGCCGCTCAACGAGACCGACCAGTTCGGCGTGGTGATGTGGCCGCACAAGTTGCTCGTGCGGCGCGAGGACAACCTGGTGGAGATCTTCGATCTCGCCCGCGACTTCGGCGAGACCAGAAACCTCGCCGGCGGTGACCCCACGTTGATGCAGTCGCTGTACGCTGCCTACGGCACGCTGTCGCCGGTCGCGATCGACCGCACCGGCAAGGGCCGTCGCGCGCGGGACAAGGTCGCCCAAGCGGCCGCCGAGCCCGACTGACGCCCGGACCGCGGCGCCTTCGGTCAGGGCACGCGGGCCGATGCCACCGGGCGCGAGGGAGTCGCCAGCACGACGAGGGCCACCGTCGCGAGCGCACCCGCGAGCATCGTCGCCAGCACGACGCTGTAGGCGGTGACGATGGGCAACAGCGGCGGTGGGCCGCCGACCAGGGCGGACGGCACGCGACACACCCACGCCGTGGCGATCCAGGCGGCGGCGGTGGGCAGTAAGAGTGCGGCGATTACCCGCGCGGGGGCGGCGGTGTGCAGGAGTCGGGCGCACGCCACCGCGAGCACCGCGTAGCCACCGACCGCGCCGAGGAGCACGTCAGCGCCGAGCGGCGGATACACCACGGGGTTCGACAGCGTGATGGCGCCGTACCCGAGCACGACCCCGAGCCACGCGAGCAGCGGCCACGCAAGGGCGAGCCAGACCGCGCGGCCGAGCATGACGACGGCCGCCACGATCCCGCCGGTAGCGAGCAGCGCTCCGATGGCGACATCGAGCGCGGCCGGTCGCGGCAGCGTGGCGTCGGGCCTGGGATCGGCGAGCGCGGCCGCGAGCGTGCGGCCTTTCGCCTCGGCCGCAGGCGTCAGGCCGAGGGCTTCGGCGATCGCCCGGTGCAGATCCACCAGGTGCACGGCGGCTCCCGGCGGCGCGGAGGGCTCGACGTCGCCGAAGATGCACGCGCGCACCAGCCGGATCGCGTCCTCGGCGTCGCCATGCCCGCCGCCGGGTCGATGACCGTGATCGGAGAGCACGAACCATCGCGTGCGACCGGGCGATGGGTCGGCGGCTACCCACGACGCCAGCATCGCGTCGGCCTCCGCGGCCGCGCGCCGGTAGGCATCGGAGTCGCCGCCGCGGGCGTGGCCGGCCTCGTCGATGCGCAGCACGTGCACGAACACCAGCGGCGATGACGACGCGACCGCGGTCGTCGCAGTGGGCACGAACTCGGCCGTGCGCCACGCCGATCCGACAGGCTCGATCTCGTCGCGCGCCAGCGCGGGCTCGACGTGCGCGAAGCCGAAGCTGTGCACGATGTCGCGGTGCGACTCGCCCACCGCGACCGAACCCGCGACCCGAGCGCCGAGCGCCGTGCCGGGCGGAGGATCGAGGCGGACGGTGCGGTACAGCACCCCCGACTGGCCCTGTGTCAGCCCGGTCCACAGCACGTGCTGTACCGGCAGCGACACGGTGGGGAATCCGACATCGACGACCAGATCGCGACCGCCGGCGCACAGGCGCGACAGCTCGGGCAAGCCCGCTGCATGGGCGCGCGAGAGCCCGTCGAGCAGCACGACGCGGACGCGGGCGGCGGCGCCATCCCCCGGCCCCGCATCGGCGGTGAGCGGAGGCGGTGCGCCGGCGATGCCGTCGACGAAGAACCGTCCGATCACCTGGCGTCGTACCGCGTAGCAGGCCCACGCGATCGCCACGAGCGCGAGGGCCAGCGCGACGCGACCGCGCAGGCTCATGGCGCGGGCCGTCGCTGCGCCACCGCGGCGGGCGTCCGGCCGCGCCGACGGGCGACGGCGAGGAGCGCCACGCCCACGGCGAAGACGACACCCGCTGCGATCCCGGCGCCCAGGGCCAGCCGATTGCCGAGCTCGCCGCGCGCGACCAACTCGCGCCGACGCTCGATGTCGTCGCGTCCACGCAGCGGCGCGAGGGCATCGTCGGCGGCGGCGCCCAGGCCCAGGCCGACGACCATCGCCGCATAACCGCCGGCCCCGAGGATGATCGCGCCCACGCCGACGCGCTGCAGCGCTGATCGCCGTCCCGTCAGGCCGCTGCGCGACGTCGGATCGATCTCGGGATCAGGGCGCGGCGGCGGCACCCTCGCGACCTCGGGGTCGGCCACAGGAGAGGGCGCAGCGGGCTCTACGGTTTGGGTCTGCGAAGCTCCGGACAGCGCCGGTGTCGGCGCACTGGGGCCGGGCGCCGTCACTGCGGCCACGCCGGTATAGCGCCGCGCCGGCGGCTCGGCCTGTTGTCCGGCCAACGTCAACACCACCAGGGCCGCCGCGAGCTTCATGGATCCACCGCCTGCCGCAGCAGCCGACCGTCGACCAGGCGCACGATCTCGAGCAGACGCAGCGCGCCGAAGCGGGCGACGCCGAGCTGCGCCGCGCCGGTGCCCTCGAAGATCAACCCCTCGGGGTGGCGGTCGCCGTCACCGCGCCAGATCTCGTGGGCGAGCTCGGTCGCGACCACCACGTCGGGCACGCCGTCGAAGTCGGCGTCGAGGGCGGTCGCGGCCATCGGCGCGCGGTCGAAGGCCAAGCTGTCGACGACACGCAGCCCCCCCGCGGCAGTGGCACCGACGAGCGTCACGGTGTGGCCGAAGCCATCGAGGGTCAGAAAGTCGTGACGCCCGTCGCCGTCGCGATCGTAGGCGACCACTCCAGTGGGGCCGCGACCGACGTCGACGCGCACGAACGTGCCCCAGCTGCCGCCGATGATCACACCCATGCGGTTTTGCCGTGCATCGACGAAGGCGAGGTCGAGTACGCCGTCGTCGTCGAGATGGATTGCAGGACCGACGTGCACCGCCGTGCCCACATCGATCCGCTGGGGCATCGCGTCGGCGACGAGTTCCACGCGCAGCAACGAGCCAGCGTCGTCCACGAACGCGAGTTCTGCCGGGGCTTCGGTTCGGGCGACGACCGTGGCCTCGGCGACGATGTGGCCGACATCGAGCTCGAGCGCCGCCGCGAACCCGCCCTGGTCTGCCGCGAACACGGTGACCACCGAGCCGGCCGCGACCACGATGTCGCCGTCACCGTCACCATCCGCATCGCCGAGCGCGAAGGCGACCCCGTTCGCAACCACCGTGTCCTGCAGCGCACCGCCGCGGGCGACCCAGTGCCGTACGGTGCCGTCGTCATCGAGCGTCACCAGCTCGTCGCGATCGTCGCGGTCGAGATCGGCGATACGAAACAAGCGAACCGACGTCGCGCCCGGGATCGCCACGGCGTCGCCGTAGCAGAGCTCGCCCGCCTCGTGGGCACCGTTGCCGCAGCGGCCACACAGCTCGTGTCGGCACTGCTGATCCGGTCCGCAGTCCCCCGGACCGCCGCAGATCGAGCCGATGGTGGCGTCGCCAGAGAAGCATCCACACAGCAGCGCGGCGAGCCCAGCGCCGGCCACTACGAGGGTCAATCGCCCGTGCTCCGCCGAGCCCGCCGACCCCGCCACCTTGGTGCGCATCGGCCTCACGTTGGCCAGACCGTACCACGCGAGCACGGCGGCACGGGCGGCGCGGCGGTGGTGCCCGAGCGCCGACGGGCGTGGCATCTTCGTGCCGTGCACGCCGCCGTCATGCGCTCTTCCCCCGCCCTGCTCGTGCTCGTGACTTCGTGCTCCGCGGCGTACGACGTCGCCTTCGCGGTGCAGCTCGCCGACGACGTCCTCGTGCCGACCGGATCGTTCATCGCGTTCGCGATCAGTGAGTCGGTCGACCATCCCCCCACCGCGCGCACGCGGATCCCCGCAGCCCACGGCGTACGCAGCTACCAAGGCAAGGGCAGCATCTGCTGCGCGCCGGATCCGACGGTCCACCTGCAGGCCTTCGTCGACATCGACGGCGACCGCGTCCTCGATCCGGACGAGCCGCGTGGTGCCGATCACCGCGGCCCGATCACGCTCACCGACACGACCACTGCCATGCCCAGCACCATCGTGATCATGCGTCCGGCCCCCACGCCGTGACCGTGGCCAGCTCGGCCCGGGACGCGCACTTCGTCACAGCGCCCCTAGCCGTGCGAGCACGGCGATGACCGCCGTCTCGACCCGTAGGATCCGCGGGCCGAGGTGCACGTGCTCGAAGCCGCCGTCGGTCCACAGCTCGCGCTCGAACGGCACCCAACCGCCCTCGGGTCCGATCGCGACGATGACCGGATCCTCGAGATCACACGGGCATGGGCGAGCACCTTGTGGATCGGCGACAATCTTCCGGGCGTCGATGCGGGCCGCGAGTTCGTCCTCGACGAACGGGCGCAGCCGCTGCCGCGTCTCGACGATCGGCGCGACGGTGTCGCAGGCCTGCTCGAGCCCGAGCCGAACGTTGGCCGCGATCTGGGCGGCGGCGACGGCCGGCGAGCTCCAGTAGCTCTTCTCGACCCGGGCGCTGTGGCACAGCCAGATGCGTCGCACGCCGAGGGCGGTGACGTGCTGCAGCAGGCGGCGGAGCACCGGCGGCCGCGGCAGCGCCAGCACCAACTCGATGCGCCGCTTGGGCGGCGGATCCTCGTCGAACGTGCACCGCAGCTCGAGCGCGTCGGCGGTGTCGGCGACGACGAGGGCGCGGCCGCGACGTCCGCCCATCAGCCCGACCCGCACCGTCTCGCCGACGGCCTTGCCCAGCACCTCGCGGACGTGGGCCAAGGCCGGACCCACCAGCCGCGCGCGCCCCTCGGCGTCGACGTCGCCGGGCTCGAGCAAGATCAAATTCACGCGCGACTCCGGCGGCGACGCGACGCCCACGCGATGATCACCCAACCCAGCGTGGCCGCGGCGCACACCCAGCGCAGCAGCCAGCCACCGCGGGCGAACACGGTCGGGTCGGCTGCGGTGTCGCGGACGATGGCGACGTCGGCGACGAGGTACTCGGGATCGACCGATCGTTGGGGCGTCGGCGCCCGCACCGGCCTCGACGCCACGAGGCGACCGAGGTGATCGACGACGCTCGCCGGGCCCGCGGCGACGCTGCGCACCATCGGGATGCGGTGCTCCACCGACCGGAACTGGGCGAGCGCCAGGTGCTCCCACGGCTCGGCCGTATCCCCGAACCACGTGTCGATGGTGACGTTCACGAACACCTCGATGCCGCCGTCGACAGCCGCGACCTCGCGGGCGAATTCGACGAAGATGTCCTCGTAACAGACCAGCGGCCCCAGATGCACCGGTTCGGCGTCACCCAGCGGCACCACCTCGAACCGCGCGGGCGCCTTGCCTGCGTTGTTGTGCGACACCGCCGGCACCAACGACATCACCCACTGCGGATCGACGACGGGCACGTACTCGCCGAACGGGACCAGCACGACCTTGTCGAACGTCCCCGTGATCGAGCCATCGGCGGCCATCGCATAGACGGTGTTGTACTCGAACGCGCCGTCTGGCTCGATGCTGGCCGCGCCGAAGATCGTCGGCGCGCGATGGATCCGCATCACGCGGCGGTTCGGCTCGACGAAGTCGCGTAGGAACGGTCGCGTGGTGCGGTAGGGGAACGAGCCGGCCTCGGGCCACACCACGATCTGGGCGCCGTCGTCTTGGGCGCGCCGCGACATCACCCACAGCCGCGCCATTTTCTCCGATGGGTCGGTGGCGAACAGCGCCGTGTTCGGCTGCACGATCCCGACCCGGACGATCCGTGCGCCGATGGCCGCGTCCTCGAGTGCGGCCATGCGCCAGTGGCCGAGGCCGAACGACGCGGCCGGGATCGCGATCGCTGTCGCCACCAAACCCACGCGACGGCGGAGGCCATCGGTGCGTGCGGCCTTGGCGAGGGCCACCCCACACAGCACCACCTGGGCCTCGATCAACGCCACACCGCCGAGCTCCGCCGCCTGCATCCACGCGGGGACCTCGGCGATCCCGATCATCGGGGTGTACGGGAACAGCGCGGGCCACAGCGTCGACAGCCCGATCCACGACACCGCCGGCCACACCCAGGACGCGACGCCGCGGGCCGGTGCGACGCTCGATGCCACGGCCCACAGTCCGAACGGCAGCGCCGTCCAGGCCGAGAACGCGGCGAGCCCCAACCAGGCGACCGGCGCCGGCAAGCCGGCGAAACGTTCGAGCATCTCGCCGATCCAGGGGAAGCCGACCAGCCCGATACCGAGGCCACCGAGCCAGCCGGCGAAAAAGCGCCGCGGTGCCCGTCGCTCGCGCAACGCCTCGGCCGACCACACCAGCGGCGCGAAGCCCAGCCAGATGAGCAACGTGGCCCCGCCCGGCGGTGAACCGCTCGCGAGCGCCACGCCACCGAAGATCGCGACGACGAGCGGGAGCAAGTCGGCGCGGAGCGGCGGATCACTCGCGGCCACGGACGAGCTCCACCAGTGCGTCCACGACCTCGGGCTTGCTCTGCAGATCGGGGTTGGCCGCCATGTTGGTGTCGAGGCCGACGGACCTCCCACCGTCGACGATGACCTTCGCGATGTGGGCGTCGTCGACCGACGCCTGCCACGCCTCGTCGACGAAATCGCGGGGCTTGACCGGCAACAGCTTCGCGCCGGGGCCATCCCCGCGACCGCCGACGCCATGGCACACCGCGCACCTGTCGGTCCAGACGCGACGCGCCTCAGCGCGGGCCGCCTCGGGGGGAAGCGCCGGCCGGCCGCACGCACACAGCAGCGCCACCATGGCGAGCAACCGACTCATGCGCGGCGCTGCGGTCCGGTGCGCCGTGTTCGTGTGCCCGACGGTGATGCGCCGCAGGCACTCGACGTGCGCCGTGATGTCGGGAAACTCGGGCACGGTCGAGTAAGAGTGCGATGCAAGCGGTCGCAGCTGCTACTGCAACTCACCGATTGGATCGCCCGAACCCCCGAAGTTGCCGTCCGGCGGCAGGACATTCGGCGCCCCATCCACGGGCTCCTCGGGCGGGAGTGGCTCGGGTGGCAACTCTTCGACGGGCTCGGGCAGCGGCTCTTCCGTGGGCGGCGGCTCGGCCGGTGGCGGCTCTTCGACGGGCGGTGCACCCGCCGGATCGACCGGCGGCAGACCCGTCGGCGGCGGCAGCGGTGCGTTCTGCGGCTCGGCACCACCCGCGCTGCCGGAGGGCACGTTGGGATCGTCGGCGCCCGGCGGATCCTCGCCCGGCCCGCCCGGCGCCCCAGGTAGCGCGGGTTTGTCGTCGGTCGGATCGGTCACCGTCGGTCGGCTCGGCGCCTTGGACTTGCGCTTCTCGTCCTTGG
Source organism: Nannocystales bacterium (assembly GCA_038325765.1). GTDB lineage: Bacteria > Myxococcota_A > Polyangia > Nannocystales > Nannocystaceae > Xiheibacterium. The sequence continues at coordinate 88,656 of JBBQJI010000003.1, forward strand.
CGCGCTGCTTGGCCCGCCGTTCGGCCCGGGATTCGCGCGCCGTCTTGGCCTTGATGCCGCTGAACTTCGGGCTGCCCAGGGGCCCCGACAGGATGTAGCCCAGGCCCTGCTCGGGTGGATCGAGGCGGGACTTGAGGTCGGCGCTCTGGAACACGACGCGCAGCTTCTCGCTGCGCTGCTGCAGCGCCTCGGTGAGGTTCACCTTCGCGGTGAGATCGAGGCGCGACTTCTGGAACGGGTCCTTGAGCGTGATCTCCCCCTCGACCGAGACCTCGACGTCGTCGCTCTTGGTCTCCATCGGCCCGTCGGTCTTGGCGACGCCCTTGTCGACGATCATCTTGCCGACGAACGTGCCCAGATCGATCTCGGGGATGACGGTCCCGTCCTTGAGCCCCTTGCTGCCGGGGATGTAGAGCTTGGTCTCGCCGTCGCCGATCTTGCATCCTGCGCACGTCAGCTCGAGCGTGCCTTGGGCCTTCGAGAACTTGTTGCCGGGGACCTCGAGATCGACCTGCAGCGCGAACAGCCCCGACAGCGGTGCGTTGAGGGCCTGACTGGCCTTGGGCACGTCGTACAGCGGCAGATCCGAGATCTCGACGTGGACGGTCGAGGACTCGGCGTCGCGCTCGTAGCGGGCGATGATGAGGCCGTCGACGGGATGCGCCTCGATCTCGACGTCGAGGTTGCCGAAGACGAGCGACAAGAACGAGACGTCGACCACGACCTCCTCGAGCAGGAACTTGCGCGGCGCCTGGTCGGGGCGCGACGGTGCGAACGTCCAGGTGACCTCCTCGAGGGTGATGTCACCCAGCAGGTTCACCGAGACGTTCTTGACCTCGACGATATAGCCGGCCTTGCGCGCCTCGTGGCTGATGCGCCACGCGATGGCGCGCGTCGGCAGACACAGCCACGCGAAGACCAGGAAGAAGCCGAGCGACACGGCCCCCCACAGCGCCACGCCACGCATGCGCCGCATGACGTTCGGCCCGGCTTCGTCGGGGATCTGACCGCGGGTGATCGAGAGGCTGGGGAGCTTGAGCGCGAGCTTCATGGCGTCTCCTCGTCGGGCGCCTCGGCCCCGGGCTCGACCGCGGCCTGGCGCCGGAAGGTCACGAGCGTGATGTCGGCGTTGAGCCGGTCCTCGGCGCCCGACAGCGAGCGGACCACGAGGCTCTCGGTGCTGATGTACTGCCCCGGCTTGCTCTCGAAGAACGTGAGCAGCTTGGTGAGCTGCCCGAGCGTGATCTCCTTGGCATCGAAGGTGTAGGCGCACTTGGTGAGTCCGCCGCCGACATCGAGCGACGGCTGCTCCTCTTCGTTGGTTGGGTTGAAGCCCTCGACCGCGAGCCGGCCCTCGTCGAGCAGCGACGCGAACTGGGCGCACTCGGTCGAGATCGCGGCCTCGCGGGCCTTCTTCTGCTCGATCTTGGCCTTGTAGACCGCGCCCCGCGTATGTAGGTCGCGCAGCGCCGCCCGATAGGTGTCGATCTCTCTCTCGGTCGACCGCAGCGCATTGCCGCGGAAGTACAGGAGCACCACCGTGCCCATCACGAAGAACACCATCACGAGCACGAGGATGTACACGCGCTCGCGCGGGGTCAGCCCCGCCCAGAATCCCCCACCGACTGCTACCGCCATCGTCAGCCCCCTCCCCCGTCCGTACCGCCATCGGCCGCGCCGGGCGCCTGCACGTCCTCACCGCCGGTGTTGCCTTCGCCGCTGGGCGACGTCGGGCCCGCAGACTCGGTCTCGTCACCGGTGCCGAACGAGCTGGCGTAGTAGCAGTTGTTGTCCATGCTCATGTCGAAGAGCTTGCGATCGTCGCCGCGGACCTTGCTCTTCTCGATGTTCGAGATGCAGGCGATGTCGCGCAGCCGGTACGCCAGGCGATCCTGGGCCGACGCGCGGGAGGCCTCGATCTTGAGCTCGATCTTGCGCTCGCGGATGTCGATGAGGCTGAACAGCATCTCATCGGAGACGACCACGCCGGCCTCGGGCTTGACGGTCTCGGCCGCGGCCGGGACCGGCGGGACCACAGCAACAGAAGGCGGCTCCTCGGTGCCGCCATCGGCTCCACCATCCTCGCCCCCCCCTGCGGCAGCGGCCTCGGCGGCCCCGGGCGGCAGGATCGGGTTCTTGCCGACATCGCTCGGCGTCGCCGCCTGGGCGAGCAACGCCAGGACCTCGAGCGCGCCGCGCTGCGCGATGAAGCTGGTGATGTCCTCACTCTCGGCCGAATCGAGCGTCGGGCCCACCTCGGTCACCGGCACGGGCTGACCGAAGAGCTCGCGGGTCGCGTCCTCGAGCTCCACTGCGAAGGCTTCGCGTTCGGCGTCCAGCGCCTTCACCCGCACGATGGTGTCGATCGCACCGAAGGCCATGACCGCGATCCCGATCGCCGCGAGCGAACCGATGCGCTCTTGCACCCAGCCGGAATCGTTCTGCCCGACGCTGTCGTCGTGGAGCTGAACCAGCGGACGCTTCGCGGCGCCCCACGCCGCCCCGATCGCAGCGGCAAAGGTGGCGACGTCGCGCCCCTCCATGCCGCGCAGCTGCAGCTGGGCGCGGAGTTTGACCAAGCCGCACGGCAGGCCAGTCTGCTCGCTCAGGTAGTCGGCGAGACCGGCGAGGTGGGCGCCGCCGCCGGCGAGCACGATGCGCGCGACGTCGTAGCGGTGGGTCGAGCGCAGCCATAGCCGAGTGCGCTCGATCTCGCGGACGATGGGCTCGATCGCCTCGGCGACGAGGGAGCCGGCCCCGAGCTGGTCGGGCGACAGCGTCGGCTGCCCGCGGTGGGGAACGAACGCGTCGCGGCGCTTGGCCGCATCGGCGGCCGCGTCGTCGAGCCCATAGGCCTTGGCGATCGCGGCGGTGACGTGGCGACCGGCGCGCCGCATCGAGCGCACGGCGATCGGTCCCTTGGCGCCCATCGCCACCAGCTCGGTAAAGCCGTGGCCCAGATCGAGCACCAAGGACGCTGGCTGCAGTCCCTGCTCCAGCATCTCCGGCGTCACCCCGCCGACCTCACCGTCGATCACCTGCGCCATCGCCATCGATCCCGAGGTCACCACCTCGAGCTTGGATCCCGCGCGCTTGAAGATCGTCGCCAACATCTCCACGCGATCGCGCTTGGTCGCGACCATCAGCGCGCGGCCGCCCTGGGCCGCCGGCACCGTCACGTGGCCGTGGGCGAGCTGATCGAGCGGCACCGCGAACTGGCCGTCGGCCTCGAACGCGATCGTCTGGGCGATGCGCCGCTCTTCGCTGAACGGGAACGACAGCAGGCGGTAGGACACAGCCCCGGCCGGCAGCGCGATGCCGACCGTCTCCGAGAGCAGCCCGCGCGCGCGCATCATACCAAGGGCGGCCTGCAGCGCCGGCAGGTACGGATCGGGCGTTTCGCCTTCGGGGGTCGCGGCCGCGCCCACGACCACGGGCGCCTCCAACAGATCGACCAACTGCACGCCGCGAAAACCCGCGGTGACCACCGCCAGCTTCACCTGGTGCGATCCGAGATCAACGCCGACGTACTTCTGTGCCATGTCGGTTCAGTCCTCGCGCACGTGCATCCACGCGCCCTTGCCCTGGCTCTGCGCGCGGGCGTACTGCATGTCGTAGACGGCGATGACGCGTTTGTTGACGGCGCCCACCGTGGTGATGATCTCGACCCGGTAGATGCGCTCGGCGGCCACGGTGGCGACATCTTCGAGGGAGCCGTAGTCGTCGCCCTCTTTCTTCGGCCCCTTCACCCGCACCTCGATGCCCTCGGGGATCCGCGGCAGCGCCTGCGATGCAGCCGTCGGATCCTGACCGAGCAGCATCATGGGGTTGATGAACTCGTCGGGCGTCATGACCAGGGTCTGGAACTCTTGGAGTTTCTCGAACAGGTTGAACTCCCGCATGTCGACGACGTAGTTCGCCAGCGGCATGGTCTTGAGCATGAACTGGTCGCCCTCGGTCTTCCAACGATCGGCCGCCGAGACCGAGTGACGAATGACGAGCGCGATCTGCTCGGCGCTGGCAAAGTTCAGGTTGACCTTGCAGCCGCCGTAGACGGTGAGCTCGGGGCCGAAAGCGGCCATCCAGTCATCGTCGATGCCGGCGACGAGGTGCAGCTCCTCGATGCTGTCGAGCCGGGCGTTGCGCGGGATGTACGGATCGAAGAGCTCGCCGTAGCGATCGTTCTCGGCCGCCGAACCCGACCGCAGCTTGATCACGTCGAAGCGATTGCGATCATCGTCGACGTAGTCGGCCATCGCCCGCGTGATGTCGCTGCGGGTGTAGTACTGACCGTCCGACTTCTCCTCCTCGAACAGCGGGTCGTACAGCGTCGGGGACATCAGCGCCTCGAGCGTCTCGACCACGCGGCCGGCGGGATTGTCCTTGTCGGCCGGCTTGCCCTGCTTGGCGAGGCAGTTGACGTTGACCTTGCCGCTCTCGGCGCTCACGCGGAACTCGAAGCCGCCGTTTTGCACCGCCAGGCCCGACAGCGCCGTGGTGTCGATGCCGACCATGTCACCCAGGCCCTGCGCGCCGTCGGTGCTGCCGAACACCGACATCAGGTACGGCGCCACCTGGGTGATGTCCATCGTTCCCATCATGTCGCGGAACTGACGCTGGTTGAACACCATGCGCTGGATCTCGAAGAGCAGGAGCGACAGCTGCATCGCGCCGCGCTGGATGTTGCGGGCCGCGATCTCGTCGCGGACGTTGACGGCCGACTGCCAGTCGACGCGGGCCTGGTAGTTGAACGACGCGGTGAACGGCGCCAGGATCGCCAGGCACGCCAGCACCAGCAGCACCGCGATGCCGCGGCTGCCGGCGACGGTGCGCGGCGGTGGGCCCTGCCGCGGTGCGCGTGGAGGCCGAGTCGTGGATGCGGGCGTGGAGGTCTGGCTGGGCATCCGCATCACTCCTTCCCCAGGTCGATCTTCTCTTGCATGGGCAGCGTCGCCTGGGCGACGAACTGCACCGGGGTGCCGCCGTCGCGGACGACCAAGCGGATCTTGATGCGCGGCGGCAAGCGATCGGGCTGCATGTCGTTCCGGGTCGTGCGCCACTCGTCGATCCACTCGCGCTGGCGATCGTCCCAGTATTTCACGTCGAATTCCTCGACGTCCTCGATGACGATGTACGCCGGGAAGAACTCGTCGAGTTGATCGGCGCGGTCGCCCGTGAGCCGCCGACTCTCGCGGCGGAACAGGTGGGTGCGCCGGACATCCTCGGGATCCTTCTCCACGAAGTACTGGATGACGGACTGGTCGCTCTCGTTGGCGTCGCGCCGCATCCGCAGGTGGGCGAACGACGAGAAGGTCAGATCGTCTTGGTTGCCGCTGTCGACGCCATCGAGCAGCGTGTACTGGCGGACGTCGTCGAGCGGACGATCGAACGACAGGTACGCCATGCCGAGCTCCGACTGCATGCGCGTGAGGCCACCGCGCACGATCGCATAGCGCATCTGGATCTTCTCGGTCGCGGCCATGCCGTCGACCGTGCCGCGGAAACCACTCCAAACAGACGTCACGATCATCGCCAGCACCGCGAGCGCGATGAGGACCTCGACCATCGTCATCCCGCGTTGCCGGCGTGTCATCGGATACCCCCCGCCGGGCCCGACGGGCGACCGCCCGGCGGCTTCCCGCCACCGCCCGAAGGCGTGGTCGTGGGGCCCGCGCCGGGCTTGGTGCCAGTGCCACCGCGACCGCTGGGGTCGGCGCCGCCGTCGGGATCGGTGTCGTCGGTCTCGTCGACCTCGCCACCGGCCTGGGGCAGCTGGAGTAGCTGCTTCACGTCGGTCCAGTAGGTCTCGACCGTGAAGTCCTGCACGAGCGCACCGTCGTTCCAGATCACTTTGCAGGACGACTTCCGGATCGCCTGCTCGATGGCGCCTTTGATCACCGGCCACACCATGCCCATGCCGGCGAACGCCTGGTCGCCGGCGTCCGCCACTTGGGCGCCGGAGCCGAAGCCGCCGTCGGTATCGGCGCCGTCTTTGGCCTGCTGCAGCGCGCTGAAGTCGGGCACTTCGATGAAGTCGACGAGGCACTCGTAGCGGATGTCGGCCCACCCCTCGTCGCTGAAGTCGCCCTCGAACGACTTGTCCGCGGTGCCCCAACCCTCGATCTGCATGTCGGTCTCGAGATCGAGCAGCTTCGACTCGGCCAAGAACGCCGCCACCGACACATCCCGCGCGTACCGGGTCGCCCGCATCGCCGCCATCTGCGACGACAACAGCGACGTGAGCGACATCGAGAGGATCGCCACCGCGATCAACACCTCGAGCAACGTGAACCCCGCCGACGACGACGCGGCAGCGCGTACCGTGTCGCTCTCGCCATCCACGGGGGGCATATTAAAGGCTCCTCCGCTGCTGTTCCTTGCCCAGGTGATCCTCTTCGTCGGTCGGATCATCGGGCAGCGTCAGATCTTCGTGCCCGTCCACGATGGTCACGCGCCCGGTCATCGGCTCGACCTTGATCGTGTAGTTCGTGGTCTCGTCGACGCCGCCGAGCTGGATGTGGGCCTTCTGCGTGCGACCGCGGGGGAAAAAGACGATGCTCGCCTCGCCCTTGGTAATGGGCTGCAGATCATCGGCGGTGCGGACGTAGACGACCTTCACCCCCTCGGGCAGCGAGAACGGCTTGGCGAGGTCCGACAGCGCGTTCTCGTTTTCGAACGCCTCGAACAGCGGCTTGCGACGCCGCGGCACCTTGCGCGGCTTGGCCTGGTAGACGTTCGGCGAGTCCTCGCCCCCGGTGCCGCCAGCGGACGGATCATCGCGATACGCCGCGGCCTGCACCGACTTGTTGAACGACTGCTCGGCCCGCAGATCGCGATCGGCCTGCTCCTCGAGCTTGCGCGCGTCGATCTCGATGATGTCGCCGTCGCGATCGGTCGCGGGCAGGTACATCGCGGAGTCCCCGACCTGCAGCGCGAACGTGCTCTCGTCGAGGTTGATGACCAATCGGTAGTAGTCGCCGCCAACCCGCGCCTTGTCGTACCCGTAGCGGATCGTGTTGGCGATCTGGTTGGTCACCCGCCCGACCTCGGCCTGACGCCCCGCGCCGAATCCGACCACGACCATGCCGACCATGAGCCCCATCACCGCGAGCACGATGAGGATCTCGATCAGCGTGATGCCGGCCTGCGATCGCCGCGTGGGGGCGGTCGCAGTCCGGATCACATCGGCCATGGCAACAGTTCGCGACATCGCACTACTTGCCCTTCGCGTCCTTCTCGTCGCCCTGGCCGGTGCCGGCGGCCGCGTCGCTCGAGATGTCGTCCTCGGTGCCCGGGGTGCCGTCCGGTCCCGAAGAGATGACGAGGATGCCGCCGCCCTGCTCGCACCGGAGCTCGAAGTCGTTGCCCCACGGATCCTTGGCCTCACGCGCGGCGAAGCCGGCCGCCTTGAGATCCTGCACGTTCTTGGGGCACTTGCGCTTCTGCAGCTGGTACTGCTCGCTGAGCTGCTGCACCTGCACCGCGTTGTTGCGCGCGTCCTCGAGCTGGGCGTCCTTGTAGCGGTTGAACGCCATGACGCCCACGCCGCCGAGAATCAGGCTGATGATCGCGAGCACGACCATGATCTCGATGAGGGTCATGCCGCGGGATCGACGGCGCCTGCGACGACGCTGCTCGGCCTGGGCGCGGAGTTCGGTCTGCTGGGTCTGTTCGGTGTGCATCGGGGTTGTCTCGGGGTGGCGCGGGCTCACGTTTTTCCCGCCATCTCGGTGATCATCATGATGGGCCCCATGATCGAGTAGATCACGAAGCCGACGGCGCCGCCCATCACCACGATCGCCAGTGGCTCGAGCAGCGTCGTGAACTTGTCGATGGATTGGTTGGTCTCTCGGTCGTAGGCGTCGGACAGATCGGTGAGCATCTGCTCGAGCTGCCCCGAGCGCTCGCCGACCGCGATCATGTGCGTGACCAGCGGCGGGAACTCGCCGCTGCGCTTGAGCGCGATCGCGATTCCCTCACCCTCGCGGATGTTGTCCCGGGCCTCGGACACGATCTTCTCGAGCACGGCGTTGCCGAGCAGGGTGCGCACGATGTCGAGGGCGCCGAGGAGCTGGACGCCGGAGGCGAGCAAGGTGGCAAGTGTGCGCGCGAACCGGGCGATCGCAATCTTGCGGATTAGATCACCGACCACCGGCAGGCGCAGCAGGATCGAGTCGCCGACCCAGCGTCCCGCTGCGGTCTGGCGCCAGCGGCGAAACCCCCACACACCCACGCCGATGGCGATGAGGATGAGCCACCAGAATCCGGCGATGAAATCCGACATGAAGATGAGCAGCACGGTGTTCCACGGCAGCTCCGCCTGCATGTCCGCGAACATGCCGGTGATCTTCGGCACGATGCTGATCATCAGCACCGCGACGATGACGGCGCCGAGCACCGACAGCACGATCGGATACATCAGCGCCTTCGAAACGCGGCCTTGGATCTCGATCTGCTTCTCGAGGAACTCGGAGAGGCGGAAAAGCACGGTCTCGAGCGCACCGGACGCCTCGCCCGCACGCACCATGTTCACATACAGCTGGGGGAAGACCTTGGGGTACCGGGCGACCGAGTCCGCGAAGGACGAGCCCTCGTTCACGCGCACCGCGATGTCGCTGAGGATGCTCTTGAGCCGCTGACTCTCGACCTGATCGGTCATCGCCTTGAGCGACTCGGGCAGCGTCACGCCCGCGTGCAGCAGCGTGCCGAGCAGCCGCGTCGTGCCGGCGATCATCTTCGGGTTGACGCGGTCGAACAGCCCGGACAGATCGATCTCGCGACCCCGCCCCGCCGATGCCGCGGTGCCGGCGTGGCCCGCCGGCGAGTTGGTCTCGGCCACCTGTGTGAGGAACACGCCCTCGCGCTTGAGGTTGCCCTTCAGCACGCCGACGTTCTCCGCGGTCGCGACGCCGCGCACCGCACGTCCCTTGACGGTCACCCCTTGGTAGGCATAGGCGGGCATCGGCGGATCAGACCTCCTCCGCGGTCACGCGCATGACCTCTTCGATCGACGTGGTGCCACACAGGACCTTGTGGGCGCCGTCGTCACGCAGCGTTCGCATGCCCTGGGCGACGGCGGCCTGCTTGATCTGGCTGCTGTCGGTGTTGCGGATCGCGAGCCTTCGGATCTCTTCGTTGATCTGCAGCACCTCGTAGATGCCCGTTCGCCCGCTGTAGCCGGTGTTGCCGCACCGATCGCAGCCCTGCGGGTTGGCCTCGAACAGCATGCCCGGCGGCGGCAACACGCGACCCGCCGGGGCCACGAGCGGCAACGGCAGGCCCTCGGCGTCGAGCAGCGGCGCGTTGAGCGAGATCTCGCCGGCGAAGAAGCGCTCGGGATCGATGCCCACGTCGGAGAGTTCGGCGGCCAACGGACGGTGCGGCCGCGCGCACGACGTGCACACCCGCCGCAGCAGGCGCTGGGCTTGCAACGCCACCAACGACGACGCCACCAAAAACGGCTGCACGCCCATGTCGACCAGGCGGGTGATCCCCGTCGCCGCGTCGTTGGTGTGAATCGTCGAGAGCACCAAGTGACCGGTGAGCGACGCCTGGATCGCGATCTCGGCGGTCTCGAGATCGCGGATCTCGCCGACCATGATCACGTCGGGATCGTGGCGCAGGAACGAGCGCAGACCGCTGGCGAACGTGAGGTTGATCTTGGGCTGGACCTGGACCTGGCTGATGCCCGCGAGCTGGTACTCGACCGGGTCTTCGATCGTGAGGATGTTGAGGTCGGGGCGGTTGATGCGGGCCAGACACGAGTACAGCGTGGTCGTCTTGCCCGAGCCGGTGGGGCCCGTGACCAAGAAGATGCCATGCGGTCGGTGGATGACCTCGTCGATGGTGCGGTAGTGGTCCGGCGCGACGCCGATCGCGTCGAGCGACAGCGCCATCGCCGACTTGTCGAGCAGACGGATCGTGACCCGCTCACCGTGGGCCGTGGGCACGGTGGCGACGCGCATGTCGACCTCCTTGCCGGCGATCTTGCGGCGGATGCGGCCATCTTGCGGCAGCCGCTTCTCGGCGATGTTGAGGCCCGCCATGATCTTCACGCGGGCGATGACGCTGGGATGGTGGGCCTTGGGCGCGCGCTTGACCTCGTGGAGCACACCATCGACCCGGTTGCGCACGATGATCTCGCGGTCGCCGGGCTCGATGTGGATGTCCGAGGCCTTCTCCTTGCTCGCGTTGAAGATGAGCCCGTTGACAAAGCGGATGATCGGCGCGTCCTCGGCCGAGGCGTGGAGGATGTCCTCGTCCTGCTCGTCGTATTCTTCCTCGCGCTTCTCGAGGTCGACGTCCTTGGTGCGCCGGGAATAGACCGCGTTGATGAGCTCGCCCAGCGCCGACGGCGGCATCATCGTCAGCGCCAGCTCAGCGTCGTAGAGGCCGCCCAGATCGTCGAGATCGAGCACCCGCGTGGGGTCGCCGATGAACACCGACAGCGTGCCCTCGTCGTGGTCGTGGCGAAATGGCAGCACCGAGTTGTTGCGCGCAAAGCCCATCGGCACGCGCTCGACCAGCTCGTCGTCGACATCCTCGACAGACGCGCGCTCGCGACACGGCAGCGCGAACTGCCGTGCGAGCGCCTGGCACACGTCCCACTCGGTGCAGTGGCGGAGGCGCACCAAGGTCTCGCCGACGCGCTCGGCCTCGAGGTGCTGGGCGCCCAGGGCCTCGGCCAATCCCTCGGGGGTGCACGCCCCGACCTCGATGAGGATCTCGCCGAGCAGACGCGCGTCGGGCCGGCGGCCCAGCGGCGGCAACAACGGACCCGGCGCCATCGCGGGCGCCAGCAGATCGGCGACTTGGGCGAGGACGGTGTTCATTGGACCGGTGGTGTGGGCTTGCGAGTGGGCGCCGCCGGAGCGGCGGGCGTGGACGGGCGGGTCGGCGGCGCCGCCGGGGTCTCGTCCGGCTCGGCGTCTTCCTCGGCGTAGGCGCGCGGAGACAGGCCGATCTCGCCCGTGATCTCGGTGCGCTGCATCTCCATCTCGGCGCGAGCCCGGGACTCGCGCTCGTCACCCATGCGCAGGGCCTCGGCGTTGATCGAGCCGAGCAGGCCACTTTTTTTGCGGTAGTTGACGTTGGTGTCGAGATCGCGGCGCTTGAACGAGGTGTAGCGCTCGAGGAACTCGAGCCGCTCGTCCAACCGTCGCTTGTGGATCCGCCGGGCATCGTCCGGCGTCTCGAGGATGTGCGGCACCAGGATCATCAGCAGGTTGACCTTGGCCTTGCTGCGACGCTTGGCCTTGAACAGCCAGCCCAGCAGCGGGATCTTGCCGAGGCCCGGGACCTCCGACACGCTCTCGCGCTCGACCTCCTGCACCAGGCCACCGAGCACGACCGGCTGATCGTCGCGGGCGACGACCTTGTCCAGCTTGATCCGCCGCTTGGTGGTGGTGACACCGAGGGTCGGGGACTCCGACGCGATCTCGTTGTTCTCCATCTCGATGTCGAGGGTGACCGTCTTCTCGTCGTTGACGTGCGGCGTGACCTTGACGTTGAGCGACACGTCCTGGCGCTGGATCGACTGGAACGGCGTGAAGCCACCGCCGGCACCGCCGCCGGGGTTGAAGCTCACGGCGCCCGGCGTGGGCACGTTGCGGCCGACCTCGATGACCGCCTCTTGGTTGTCGGCGGTGTACATGTGCGGCTCGGCGACGAAGTTGACGTCGCTGTCCTGCTGCAGGGCTTGGATGATCACGCCGAAGGCCGGGATGTCCTGGCCCAGGCCGGTGAGCGCGCCCGAGCCCGGGATCTGCGGTCCGAGCACGCCGGCAGCGAGTCCCGGCAGCACCGAGGGCGACAGCAGCAGCGAGTTGGCCTTGGAGGTCGGCGCGTTGGCGACGAAGCCGACGCCCTGGCCCGATGCACCGGGCGCGTTGACGTTGAAGCCGGCGCCGAAGTGGGCACCGACACCGGCCTCGAGCGTCTTCTCGACGTTGAGCTCGAGCAGGTAGATCTCGATGTAGACCTGCTTGCGCTCGGCATCGAGGGCCTCGATCACGTCGCGCAGCGCCTCGAAGTCGGACTGCGACGCGAGGATCACGAGCGAGCGCGTCGCCGGATCGGCGGTGACGCGGATGTCGCCCGAGAAGGTCTCGCCCGGCACCGCACCGGGGGCCGGCTGCGCGGGCGCCTGGCCCTGACGTCCGCCCGCCGCACCGCCCGCGGACGCGCCACGCTGGGCGCCCGAACCGAGCTGCGTGAGCACGTTGGCGACCTCCTCGGGATCGGCATTGCGCAGCTTCACCACATGGATGCGCCCCGCGCCGCCCGACAGCGGCACGTCGAGCTGCTCGATCAGCTTGCGCATGACCTGGTAGTCGCCGTCTTGCGCGACGATGATGAGCGTGCCGGTGCGCTCGTCGACGATGACGCGCGAGAACCCGGGCTCACCGCCGGCGGCCGCGGCCGGTGCAGCGCGGCCTCGACCCCGGGCCGCAGGCGCGGCCGCGCCTCCCGCCTTGCCCCCCGGCTTCTCGCCGAAGATCTCGCGGATGGTCTCGGCGATGGTCTCGGGATCGGCGTAGCGCAGCTGGAAGAAGAAGATCTTCTCGGCCGACACCTCGGGGTTGTCGAGCTGCTGCACGATCTTGAGCAGGCGACGGACGCTGCTGCCGGTGTCGGTGAGGATCACCAGGTCGCCGATCTGATCGACGCTGCCCTGCTTGGTCTTGAGCTTGTCGAGCAGCGTGACGATGTCGGCGGCGTTGCCGCTCTCGACGCGGTAGAGCTGGGTGACGTAGCGGTCGTTGTTGGGCGCGCGGCCGCTGGGTCCGTACACCGGCAAGGTCCGGCCCTTGGCGTCGGTGGTCTCGACGATCTTGAAGTAGTCGCCCGACGGCTCGACCGTCAGCCCCATGGTCTGCAGCGCGGCATAGAACGCCGCGTAGGCCTCCTCGACCGTGACCGCCTCGGGCGACAAGATGGTGACCTTGCCGCCGCGTACCTTGGGGTCCCAGATGAATTTCTGGCAGCTCACGCTCATCATCCAATTGATGAGATCGTCGAGCTCGGCCTCCTTGGGCAGCGTGATGCGGAACTTCGCGCCGCGGGGCTGCTTGCGGCAGACGTTGTAACCGCCGACGCCGCCCTCGTCCCCCGACAGCTCGCCGCCGCCATCGTCATCGCCGCGGGCGCTGCCGGCACCGCGGCCACCACCGTCGTCCGGCGGGGTGGCCGGGGGCGTGGCCGAGGGACGCACCGGCGCGGCGCCGCGCGAAGGGGCGGCAGGGCCCGCCCAGACCGCCTGCGGCAGCATCAGCGCCATGGTTGTCGCGAGCGCGACGATCGAGCGAGGGCTCATTGGATCTGGATCTCCTTGTTGATTGACTTGCCCTTGCGCTCGATCGTGACCTGGAGGTTCGTCGCGCGGCGGAGCTTGGTGTACAGGCCCATCGCCTGATCGATACCGACGAGATCCTCGCCGTTGACGGCGACGAGCTTGTCACCGTTCTTGAGGCCGAGCAGCTTGGGCAGGCTCCCGCGGCGGATGCCGTAGAACTTGAACCCGACCTCGCCGTCCTTGGCCGGCACGATGCGCGCCTGCTTCGCCAAGGACATGGGGTTGGTGATCAGCGACTCGACGAACGCACGCTCGACGATGCAGAGGTTCTCGTTCGGGCAGTTGATCGAGTCCTCGGCCCCGGGGATGCCGTCTTTGGGCGGCTCGGCCTTCGGGGCGTCGTGGGGCTCGGGCGTGGGCGCCTTGGGCTCGGGCATGGCGCCGCCGATCTCGATGTACTCGAGCGCGGCGTTGTTGCGCAGGTGCACGACGCCCTGGTCGATGCCGGTGACCACCACCCCGGGGCGTACCACGTCGTCGACCCCGTACAGGCCCACCGAGCCCGCGTCGCCGTCGTAGACGGTGGCGAGCGATAGCATCGGGTCGCTGGATTCCATCGTTGCCTGCAGCCGCAGCGGCAAGCCGCTGCGGACCTCGCCGGGTTGGATCACCGGCCCGGTCGGCCGCCCCGACGCATCGTAGGTCGGCGTCGACGGCCCGGCGGTGCTCACCTCGGCCTCGGGCGGCAAGCAGCTGGGGCAGAAGATGTTGAACTTGCGCACCTGGTCCGACGCGCGGTCCTTACTGGCGCGCGTCGAGCCCAGCCGCGGTGGCGTCGTGAGCGTGGCCTTCGGCGCGCCGAGGGAACCGATCTTCGCGTCGCCCTCCTCGTCCTCTTCGTCGCCCTCGGTGTCGCCGCCTTCGACCTGGGCATCATCCGCCGAGACCAACACGAGCGAGCTGCCGAGCTGGGTCGACACCGCGCTCGCGGCGAGTCCAGCCGCCGCGGCGATACCGAGCGTCTTGATGATCCAGAAGTAGCGGGTGAACAGCGCTTCCATCGTCGACCTCGCGCGTCAGTGCAGGATCTCGTCGGGATCGCCGACCTCGTCGCCGGTCGCCGGCGCGGCGCCCACGACGGGTGCCGCACGCCGCTCGCCCTCGCCCACCGACACGAAGCCCGACTCGAGCTTGCGGTAGATGGTGCGGGTCGCGATGCCGAGCAGGTCCGCCGCCAGGCGCTTGTCGCCCCGGGTGAACTTGAGCGTCTCGAGGATCATGCGCCGCTCGATCTCCTCGATCGGCGTGCCGACGGAGAAGGTGATCTGGCGACCGTTGGGCGCCTGCGGATCGCGGAGCTCCGCGGGCAAGTCGTCGGCGGTGATCCGCGCGCCCTTGCACAGCACGACCGCGCGCTCGACGGTGTTCTCGAGCTCGCGGACGTTGCCTGGCCAGCCGTAATTGCCCATCGTGTGCAGCGCCTCGTCGGTGAACTGTGCCACGGCCTTGCCGTGCTTGTTGCCGTAGACGCGCAAGAAGTGCTCGGCCAGCAGTGGCACGTCCTCGATTCGATCGCGCAGCGGCGGCATCCGGATCGGGATCACGTTGATGCGGTAGTAGAGATCCTCGCGGAAGGTGCCCGCCTTGACCTCCTCGACCAGATCGCGGTTGGTCGCGCACACCAGGCGGAAGTCGACCTTGAGGGTGCGACCACCGACCGGCTCGACCTCGCCCTCTTGGACCGCGCGCAGCAGCTTGACCTGCACCGGCTGGGTGATCTCGGCGATCTCGTCGAGGAACAGCGTGCCGGTGTGCGCCTCGGCGAAGCGTCCCTCGCGGCTGCGGATGGCGCCGGTGAACGCCCCCTTCTCGTGGCCGAACAGCTCGGACTCGAGGATGCTCTCGGGCAGCGCCGCGCAGTTGACGGGGATGAACGCCCGCTGGGCGCGGGGGCTGTGCGCGTGGATGTACCGCGCCATCAGCTCCTTGCCGGTACCGCTCTCGCCCAGCAGCAACACGGTCGCGGTGGAGTTCGCGGCCTGGCGGGCGACCTCGAGGGTGGCGCGCATGACCTGCGAGTTGCCCACGATCTCGCGGTAGGTCGCGGCGGCGAGCTGGGCCCGGAGCTTGCTGTTCTCGGCGACGAGCGCGGCCTTGTCGAGCGCCTTGCGCACCGCCGCCACCACCTGCGCGCGCTTGAGCGGCTTGGCGATGAAGTCGTAGGCGCCGCGCTTCATCGCCTCGACCGCGGACTCGACGGTGCCGTACGCCGTCATCACGATGACCTCGACCTCGGGCACGATCGCCTTCGCGGCCTTGAGCAGATCGTCGCCGCCCATGCCCGGCATGCGCAGATCGGTGATCATCACGTCGATGCGGTGGCGCCGGAGCACCTCCAGCGCATCGTGACCACCGCTGGCGGTCACCACCGCCAGGCCCTCTTTCTCGAGCACCTTGGTGAGCGCATCCACGATGCTCGCCTCGTCGTCGACGACGAGCACGGTGGGTGTGGGCTGCGTGGGCAGGGCGACAGGGTGCATCGAGGGACTCCGATTAGCAAGACCGACGCCGCGGGGTAAACTTGTGGAATTCTAAATGCTTGAGTCGTGGAAGGCAGAGCTCCGGCCGCCGAATTGTCCGGCTGTCCCGGGGGCGTGGACATTCTGTCACGACCCGAGGGCAAGCGCCCCTGCGCGGTGACATTCGTGCGCGCGCGGCGTCCTGCAGGCGCCCGGGTGCCTGCGCCCGGACGCCGTCAGCGGATCTCGATGCGCTTGCGGACGGCCTTGCCCTTGCGGTCCAAGGTGACCTCGAGGTTCGTCGCGCGCTTCAGCTTGGTCATCAGACCCAGCGCGTCGTCGAGACCCCGCAACTCCTGACCGTTGACCGCGAGCAGCACGTCGCCGTTGGCGAGGCCGAGCTTCTTCGCGAGCGAACCGCTGCGCACGCCGGCGATGCGGAAGCCGCCCTCGGGCACCGGCACGACCCGCGGAGCCTGCGCGGCGAACTTGGCCGGGTTGGCGAGGATCTCGTCCACGAAGGCGCGCTCGACCACGCACTCGTCCGCGCCCGAGCACGTGATGGCATCCAGACCGGGCGCCTCGGCGACGGGCTTGGCCTTGGGCTCGTCCTCGGTCTTCGCCGTGGTCGCGACCGCGGGTGGCGGAGGCGCGCCGAGCTCGAGCAGCTCGATGCCGCTCGCGGTGCGCAGGGCGACGCGCCCCTGCTGCACCGACACCACAGAGGCGCCGGGGCGCACGACGTCGCCCGCGGCGTACACACCGACGATGCCGCGCTCCACGTCGAAGATCGTCGCGAGCGAGTGCTCGGAGCGCTCCGCCTCCATCGTCGCGTGCAGCCGCAGCGGCAGGCGCGTGGCGATGGTCGCCGCGGGCAACGGGCCTGCGGGTCCTTGCGCGAGCACGACGGGGGCCGCGGCGCCCTCGGGCTGGCAGCTCGGGCAAAACGGGTTGTAGCCCTCGAGCGTGGCACGGGCCGCGCGGTGCCCGAACGAGGGCCCGCCGGCCGCGGCCACCGGTGCGACCGGCCGCGCCTGGCTCGCGAGCACCTCGGGCTCGTCGTCGAGCGCGTCGTCGTCTTCGCCCGCGTCGGCGACGGTGGGCTGCAGGATGCTGGTGGTGGCATCGACGATCACGAAGGCCAACGCCGAACTCGCCGCGCTGCCCGCCATCGCCGACGCCGTCGCGATGCCGAGCAGGCGGATCATCCAGAAGTGTCGACCGAACAGGGTGCCCATGGGTGTCTCCGCACCCAGAGCAGAGCAAGCGCCTCGCCGTGGGGGCGCGCGCGGAGCGGAGGGCCTGGTTCCGCCCAGTTGCGATGCGCGCAGAGTCCTCGCTTCGCCGCAATGGCAGGCGGCAGACCCGGAGTCGCCGGCCGGCGTGCCAACACGGCAATCTCCGCCAACGGGGGCGTCACGGCCTGGCAGCGTCGCGGCCCGCAGCGGCGCGAATCGCTACTCGCCGCGTGCGGGGCGGCTCATCAGCTGCGCGATCACGGCGCTGCCCGACACCTTGCCCGAGAGCAGCGCGGCCATGCCGGCGGCGATCGGCGCCTCGAGGGCGTGGCGCTCGGCGAACGCGGCGATCTGGGCGGCGATCCCCGCCCCTTCGACGAAGGCGCCGGCCCGCGCCGCAGCGTCCGCGAGCGGGAGTCCATCGGCGAGCGCGCGACCGAACAGCGACTCGGGCCGACCGTCGCCGGCGACCGCCGCCATCAGGTCACCGAAGCCCGCGAGACCGAAGAACGTGCGCTCGTTCGCGCCGCACGCCACACCGACGCGCGTCGCTTCGGCCATGCCGCGCGTCGCCAGGATCGCGGTGGTCGCCGGGCCGAAGCCGCTGCCCTGCGCATAGCCGATGACGAGCGCGAGCAGGCCGACCATGGCCGACGCGACCTCGACGCCGACGACGTCGGCGGTGCCGTAGATTCGCATGGTCGGCCCGCCGATGGCCTCGCGCACCGCCTCGGTGACCTCGGGGAACAACGAGCCCACGATCGCGCCGCCGGGCTCCCCTTCGGCCAGCGCCCGTGCCACGAGCGGACCGGCGAGCACGCCGACGCGCCGTGCGGGCGTCGCCGTGCGCAGCCGCTGCGTCAGCGTGGTGAGATCGTCGCCGAGTAGACCACGGCTGACGTGGACGAGCAGGTGCGTGCCGTCGAGGTACTGCCCGAGCGCGCGCGCGAGCCCATCGACGTGGATCGACGGGGCCGCGACGAAGATGAGCTCGGCGTCGGCGACCTCGGACAGCCGGGTGGTGCCGAGGATGTTGACGTGGGCCGGCTCGCGGGCCTGGCGGCTCCACAGCGTGACCACCTTGCCCGTGCGCGCCACCGCCACCGCGAGCGCCTGGCCGAATCCACCGCCGCCCAGGACTGCGACCCGACTCATGTGCGCAGCTCCATGACCTCGATGTCGCGCGCGGCGGCGCGATCGGCGTCGTTGGCGGCGCTGGCGAGCTCGATGGCGAAGCCGCGCAGCCGGTTGGCGTAGTACAGCAGCAAATTGGGATCCTCCGCGAGCACGGAGCCGCTCACCACCTTGGCCACCGGGCGCAGATGGTAGCCATCCCACGTCGCGAGGCAGCGCTCGAGGATGCGCTGCGGGCTCTCGCGGCGCAGCAGGGAGTCGACATGGATGCGGCCGCGCTGCTCGAGGGAGAGCAGCGCGTCGCGGGTGTGCCCGAGGTCGGCCGCGAGCTCGTCGATCGGGATCGCGATGTCGCCGCGATGTCGCAGCCTCGCGAACAGATCGAGCCCGGGTGTGGCCCGGACCATGCGCCGGAAGATCACGTGGGCCAGCAGCTGCGTAGGCATCGCGACGGTCTCGACGCCGTAGCTGTGGGCGATCGACTCGCCGAGTTCGCGCGTGTACGCGGCGTCGCGGGCGGGATCGACCACCGCGTGGCCGCGATGCGTGACATAGGACATCGGATCGATCGTGCGACCGTCCGGGGCCAGTGATCGGCCCTCGTCGTCGACGCGGTTGCCGAAGGGATCCATCGGCTCACCGAACCGGATCACGCACGCGCTCTCGAGCGCGCGGAAGCGGCTGAAGAACGACACCCAGCGCTCGAGCTGCGAGAACTCATCGTCCTCGATGATGTAGCGGTGGCGACCGGCCTCTTTGAGGTGGTCGTCGATGAGCGTCTCGGCCTCGAGCACCAGCGCGTAGTTGATCGTCGCGGGGACGAAGTACACCGGCCGCCGGATGCCCCGGGAGTGGTTGCGGCTGAAGGCGTCGATGCCACTGCCGGCGAGCCCGAGCTTGAGGCGCTTCTCGATCGCACCCGAACGCGAGCGGGTGCCGCCGGGGAAGAACAGCGAGTGGTACCCGCGCTCGATCATGACGCTCGAGTAGCTCTTGAGCACGTCCTTGTAGAGCATGGCCTTGATGCGCCGGTCGACGCGGTAGGCGCCGAGATTGTGCATGAAGAACGAGATGATCGGATTGGAGAACAGGTTCTTGCCGGCGCCGTACACCACCGGCGAGAGGCCCTCGCGCAGCAGCACCCACGCGATCGCGATCGAGTCGAGGTTGCTGCAGTGGGTCGGCGCGAGCACGATCGTGCCCTTGCGCTGCAGCGCCCGCAGTTTGTCGATCGGGCCCTGGGCCGACACCAACTCGTCCAGGCGGGCCCCGGAATCGAGCAACGAGCGCAGCACGCTCGACGGGTTCATCACCGCGGTGAGCAGCCCCGGGACGACCTTGGCCGCGAACTTGTAGACCCGCGGATCGAAGTTGCCCGCGACGTCGTAGGCCATCTTGGTGGCGCACTCGCGCAGCGTCTCCTGCTTGCCCTCGGATGACATCCGCGAGAGCCGCCGCACGATGCCACGCCAGTACTCGAGGCGGTTCTTCGAGCCCTCGTCGGTGCGGGCTTCGTGGCGCCGGATCTCGGCATACGCGGCGTCGTTGAGGCACAGCTCGATGTCCTCGTCGCCTTGATGGCGCTCGAGGATGCGCCGCACCACGTCGGCGACGATGTCGTCGCGCTCGCTGTTGAACCAGAACACCTTCGGATCGGTCGGCGCCGGGACGTAGGTGCGGAACCGTGGCAGACGCAGCGGCTTGGTCGGCAACAGCTTCATCGCGTGGCCGGGAGGATACCGAAAAATGCGCGGGCGCACAGGCGCCGCACGCCGCGTTCCCGACATGCGCGAGCCGTCGCGGGGCTGCGACGACGTGGGCGCGCCCCTCGGCGTCTGCTTTGGCGTCTGCTATCGTTCGCGCCGTGCACGTCGGGGTCCTGGGGGGCGGTGTCTCGGGCCTCACCTGCGCCGTGGCGTTGCGCCTGCGCGGGCACGACGTCGCGCTGTGGGCCGAGCGTTTGCCGCCACACACCACCTCGAGCGTCGCGGCGGCGTTTTGGTACCCCTACCGCGCCGAGCCACCGCAACGCGTCGCAGGCTGGGCCCGGCTCAGCCACGCCCGCTTCATGGCCCTGGCGGAGGACCCGACGGCGGGCATCACCGTGCGCCGCGCCGTCGAGATCCTGCGCCATCCGGCGGCGCGGCCGGCATGGGCCGACGCCGTGTCGTCGTTCGCCGCCGCGGGCGCAGAGCAGCTCCCCGCTGGCATCTCGCACGGCTGGGTGTTCGACGCCCCGGTGATCGACACGCGCGTCTACCTGCCATTTCTGCGCGCGTGGTTCGAGCGACTCGGCGGTGTGATCCACTGCGGCCGCATCGACGCGCTCGGTGACGTGCCGGCCGACGTTCTCGTCAATTGCACCGGCCTCGGCTCGCGCACCCTGTGCAACGACGACGCGCTGTTCCCGATCCGCGGCCAGCTCGTGCACGTCGCCGATCCGGGGATCGAGTCGGTGCTCGTCGACGAAGACGACCCGCGCGGGATCGCCTACGTGGTGCCACGGGGCGACGACTGCGTGCTCGGGGGCACGGCCGAGTTCGGCAACGAGAGCGTCGAGGTCGACCTCGACGCCGCGGCGTCGATCCTCGCCCGCTGCGCGGCGCTCGACGCCCGCCTGGTGGGCGCGGTGGCGATCGGCCACGCGGTCGGCCTACGTCCCGGGCGCGCGGCGATCAGGCTCGAGCCCGAGACGCTGCCGGACGGCCGCACCGTCGTGCACGACTACGGCCACGGCGGCGCCGGCGTGACGCTGTCGTGGGGCTGCGCCGACGAGGTCTGCACGCACGTCGACGCCGCGGCGCGCTGACCGAGCGCTACTCTGGCAACGCACAGACGCCGACGTCGGACCACGTCGGGTCGGGCGACATCCAGTCGATGCAGCGCATGTTCGGATCGAGCGCCTGACACTCCGCGTCGCCGTCCGAGAGGGCGCAATACGCAGTGCAACACGACAGGAAGCCGCAGCCAGGCACGCGATCAGCCGTGACACACACCAGCCCCGGATCGCATTGGTTGGCCAGCGCGCACGGCTCGAAGATCCCGTAGGGATCGCCCGGCGGTGGTGACACGCAGATGAACCCGCTCTGGCCCGACTGGGTCGGGGAGTCGGGGATGCACAGCCAGCTCGGTACGGCGCAGTCCTGGACCAGTGGGTCGCACTGCTCCATGCACAGCGGCACCGTCGGCACGTCGTTCAGCAGCTCATAGAAGGTCTTGCAGGTCTCGTCCGCATCGCAGTCGCCCACCCCCGGTTGGCAGAACCGGCGGCACTGGCCGGTGAGCCCCTCGGGGTCGTCGAGGACGCACATCGCCCCGCGCTCGCAATCGTCGAGGCAGCTGCCGTTGTAGTCGAGCACCTCGCACGACTCGCCGACGATTGCCGGGTTCTGGGGCGCGGCGCAGCAGCGGATCTCGTCGGGGATTTCGTCGGACTCGAGCGACCACGGCATGCACTTCTGGTCGGGTCCACACTCGTCGCTCCACACGATGCACTCCCCCTGCGGCGGCGGTTCGGTGGTGCTGGAGTCGGCGGGCGCAGCGGTGGACTCGGACGTCGCCCCGGTGGGCTGCGCGGCGGTCGAGCTGTCCGCGCCCGACGTCGATGCCGCCCCGCTGTCGCCGTCGGCGTCGCCGCATGCAGCCGGCACCCACGCGATCGCGAACGCAGCCCCGAGGACGACATGAGAGCGCACCACGCCCCGAGCGTAGCACGGCCCACCCGCGTCGATGCGGATCACACGTCGAGCAGCGCCCTGATCGCGCGCCGCATCGCTCGGGCGTCGGCGAAGCGCCGCGCCGGATCCTTGGCGGTGGCGGTGGCGAACAGGGCATCGAGCGCGTCGACCTGACGCGGCGGGCCCGGCGGCAGCCACACCGACGGCGGATCGGGCACGCGCGACACCTGCATGCGCAGCAACTCCTCGACCGGCGCGCTGATCTGATCTTGGAACGGGTGGCGGCCGGTCAGCGTCTCGAAGAACGAGATACCCAGCGCATACAGATCGGCGCGGTGGTCGAACTGCCCGCGGAACACGGTCTGCTCCGGGGCCATGTACAGCGGATCGCCCGCGATCTGCTCGGGGATGTCCTCGGTCTCGAGGCTGCGCGACACCCCGAAGTCGATGAGCTTCACGATCACGATGCGACCGTCGTAGCTGTCGCGGGTGATGAAGATGTTGTCCGGCTTGATGTCGCAGTGGACGATCTTCCGGGTGTGGATGTAGTCGAGGGCGTCGAGGGTCTGGCTGTAGATGTCGACGAGCAGCGGCAACGGGATGGTGCGGCCGCGCTCGACGACGCGCCCGAGATCGCGGCCGCGGAGATATTCCATCGTCATCCACTCGAGGCCGCTGCCCGGCACGGTGCCGACGTCGAGCACACGCGCCAAGTTGGGGTGAGAGAAGTTCGCGGCGATCACGGCCTCGCGGCGGAACCGCTTGCGCACGTAGTCCGGCATGTCGGGCTTGAGCAACTTGAGCGCGACGTAGCGGTCCATCGACGCGTCGTAGGCGCGATAGATGCGACCCATGCCGCCCTCGGCGATGCACTCGACGACGTCGTAGAACTTCTGCATCGCGAGCTGGACGCCCGGCCGCACGACGCCGGGCGGCCCTCGCTCCTCGGGCGCGAGGGTCTCGCGCTGCAGCGGTGGACCATCGAGTGGTGGCAGTCCCGGTACCGTCGCGCGGCGAGCCCAGCGCTCGGGTCGGTCGGGATCCACGGGCCACAGGCTACCGAGGCCCGCTCGCGACGGGAAGCACCGCAGGCGGCGGGTCGACGCCGATGCGACGATGGCAGCGGGCTGCTACGCTCGCGGGCGATGCGAGGCTGCACAGATGCGGGGACTCGGTCGCGTTCGCGCCGCGCATGCGCGCGCGCGGTGTGGCTGTGCGCATGTGTGCTCGGGTGCGAAGCCACCGCCACGGGGTCCGACTCCACGCCGCCCGGAAGCGGCGGCGAGACCTCCACCAGCACCGGCGCGGCGGCGGGCACCACGTTCGACGACGCCCTGACCTGCGCGGGCTCACCCGAGTGCGACGGAGGCTACTGCGTCGCGCCATACGACGCTGGGGCCGGCGCGTCGATCCCCGCCATGGGCATGGGCGCGCCGGTGTGCGTCGATGCGTGCGTGCCCGAGCTCGCGCTCGATCGCTGGTGCCTCGACGATGCGGCGTGCTGCGACGGCCTGCGCTGCACCGCGACCGATGGACTGTGCACGCTGGCCTCGACCGACGCCGACTCGTCGGTGGGCGAGAGTTGGGCGACGCTGGGCGACACGACGGAGTCCGGGGGCTCGTCCGACACGACGACCGACGGGACCTCGGGCGGCGCCGAGTCGTCGGGCACCGGGAGCTCGGAGTCCAGCGGCACGGGCGGGACCTCCGCGAGCACGACGGGCTGAGCGCGCGCGCTCGGTCACCCCACGCCGCGCGTGGTCGGTCAGCCCACGCGATAATTATGGGCGAGGCGGACGTACTTGCCTGCGAGCGCGCGATGGAAGGTCTCGTCGGCGGCGGTCAGCGTGCGCACGACCTTCGCCGGGGTGCCCAGCACGAGGCTGTGCGGGGGGATCTCGGTGCCGGCGGTCACGAGCGCACCGGCCCCGATCACGCATCCCTCACCGATGCGCACGCCGTCGAGGATGACCGCTGCGATGCCGACCAGCGTGCCGCCGCCGATGCGACAGCCGTGCAGCACGGCGCGGTGGCCGACGACGACCTCCTCGCCGACAACGGTGGGATCGCCATCGCCGAGATGGACCACCACGCCGTCTTGGAGATTGCTGCGCTCGCGCAGTTCGATGCGCTGGACGTCACCGCGCAGCACGCAGCCGAACCAAACGCTGGTGTCATCGCCGAGCTCGACGTCGCCGATGACCGCGGCGCCCGGGGCGATGAACACTCGGTCGCCGACCCGCGGAATCCGATCCAGGTAGCGCTCGAGCAGCGCGCCGGCGAAGCGCTCGCGCAGCGCCTCGAGGCGTGCGGCCACGAGAGCGAGGTCCTTGGGCGGCCCGTCGACGCGGGTCACCGAGTCGACGATGGTGCGACTGGCCACGGTTGGATCTTCGCCCGAGGCGGCGCCGCGCCGCAAGCGGGGCGGCATAGCGGAGCACCGCGAGCCGCGGGCGCGCTTGTCAGCGCGGGGCCCCTCGCGTATGGGTGACCCATGGCGAAGTCCAAGCCCGAGTCCTCGGCGGCACGTCCGCGCACCGCGAGCGCGTCGGCGACGAAGACCGCCGCGAAGAAGACCGCCGCGAAGAAGACCGCCGCGGCGAAGACCGCCGCGACGAAGACCGCCGCGACGAAGACCGCCGCGACGAAGACCGCCGCGACGAAGAGCGCCGCGAAGAAGACCGCCGCGACGAAGACCGCCGCGACGAAGCCCGCCGCGGCGAAGCCCGCCGCGGCGAAGACCGCCGCGACGTCGAAGGCGCCCTCGCTCCGCCGCGTCGCGACGCGCCGAGCAGGTCCCGCACCGATCGACACGCTCGGCGCCTCGGACGTGCTCGCGCGCATCGTGCTGTTCGCCCGCAGCGAGGAGGACCTCGGCGAGGAGATGCCGCGTTTGATCGAGCGCCTCGAGCAGACCGCCGACGCGTCGCTCGTGCCGGCGATGATCGGCGCACTCGACGACGACGACCCGCACGGCGCGCTGTGGAGCGTATTCTACCTGCTCGAGTCGTTCGACGACGACTACCTCGCGGGCCTGATCGCCGCGCTGCCCGAGCTCGCCGACCGCTCGCCGCGGTGGGCGGAGACCGCGGTGCTCCGGATCGTGAACACCCACGGCGAGCCCGAGGACTGCACCGATGCGTTCGTCGCCATCGCCCAGCGCCAGCGTCCACCCTCCCGCAAGCGCACCTCCGCCTTGCTGGCGCGGATGGGCAAGACGAACGACGGACTCCACACCGCGCAGCGCAAGATCCTGGCCGATCTCGCCCGCGCCGTGAACAGCTGACCGCCTGAAACGCGGCCACTGCCCGGGCTCGCACCTCAGTCGGCGTCGCCGTCGAAGTCGGCCTCGGAGACGCACTCGGGTTCGCTGGGCCCACAGCTCACGCGCACGTGGATGTGCGCCTCGTGGCCAGAGCTATGGCGGACGAGCCCGAGGTTGGCCTTGTTGCCGTGGGGGAACTGGATCAGATCGTCGAGCCGCTGCTCGCTGGCACCGATCGACTTCGCGGCGGCATGCAGGTGCTCTTGCATCGCGTAGTCGAGGAAGATCACCACTACCTGACCCGTCGTATCGAACGCGTCGATGAGGTGCCACAACGCCACCCAGTCGACGCGCTTCGCAGTGACCGGTATGTGCTGCTGCAGCGCCTCCCGCAGCGGCAGACGGATGTCGAGATCGCGCCCCGTCTGGTGCGATCGGTGCCCCGACAGCGGCCCACCATGTTTGGCACTCATCGAGCCCATCATGAGCGGTGCCCTATACTCGGAGCGGCGGTGGAATTCGTCCATCGCCTTGACCACGTGGGCGACCGCGTGGGTGGTGCCATAGGCCGACGGCGGCAGCTTGAGCGCGTAGGCCTCGTGCGGCGGCAGCTGGACACCGTTGACGAGCCGACCCGCTTGTGGCGGACCGATGCCGACGGCACCGAGGCGGACGTCCAGGGGCACATGCGCGTCGGTGTCGCCCGAGACCCACATGTACACGATGGGATCGACCCAGATGTCGATGGAGATGCCCGCCACCAGCCGTTGCGGGGTGGAAGCATTCGTGGCACGGAGATCGCGGGAGTCGATGCCGAAGGTGGTGCCGATGCTCCACCATGTGTCACCGGGCTGCACCCAGTACTCGTGCTTGCGCCGCGCCGGCGGCACCTTGCGCGGGTGAAGCTTGAGCCGGGTGCCGACCTTGAGCTTCACGGTCTCGGGCTTGATGCCGTTCCACATGCGCAGCGACTCGGGGCGAATGCCGTAGCGGTGGGCGATCTGCTCGGGCGTCTCGGTGGGTGCGACCTCGTGGATCACCCACTCGTCGTCGCGATCGACCACCTCGATCTTCGTATCGCCGACCTCGATGCGTCCGGTCCTGCGCCGGGGCGCGTTGCCCTCGGCCGGCAGCTCGTCGACCAGCGACTCGAGGTCGGGCACCTCGGGCACCTCGTCGACGGGCACCGGGCTGTCGAGCGGCTCGTCGTCGCCCGCGGTGTCGCCACCGGTGCCGGCGTCGCCGTCGGTCGCACCGACGCCGTCGACTCCAGCCGTCGCGGCCGTCTGCCGCGTCGGCGTCCTGTTCGCCGGATCCGCGCTCATCGCCAGCAGCGCCTCCTCGAACTCGAACCACACCGCGTCGTCGGGCCATGCGAGCGCGGCGAACCCGATGAACACCGCGAGCGCCCCCATCAGGAGCCACGACAGCAGCGCGGAGACGGGCGAACTCACCGGCGGACAGTGTAGATCGGCGGGCGGTGCCCGACCATCGGCGGCGAGCCCAACACCGCACGGCGCCCGCCCCGGCCCGGCTTCGGCCGCCGTGGGGGACTCAGAACACGCCCACGACCTTGAAGAACGCGATCGAGGAGCCGGTCGCGCGCTGGCCGAACTTGGTCTCGGGCCTGCCCAGCAAGAAAAAACTGCCCAGCTCGAAGGTGACGCTGCCCCACGGTGGGACCACGAGCAGCTCGGGGAAGATCACGTAGGATCCGGGATCGCCCTTGCCGGTCGGCATGTCGACCACGCCGAACAGCCGGAAGATGAAGTGGCGACCGAAGAAGATCAGGTCGGCGCCGCCGACGAGGTAGTTGCCGATGTGGTCGGCGCCGAACTCGTCGATGAAGCCGCGCAGGTACTGGGCCTGCACGTAGACGTGCTTGCCGAAGGTATAGTCGACGCCGGCGGTCGCCTTGATGTAGGGCGTGGAGCGGATCGTGCGGCCCTCCATGAAGCGCACGACGTTCTGCATCCCATCGTCGTTGTTGCCGGTGGTGACGTCGATCGGGATCGGGAACTCGATGCGGAGCTGCTGCGCCTGGGGAAAGAACAGCGCGCCCTCGCCCCACAGCCCCATGCTGCCGAGGAACGGCAGCTCGGTCGCGAAGTCGAGGCCGAGCACCTGCATGCGCGGATAGATGAGCGTGACGTCCGAGCGATAACAGCACTCGGCCTCGTCGATCGGCCCCTCGCGGGGATCCTTGCGCGACGACTGCACGTCGACCGGCGTGGGGATGTCGTGGCGGCCGTTGTAGTACGACACCGAGAGATCGACCTGACCCAGGGTGGTCCCGAGCTTGAACGCCGACTGCCCGCTGGTGAAGCGGCTTGACGGCTGGCGGACGCGCCCGACCACGGACGGCACCAGCCCCGGGCCGTCGGCGAGCAGCCCCTGCAGGTTGTCGATCTTGGCGAGATCCGCGTCGGCGGCGAACGGCACCGGCGCCTGCGGGTCCTTGAGCGCGGCGGCAGCCGAGGGCGGCAACAGGGCCGGGAAGAACATCGGCACGTACACGCCCTGGAACCACAGCTTGTCCTGCAGCGGCGCGTAGTCGACAACGACCATCTGGTTGGCGATCGGCTCGGTGAACAGCGGCCGATCCTCGAGGTCGTCGGGGTTGATGTTGTTGGTGGGGTTGAACTTGTCGGCGGTGCCCCACTGCACGATCTGGCGGCCGACCTTGATGTCGAGGCCCGGTAGCAGGTCGATGAGGGCGATGTATGCCGCGTCGCTCTCGACGTGGAACGGCGTCAGCAGGCGCTGGGTGGCGAGGTCGTCGAGTTCGGGCGTCTGCGCTATTCCGAAGAACACCGGCTGGACATCGCCGACGATCTGCAGGTGGCGATCGGGCGTGTACGTGAACGCGAACTCGAGGCGGTTCTCCTGGCGCGAGAAGCCGCGTTTCTCGACCTTGTGGATGTCGTAGTAGGCGCTCGAAATCACCCGCACGCGGGTCTGGAGCTTGTCGAGAAATTTGCGGCCCGCCTTCGGCGACGGGGCAGCGGCGCCCGAGGCGGGCTGCTCGGCGACACCGATGTGCTCGTCGTCGGTGCCGAAGATGTCGTCGATCGACGCGGGTGCATTCGCCTCACCCGCGGCGGCCGGCTCGGGCGGAGCCAGCTCGGGATCGGGATCGTCTGTCGCGTCCGCCGGCGGCTCGTTGCCGTCGACGAAGTCATCGAGCGGGACGTCCTCACCTTCGGGAACGCCGAGTGGATCCGCGGCCGGCGAGGTCGGCTCCGGCGAGGGCGACGGGGCCGCGCTCGCCAAGCGGAGCGGCACCGCGCGGGCCCCTTCGTACGCACGCCCCGCGGGTGCCAGTGACAGAGTCGTCAGCAGGGTGAATAGCGCTACGGCTGGGCCCATGAGAGCCCGACGAGTCTACTACCTCAAGAGGGCCCGGCGGGAGAAGATATCGTCGCCGAGACCCTGGTTGACCTGGATGTCGGACAGCTTGATCACCGTCACATCGCCGGTCTTCACGTTGAGCATGCTGATCTTGGTCGGCATCAGCTTGCCGTCGACCTTGATCCACTCGTCGCGCAGCTGCTGGCGGACCTGAGCGCCGCTCGCATCGAAGTAGAGCAGCTTGGTGACGCCGCCCTTGGTGCCGTCGATCGTGAGCTCGATCTTCGGATAGGCGGTCTCCTTGCCGGCTTTGGGCGTGAGCTCCAAGATGGTTTTCGCGCCCTCGGTGCCCTTCAGCTTCGCGTCGTAGAACGGCGCGAGGGCGACCACCATGTCGGACAGCTGCATCTCGCTGCCCATGAAGCCCTGGTTCTGCATGTGGGCGGCGACGCGGCGCACCTTGGCGAACTCGGGGAGGTACAGGTACAAGGTGTCGGCCTCGCCGCTCTCGAGCAGGACCTTCATGCCGGCGACGTCACCGGGGGCGGTGAAGTGGATGACCTGGCGATCGATGCCCTTCATCCACGCCTTGAACGTCAGCGTCTTCTTCAGCTGACCGCCCTTGATGATCTCCATCGCGGCGGTGTAGCTCTGGTCCTCGAAGACGGCGGCACGGCGGTCGACCTCGGCGAGGATCGTCGCGGGGTCGATTGCCATCACCGCGGCGGGGGCCCTCGCACCGGCGTCCGCCATCGGGGTGAGCACGGCGCCAAGGACCAGGGCGAATCGCAGCATCGTCTTCGTCATGAGTGGGCTCCGAAGTGTACCAACCGGGGGGGGTCGTCCCGCAAGGCTGGGCTTGGACGACAGCGGCACACCACGATTCAGCTGCCGGTGTGCCGGTTGGGGCAAGTGTCCGGGATCCGATGGGAAGTCCGCCCGTCCGTAGGTGCGCATCGTCGTGCGCACCTGCGGCCGCGATCAACGGTGGCGGTGGAGCAGCGGTGAGAACGCGACCGCGCCGGCGGCGGCGAACAGCAGACCGAACGCGAGGCCAACGCCGAACTCTCGCAGCGGCGGCATCGTGGATGCCAGCAACACGAGGAACGCCGCGCCGAGCTGCAGACCCGTCGCCGCCGCGACGCCGCCGAGTTCCTCGACCGCCTCGCGCCCCGGGTTCGGGCCCGTCGCCGCACGCGCGCGCACACTGAGGTGGATCGCGAAGTCGACCCCGGCCCCCATCGCGATGCACGAGACCATGCTGGTGCCGATGCCGATCGGGTGCCCGAGCAGCGCGATCGTGCCGAGGGTCACAGTGATCGTCCACGCCGCCGGCAGCAGCGCCCGCAGGTGGCCGCCGAGCAGCAGCACGACGGCGAGCGCCATGACCGAGACCAGCGTAGAGCTGTACAGGCTGTCCGTCACCGAGTCGGCGTAGGCCTCGCCGATGAGCGGCTGACCGGTGAGCTGGACCTGCCACGGCAGCGAGCGGATCGCGGGTGCGGTGGAGCCGTCTTCGATCCGCCACTCGGGATCGTCGAGTTCGGAGACGACATCGGCGAAGGCGCCGCACGGACCGAGCGGTCGGCCCGGAGCGTCGTCGTCGAAGCGGAGGCCAGAGAGACCGTCGTCGGCTGCATCCGGGGCCGCGGCGGCCTGCGGGCGCGCGTTCGCCAGCCCGAGGCGGCCGCACATCGCCTCGAGGCGCACGCGCGCGCGCGCCTCGTCGAGCCATCCGGTGAGCTCGCGGGCCACGAACTTCGCGCCCTCGGGGTCCTTCGCGACCAACGTGGGCAGCGCACCCTGGAGATACTCGACCAGGGGCTCGCCGCGCAGATCGAGGAGCTGCCGCGGATCCACCGCGGCGATCTCCACGGGCGTCAGCGGCTCGATCACCTCGTCGGTCCCCAGCGCACGCTCGCGCAGGCGCGTCGCCTCGGCGAGCATCGCCCCGTCGGCGACGCCGGGATCGAGCAGCGCCGCCAACTCGTCCTCGGAGACGGCGCGTCCGAGCTGCGCGGCGAGCCGCACTCGCACGGCCTCGCGCTGGGCGGCGGCGACATCGGGTGCATCGCCGGCACCTACCGCCAGCGGTCCGGCCGGCAGCGCCGCGACGATCGTGCGGACCTCGTCGTTCACCCGCTCGATCGACGCGGTGTCCAGCGGCGAGAGCTTGACGTGGACGATCGCGCCGCCCAGATCCGGCGTGAGCAGCTGGGCCATCGCGGGGTGATCCGCGAGGTTGCCCATCACCCGCGTGGCCTGGCCGACGGTCTGCGGGATGCCGCGGCGGCCACCGAAGCCCTCCGTCAGCGACTCGGCCGGTTCCACCAACGAGCGCACGTCGGCGACACCATCGACGGTTCGCAGGGCGTCGGCGAGTTCGCGAATCTCCCGTAGGACGACCGGCTCGCGCATGTCGGCCGTGATCGCGATCTGGATGTACTGCGAGCCGCCGAAGTTGTCGTTGAAGAACGCGTCGCTCTGGGCGGGCTCGCTCGAGGCGTCGAAGACGTTGCGGGTGTCGGGGTCGGCGCGGAGCTGCATCGCGGAGTACAGGCCGACGAGTGCGGTGACGGCGAGCAGCCAGGCCGGCGGCAACAGCCGCAGCGGCAGCACCAGCGGTGCCCGCGGCGCCAGTACCCGGGCAGGCAGCAGCGAGAGCAACCCCGGCAACACCGCGAGCGCTATCACGAAGAGCCCGAGCACGCCGACACCCGCGACGATGCCAAAGCGCTGCATCGGGACCTGGGGCATCACGATGAGGGAGAAAAACGCCGCCGCGGTGGTCGCCGCCGACAGCGACACGGCGACCCACAACTCGCGCAAGGCGGCGCTGGCCCGCTCTCGGGGCGTGCCCGCGTGGCGCTGGTAGCCCGAGATCACGTGCATGCCGAAGGCGCCGCCGAGCGCGACCATCATCACCGGGGTCGTGCTCGAGACGATGGTGAAGGGCTCGCCGAACACGCCGTGGGCACCGACGACCAGGCCGACGCCGAGGCCGGCGACCAGCAGGTTCATCAGCGCGGCCGCGATGCTGCGCAGGAGCAGCGCCGAGGTCACCGTGAGCACACCGATGACGATCGGCGACAGGCGCTCGATGTCGGCCCGCGACGAATCGGCGGCCGCGCGCTCGACGAACGGGGCGCCTCCGAAGTACGCCGGGCCGTCCCACTGCTCGGCGACGACGCGGCGGATGTCCGCCAGCCGCGCCGCAGGGCCGCCCTCGCCGCCGTGTTCGGGCAGCATGTAGACCATCAACGCGGCGGCGGTGCCGTCCGGCGAGACGAGGTTGCCGACCGCGTCGCGATTGTCGAGCACGCGGGCCCTGATCTCGGCGTCATCGCCGAGACCGCGCGGGACCAACGGGTCGACCGCCATCGTGTCGCCGACGACGCGGATCTCTGGGAGGCTGGGGAAATCCAGCACCAGACGTGTCCCCGGTAGCTCGCCCAGCGTGCGACCGAGGATGCGGACCTGCTCGCTCCGTTCGGCCGTCAGCAAATCGCCGCCATCGGCCGCTCGCACGCCCACCAGCGCCACCTCGAGCATGCCGAAGCGGTCGGCGACGTCGCGGAAGGCGACCACGTCGGGGTGCTCCGGCGGCAAGAAGGCGAGCACGTCGTCGTCGTGGCGGAGCCGGCCGGCGCCGGGTAGCAGCCACGCGCACAGCAACGCGAACACCACGAGGATCGGCAGGCGCGCGCGTACGATCGGGTGCAAGCCGGCGGCGGCGGTCGACGGGTCGGGCAGCGCCATCGCGGGTGGCGATCTACCCCCAGACCGGGAACAGCCACGACTTGCGGGTGGCCACCCGGCCGTGCACGACGTCGTCGAAGTAGGCCTGCAGGCGGCGGGTCACCGGGCCGATCTGGCCGTCGGCCACGGATCTGCGGTCGACCGAGCGCACGGGTGTGATCTGGGCCCCGGTGCCGCACAGGAACAGCTCGTCGGCGACGTAGAGCTCGGTGCGGCCGATCTCGCGCTCGCCGAACGGGATGCCGAGGTCGGCCGCCAGCTCGATGAGGCTGCGGCGCGTGATGCCGTCGAGGTTGTCCTGGGTGGACGGCGGGCTGATGAGCGTGCCGCGGCGGACCATGAACACGTGCTCGGCGCTGCCCTCGGACACGCGGCCCGACTCGGTGAGTAGGATCGCCTCGTCGAAGCCGCCGTCGGTCGCCTCGCGCCGGGCCAGCGCGCTGTTGAGATAGGCACCGGTGGGTTTGGTGCGGGCCGGGATCGCGTTGTCGGCGACGCGGCGCCACGAGCTCACGCAGACGTCGATCGCGTCCTTGTCGATGTAGCGTTTGAGCGGCAGACAGAACACCGTGAAGCTGGTGCTGTCCTCGTCGAGCACTGGCGCCATGGCGGTGGAGTTGTGCAGCAAGAGCGGCCGCATGTAGACGTCGTAGTGGACTTCGTTGCGGCGCAGCAGCTCGAGATGGATCTCGGCGAGTTCCGCGGGAGTGCCGGGCGGGCGCAGGTACAACACCTTGGCCGACTCGCACAGGCGCTCGATGTGGGCGTCGAGGCGGAACACCAGGACCTGCTGGGCATCGTCGGCGACGTAGCCACGGATGCCGCCGAAACAGCCGAGACCGTAGTTGAGCGCGCGCGAGCGGACGCTCACCGTAGCCTCGGCGTCGTCGACAAACTTGCCGTCGAAGAACGTGATCATGCCGGGCCGGAGCATGCCAGATCGGCCCACG
Organism: Nannocystales bacterium; assembly: GCA_038325765.1. Lineage (GTDB taxonomy): Bacteria > Myxococcota_A > Polyangia > Nannocystales > Nannocystaceae > Xiheibacterium. The sequence continues at coordinate 121,843 of JBBQJI010000003.1, forward strand.
CCGCCGCCAGGACAATTCGCCCCACCACCGCGGGCGAGCGTCGGTGGCGCAGGCACGGAGGATCCGTCGCACTCGGCATCGGCCGCGTCGACGAAGCCCTCGCGCACGAGCCGATCCGCCCTACGCCGGCCCGATGCGGCACGGGGCCCACAGTTCCCCGCCTCGATGGACGACGTTCGAGGTGACCAAGCCGTGCCCTTCCTCGGACAAACTACTTCCGACCCCACCAGTGCGGTCATCCTCGTGGTCGACGACGACGACAGCGTTCGTCGGGCGATCTCGAAGATACTCCAACAGGCCGGACACGAGGTCGTGGCGGCCAGCAACGGCCGGACCGCGCTCGATCTGGCACGTGAGCGCCTGTTCGACCTGGCGTTCGTCGACCGCCGCATGGATGGGATCGACGGCATCACGGTCCTCGCGGAGCTCCGCGAGATTCAGCCGATGTGCACCCGCGTGCTGCTGTCGGGATCGCTCGATCTCGAGACCGCCCTCGAGGCGGTCAACCTCGGCTCGGCCACACACGTGATCGAGAAGCCGCTGGGGCTGACCGCCCTGCTCGGCCTCGTGCAGGACACGATGCGGACGCGCGAGCGCATGCTGGCGGCCTACCACGACCTCGAGCGCGTCCACCGCTCGGCGGCGCGCCTGCGGCTGCTGAATCTCCTGGGCAGCGACGATCTGCGCCTCGCGATCCAGCCGATCGTCGACGCGCGCGACGGAAAGGTGGCCGCGTACGAGTGCCTGCTACGCAGCGCCGACCCGGTGCTGACGGGTCCGCTGACGGTGTTGCGCGCCGCCGAGGAGCACGGACTCATCGGCAACCTCGCGCACGCCGTCACCCTGCGGGCGGCGGCGGTCCTGACGCGACTGCCCGAGCACAGCCGCCTTTTCGTGAACCTGCACCCCGCCGAGCTCGGCGATCCCGAGGGGCTCGACGACCGATTGCGCATGCTGCAACAACACGCCGCACGGGTGACGTTCGAGATCACCGAGCGCAGCTCGCTCGCCGACGCGCGGGGCTGGGAGCGGTCGGTCGAGGCGATCCTGCGCCGCGGTTTCACCATCGCGGTCGACGATCTCGGCTCGGGCTACAGCTCGCTGTCTGTGCTCGCCGAGCTGCAGCCGCGGTTCGTGAAGATCGACATGAGCATCGTCCGCGACATCGATCGCACGCCGCGCAAGCACCGACTGTTCGACCTGCTGTGCCGCTTCGCCGACGCCACCGACAGCCTGGTCGTCGCCGAAGGCATCGAGACCCAGGCCGAGGCCGATGTGGTCCGCGAATGCGGTGCGCACCTGATGCAGGGCTACCTGTTCGCGCGGCCGGAGATCGCCGACATCGTCCTCGACCGCCTCGAGGGCGAGCGGGCGGCGTAGTCGATCTGCGGGCAGAGGCGCTCGGGCACGCAGCGCTGCGCTTGCATGCGGGTGCGGCCCGGGCAATGCTGCGCCGGCAATGGCGGTCGTGCTCGGCCTCGCCCTCGTGGCGCTGACGGTCGCGGCGGCTAGACGTTGGCGATGCCACGCCGCGCTCGATCTCGAGGGCGCCGTGATGATCGGCGCGGCGGTCATGGTCGCCGCCGGGATCGCGGCGGTCGTGCTGGGCACGGCGGGGGTGCTGCGGCCGGGCCCGTTGGCTGCGGTCATCGCGATCACCGCCGTCGTCGCGATGCCATGGCGAACGGCCCGCGAGGGCCTGCGGCCGATGGTTCGCGCCGGGATCGGCACGGCGCTGCTGCTCGTGGCCAGCGCCGCCCTGCGCTGGCCGCCCATCGATCATGCGCTCGCGGGTCGCGACCAGGGCACGTATGTGCTGCGCGCCGAGTCGACAGTACGCACCGGCGCCTTCGATGTGATCGATCCAATCGTGCGCGACGCTGCGGGCGCCCTGCCGCAACGTCCCGACACCGCCGACGTCGCCGGGTTGTATCCGCGTCGGACCGAGGCGTGGCGCGACGACGTCTACGAGGCCGGCTATCGGCCGGGGTGGTACCTCGCCGACCGCGAGCGCGGGCGTGTGGTGCCGCAGTTCCTCCACCTGCACCCGGCGCTGCTGACCATCGCGCTGTGGCTCGGCGGCGCGGCAGGGCCCGGCGTGCTCGTGTTGCTGCAGGGGGTCGCCGCGATCGCGGCATTGCTCGCGGTCGCGCGGCGGCTGCTGCCGGCGGGGCCGTGGGCGGGCGTCGCCGCCGCTGGCTTCGCGCTCTCGCCCCTGGGGATCTGGGTGCACCGCAACACGTTGACCGAGGCGCTCACCGGGTTGCTGACGCTGTGCGCGGTGCTCGGGTGCGCCCGCGCGCGGGAGGTCGCGCCCGAGGAGCGCCGCTCGCCCTTCGTCGCCGCGGCGCTGCTGGGCGCGACGGCGTGGGTCCGCGGCAACGCGTGGATCACCGCGCCCGCGGTGCTCGCGGTCCTGTGGGTGCTGCCGTGGGGTCCCGCCCGAGCCCGGGCGACCGCCGCGTATGTTGCCGTGCTCGGCGCGGGGGTGCTCGTCCACGCGGCGACGGTGTTTCCGTATCTGTACGACGAACTGGCGCGGCAGTTCACGGCCATCGTCCAGCCGTCGGGCGCCGCGATCGGAATCGCCTTCGCGTTCGGGATTGCCGGGTGGTGGAGCGTCGACGAGATCGTGTTCGGGCCGCGCTCGCGCCACGGCGCGGCGATCGGCGCGTGGGTGCGACCGCGGCTGCCGTGGGCGCTCGGGGTGGGTTTCGTCGGGGCGCTGATGGCATGGGCGATCCGGGGCGCCGGCACCGAGGGCGCGCCGTACTCGCGGCTCGACGCCCTGGTACCCGGCGTCGGAATCTGGCTGCTCGTGCCCGCGGCGGTGGGCATCGCGCTCGCGCTGCCGGGATGGGCGCGGCGCACCGACGGCGGCGCCGACGTGTGGCTGTGCGCAATCGGGGCGCTGGTCGTGACGACGCTGTGGGCCTACGCCGGCCGCAACCTGCCGCGGTTCGGCATGTACTACTACGGTCGCTACCTGGTGCCCGAGGTGCTGCCGCTCGGGTGGCTCGCGGCCGCGTTCGCCCTGGCGCGGGCGCACGCACGCTTGGTGCGTCTGGTCCCTGGGCCCTTTGGCAGACGCGGTGTCACTGCGGCCATCGGGTCCGTCGCGATGGTCCTGCTGGGCGTCACCGCGTGGCCGCTGTTCACCACGCCGACCCTGCTGCGCGAGTACGACGGCGCCGGTCGCATCGTCGACGCGATCGCCGAGCGCGTGCCCGTAGACGCCGTGGTGATCGCCGGCGGCGAGGGCTGGCACTCCGGTCACACCTTCAACCAAGTCGCGGGCGCGCTCGCCATGCGCCACGGCCGGTCGGTGGTGCCCTATGCCAGTCGCGAGCTCGCCTACGCCACGCTGCACGCGCTGCTCGTCGATGGCCCGGCGGCGACGGGCACCGCGGCACCGCGCGTATTCTTGCTGGTGAACGAGGCGACGCACGTGCTCGCAGCACCCGTGCGCGGCGAGCCGATCGCCGCCCTCGACGACGGGTTGCCGCCGCCGTTCGCCGCGCGGTCGGTGACGCTGCTCGAGCTCGTCACCGACCGCCTGACGCCCACCCTCGACACGCTGCCGACCGCCGTCACCCGCGACGCGCTGCGCATGGCGTTGGTCGAGGTCGTCGTGGATCCGGGGGCATCGGTGCGGCGCGTCGACGTGCACGCCGGCGAAGGTGCGGCGGGCGTCGACATCGCCGGCGACACCGGGGGATGTCTGTCGGCGACGGATCCGGTGGTGATCACGATCGATGCCGACATCGCCGCCGACATCGCGGCCATCGTGCTCGTCGCGGATCCCGAGCACGCCGCCGGGGTCGACGACTGGGAGATCGCGATCGATGGTGAGCCGCGCAGCACCCGGGTGCCGGGGGTGGCCGCCCGGTCCCACGCGACGCTGGGCCCGTTCGCGACGCCGCAGCGCGTGCGCACGATCGCGGTGCGTGGGGCCAGCCACGCGATGAAGGGCGCTCGCTGCCCCCACGGCGCGCTGCGGGAGCTGCGTCTGCTCGGGCCCGAGCACGGCGCGCTGGGCGACGCGCCGGCCGAGTCGGTGGTGTTGCTGCCCACCCGCGACCTCGGCCACCGCGTGACGCCGGTGCGATGGGTCTCGGGGCGCGGGTTGTCGCGCGCGCGCCCCCAGCAGATCGGGGCGATGGGCGAGCCGGCGAGGTCGCGGGCGACGAGCCTCGAGCTCACCAGCGCCTCACCGATCGCGTGGGTCCCCGAGCCCCTGGCGCCGGGGCGCTACGACATCGTCGTGAACCTCACCGCGGCCCAGCTCTCCGCCGATGCGCGCATCCGGGTGTGGGCCGACGACGTGCTCGTCGGTGAGATCGATCCGCCCGAGGCGCGCACGCGGAGCTGGCAGTCGCCGCCGCTGCCGTTCACCGCTGGGGTGGTCGCCACGCGTTGGCGTCTCGAGCTCGTCGGTGCCGACGACGACGACGTCGCGATGGTCCGCGATCTCGGCGGGTTCTCCCGATCGGGCGGCTTCTCCCGACAGGGCGGCTTCTCCCGACAGGGCGGCTTCTCCCGACCGGGCGGCTTCTCCCGAAAGGAGTGAGCTCCGAACGGCCCAAGCCGCACACAGGGACCTCGGACGGCGCCCGGTGATACACTGCCGCGCACGTGAGCACCGAGCGACGGTTGGCCCTCATCACGGGTGCGAGTCGCGGCATCGGGGCCGCGATCACCACCGCCCTCGCGGCGTCGTGCGATCTGGTGCTGGTGGCACGGACCACGGCGGCGCTCGAGTCGGTGACCACCGCCGCCACAGCCGCCGGGGCAGAGGTTCGCGGGGCGTTCGGCGCGGCGCTCGACGACGCGGACGCGACCGCGGCGCTGGTCGACACGCTGCGCGCGATGCCGATCGACGTGCTGGTGTGCAACGCCGGCATCGCCCCGTCGGCGCCGCTGGGCAAGACCGACGACGCGATGTGGCGGCGGGTCATGGCGGTGAACCTCGACGCGCCCTTCCAGCTGTCGAGGGCGTTGGTGCCGGCGATGGCCAAGCGTGGCTGGGGCCGCGTCGTGCACATCGCCTCGACCGCGGCGCTCAAAGGGTACCGCTACACGGCCGCTTACGCGGCGAGCAAGGGCGGGCTGGTCGCGCTGATGCGGTCGACGGCGGCCGAGGTCGCGGGCAGCGGCGTGACCGTCAACGCGATCTGCCCCGGCTTCGTCGACACCGACATCGTCGCCGACGCCGCCCAGCTGATCAGCGCCCGCAGCGGCCGCGACCCGGCCGCGGCGCGGGCAGAGTTCGCCGGTTTCTCGCCGCAGCGACGGTTGGTGCAGCCGGGCGAGGTGGCAGCCCTCACCGCTTACCTCGTGTCCGACGCCGCGGCGGCGATCCACGGCCAAGCCATCGCCCTCGACGGCGGGGAGACCACGTTGTGAGCCAGCATCGACCCATCCAACCCCCGGGCTGGGCGCCGCCCCGCGGCTACAGCAACGGCATGATCGGCGAAGGCCGCACCTTGGCGATCGCGGGGCAGATCGCCTGGGATGCGCGGTGCAACATCGTCTCGGACGAGCTGGCGGCGCAGTTCAGGCAGTGCCTCGCCAACGTCGTCGACATCGTGCGCGCGGCCGGTGGCGAGCCCGGCGACGTGCTGTCGCTGACCGTGTACGTCGTCGATCGTCAGCGCTACATCGACGCCACCAAGGAGATCGGCGCCGCGTGGCGCGAGCTGTTCGGGCGCCACTATCCCGCGATGGCGCTGGTCCAGGTCGCGGCCCTGCTCGAGCCGCGGGCGCAGGTGGAGATCCAGGGCCTCGCGCTGCTCGGCCCAACCCCGAGCCCGGCCCAGATCCCGAGCTCAGAGGCCCCATGACCCCCCCCGATCAAGCGCCCCTGCCACTGCCGACGCCGGCCTCGTTCCACTACGAGGAGCAAGATGGCGTCGGCATCATCACCCTCGATCGTCCCGATCGCTTCAACGCGCTCACCTTCGCGGTGTACCGCGAGCTCACCGACTTGTTCGCCGTGATCGACCGGCGGTCGCCCGTGCAAGGCGGCGCCCGGGCGTTGGTGCTCCGCGGCCGCGGTCGGGCGTTCTGCAGCGGCGGCGACGTCGAGGACATCATCGGTCACCTGTTCGCCCGCGACACCGAGGGTCTGCTCGACTTCACGCGGATGACCGGCGAGCTCATCCACAACATGCGGCGCTGCCGGCTGCCGATCGTCGCCAGCATCAAGCGCGTCGCCGCCGGCGCCGGCGCGGTGATGGCCCTCGCCTCGGATCTACGGGTCATGGGCCGCTCCTCGTTCTTCGCGTTCTTGTTCCCGCAGGTGGGGCTCTCGGGCGCCGACATGGGCGCGAGCTGGCTGCTGCCGCGCCTGGTGGGGCTGGGCAACGCCACCGAGATCCTGATGACGGGGGATCGGGTGTCGGCCGAGCGCTGCGAGCGGATCGGGCTGTGCAACGCGGTGGTCGACGACGAGGATCCCGAAGCAGTCGACGCGGCCGCGATCGCATGGGCGACGCGGCTCGCGGGCGGTCCCCACTTCGCGCTGCGCATGACCAAGCAGATGCTCGGGGCCGAGCTCGAACTCGGTCTCGGCGCCGCGATCGAGGCCGAGGCCCAGGCCCAGGCGATCTGCATGCAACACCCCGACTTCCGCGAGGCCCACGAGGCGTGGAAGGCCGGGCGGCCCCCGAAGTGGCGGTGAGACCATGATGTTCGCCAACCGAATCCTCGATCGTCGGCTCGGCGTCATCGAGGGCGACCCCGACACGTGGCGCGCGCTCGAGGACACGCTCGCACAGTTCTGCGCCGCGATCACGGCCGAGGCGATCGACGATCGCGACGAGAACACTGCGGCCCGCACCTACGTCGCCCGCCTGGCCGCGGCGGGGCTGCTGCGCCACGTGGTGCCCGCGGCCTACGGCGGAGCCGCGCCGCAGCTGCGCACGACCGCGCTGTGCCTCATCCGCCAGTGGCTGGCCCGGATCTCGGGCGCGCTCGACAGCGCGTTCGTGATGCAGGGCCTGGGCAGCTACGCCGTGGGCATCGGCGGTGCCGAGGCCCTGCGCGCATCGCTGCTGCCCAAGGTGGTCGCGGGGGAGGTCATCTGCGCCTTCGCCCTGACCGAGCCCGAGGCCGGCTCCGACGTGGGCGCGATGGCCACGACCGCGACGCCGCAGGCAGGCGGCGGCGTGGTGCTCGACGGCGAGAAGTGCTTCATCTCCAACGCCCCGATCGCGGGCAGCTACGTGGTGTTCGCCCGCGAAGCCCCCGAGGCGGGCACAGACCCCGGCGCCAAACCGCGCTACGGCGCGTTCTGGATCCCCGGCGATGCGCCCGGCATCACGGTCGAGCCGATCCAGGTGATCGCGCCCCACCCCATCGGCACCGTGCGGCTGCGCGGCGTCGAGGTGCCCGCCGCCCATCGCCTGGGGCGCGTCGGCGAGGGATTGCGCCTGGCCTTCGGCACCCTCGACGTGTTCCGGATCTCTGTGGGTGGGGCGGCGCTCGGCTTCGCCGACCGGGCGCTTTGCGAGACGGTCGCGCACCTGCGCAGCCGCGTGCAGTTCGGCAAGCCGCTCGCGAACCAGCAGGGCCTGCGTTTCGCCGTCGCCGACGTCGCCACCGAGCACGTCGCGGCGCAGATGTTGGTGTATCGCGCGGCGGGTGCCCGCGATCGCGGCGAGGCGACGCCCGAGGACAGCGCCGTCGCAAAGTTGTACGCCACCGAGAGCGCCCAGCGCGTCATCGATCGCGCGGTGCAATCGCTGGGCGGCCTCGGCGTCACGGTGGGCTCGGCGACCGAGCGGCTGTATCGGGAGATCCGTGCCCTGCGGATCTACGAAGGCACGAGCGAGATCCAGAAGCTGGTCATCGCCCGTGCCCTGTTCGATGGCTGACGGCAGCCGCCGCCGGCGTGCTCGGCGGTGGCCCTACAGCGCGCGGTACTTCATGACCAGACCGTTGGTCTGCTCGCCGAACACGGACTCGAATCCGCCGGCAACCACGTCACCGTCGGGGTGCTCGACCGCGTAGTTGAACTGGTCGCCGAGCTTCTCGTTGCCATAGATCGCGCCCCACAGGCCGTTGCCGTCGGTATCGTACACCCGCAGCGCGGCGTCGTAGTTGGTGGCGGTGACCCGTGTGGTGCCGGCGACGTAGATCGTGCCGGTAGGGCCGACCGACATGCCCGACGCGAGATCGTCGCTGCCGTCGATGTCGGTCACGATGGCCCAGGTCTCGGTCCAGGTCGGATCGTACTTGCGCACCACGAAGTCGTCGAAGGTAGCGCCGGGCGCCGCGGTGCCCGCGGCGACGAAGTTGCCGTCGACGTCGATGGTAAGGTCAGCGGCGCGGAAGTCGAACACCTGGATGTCATCCACCAGCGGCGTGCCGTCGGTGTCGAAGCCGATCGCAGTGGCGAAGGCTCCGTCTGCACCCTCTTCGTTGCCGAACATCCAGGCGGTGCCTTCGCCGTCCACGACCACGGATCGGCCGAAGTCGGCCCCGCCCTCGGCGCCGGTGTGGCCCGACTGCCAGAGCTCGACGCCGTCCGCGTCGTACTTGCCGATCCACATGTCCCAGTCCTGCGTGCCGATGCGGAACGAGCCGACGACGTACAGGTTGCCGTCGGCGTCCACGACGACGTCGCTCGCCGAGTCGGCGTCGTCGGGCTCCCCCTTGCCCATCCCCGGGCCGTCCTGGACCACCTCCCACTCGAACTCCTGGGTGGTGCCGTCGACCCGCGCAATGAAGATGTCGTCGCCGCTGGTCTCGGTCTCGACGGTACCAGCGATGATGATGTCACCGTCGTCGAGCAACGCGAGGGCAGCACCCTCCTCGTCGCCGCCGAACGGCGCGTTGTAGCTCACCGTCCAGACCTCGGCTCCCTCGGCGTCGTATTGGCGCAGCCACAGGTTGAAGCCCTCGTCGGTCGCGCGCTCGCGACCGACGACATAGATGTTGCCCGCGCCGTCGACGGCCACCTCGGCCACGAAGTCATTGTTCGACGCCGACCCGTCGTGCGACTCGGTCCACACGACCTCGTACGGGATCGTGCACGTCGCCGAGCACTCGTCGCCGTCCAGTTCGTTGCCGTCGTCGCACTCCTCGCCGTCCTCGAGCGTCCCGTCGCCGCACCCGGCCACGTTACCTGTGGAGCTCGAGCTGTCCACGCCCGTGGTCGGATCGGTGGCGGTCGGTTCGCCGGTCGTGGAGCCCGAGCTGTCGGCCGGCGCGGTGGTCGGGGCGACGGTGGGATCGGACGACGACGAGTCCTCCGATGCGCCGGTGGGACCGGTCTCGGCATCGACCGGGTTGTCTTCTCCACAGGCGGCGGCGACGAGGGCGAGCGAAGGAAGCATGAGCCAGGTTCGAATCGACATGGCGCGAAGTTTGGTCGTGTCGGATCCGGGGCGCAACCGCGATGTCGCCGAAGCGATACCTACCGCGACCGATCGTGGGACATGGGCGTTTCGACGGGAGCACGAGGTGCGTAGCGACACCGTGGAGTCGCGCCGCAGGGCGGGGTTTCGTGCGTGGGCGTGAGGTCCCGCGTATGGCGATGGGACCCACGCGATGGGCCGCCGCGGCACAGCGGGTGCGGCCGGCCCCGCGATCACGCCCCAGGGCGGCGAAAGGCCGTGAGCAGCTCGGCCGCCGCGGCCTCGGGCGCGAGGGTGCCCGCCCCGATCGCAGCACCCCGCGCGCGCAGGCCTTCGCGGACGCGGGGATCACCGAGCACCGCCCGCCGCACCGCTTCGAGCAGCGCGACCTCGGTCCACCGCAGCCGCTGCGCCGCGCGTTGCCGATCCCACTGACCGCTCGCGTGCAAGAGCGCGCGGTGCTCGGCCACCGCCGCGATCACGCCCTCGATCCCGCGGTGCTCGAGCGCCGAGCACTCGAGCATCGGCACCGTCCAGCCGGCGTGCCGGGGTTCGATATACGCCAGCGCCTGGGCATACTCGCCGCGGGTGCGCGCCGCAGCGTGGACGTTGTCGCCGTCGGCCTTGGGTACGACCACGACGTCGGTGCACTCGAGCAGGCCGCGCTTGATCCCCTGGAGCTCGTCGCCGCCGCAGGCCGCCACCAGCACGACGAGCGTGTCGACCAGATCGGCGACATCGGCCTCGGACTGGCCCACGCCCACGGTCTCGACGATCACGATGTCGAAGCCGGCGGCCTCGCACAGGCGCATCACCTCGGCCGTGCGCGCCGCGACGCCGCCGAGCACACCCTGGGCCGGCGATGGCCGGATGAACGCCGAAGGCTCCCGCGCCAGCTTGGCCATGCGGGTCTTGTCGCCGAGGATGCTGCCGCCGGTGCGCGCGGAACTCGGATCGATCGCGAGCACGGCGACGCGGTGTCCCGCGGCGAGCCATGCCATGCCCAACGCGTCGATGATCGTGCTCTTGCCGACGCCCGGTGGGCCCGAGATGCCGATGCGATGGCTGTCGCCCGCGCCATCCGGGGTCCCACTTGGCGCCTGCGGTCCGACCGCCTGTAGCAGCGCGAGTGCCCGCGCCCGATCGTCCTCGCGCAGGCTCTCGACCAACGTCACCGCGCGCGCCAGGGCGACGCGATGACCGGCCCGCAGCCCCGCAGCGAGGGCCGCGACGTCGACGCTCACGACGGGGTGCCTCCGAGCACGTCGAGCACCGTGGCCGCCGCCGAGGTGAGCGTCGTACCCGGGCCGAACACGGCGGCGACGCCCATGGTGAGCAGCGTCGGTCGATCCTGCGGCGGCACCACCCCGCCGACCACGATCGCGATGTCGGCCCGGCCCGCCGCCGCCAGGGCCCGCTGCAGCGCCGGCACCAAGGTGAGGTGACCCGCCGCGAGCGAGCTGACGCCGACCACGTGCACGTCGTTGTCGACGGCCTGCCGCGCGGTTTCCTCGGGCGTCGAGAACAGCGGGCCGATGTCGACGTCGAAGCCCATGTCGGCGAAGCCGGTGGCGATGACCTTGGCCCCGCGATCGTGGCCGTCTTGGCCCATCTTCGCGACCAGCAGGCGGGGCCTGCGGCCGTGGTGCTCGCCGAACGCTTCGATTCGGGCGCGGATCGCCGCCAGCGCGTCGCCGCCCTCTATCGCCTGCGAGTATACGCCGGCGATCGTGCGCGTCGTCGGCTCGTAGCGCCCCCACACCCGCTCGAGCGCCATCGAGATCTCACCCACGGTCGCACGGGCGCGGGCGGCCGCGACCGCGCGCACGAGGAGATTGCCCCCCCCATCGCGGGCGCAGGTCTCGAGGGCAGCGAGCGCCGCCTCGGTGACCGCGGCGTCGCGACCGGCCCGCAGCTCGGCGAGCCGCCGCAGCTGGGCGTCACGCACCGCGGTGTTGTCGACCCGCAGCACCTCGATCGGGGCCTCATCGGCCACCGCGAGCGCGTTGACGCCGACGACCACCTGGCTGCCGCTGTCGATCCGCGCCTGGGTGCGCGCCGCGGCCTCTTCGATGCGCAGCTTGGGAATGCCGTGGCCGATCGCCGCAGCCATGCCCCCGGTGCGATCGATCTCGGCGAGGTGATCGCGGGCGCGGGCCACCAAGGCGTCAGTGAGCGACTCGACGTAGCGCGCCCCGCCAGCCGGATCGATGGTGCGGGTGACCCCACTTTCGTGCTGCAGCACGAGCTGGGTGTTGCGGGCGATGCGGGCGCTGTGCTCGCTGGGCAGGGCGAGCGCCTCGTCGAACGAGTTGGTGTGCAACGACTGGGTGCCGCCGAGCACGGCCGCGAGCGCCTCGAGGGTGGTGCGGCCGACGTTGTTGTACGGATCCTGCGCCGCCAACGACCAGCCCGAGGTCTGGCAGTGGGTGCGCAACATGAGCGACTTGGCATCACGGGCGCCGACCCCGTGCATGAGCTCGGCCCACAGCAGCCGGGCGGCCCGCAGCTTCGCCACCTCCATGAACACGTTCATGCCGATGCCGAAGAAGAACGAGATACGCGGCGCGAACGCGTCGACCGCGAGGCCGGCGGCGACGCCCGTGCGCACGTACTCGAGGCCGTCGGCCAAGGTGTAGGCGAGCTCGATGTCGGCGGTCGCACCCGCCTCCTGCATGTGATAGCCCGACACGCTGATGCTGTTGAACTTCGGCATCTGCTCCGCGGCGTACGCGAAGATGTCCCCGACCGCGCGCATCGACGGCGCCGGCGGGTAGATGAACGTGTTGCGGACCATGAACTCCTTGAGGATGTCGTTCTGGATGGTCCCCGACAGGGCCGACGGCGCCACGCCCTGCTCCTCGGCGGCGACGATGTACAGCGCGAGGATCGGCAGCACCGCGCCGTTCATCGTCATCGACACGCTGACCTTGTCCAGCGGGATCTGGTCGAACAGGATCCGCATGTCGAGGATCGAGTCGATCGCGACCCCCGCCATGCCGACGTCACCGGTGACGCGCGGATGGTCGGAGTCGTAGCCGCGGTGGGTGGCGAGATCGAACGCGATCGACAGGCCCTTCTGACCGGCCGCGAGATTGCGGCGGTAGAACGCGTTGCTGTCCTCGGCGGTGGAGAAGCCGGCGTATTGGCGGATAGTCCACGGCTGCTCGACGTACATCGTGGGGTAGGGCCCGCGGACGAACGGCGCGAAGCCGGGCATGCCCACGTCGCGCTCGGACCACTGCGGCGTGCGGGCGACCTCGATGCCCTCGGGCGTCAGCCACGGGGTCGCGGTGTCCGAGGCCGACGGCGCCGCCGACACCAGCTGTTCGACGTCGAGGGCGAGCAGGCGTGCGATGGGATCGGCGACGCTCATCGGGCACCGCCCTCGGCCTCGAAGGGCGCGCAGAGATCGAGCGGACCGAAGCCCGCGGCGGCGGTGGGTACGACCACATCGGGGGAAGCGCGGCCTTTGGGTGGGAATCGGGAGACGCCGATGATCGGGTGGGTGCCGGTCGCCGCGGCGATGCGGCGGCGGTGCGCCGCGGCGGCCACATCCCGCTGCACGTCGCCGCGATCGACCGCGGCCCACAACCCGCCTGTAGCCTCGAGCGCCTGCACCCGCGCCCACGCGGCCTCGGCGAGGCTGCGGGTGAGCGACTCGACCGCCCATGCCCCAGCGAACGGATCGTCGACGGCGTCGAGGTGACTCTCGTGGCGCATCAGGTGGGCGAGATTCCGCGCCCACCGATGGGCGCCGTCGCCTGCGTCCTCGGGCTGGTGGGGCTCGACCACGAGCGCATCGGCGCCGGCGGTCGCGGCCGCGAACAGCTCGAGCGTCGCGCGCACGAGGTTGGTGTCGGCGTCGTACCGCGAGCGCAGCCGGCGGCCGGTGCGGGCGAACACGGGGATCGCGGCCGTCGCCACCCCGAGGTGATGGGCGCAGGCGTGCCACAGCCCCCGCAGCGCCCGGATCTTCGCGACGTCGACGAGCACGTCGCCGCCCAGGCCGACGCGCATCAGCAGGGTCGAGCTGGCCTCGCCCGCCGAGATCCCGCGATCGCCCATCCGCCGCAGTGCGCCGAGCAAGGCCGCCAGCACGATCGCGATCTCGTCGACCGCCGTGGCGCCGGCGTCGTGCCACACGGCACCGTCGCACAGCCACGTGCGCACCGATCGCGGGGTCTGGCGGGCGAGTGCGGCCTCGACCGCCGCGGTCGCGCTCGTCCGCGGCATCCCGGGCGCGCAGGGGTCGTGCAGCCACGCGGTCGCCCGTGGCGGCGCGTCGCCACCGCGCTCGCCCGCGTCGACATGGGCGGCGAGCCCCGGCGGCAATGCGGCGAGGATGGTCGCCACCGAAGGCCCCTCGATCCACACGCCATCGACCTGCGCGTCGGCGAGCTTCGCCACCACGGCGGCCGCCCGCTCGGGCGCGGCCGGCAGCGTTTGGATGCACGTCCACGTGCCGCCGGCGCGCGGGGGGACCGAAAGCGGACCCGGGGTCCGATCGTAGAGCGCCTCGATCTCGATGCCCTCGAGCGAGGCGTGGGTCAGCGCCGCCCGGTCACGTCCGGTCTTCGCGACGCGGGCGCGCCAGGTCTCGAGGTCGACTTCGTCGAAGGGAGTCGCGGCGTTCATCCACTGCGATCGGTAACACGCCGCGGGGCCCGAGCGCGACGGAGTCGTGCGGCGACCCGCAACGTCACTGCGCCAAGGCGGCCACGCGGCTCGCGTAGGCGACGTAGCCGGCGATCAGGCCGTCGAAGATCATGCCGCCGACGCGGTCGCGGCCGCGCATGGAGAGGTGCTGCAGATCGGGCTCGGCCAGCGACGGCGATCGCTTGCGCCACGCCCGGATGGACTCCGCGCCGCCCATCGCGGCCCGCGTGTCGAAGAACGCGCAGCCCTCCGCAAAGGCAGCCTCGCGTTGGGCCGACACCGCCGCATCGTTGTGACGCGCAGCGATGTCGAAGCGGCCCGCGCGGGCGTGGTCGTTGATGCCCACCACGAGGCAGGCCAGCTCCCGATGGCCCTGGCGCACGCGTGTGAGTACCTCGCGGATCTCGGTGACGAACTCGTCGCGCGTCAGCGTCGACGTCGCCAAGCGCCGCAGATCGTTGCCGCCGAAGCCGAACACCAGCAGGTCGGGCGAGCGGTGCGCGATCTGGGCCCGCAGGTGCTCGGCGTCGAAGAACAGCATCCGGCGCGTGAACGCGCCGATCATGCTCAGCGTGTCCCACACCACACCCGGGCCCTCGGTCTCGAGGACGACGCCGAACGCCCGGGCCTGACCAGCGCCGGCGTGACGGATCTCGACCGTGTGGGCGCCGGGCTCGACGTCGATCGCGTGCCAGCGCGGCTCGACGTGCTCGGCGCGGGTCTCGATCCTCTGCCACGGATCGCCGTCGACGCGCAGCTTCAGCCCGCCGCCGCGCGGCTCGGCCTCGTACCACAGCTCGATCCGACTGGCCGCGCGCCCCGACTCGCCGTGGGTCCGCGTCTTCACCTGCGTCTGCGCGCCCGGACGGGCACGGAACACGTGGCCGCCGTAACCGTAGCGCCCGGCGGGATCGCAGCGGTACGCGATGTAGCAGACGCTCCAGCCCGAGGCGGTCAGCTGGACCGCGCGGTGCTGGTAGTTGACCGACTCGCGGTCGAGCAGCACGAAGCCGGCACCGCCATCACCGAACCGCGCCTGCATGCGGCGACGAATCGCGTGTGGCAGGCCGTCGAGACCGATCGAGGAGTCGCCCATGTGCATCACCCGCGTCATGGCGCCCGCGACGTCGGCGTCGGTGCGGGCGAGCGCCGCGTAGAAGCCGTCGAGCGCGACGCCCGATGGATCTTCGATCGGCGCCGGCGGCCGCCCGGATTCCGCGGGCCGGTCGACGTCGGCGAGCAGCCCGAGCGTGATCAAGAGCGACGAGACGAGCAGCACGGCGACGCAGCATAACCCAGGGCCGGCCGGCCCTGGCACCGGCGGAACAACGCCGCGGGCTCGGACGTCGGCGCCGACATGGAACGTGACGGATCGCGGCTGCCAGGCCGCAGGTGCGCGGCGGTGAGGCGACTCGTCGCCGGTCGATGGACGGTCCCACCGCGCGCCACGCCGCCGGCGCGCGTCGCCATCCTCGCCATCGTCGCCGCGATCACCGGGTTGGCCGCGTGTCACAGCACCATCCCCGCCGCGCGCGAGGCCGCCGCCCCCAGCCGACACGCCGACGTGCTCGCGCCCGCGGTGCCCACCGCACTGGGCCCGCTGCCGTCCCGCACCCGGCGCGTGCTCCTGGCCTCGCCGCAGGACGAAGCGCCGGCGGAGTTCGGTGGGGTCACCGATGCCGCCCGCGGCCAGCACTACCTCACCAGCAACGAGAACGGACTGCACGCGTTCGAGCCCACCGTTCGTGACCGCGGTGGCGGCTACGTCGGGGTCGGCACCGATCAGGGCTATCTGCTCGTCGGCTGGGCGCGCTCGGAGTTCGCGTGGTTCATCGACTACGATCCCATGGTCGCCGATCTGCACGGCATCTACCGCGCGCTGCTGATCGCGGCGCAGACGCCCGAGGGATTCCTCGCGCTGTGGGCCGCCGAGGGCCGCCTCGAAGCCCATGCGGCGATCGACGAGCACGCGCCGGCGCCCGTGCGAGCGTCGCTGCGCAGGCTGTATCGCGAGCAGCGCGCCCGGGTAGCCCGGCGTCTGACGGATACCGCCGCAACGATGGCCGAAGCCGGCGTGCCGTGCTGGCTCGACGATCCGGCGCAATACGATCACGTGCGCGCGCTCGTCCGCCACGGCCGCACCCGCGCGATGGTCGTGGACCTCGCCGGCGAACGCGGGCTCGAGGGCATCGGCAGGGCCGCCCGCACCGCCGGCATCGACATCCAGGTCACCTACCTCAGCAATGCCGAGGAGTACTGGCGGCTGTATCCCACCCGCTTCCGCCGCGTGCTCGCCGGGCTGCCGATGCCGGACCACGCCGTCATCTTGCGCACCCTGCTCATCTGGCACGTCAACCGCGACTACCGCTACAACGTGCAGCGCGCGGACAACCTGCGGGCGTGGTTCGCGGAGCCCTGGGTCGGCAACGTCTACCACGTCACCTACCAGCGGCCCGAGCCCGATCCCGCCGGGCTCAACGCCTTCGACGTGACGGCGTGGCCCGAGGATGCGCCGCGATCCCTGCGCACCGCGGCGCAGCGGAAGATCCGCGAGCTCGAGGCCGAGGGCTACGGCAGCGGCGGCTGACCCCGCGGCCGCGCGACGGTGAGGGGCCGCACGCCGAGCCCTCGCGTGACGGTAGCGCAGCCGTGCAACCGGGTGCAAATCGCCGCGTCTGCGGGTCATGGGCACCGCGCGCCGACTCGCCCTCGTCTTGGTCCTCGGGATCGGGCTCTTCGCCGGGGTGGGCTGCCGCGACGGCAGCGAGCGGCTCCGCGGCACGTGGGAACGCAGCGACAACCCCGGCCAGACGCTCACCTTCGAGGATGGGCGCATGATCCACGTCTACCCCCACGGCGGTCGGCCCGTCGCCGGCCCCTATGCCGTGATCGAGGCCGGCCGCAACGAGGTGGTCATCGAGCCCACGATCGAGCTCGGCGACGGCCGGACACTGCGCGCGGATCGTCAGCGCATCGAGTTCGTGGACGAGGACACGCTCACCATGAAGAACGCGAGCAACGGCTCGGGCGGCACCTACGAGCGCAAGGGCGCCCCCGCCGAAGGTTGACGTCGACACGGGGACCGTGCTCGCCTGCGCGCGTGGCCACCGACGACGTCGACGCGCCCTCGGCCGCGGAGGACGACGGGCAGGCGTGCGCCCGGGTCGTCGGCGTCGGTCCCCACCCGCAGCCATGGCCGACCGCCGCCCACTTCGATCCGGCGCTGCTCGCCGACGGTGACCGGCGCAACGTCGTCGACGGCTATCGGTACTGGCGGGTCGAGGCGATCGTCGCCGACCTCGACCGCCGCCGCCACGGCTTCGAGATCGCGATCGAGAACCTCGAGCGCGACGCCAACATCGGCGCCATCGTGCGCAGCGCGAACGCCTTCGGCGCAGCGGCCGTGCACATCGTGGGGCAGAGGCGGTGGAACCGACGCGGCGCGATGATGACGGAGCGTTACCAGCACGTGCACCACCACGGCGCACTCGTTGGGCTGCTCGACGACATCGGTGCGCGCGACCTGCCGCTGCTCGGCATCGACAACCTGCCGGGCGCGCTCCCCATCGCCAGCGCGCCCCTGCCCGCGCGCTGCGTGCTGCTGTTCGGTCAGGAGGGCCCCGGGCTGTCGCCGCAAGCGCGGCTGGCCTGCGCCGCCGTTCTCACGATCCCGCAGTATGGATCGACGCGGTCGATCAACGCCTCGGCCGCGGCTGCGATCGCGATGCACGAGTGGTGCCGCCGCCACGCCGCCCGAACGGGGGGATGACGGCGAGCGCCTCACCGCCGCGCGAGCCGTTCACGCCGCAATGGATTCAGAACCAGGTCGAGACGCCGGCCATCGCAGCCAGGTTGAGGACGAACGCCTGATTGTCCCAGTCGCCCTCGTCGGTCACGTCGCCGACCTCGGTCTTCGACTTGGCGTAGAAGCCGGCCATCGTGAGGTTGAGCCCGAGATCGACGGAGAAGTAGTCGACGGGGAACAGGTGGACGCCGCCACCGATCCCGCCAAAGGGGAACAGGGTGTTGTTGACCGTGCGGCCGTCGACGCCGGCATCGGTGGAGGACGTCGCATCGACGCCGCCGCCGATGCCGACGCGCGCCTCGACATACGGGCGGACCCAGCGACCGGGCAGGAACATCCACTGGAAGTACGGCGAGAACTGCGAGCGGAAGTTGGTGTTCTTGACGTCCTCGCCGAGGTTGCTGCCGTCGACGACGAGGGAGAACCGCGCGCCGACGATCGCCCGGCTGTCGAGGAACGCGTAGCCGAAACCGATACCGAGGCTGTTGAGCGTCGAATCGGACAGCGTCAGGCGACCGATGCCGAAGCCGAGGTTGTTGTCGCGGTCGGCATCGTCGTTGCCGCCGGAGTCGCCATCACGATTGACGTGGGTGAAGCCGAAGAAGTCGGTGTCGATATGGAGACGGAATCGCTTGCCGTCGGCGCCCTTGGCCCTCGGTGCCGCGTCGGCATCACCGACGAAGGCGAGGGAGAGCAGGCAAGCGCCGAGGCAAGAAGTCAAGACTGCGTGGGTGGGGGCCATCGGGGCGGACCTTGCCACGTCTGCCGCCGATCGTGGGGCGCGTCGTCGGCCATTGTGGGGTCGATCACTGGCTGCTGCGCCCCCCCCCGACCGCATCGGGCGCCGACGCACGGAGAGTCGCGGGCCGGACCGGCGATCCGTGGCGATCCGCCGCAGTGCACCGGGTATGGCCGGTGGCGCCGGGCCGCGGGCCCGTGCGATCGTCAGCCGGTGAACCGGGGCTGGCACCGACTCGCGCCGCTGCTGACCCTCGCCGGGTGCACCGAATCGAATCCGTACCTCGACGACGCGGTTGGCCCCGATCCCACCACCACCACGGCCGCGGAATCCGGCACCGAGTCGGCGCCGACGTCGACGCCCCCGGACTCGAGCACGCAGGCGTCCGAGTCCAGCGCCACCTCCACACCCGCGGACACGACCGCGACCGATCCGGGTTGTCGACAGGACGCCGAGTGCTCCGCCCCGACCCCGCACTGCGTGTCGGGCGAGTGCACCACGTGCTCCGCCACAGACGATCCCGACGGGGCCTGCGCAGCGCTCGATCCCGACTTCCCGCTGTGCGAGCGCGATCGCTGCGTGCAGTGCCGCGGAGGCGAGGCCACCGTGTGCACGGGCACGGTGCCGGTCTGCGATGTCGACACCTCGACGTGCATCGGCTGCACCGATCACGACCAGTGCCCGGCCAGTGCCTGTCACCTCGGCGAGGGCAGCTGCCTGCCCGAGGATCGGGTGTGGTACGTCGACGGCGACGCCAGCAGTTGCGCCAGCGCGGACGGCAGCGAGGGATCGCCGTTTTGCACGCTGGGCGAAGCCATCGACGGGATCGGCCAGGCCTCGCGCGGGACGGTGCGCATCGCCGTCACCGCGACCCCGTACACCGAGGCGATCGTGATCGACGGCAATCGCACCGTCGCGCTGCTCGCCGACGGCGATGGCGTGCCCGCTCTCGACGCCCAGGGCGCGCCCAGCCTCGAGGTCGACGGCGCCACGGTGTTCGCCCGCCGGCTGCGGTGGCGCAGCAACGCAGGTGATCCCGCGCTGCTGCTGACCGACGCCACTACGTGGATCGATCGCTGCGAGATCGTGCAGAACCAAGGCGGCGGCATCGATGCCAGCATGGGCACCGAGTTGCATCTACGCAGCTCGATCATCGGGGCCGGCGGCACCGGCCTCGCCGATCGCCAGGCCCTGCTCGCCGACGCCTCCACGTTCGACATCGTCGCCTCGACGATCGCCGGCAACGACGGCAGCGGCATCGCCTCGATCCGCTGCCTAGGCGGCGGCGGCGGAACGGTGCGCAGCAGCATCGTCGTCGGGCTGGATCCGCCGTCGGTGAGCTGCCTGGGCCTCGAGGTCGACGACAGCGCGATCGACACGGCCGGCCTCGTCGGCGCCGGCAACATGGTCATCGACGCGCTGAACCCCGGATGGTTCGTCGACGCCGCGGGCGGCGACTTCCACCTGGTCGCGGGCACCCTGTTCGAGGGCTTGGGCCGCTGGCGCACCGGCGATCCCGCGGTCGACATCGACGGCGATCCGCGACCCGCCCGCGACGGCGTGGCGGATGTCGCCGGCGCCGACGTGCCGTAATCCGTCCGCCTTTGTGGCATGATGGCGCGGCCCGTGCACGGCCCTGCGGAACAGAGCTTCTGCCCCGAGTGCGGGGCGCCGGCGGTGATGCGCGGCACCACGGTGACGTTGGTCTGCGAGTACTGCGGATCGACGATCGTCCGCACCGACGTCGACCTGCGCCTGGTCGGCAAGGTCAGCGCGATCATCGACAACGGCTCGCCGCTGCTGCTGGGCAGCCGCGGCAACTACCGTGGCGCACCGTTCGAGCTCGCGGGCCGGCTGCAGGTCACCTACGGCCGCGGCTGCTGGAACGAGTGGCTCATCGCCTTCGCCGACGGCACCGTGGGCTGGCTCGCCGAGGCGCTCGGCCAGCTCGCCGTGCTGCGTCCGAGAGATCCTGCAATCTGCGCCGGCGTCCCCGCCCACGGCGCCTTCGTCGTGGGTCACGGGCTCACCCTCGACGGCGCGGCGCTCACGGTCACCGACGTGCGCACCGCCCAGTATCGCGGTGCCGAGGGTCAGCTGCCGTTCGTGGCCGAGCCGGGGCTGCGATTCCACAGCGTCGATCTGCGCGGTCCGGGCGGCGAGTACGTCACCCTCGACTATGGCAACCACGGCGAGCACCGCCAACCGGTGCCGTACTTCGGGCGATCGGCGAGCCTCGCGGAGCTCGGCCTGTTCCCGCTGCGCCGCTTCGCCGGCTGGCCGCCGCCGCAACCGCCCCAGGCCCGGAGCGTGCGCCGATGAACGACGTCGGCCACGGGGTCGCCGCGCCGCCGTCGCGGCTGTTCCGCGAAGAGGCGCAGCTAGAGTCGGTGTCATGTCCGTCGTGCGGCGGACCGATGACACGCAGTGCATTTGGCACGGTCGAGAAGATCGTGTGCCCGTACTGCGGCAGCGAGCTTGCGCCCTCCGAGTCGGGCGCGCTGTCGATCCTGCTCGAGGTCCGCCGCCAGCAGAAATACTCGGCGCTGCCGCTGCATGCCCGTGGCGAGCTCGCCGGTGCGACATGGGAGGTGGTCGGCATCGTGTGGCGCGAGGTCGTCGCCGACGGCGTCACCTATCCTTGGCAGGAATTCCTGCTCTTCAATCCCTACCTCGGCTACCACTACCTGCTGTTCTTCGTCTACGACCGGCACTGGGCCCTGGGCAGCCCGCTCGACGGTGCGCCCGAGATCGGCACGTTCTTCTCGCGCAAGGTCGCGCGGTTCGGGGGCAAGCGCTACCGTCACTTCCAGAGCGCCGCCGCCAAGGTGACCTACGTCGAGGGCGAGTTCCCGTGGCAGATCCGCACGGGCGACATGTCGATCGCGCACGACTACGTCGCTCCGCCGCTGGGTCTGTCGGTCGAGGAGACCCGCGACGAGGACGGGGCCGACATCGCGTACACGCGGATGGAGCACGTCGAGGGCGAGACGGTGTGGAAGGCGTTCGGGCTGCCCGGCCGGGCGCCTGGTCGCGTCGGCGTGGGACCGCTGTTGCCAAACCGGTGGAAGCAGGGCGCGGCGGTGACCTGGATCTCGCTCGCGGTGCTGCTGGTGCTGTGGGTGGGCGTCAGCATCGCCTACACGGAGTCGCGCGACGGCACGACCGTGTACAACGGCACGGATGCGTTCACCGAGACCATCACCCAGGAGGTCGACCTCGGCGAGCCCGGCGGCGTCACGTCGGTGTCGATCGAGTTCTCGGCTTCGCCGCTGTCCAACGCCTGGGCCTACGCCGACGTGCTGTTGATCCCGCACGATCGCGACCTTGCCATCGGCGTCGGCATCGAAGTCAACCAGTGGCACGGCGTCGAGGGCGGCGAAGCGTGGAGCGAGGGCAGCAGCCGCGACACCGTGAGCATCGGCGGCATCCCGACCGGGAAGTACACGCTGCAGGTGACGCCGCAGGCCGGCCAGGGCACCACCCCGACCGTGCCGGTGGGCCTCAGCTACACGATCACCGTGCGCAAAGACGTGGTGCTCGCCCGCTACATCGTGGTCCCGTTGCTCGTGATCCTGCTCGTACCCCTGGTGCTGTGGGTCCTCGGCGTCATCGTCGAGGGCCAGCGGTGGAAGAACAGCGACTACGCGCCGAGTTCGTGATGCACACCCCGAGGTCCCCATGATCCGCAAACGCCACATCGTCTATTGGACGCTCTCGCTCGGCAGCCTCGCGCTGCTCGGCATCGAAGCGCCGCGCGGCGCCCTGTTGACCACCACACCCGAACGCGGCGCGGTCGAGAAGGGCGGTGCGACCGTCCGCGGCACGCCGGTCTTCATCTGGGCCGGCGGCGGCTTCCACGGAGGCAAGTGATGACCACCCTGCTCGCATTCACCGAGAACGCCTTCGTCGGCGCCCTGGTCTTCTCGGCCATCGGCTTCGCGCTGTTCGGCCTCGCGTTCTTCCTCATCGTCAAGGTCGCGCCGTTCTCGATCCGCAAGGAGATCGAAGACGACCAGAACGTCTCGCTCGGCATCATCATCGGCGCCGTGATCATCGGCATCTCGATGATCATCAGCTCGGCCATCCAGGGCTGAGCCTGTCGGGCCGCGATGGATCCCGAAGCACAGCCGGCGGCCCTCGGACCGACCGAGGCCCACGCCGAGACCGGCCCCGGGGCGCCGGCGGGCGACCGCGACCGCACGTTGCTGCTGTCGGTACTCGCCGTCGCGACCGCCGGCCTGGTCTACGAGCTCGTCAGCGCGACGATGGCGTCGTACCTGCTCGGCGATTCGGTCACCCAGTGGAGCCTGGTCATCGGCGTGTACCTGTCGGCGATGGGCCTGGGCTCGTGGCTGTCCAAGGGCATCGAGCGCGATCTTCATGGCCGCTTCGTCGCGATCCAGCTCGGTGTAGCGTGGGTCGGCGGCTTCTCCGCGACCCTGTTGTTCATCGGCTTCGCCCACCTCGCCACCGTGCGGCCGCTGCTCTTTGGCCTGCTCGCGGCGGTCGGCACCATGGTCGGGCTCGAGATCCCGTTGCTGCTGCGGCTCCTCGAGCGCGGCCACGCGCTCAAGGACGTTGTCGCACGCGTGCTGGCCTTCGACTACATCGGCTCGCTCGCCGCGAGTATGTTGTTCCCGCTGGTGCTGCTGCCCTATTTGGGGCTGGTACGCACTGCGTTGCTGTTCGGCATCGTCAACGCTGCGGTGGCGCTGTGGTTCCTCCACGCGTTCCGCGACGACGTCGGCGCCTGGGCGCGGCGCCACGCGCTGACGTGGCTGACCGGCGTATCCCTGTGCGGTGCGTTCGCCTTCGCCCCGGCGATCGAGGAATTCGGCGAGTCGGAACTCTACGACGCGCCCGTGGTGTTCTCGCAGCGCACCACCTACCAGCGCCTCACGCTCACCCGATGGCGCGACGATCTGCGGCTGTACATCGACGGCAACCTGCAATTCTCGAGCGTCGACGAGCACCGCTACCACGAGACGTTGGTGCACCCGGTGATGGCGCTGGCGCCGGCGCGCACTGGCGGGCTGCGGGTGCTGGCGCTGGGCGGCGGTGACGGCCTGGCCCTGCGCGAGATCCTGACCGACGCCCGGGTGGCGCATGTCGATCTGGTCGACCTCGACCCCGGCATGACCGAACTGTTCTCGCACCACCCGGTGCTGTCCGCGCTCAACCGTGACGCGTTCGCCGATCCCCGGGTCACCGTGCACAACGCCGACGCGATGGCGTGGCTCGCCCGCCAGCGCGACGACGGCGGGGCGCCCTTCGACGTGGCGATCGTCGATCTGCCCGACCCCAACGACTTCTCGCTCGGCAAGCTCTACACCCGGGCGTTCTATCGACTGCTCGCGAGCCGCATCGCCGACGATGGCGCGTTCGTGGTGCAGGCGACCTCGCCGTACCTCGCGCCGCGGGCGTTTTGGTGCATCGTCCGCACGCTCGAGGCCAGCGGCCTGGTGGCGACGCCGTACCACGTGCATGTGCCATCGTTCGGCGATTGGGGCTTCGTGCTCGCGGCCAAGTCGGCGTTCGACGAGCCCACCGCCTTGGCCCGCGGGCCCGAGCGCCGCTTCCTCACCGATGCGATGTTGCCGGGCCTGTTCGTGTTCCCCGCCGATCAGGCGCCCCCCGAGGTCGGCATCAACCAGCTCAACGATCAGCTGCTGGTGCACTACTACGAGGGCGATCTGATGTCGCCCGGGCGGCGGGGATGAGCGACCCGTCGCGCGCAGGCTGGACGCGGCGCTCGGTGCTGGCGGGGATGCCCGCGGTGTTGGGCGGCCTCGCAGCGTGTCCGCGACCCGCTGCCTCGTCACCCACGCTCGCGTTCGTCGGGCCCGACCCCGCCCGCGGCCATCGCATCCGCGATGCCGCGCGGCGCCACACGATGCCGGCCCCCCGTGAGCGCGCGGGCATCGTCATCGTCGGTGCGGGCGTCGCCGGATTGTCGGCAGCGTGGCGGCTGCGTCGTGCGGGCTTCGACGACGTGGTGGTGCTCGAGCTCGAGGACGAACACGGCGGCACCGCCCGCGGCGGCGCGCTGCCCCGATCGCCCTACCCCATGGGCGCCCACTACCTGCCCGTGCCACACCGCACCAACGTCGCGTTGCAGACGTTGCTCGCGGATCTGGGCCTCGTGGTCGGCCGCGCCGCCGATGGCACGCCCGAGTACGACCCACGCATGATCGTCCGCGACCCGATCGAGCGTCACCGCCACCGCGGCCTGTGGTTCGAGGGCCTGTACCCGGCCTCGGGCGCCGAGCCCGCGGCGCTCGCCGAGCTCGGTCGATTCCGCGGTCGCATCCGCGGCCTCGACCGCGAAGACGGTGAGGGCCGACGGCTGTTCGATCTGCCGCTGTGGCGCAGCAGCCCCGAGCTGCGCGGGCTCGACGGCATCTCGTTCGCGCGCTGGCTCGACGACGAGGGCTTCACCGACTGGCGCCTGCGCTGGCTGTGCGACTACGGCTGCCGCGACGACTACGGCTGCACCGCCGCCCAGACCTCGGCGTTCGCTGGCCTGCACCACTTCGTCGCGCGTGGCGTCGAGGACGAGGACGAGCACCAGCGCGTGCTGCTGTCGTGGCCCGAGGGCAACGCGGCGCTGTGCGAGCGACTGGCGATGCGCGCCGCGCTGGGCGACCGACTGCGCACCGGCACCGCGGTGCTGCAGATCGATCCCGACACCGGCGCCGTGCTGGCCTGGGACGCGGCCAGAGACGAGAGCTTCGCCATCGCGGCCGACGCGGTGCTGTGGGCGGCGCCGCGCTTCGTGCTCCGCCACGTGCTGCCGCCTGGCCGCGATCCGCTCGCCGTAGACGCGTTGACCTACGCGCCCTGGCTGGTCGCGAACGTCGAGGTCGACATCCGCCCCGGTGGCACCGGTGCGCCGCTGTCGTGGGACAACGTCGACGTCGGCGGCGATCACCTCGGCTACGTCGTCGCCAACCACCTCGAGGATCTCATCGCCCAGCGCACCGGCGGCGCGGTGCTCACGTACTACGAGCCGCAGTGCGCCGACGATGCCCGGGGCTTGGCCGCCCGCCGCCAGGCCCTGCAGGACGCGACGCTCGAGGAGCTCGCCGCCCGCGTGCTCGGGGGCCTGGGCCGCATGCACGGCCAGATCGCCCGCCACGTGCGCGCCATCGACATCTGTCGGTGGGGGCACGCGATGGTGCGGCCGCAGCCGGGCGCGCTGTTCTCCGCGTCCGCCGAGCTCGCGGCGGCGCCGATCGGTCGCGTGCGGCCGTGCGCCGCCGACATCGGTGGCCTGCCGCTGTTCGAGCAGGCCTTCGCGCTCGGCGTGCGGGCGGCCGAGCAGGCGCTCGGCGCGATGGGGCATCGGGTCACACCGATGACCGCCGCATGAGCGCTCCGGTCGCCATCGTCTCGCCGCGGTTCGACTTCCTGTGGTTCGTCGGACCGGGGATCGTAGCGGCCGTGGGCGCCGTGCTCATCGCCGCCTTCGCACCGCCCGCCGAGCCGCTGGGCCTGCTCGGCTGGATCGCCCTGGTGCTGCTCGTCGACGTCGCCCACGTCTGGGCCACGCTGTACCGGACCTACCTCGATCCGGGCGCCCGCGTCCGTCATCGACGCCGACTGCTGGTGCTGCCGGCGCTCGTCGCATGGCTGGGATTCCTGGTCCACCTCGAGTCGCCAGCCACGTTCTGGACGGTGCTCGTGTACGTGGCGATCTTCCACTTCATCATGCAGCACGTCGGCTTCGCGTCGATCTATGCCCGCAAGGGTGGCGAGTCGAGCTTCGATCGGCGGCTGGTCAAGATCGCGGTGTGGGCCGGCACTGCGGGGCCCGTGATCTGGTGGCACGCCCACCTGCCGCGGGCGTTCGCGTGGTTCGTCGAGGGCGATCTCGTCACCGGCCTGCCCCCGGCCGCCGGCGCGCTCGCGGTGGCCGTGGGCGCGGCGACGCTCGCGGGGTTCGTCGTCCGCCGCGGCGTGCTGGCGGCGCGCGGCCGCGCCAACCCGATGGTGCCCGCGCTGGTGCTGGTGCCCGCGCTCAACTGGCATCTCGGCATCGTCATCTTCGACGACGATCGCATCTTCACGCTCACCAACGCGCTCATGCATGGCGTGCCCTACCTCGCCCTGGTGTGGATCGCGGGCGGGCGACGACACCTCGCGCGCCTCGGCGCCGCGCGGAGCATCTCGGCGGGACCGGCGGCGATGGTCGCGGTGTACTTCGTCGGCCTCGCCACCTTGGCGGCGCTCGAGGAGGGGCTGTGGGATCGGCTGGTGTGGCACGACCACGCCACGCTGTTCGGACCGTCGACGCCGCTCGAGCACCCCGTCGCCACCGCGATCGCGGTGGCGCTGCTGTCGACGCCGCAGGTCACCCACTATCTGCTCGATCGCTGGATCTGGCGGCCCGGCCCCGGCAACCCCGAGCTCGCCATGGATCTCGGCGGCGCGGCCCGGACCCACGCACCAGGCTGTGGCTTCGCGCCCGACTAGACCACGCGTCCCGCTCCGGAGTCCCCTCGCTGTGCGCGAGCGTCGGCTCGCGTACACTCTGATGCGTCGATGAGCCTCGCGCAGCTCCAGCTGGCCCTGATCGGGGCCCTGCCCGCCCTCGCCGCGATGTTCGTCTTCGATCGCCTCGACGCCAAGCGACCCGAGCCACGCCGGACCCTGCGCATGGTCGCCCTCGCAGGCGCCCTCTCGGCGATCCCGGTGATCCTCCTCGGCGAGGTGTTGCAGCTGCTCGGACCCGCGGGCTTGCACGGCCACGACGGGCCCACCAGCTATGCCGGCGCCGCCTACATGGCCTTCGTGATCGCGGCGATCCCCGAGGAGTTGGCGAAGATGGCGAGCATGTGGCTGTTCGCGTGGCGACGCCCCGAGTTCGACGAGCGCATGGACGGCATCGTTTATGGCGCCCGCGCCGGGCTGGGTTTCGCCCTGGTCGAGAACATCGCCTACCTACTGCTGCTGCCGGCCTCGTTCTCCCAGTATCTCACGCTGTTCATCGGCCGCGCGGTGTTGGCCGTGCCCGGGCACGCGACGTGGGGCGCGCTGATGGGCTACTACGCCGCGAAGCGCCGGTTCGATGGCCGCGGGCCGGGTATGATCGGCGGCTGGATCATCGCGGTGCTGCTCCACGGCTGCTACGATCTGTGGCTGTTCGCCGCGCCGGTGGCGATGGCCGACGGCTTCACGTGGGTCGGCCTGGGCGTCGGCGACGTGCCGATCATCGCGTACACGATGCCGGCGCTCATCGTGATCGGCGGGGTGATGCTCGTGCGGCGGGCGACGTTGAAGGCGCTGGCGGGCGACGACGCGGCCGAAGCCGCCGCGGCGCGGAGGGGCACGCGGTAGCGGCGGCAGCGGGCGCCGACCGGGGCCGAGCGCTCACTCGATCGGGGCGAACCCCGGCAGCTCACGGACGTCCATCGGCACCGCGAAGCCGCGGGTCTCGGGCGGACCGCCCGCCGCGTTGTTGTCGCACGGCTGCATCGCCGCCGGCTCGACCCGGGGGCCGCAGTTGCCGTCGGCACATGCGCCGCCGCGGACCTGGCTCACCGACTCGAGCACGAGCCCGGTCTCGGTGATGTCGTCGTCGAAGCCCGCCGGGCCGTCTTCGGCGCCCTTGGTGAAGTCGAACCCCGAACCCGCGAGCGCGGTGAGTCGCAGCGTCACCTCGTAGGTCGCGCCCTCGTCCGAGTACCAGACGTTGCTCGCCTGGTCGTGGAATCGCTCGTCGCAGGCGTTGGCCGGCGGCTCGTACAACGTGTAGGTGACGCGCACGACCTCGACGCCCTCGATCACCCGCGGGCCGCCCTCGGCACCGACGGTCGAAGAGTCGACGACGCCGGAGATCTCGATGCGCGGCGCCCGGATCGGTCGGGTGCCACGGGCGAAGCGACCGGCGTCGACGTAGCTCGGCGCCCCGGCGAACGGCACGAACGTGCGCGTCCGCGGCAGATCAGTGACGGCGATCCGCGCATACCGGGGGTAGGCGGTGAGGTTGGCCGGGTCGAGCTTGGGCGCACCGGCCGGTACCGCGAAGCCGCCTTCGCGATCGACCGAGTGATCATCCACGAGCAGGTAGAGGCTGCTGTGGAACGTGGAGGTCGCCATCGGGATGGCGTCGTCGCTGGGCGCTCCGCTGGCGAGCGCGACGAGGAACTGATCGATGCCCGGCGGCAGCTCGCCGCTTGCGCCCCCATCGGTGCCGTCGATGCGACCGCCGGCGGACACCGCGGGTCCGAACGTGAACGGTTCGCCGCGGGCCGCGACGTTGCACGTCGAGCCGGCGCCCTCGCACGCGCTGAGCTGTACCGACGCGACCGCGGTCTGACCCCACGGCCCGCCGCCGTCGGACACGTGGTTGCCGCCGATATCCCAGCGAAAGATCCGCCCGGCAGGGTCGGCGATGTACACCTCTTGGATCTCGGCCCAGTAGCGCGAGATGCAGTGGCTGGCGACCGCCGGGTCGACCACAGCCGCGAAGTTCGGCTCGAAGCGCGGGCCCGGTGCGGGCAACGTCGCGCGTTCGAGGATCGCGCCGGTCAGCGCGTCGGCATACAGCAGCGTGCGGCCGACGGCCGTGCCCGCGACTTCGGCGTAGCCCGATCCCATCACCAACCGCGCGAGCGGCTCGACGCCGAGCACGTTGCCCGGCACCTCGTAGGCGAGCGCGGGGCGGGCCCACGTCTGGCCGATCGTCGCGTCGTAGTCGGTGCGCAGCGCCGCGTCCTGCGACGTCCACAGGATCTCGATCGGGCCATCTTCGGCCTCGGGGCTCATGTGCGAGACGTCGAGCGCGAGCAGCTCGCTGCCGCCCGCCCCCAGGCCGACGACCGCGAGGTGCCGCCACTTCGACGCCGCGGCATCGTAGACCCAACCGGCGTTGGCCGTCGCTGCGACGCCATAGATATGCTGGTCGAGGGCGGTCGGCTGGCCCATCGCCGCCGGACCATTGCGCCACTGCGCGACCACGCCGCCCAGGCGGAATCTGGGCACCAACCCCCACAGCTCGTTGCCGCTGTCGAGACCGAACGCATGGAGCACGCCGAGGTCATCGCCGATGAGCACGGCCTCTTGGTAGCGCAGATGCGG
Organism: Nannocystales bacterium; assembly: GCA_038325765.1. Taxonomy (GTDB): domain Bacteria; phylum Myxococcota_A; class Polyangia; order Nannocystales; family Nannocystaceae; genus Xiheibacterium. The sequence goes on from JBBQJI010000003.1 coordinate 151,493, forward strand.
CGAGGGCTGGGCGACGATGCCCGCTGTGCCCCACGACTCGCGCGCGAACGACTCGAGCGACGCCGGGATCCCGGAGGCGTCGACCTCCGACAGCCGCCGGCCACCACAATGCGGATCGCGGATCGCGACCGACGGCGTGAACGAGGGCTGCAGCTTGGGGATGCGCCGCACGACCACCGCCGACGACGTCGCGAGCCCCGGCAGCTTCCAGCCCGACGGGAAGTCGCGGCCGAGCACGAACGCGGCGACGTCATCCGAGTGCTCATCGGCCTCGGCGGCCGACATCCCGCCTGCGCTGACGAGCAGCGCGCGGAATCCAGCGGTGGCGCTGCCATCGGCGTCGGCGATCGGCACCACTGTGTTGTCGGCGTCGTGCGTGAACAGGCGGCGATCGGTCCACGCGGTCTGCTGCAGGCACTCGCCCGCGTCCCAGCTCCTCGAGCGCGGACACGGACCGAAGCTCTCCTCCTGCTCGGCGGGCGTGAATGGTCGGTCGACGCACCACGGCGCGGGCTCGCCCGGGGCGTCCGGGTCCTCGTCGGTGCATGGCGCCCGCACCACGTGTCCGTGCCAGCCGGGGTAGTCCGTGAACGAGCGGATCGTGGTCTGCACGATGTCGCCCTGCCCCGCCGCCCCACCGTCGCCGACCCCGAAATCCTGCAGTCGCGTCCCCGGACCGCTGTCGAGTTCGACCGAGAGCGCACCGGTGACGATCTTGGTCAGCGCATCACCGAGCGTCGCCGCGGAATCGGCCAGGTAGGCGCAACCGCCCGCGGGGTCGGCTGGATCGGCGCAGGTGTCCCAGTTCGCCGCCGGCGGATCGTCGCACGGCGTGCTGCACGTCCCGGTGCACGCACCCGCGGCAGCGCAAGCCATCTCGTGCAGAAGGGCCGCTTCGAGGAAGAAGCCGACGACGTAGGTCTTGACGCCGAGATCCTTGCGCAGCGCCGCGAGGCGCCGGTGCAGCAGCGCGCCGCCCTCGGTGGTCGGCGACGGCTGGCCGTCGGTCACGAGCACGGCCACAGTCGGCGCGCAGACATCAGCGGTCTCCGCCCCGGTCACATACGACAGATACGATGCGACCGTGGTGTGGGAGTACACCGCGTTCGAGTTCGCGACGGCGCCACCTACCACACCGATGGCGCTCGCCCACGGCGTGCCGCCATCGGCATCGACCCCGCCCTCCACGAGCGGCGAGACTCCCCAACGCACCGACTGATGCGCGAGCAGCTCGGTTCTCGGGCCCCGGTTCGTCTCGGGGACAGATGCCGGCAGGTCGAGGAAGAACGGCGCGTACAAGGCGGCCTGGGAGGTCGCGCTCGCCTGCGTGATGCCCAGCCGCGGGTTCGCCGAGCCCTCCCTCGGGGTGCCGTTCAGCGCGGCGTAGCCGGGGAATCCGTCCACGTAGGGCCAGTAGTAGAAGTCGCGCCCCCACACGTTGGTGTTGCGCGTGGTGGCGGTGCTCGCCCAGTCGCCGATGGTGGCGTCGAGGATCGCGCGGTCGGGATCGGTGGTGGCGTTCAGGTTCACGCGCACCCCCATGAACTGGGGAAACCACTGCACGCGGCGGGTGCCGTTGCTGACCGCGGTCATGTTGGCCTGACTGGTGCCGATGAGCGGCGAGGGCGGCACGGCGCCGGTGCGGTTGTTGGAGTCGATGACCGAGCCGACGCCGAGCTCGTCCCAGCGCAGGTAGGCGTGGGGACGCTTGGTCCCGCCGCACAGCCACCACGCGCCGTTGTAGCCGACGTAGCGGTTGATGAAGTCCCAGAAGAAAAAGTACTGGGACTGCGTGAACCGGAAGCGGGCGCCGTTGCCACACTTGGGCGGCACCGACGTCGGAGCCCGCTGCTGGCCGAACGTCATCAACGCGAAGCTCGCAGCGCCGTCGGCCCCGTCGACCACCTGACGGATGGCCCGCCGCGCGGTGGCGATGCGACTCGCGGACGAGCCACTGCCGCCCTCGCACTGGTTCCAGCTGCATTGCGCGGAGCTCGACTGCGATCGCCACGCCATCGAACCCGACGTGTCGAGCACGAAGAGCACCCGCGGCTTGATGTCGTGGGCGCCGAGCCCCTGAAGCACGTAGTACGGCTGCAGACGCGCGTGGGCGCCGCCTTGGTGCAGGCCGATCCAGAGGACGACCGCGAGCAGCGGTGTCCACCGCAGCAACCCGGCGAAACGAGACGGTATGGCGCGCAACGAGGGTCCCTCAGAACGCCCATTCGGCCGGCCGGCGCGCAGCTTGAACCCGGCACCGATTCGGGCCGCCCACCCGGATGCGGCGGCGTGGGCGGCCCGCAATTCCGCGCCCCCGGGCGACCCGCTCCCCGACGCACATGCGCCGGACTGGACAGGCGCGCCCGCCGGATCGATACCGAATGGACCGATGGAGTACGACGCACTCGTAGTCGGTGGCGGCGTGGTCGGCCTCGCGATCGCGCGGCGACTCGCGCAGCGTGGCGCTAGGGTCGCGCTGCTCGAAGCCGAGCCCGGCCTGGGACGCCACGCCTCGTCGCGCAACAGCGAGGTGGTGCATGCGGGCATCTACGACCCACCCTCCAGCCTCAAGGCCCAGTGCTGCCTCGAGGGCCGGGCGCGGCTGCTCGAGTACTGCGCGGCCCGTGGCATCCGCACAGCGGCCATCGGCAAGCTGATCGTCGCCTGCGACAGCGCCGAGCACGACGCCTTGCTACGCATCAGCAACAACGCCGCCGCGAACGGCGTCCGGCTGCAGTGGCGCGGTGGCGACGAGGTGGCGCGGATGGAGCCCGCGGTGCGCTGCAGCGCGGCGCTGCTCAGCCCGACCACGGCGATCGTCGACAGTCACGGCCTGCTCGTCGCCCTCGCCGACGACGTCCGCGACGCTGGCGGCGACATCGTGCTCGGCTGCCGGTTCGAGCGCGCATCCACGGTGCCGCACGGCCTCGCGGTGGTCGCGGGCGGCGAGCAGGTCACGACCCGCCGCTTGTTCATCGCCGCCGGCGCCCAGAGCCCACAGCTCGCCCGGCGCGTCGCAGGGATCCGCGATGCGGCCATCCCCACCGCCCACTTCGCCCGCGGCCACTACTTCGCGCTGCGCGGCGGTCCGCGCTTTGGTCGGCTCGTCTACCCGGTGCCGGTGCCCGGGGGCCTGGGCATCCACGTGACCCTCGATCTGCACGGCAACGCCCGACTGGGCCCCGACGTGCAGTGGATCGACGCGAGCGACGGGATCGATGGGCTCGACTACACCGTCGATCCCCAGCTCGCGTCCCGCTTCGGCGCGGCGGTGCGCCGGTTCGCGCCGGCGGTGCGCGACGACGCCCTGCACCCCGCCCACGCCGGTATCCGGGCCAAGATCGTCGGCCCGGGTGAGGCCGCGGCGGACTTCACGATCCTCGGCGCCGACGCGCTCGGTGTCGAGGGCGTGGTGGCGCTGTTCGGGATCGAGAGTCCCGGGCTCACCGCGTCGCTCGCCCTCGCCGAGCGCGCCGTGGCGCACGCCGAGCGCTCGTCGACGTGACGACCGGATGACGCCGGGCGAAGGGCGGTTTCCGGCACGAACGGCGGGCCGCGCGATCCGATGGTCGCTGTGGGTGCCGGGGCCGGCGCCCATCTGCTATGTACAGGCGCCATGTTCGAGACCATCTCCAAGGGCTTCCGTGCCGCTCGCGAGCGCTTCACCGGCAGGGGCGAGCTCACCGAGGACGTCATCGATGCGGCGCTCAAGGACGTCCGCATGAGCTTGCTCGAGGCGGATGTCGAGTTCCGCGTCGTCAAGCAGTTCCTCGCCGCCGTCAAGGAGAAGTCGATCGGCACCGAGGTGCAGCTCGTCGCGCAGACCGGCGAGAAGAAGCTCCGGGTCCGCTCCGAGGACCACTTCGTCCGCATCTGCCACGAAGAACTCGTGGCGTTGATGGGCCCGGTCGACACCGAGCTGGCCACGGCCAACCGCGGCGTCACCGGCATCATGATGGTGGGCCTGCAGGGCTCGGGTAAGACCACCTCGACCGGCAAGCTCGCCCGCCGCCTGCAGAAGGACGGCAAGAAGGTGATGCTCGTCGCCTGCGATGTGTACCGGCCCGCTGCGGTGCGGCAGCTCCAAGTCCTCGGCGAGCAGCTCGGCGTGCCGGTGTTCGCCCGCGAGGGTGGCAACCCGGTCGACATCGCCGACGAGGCCACGAAGGAGGCCGGCCTGGGCGCGTTCGACTTCGTGCTCTACGACACCGCCGGTCGGCTCGCGATCGACGAGGCGTTGATGCTCGAGCTCGAGCAGATCAAGACCCGGGTCAACCCGGCCAACACCCTGCTCGTCATCGACGCGATGATCGGCCAGGACGCGGTCAACACCGCCAAGGCCTTCGACGAGCGCATCTCGATCAGCGGCGTCATCCTCACCAAGCTCGATGGCGACGCCCGCGGTGGTGCGGCGCTGTCGATCCGCGCCGCGACCGGCAAGCCGATCAAGTTCCTCGGCATGGGCGAGACCCTCGATCGCCTCGACGACTTCCGGCCCGAGGGCCTGGCTGGCCGCATCCTGGGCATGGGCGATCTGGTCGGCCTCATGCAGGACTTCCAGGGGGTCGTCGACGAGGAGACGGCCGCCCGCGACGCCGAGAAGATGCTCGGCGGCTCGTTCACCATGGACGACTTCCTCAACCAGATCCGCTCCATCCAGAAGATGGGCAGCCTCAAGGATCTGATGGACAAGATGCCGCTGGGCAACCTGTTCGGCGGCCAGGTGCCACAGGAGGCGCTCGATCAGGCGATGGACGATCGCGAGCTCGTGAAGATCGAGGCGATCATCCAGTCGATGACCGCCAAGGAGCGCGCGCGACCCGACATGTTCCTGCTCGAGGAGTCCGACAACGCCGCGCCGGGCTCGGCCCGCTGGACCCGCAAGCCGCGGGCGCCCAAGGCCAAGGATCCGAGCAAGTATGCCGAGATGGGGCCCGAGCAGTTCGTCGGCACCCGCGTCGCCCGTGTGGCCCGCGGCAGCGGCCGCACCGACGACGACGTCCGCGGCCTGGTGGGGCGCTTCTTGGGCATGCGCGACGTGTTCGGCATGCTCGGCGGTCTGATGGGCGGAGGCGGCGGCGGCATGATGGGCAACCTGCCCGGCGTGAAGCAGCTGCGTCAGCTCGGCGCCATGCGCAAGCTCGCGAAGAACCCCGAGATGCTGCAGGGCCTCATGGGTGGCGGCGGCGGGATGCCCGGTCTGCCGGGCATGCCCGGGATGCCCGGTCTGCCCCCGGGCCCAGGCATGTCGCCGCGGCCCGGCGCGCCGAGGCCGGCCGCAAAGGCCGATCGCAAGAAGCAGAAGGACGCGCGCAAGAAGAACCGCCGCAAGTAGCGGACGCGGTTCAGTTCGAGACCAGCTCGAGCAGCTCGCCGCCCTCTTCGTCCTCGATGGGCGTCGAGATCCGATAGACCTCGTCGAGCCAGTTGCCGAGGTCGATGATCTTGCAGCGGCGCGAGCAGAACGGGCGCCAGCGGAAGCCGTCTTCGACGTCTTCGTCGCGGCGGCAGGTCGGACAGTGGATCCGCATCGATCGTATCGATGACACAGACATGCTGCGTCCGCAACCGCGAGGTCACGGAGCGATTGCGGATCGCGCGCTCCACAGGTGCTCGAGCACCGCGAGTCAGCGCTGCTCGAACATCTCCTGCATCGCGATCAACCGCGGTGCGATGTGCTCCTCGAACGCCAGCACCGCCTCGACCACCTGGGCGTAGTGGTCCATGAGCAGGGCCTGACCGGCGTCGCAGAGCTGCTCCTTGCGGAACGCCTCGTCGTGCAGCGTCTCGGTGATCGTGCCGTCGACCAGGTGGGCGCAGGCCGCGAGCACGTTCTCGGGCACGAGTCGGTGATCGCCGGTGACGTGGCTGGGATCGAAGATGACCGGCAAGATCGTCTGCGCCCGCGCGAACGTGATGGCGTTGAGATCCGGCTGGTTACGGCAGTAGCCGCCCTTGGTGAAGAGCGTCTTGACCCCGCGCTCGCACAGCACGATGTCGAGATCACCCTGGTTGGCGATGTACTCGGCGGCGTGGAACCACTCGTTGACCTCGTTGCCGAAGCCCCGCTTGAGCACCACGGGCTTGCCCAGCCGCCCCACCGTCTCCAGCAGATCGAAGTTCTGGGCGTTCCTGGTGCCGATCTGCAGCATGTCGGCGTGCTCGCCGATCTCGGCGACGAGGTTCAGGTCCATCACCTCGGTGACGTAGGGCAGGCCGGTCTCCTCGCGGGCGTGATCGAGCATCGCGATGCCCTTCATGCCCAACCCGCGCCAATCGGTGGGACGGGTGCGGGGCTTGAACGCGCCACCGCGCAGCATCATCCGCGAGGTGACGCCGTAGCGCTCGCCTGTCGCCCGCGCCGCCCGGGCGATGGCCAGGGTCTGTTCGAGGGTCTGGGGCGAGTCGGGCCCGACGATGAAGATGTGCTCGCCGGCGCCGAAGCGCCGCGGCTGACCGTCGAGCCCCGGCACTTCCACCACCCGCCGCGGCCGCCGCGGCGCCGGGCCGTCGGCGCCGCTGACGACACGCGCGATGTTCTTGAAGTCCGACGTCACCCGCCAGGTCGAGCGCACCCCGGGCAGATCGCGGAGATAGCCCTCGCGGGTGGCGAACTCGCGGGTGTCACCGATCACGTGGATGGTGCTGTAGACGCCGCTGCGGATCGTCACCTCGAGGGTGAGACCGAACCGCGCCGCGAGGTCGCGGATCTGGTCGATGGTGGACTGACGACCGTTCTCGAACTCGATGATCATGGGGGTCTTCGAGATCTACCGCCGCACCGCGGCGGAGACAACGACGGCCGTCAGGTGGCGCCTGCGGCCGCGAGCTCGCCGAGGCCCTGGGCGAGGCGGTCGCAGCCGGCCGCGATGGTCGCGTCGTCGATCGCGTAGCTCAGCCGCAGGTATCCGGGGCCGCCGAAGGCGCTGCCCGGCACCGCGGCGACGCCATGGCGGTCGAGCAACCAGTTGGCGAGGGCAAGATCGTCGCCCAGCCCGGTCTTGCCGATGTAGGCGCCCATGTCGACCCACGTGTAGAACGCGCCGTCGGGCGGCAGCACGCGCAGGCCGTCGATGGCGCCGAGGGCGGCCAGCATCGCGGCGCGGCGCCGGGTGAACGCGGCGTGCATCGTCGCGACCTCGGGCTCGACGCTGGGCACGGTGAGCGCCGCGAGGGCCGCGTGCTGCGAAGGTGTTGCAGCGCTCGACGTCGTCTGGCCCTGGATGCGCGTGGCGGCGGTCGTCACCGCCTCGTCGGCGACCATGTAGCCGATGCGGAACCCAGTCATCGCGTAGGTCTTGGACACGCCGTCGATGATCACGAGGTTCTCGAGCAGATCGCCGAGCACCCGGACGACGCTCGCGAACTCGAACGGCGGATAGGTGAGCCGACGATAGATGTCGTCCGCCATCACGCAGGTCTGCGGCGCCCCGTGGGCGAGCACCTCGCCGAGCGCGCGCAGATCCTCGGGACGGTAGCCCGCGCCGGTGGGGTTGCCGGGGCTGTTGAGCACCAGCATCCGGGTGCGGGGACCGATGACACGCGCGAGATCCTCGGGCTGGAGTCGCCAGCCGTTGTCGGGCGACGTCGGCACGGTGACCGCGACGCCCTGGGCGAGGCGCACCATGTCGGGGTAGCTGACCCAATACGGGGTCGGGATCACCACCTCGTCGCCGGGATCGAGCGTAGCCTGCAAGAGGTTGGCGATGCTGTGCTTGGCGCCGCACGACACCAGCACCTGCGACGGCTTGATGGCGGTGCCGTGGACGTCGGCGAGGTGGGCGGCCACGGCCTCGCGCAGCGACATCATGCCCGCGACCGGGGTGTAGCCGATGGGGCGCTCCCGCACGAGCGCGGAGACGGCCTCGCGCACCGCGGTCGGCGGCAAGAAGTCGGGCTCGCCCGCCGAGAAGTCGTAGACCTGGTGCCCCTCGGCGCGGCGCGCTGCGGCACGCGCGGCCATGGCGAAGGTCGCAGAAGGCCTCAGGACTACCGCTCGCTGCGAGATGTTGACCGGCACGATGGCGGCAATGGTACCAGGATTCGGCCGGGATCCGCCGCCGCGCGCGGCGACATGCGGAGCTACGTGCGGAGCGACAGGAACTCGACCTGGGCCTGGCCGTAGATCCGCGTGGCCTCGAGTTCGAGGGCCGGGGGCACGACGATGTCGGGCGCCGCGCCGCGGATTCGCTCGCGCTCGCAGACGATGCGGGCATCGGGCGCGAGCCAGCCGCGATCGCACAGCGCCGCGAGGACCGGCGTGAACACGTGCGGGGTCGCGAAGGGCGGATCGACGAACACCAGATCGTAGCGCGGGACGGCGCCGGGCCCCTCGCCGAGCAGACCCATGGAGTCGCCGCGGCGGACGACCGCACGATCGCGCAGCCCGAGCGCGGTGAACTGGGCCTCCAGGTGCCGCACCACGCGGGTGTCGAGCTCGAACAGGGTGGCCGACGCCGCCCCGCGGCTGAGCGCCTCGATCGTCAGCGCGCCCGATCCCGCGAAGAGATCGAGCACGCGCTCACCCTCCACGCTCGCGCCCAGACGATCGAAGATCGCCTCGCGCACGCGCGAGCCCGTCGGCCGCAGCCCGGGCACGCCCTCGGGCAGCGTCATCAACTTGCGCCCACGCAGCGCCCCGGCACCGACCCGCTGCATCGGACCTCAGGCCAGGCCCCAAGCCGCCTGCGCGGCCAGGGCGTCCTCGCGGTCGAGCCGCTCCCAGCCCCGTCGCAGCAGCCGCCGGCGGCGGACCCACGCGATGGCCACGAGCGGTATCAGGAAGAAGAACGGGAGCCCGCCGCTGGCGATCATCGGGTACCACACGAACCGCCCCGGCAGCCCGTCGCGCCACAGGGTCACGAGCTGGGGCAACGACGCGCCATACGCCCGCACGAACGCGGCTTCGAGATCGTGACCGGCGCGCAGCTCGGTCAGCACCTGACGCATCGCGACGTCGCGGTTGCCATTGGCGTCGCGAGAGCGGAGAAACTCGATGAGATCCCGCGACGCCGCGTAGGCGACGGCGGCGTCGGGCCCATCGCTGCCGTGGAACTGGGCCTCGAGCCGCGCGAGGTCGGGCACCCCGGCGCCGAACACCGCCTGGGCCAAGGTGTGCGCACGGCCGAGGCTGATGCCGCCGGTCAGGCTCTCGGCGACGCCCTCGTGGAACCACCGCGGCAGCGACGCCCCACCCGCGGCGCGGTGCAAGATGACGTGGGCCATCTCGTGCTTGAGCAGGCGCTCGAGATCGGTGCGCGCGCCGTCGGGGCCGTGGCGCGCGATCACGATGTCGCCGGCCTCGGGCCGCGCGACACCGGCGACCCAGTGCGGCATGCCGGTGGTCTCGGCCACGCGACCGGCGTGATCGACGAACGTGATGCGGACGGTGTCGTCGACGTCGCGCGCGAGCGGCCGCTCGACGTCGGACCACCATTGGGGAATGTTGGCGGCGAGCGCCTCGGCGTCGTCGGCCAGCGCCGGCTCGTAGCGCAGCGTCGCGCGGCCGATGGTGATCTGGCGGGTGGCGCGCGCGACCTCGAAGCCCTCGGCGCGACCGGTGGCCGCATGTGCCGCGCCCGAGAGCAGCGCGATGCCCATCACGAGGGCGAGACCGATGGCGCGCATCCAGCCCATGATGCCATCGCCACCGCGACCGCCACCGCCGCGAGGCGCCTGCCCGATCGGCGAGGCCGCAGTGAGAAGCGCGTGCGACGCACGAATCATGGCGACACCTTGACCACGACCTTCTCGTCGCGCAAGGCGTTCGCGACGAGCAGCCCCACCGCGACACCGATCACAACCACGGCGACGCCAGCCACGATGCCGATGCGCGCGCGCGAAGACAGGCGGCCGATGCGGCGGCGCTCGGACATGCCCTGGCGTCGAAGCTCTTCGCGCTCGGCCCACAGCGCACCGATGAGCCCGTCTTCATTCGCCGCTGCCATGGCACGAAGGCCCAGCGGCACGTCGAGCAGGCAGTCGTAGGGCAGCAGCACCGGCTCTTCGCGCCGCGGCACGTAACCGATCAGCACAACCAGCTCGTCTGTGCGATCGCGACAGATCGACCGCGCATCGCCGACGCCCGGACGCAGGCGTCGAACCGTGGTGGGCGGATCGGGACTGACCCGCGCGCTGCGCTCGAGACGATCGAGCCATTCGCGTTCGACCGCGTTGCCGGGCGCCTCGGGCGCGAGACCGATGGCGACGGCGAGCCGCGCGGGCGTGGAGTTGCCGTCGACCCGAGGCGGTGGCACCGCGGCGGCGCTCGAAATCGCGGGCGCACCCGCGGCGACGGGCGTGGGCGTGTCGTCGGCGGCATCGGCATCGGCATCGGCATCGGCATCGGCATCGGCATCGGCATCGGCATCGGCATCGGCATCGGCATCGGCATCGGCATCGGCGGGCCAGCGCGCCGCGCCCGTGCCCTCGTAGCTGCGCGGCGCCGCGGATGCAGGCGAGCCGGGCACGCAGGCGAGCGCCATCGCGACGAACGCGACGCGCCCGATCCGGGTCGGGATCACGGGGTCCCCTTGCGGATCCGATCGAACCACTGCCCCAGCGCCCAGGTCTCGCGCGCGCGGAATCCCGTCGAGAACTGCACGCCGCACTCACCGTCGCCGCCGACCCAACGCACCTCGGCGTCGGCGCGCAACGGCGCATCGAGGGTCGGCAGGACGAGCTCGATCTGCCAGCGCTCACCGACGCGCGGCGGCGGCTCGATCGTCGCGCGGAGCAAGGTGCCGCCGAGGCTGAGATTGATCGTCTCGCCGTCGACGCGTTCGCCTGCACGGTCGATGCGAATGGCCAGCTTCGTGTCGACACGCTCGGTCTTGCGCAGCTCGGAACGCGTCATCGCTCGGGCCAGTGTGTCGGCTGGCCCGCGGCGCGTCAACGCGACCGGGACGGCGCCGACGGCTCGACGGCCGGCCCCGCATCGCCTCGCCCAGGCCGCCTGCGGCCGGAGAACCACGCGCGGTAGGCCTCCATCTTGCGCACCTGCTCCGCTGGCGCCCGACGCTTGCACGTCGACGCCTCGGCCGAGCGCTCCGGTGCGCCCCAGCGGATCTCGGGGCAGTCGTTGGGATTGTAGGCCATCTCGAGGGCCGCGCTGCGCTCGACCAGCGCGGCGAGCGTGATGCGCTGCGAGGTCCCGTCGCTGCGACGAACCTCGAACGCGAGCGCAGGATCCTCGAGGCGACGCGATCGATCGGCCGCGAGCGCCGCGACGATCGCGTCCATCGAGGTGCCGTCGCGACCGAAGGCCGTGGGGTTGCGGCGCACCTTCGCCTCGAAGCCCATCACCACGTCGATCGCGATGAGCAACCGGAGATCACGGGCGGGCGTGGCGAAGTTCTCCCACGCGCCGGTGGTCTCGAAGATCGCGTGGCCGCTGGGCATGGCGATCGTGCCGCCGCCGCCTTTGAAGTGGCCCTCGCCGTTGTCGACCGACGTCACGCGGACGATGGCGGCCTCGCGCAGGGCATCGATCGCCTCGGCCTGGGCACGCATCGCATCGCGCTTGCCCGGGGTCACCAGGCCATCCATCGTGTCGTAGAACTGCGGCGCATCGAGCGAGCGTTGGGCATCGCTCACGTCGGCGTAGCCGGGCTCGCGCAGCAGCGCGGCGTCGTCCATGGCCACGAGCGACGCGGCGCCATCGGTGCGCGAGACGGCGACGGGGCGCGGGGCCTTGAAGCCGCTGCCGCCCAGGGCGGGATCGGGGTTCCACAGGAAGTTGCCCTCCCAGAAGCGCTTGCGCGTAATGCTGCCGTCGGGCTGGCCGTCGATCGCATACAGCACGCCGGGATCGTCGCCGACCGGATCCATCAGCTCGGCGAGCACGAAGATGTGGCCGTATGGATCGGCGTAGATCGTCCCCGGTCGCAGGCCGCGGCGATCGAGCGCGACCGGATAGAAGTCGGTCGCGTCGTCGCCGAACGCGGTGCGTCCGTTGCCGGTGTGGACGCCCCACGCCAAGGTGCGGCGGAAGAATTTCTGCACCACGCCGAGCTCACCAGGTTTTGAGGCGTCGGCGCCCGACTCGGGCGGGCCGAGCACCCCGCGGAGCTTGCCGCAGCGCGGCGCCTTGCCCGGTCCACCCCGCGAGCAGCCGCGGAACCCGAACGGCAGACCGCGCTTCCACGCGAAGTACGCCCGCAGAAAGTACGGCGTGTCGGCGCAGTCGGGCTTGAGGTAGAGGCCGGCGTCGGTGTCGCGATCCTCGCCCCACCCGAGGTGGCCGTGGAGCAGGTTGCGCGAGGGGTCGACGGTGAGTTCGTGCAGGGCCTTGCGCGCGAGCTCTTCGCCACGCGGGGCGTGGAACAGCGCCCGCACCCAGGCGCTGTACAGCGCTTCTTCGGCGCCGGTCCACGCGCGCTCGACCGGCCACACGCCATCGGCCATCGCCGAGCGCACACGGGTGCGCGCGGCCGCCTCGACCTCGACGTCATCACACCGCAGGCCGACACCGCCACGACCGATGATCACGCGGAGCCCTGCGGCAGGCGCCGCGTCGAGCCGCGCGACGACGGCGGCGGGCACGCCCGGCGCATGCTCGATCGCGGCCGCGAGCGCGACCCCGTCCGACTCGATGCGCAGCGCGAGGGGACGCTCGTCGTCGAGGGTTGCCGCGACGATCACGACGGGCTTGCCCGCCACCACCCGCTGCGGCGACACGAGGATGCCGAGATCAGCGGCGGCGCGCTCTGGGCACCCGCCGGCGTCCGCGGGTGTGGGCAGCGACACCGCGGCAGTCGCTGCAGTGGCGCGACCGCTGCCGGGCGCGCGCGCGTCGGCCTCCCGCCGATCGGCGCGATTACCCAGCGCATTCGCGTTGGTCAGCGCATTCGCGTCGGTCAGCGCATTCGCGTCGGTCGGCGAATCGGCATCGGTCGCAGCCCCCGCCGACTCCTGCGGCGTCGGGCGTCGAACCTCGGGACGATCGCATCCCCCCGCGAGCACCGTCGCCGCCAGCCAAGCGCTGACGAAGGCCGGCCATCGCCCGCCGCCGACGCGCGCCGCCGCGCACGCAGACGGACACCCCGACGGGCACGCCGACAGGCACCCCGACGCACACGCCGACGGGCGCCCGTGGATCCCCGTCGTGTCACGTGCGTGCGTCACCTGCCCAGGACATAGCGCCTGGGGCGCGTGCACGCCAGCGCGTTCACCTGCCCACGCTCGCGCGGCCAACAGCACCGTGATATCGCTCGGACATGCGCGTCCTCATCGCCGACAAGATTCCGCCCAGCGGCGTCCGGGCCATCACCGAACTCGGTGTGGACGTGCTCGAGCGTCCCGACCTCCAATCCGCAGACCTCCCCGCTGCGCTCGCCGAGTGCGGTGCCGAGGTCCTCGTGGTGCGCTCGACCAAGGTCACCGCCGCAGCGTTCACGGCCGCCCCTCGCCTCGGCATGGTGGTCCGCGCCGGCGCTGGCGTGAACACCATCGACATCGCGGCGGCCAATCGGCACGGCGTGTTCGTGACCAACTGCCCGGGCAAGAACGCGATCGCGGTGGCCGAGCTGACGATGGGGATGATCCTCGCCCTCGACCGGCGCATCCCCGATGCGGTGGCGCAGATGCGTCAGGGTCAGTGGAACAAGCGGCGCTTCGGCCAGGCCGAGGGGCTGCATGGTCGCCGCCTCGGGCTCGTGGGTTTCGGACACATCGGGCGCGAAGTCGCCAAGCGGGCCCAGGCGTTCGGCATGGTCGTGGTGGTGTTCTCCGCGGACGTCGACCGCGCCGCCGCCGAGGCCCTCGGTGTCGAGTTCGCGACCGAACTCGACGCGCTGCTGCGGGGCTGCGACGTCGTCAGCCTCCATGTTCCGTACAGCAAGGCGACCCATCACCTCATCGGCGGCCGTGAGCTCGCACTGCTGTGCGACGGCGCCCTGGTGATCAACACGGCGCGCGGCGGCATCGTCGACGATGGTGCGCTCGCCGAGGCGGTCCGCTCCGGCCGCATCCGCGCGGCCCTCGATGTCTTCGAAGACGAGCCCGCCGCGGCCGAGGCGTCCTTCGCCTCCCCGGTGCGCGAGCTGCCCGGGCTGTACGCGACGCCGCACATCGGCGCGTCGACCGAGCAGGCGGAGCGCGCCACCGCCGTCGAGGCCGCGCGCATCATCGACGAGTACCTGCGCACCGGCAACGTGGCGGGCGCGGTCAATCTGCAGCGTGGACGCGCGGCCCACTACGGCGTCGTCGTTCGCCATCGCGACCGCGTGGGGGTGCTCGCCGGTATCCTCGGCACCTTGCGCGAGGAGCAGCTCAACGTGCAAGAGATGCAAAACGTAGTGTTCGAGGGCCAGGAGACGGCGTGTGCGTCGATCAGCCTCGAGCGCCAACCCAGCGCGGCGCTCATCGAGCGTCTCCGCACCCAACCCGACGTGATCGCGGTCGATCTGCGCGCAATCCCATGACGTCCCTCCCCACCATCGTCGTCGACGACGCCATCCCCTGGGCCGCCGAAGCCTTGGGGCAGCTCGGTACCGTCATCCCCGTGCCGGGCCGCGCGATCGATCGCGCTCACGTCGAATCCGCCGACGCCCTCATCGTCCGCACCGTCACGCGCGTCGACGCGGCGCTCGTCGCCGACACCCGTCTGCGCTTCGTGGGCACCGCGACCGCCGGCGTCGACCATGTCGACGTGGACGCGCTGGTCGCCCGCGGCATCCGCTTCGCCAGCGCCGCGGGCACCAACGCCCACGCCGTGGTCGACTACGTGCTCACCGCCGTCCACCTGCTGGCGCTCGAGCGCGACCCGTCGCTGCTCGCAGGTCCGTGGGCCGTGATCGGCTACGGCAACGTCGGTCGCCGGCTCGTGCGGAGGCTGCGGGCCATGGGCGCGGACGTGCGCGTCTGCGATCCACCCTGCGCTCGCGCCCGCGCCCGCGCCCACGCCGCCGACCGAGCGCGCGGCGTCGCCGGTCCGATCGACCCGCGCGAGCCGTGGGAGCGGGCGGCTGCGGACCCGGAGCGCGCGGACGACGTGCCCCTGATGCCACTTGGCGACGCCGTCGCCGGCGCGCGCATCGTGACCGTCCACGTGCCGCTGCATCGCAGTGGCCCCGACCCGACCTTCGGCCTCGTCGATGCCGCCGTACTGGACGCGCTCGCGCGGGATGCCGTCGTCCTCAACACCAGCCGCGGTGGCGTCGTCGACGAGCACGCGCTGCAGGCGTGGCTCGATCGCACCGGCGGTCGCGCGGTGCTCGACGTGTGGACCGGTGAGCCCGAACTCGACGCCACCCTCGCGCTGCACCACCGGGTGCGCCTCGCGACGCCGCACATCGCCGGCTACACCCTCGAGGGCAAGGTCGCCGCGACCTCGCGCATCGCCGCCGCCCTCGGCCACCACTTCGGCCACCACCTTGCGCCGTGGGACGGCGGCGACGTGCTCGGTCCGCCGCAGGACATCGTGGTGCCCACCGGTCCCACGGCGCTCGCACGGATGGTCGCGTGTCTGCGCCAGTGCAATCCGATCGAGCGCGACGACGTCTCGCTGCGCGAGCTGGCCCGCCGCGCTGGGCCGCGGGGTCCGGAATTCGAGGCACTGCGGCGGCACTACGCCTGGCGACGGGCGCTGGGCCACTATCGCGTCGACGACGATGTCGGTGGCGCGCTCGTCGATCTCGGCGTGTCCAGTCACGTCGGCGAGCCACTCATCCTCATCGCCCACGGCAGCCCCGATCCCGACTGGCGAATCCCCCTCGATGCCCT
The DNA here is from genome assembly GCA_038325765.1 of Nannocystales bacterium. Classification (GTDB taxonomy): domain Bacteria; phylum Myxococcota_A; class Polyangia; order Nannocystales; family Nannocystaceae; genus Xiheibacterium. Next base: position 167,216 of record JBBQJI010000003.1, read on the forward strand.
CGCTGCCCGGCTCCACGCGACCCAGCCCCACCGATCGATCACCCTCGCGTTCCTCGATCACCTCACGCCATCGCTCGACGCCGCCGTCACCGAGCTCGAGCGTTCGGGCGCCGCTGCGGCGCGGGTCGTGTCGGTGTTCCTGTCGCCGGGCGGCGGTCACATCAAGCGCGACATCCCGGCATTGTGCCAAAAGGTCGCCGACGCCCACCCGCGCGTGCGCCTCACGCTGACGCCCGGCGCGATCGGGGCCGAGGGCGACGTGATCGAGGCCATCTCGATCGCCGTCGCGCGGGTCGGTGCCCCGGCCTAGCCATCGAGCGTCATCCGCTGGACTCCGGCGCCCCTTCGCCGCCGATGGGCGCCGGCGGCGGCAGCCTAACGGTGGCCTCGACGTCGGCACCATCGTGAACGGCGCCGTACACCAGCAGATAGGTGCCGATGTCGAGCTCGACCGTCGCGTGCTCGCCGGTGCGCAGCGTGACCGCCCGCGGATCGACCTCGCCGTTGGGCATCGCCCAGTTGGTGACGATGCCGCGGCGCGCGGTCGGATCGAACAGGGTGACCCAGCCCCCCGAGTCGCCATCGACCGCGAAGTCGGCCGCGCCACCGCGCCGCACCTCGAAGCTCCGCACCTGGTACAGGCCGCCGCCGCCACGGCCCAGCGGACCGCGGGTGGCATCATCGTCGCATTCGAGGCGGACGCGGTGCCCCTGCCACAGCTCGTCCGGAGAACGGACGCCTGCGGCCGAGAACCCACGGAAATATCGGGGCGCGGTGGCGAAGTAGGTGTCCTCGATCTCGTCGATGTTCGAGTCGAGTACCGATTCCACCGCCCGGGTGATCGCCGCGGTCGACCCGCCCTCGGCGATCACCTCGGCGAGCTCGCGCATCCCCACCTCACCGCGTGCGGCGTGGACGTAACGCATGAAGTGCGCAGCGGCAGCATAGTCGAGTTTGCCGTCGCGGTAGGCGCTGCGCGACAGCGAGAGGCGCGACGCCAGGCTGCCGTCGTCGCGATCGGGATCGTAGAACACGTCGACGCCCGAGTAGATCTCGGCCATACCCTCCTCGACGAAGTAGGTGTGGGCGGTGGAGTCGAGCACGGCGTGGACCAGCTCGTGGGTGATGCTGGCGCCAGTCGAGAACAGCACGCGCGTGCCGGGGAAGAAGCAGCCACCGCGACCGTCGCCGCAGTACTCCGAGACGTCGTCCAACCAGTACACGACGATCGGATCGCGATTGGCGGGGCGTCCGAGCGCTCGCTCGATGCCGGAGATGTGATCGTCGAGAGCGGCGAGGGTCCCTTCGCAGATGGGCTCGTCGAACGCGGCGCCGATCTGCAGGCGGTCGGTCTCGTAGCGGATCTCGGGCAACTCGCCGCACCCCGTCGAAAGCGCGAGGTGAAAGCCGGCGATCACAATCCCCGTTGCACCCCCGTGCCCTCGCCCCTCCCGCTGGTGCTGTGGCTTTCGGCCGCCACCTCGGCAGGCCGCTCCGAGGGCCCAAGAAACGCGATCTCGCTGAGCCCGATCGTCAACGCGCCGCGCTTCGCGGTCGGCATGGGCTACGACCGCGCCGTGCATCGGCTCCTCAGCGTCGGCGCTCGTTTCGAGTACGCGATCCCGCGGCTCGGCTATGCCCACCTGCAGGGCATCTCGGAGAGCCTCGCGTTGACGCTGTGGGCACCCCGCACGTTCCGAGGCTTCTTCGCCGAGGCCAGCATCGGCCTGGCCCATACCCTGCTCGGCGTGCAGCCGCGCTTCCGTCGCACGACGATCATCCCCGGTTTGTCGGCGGGCCTGCGGTGGCGCTTCGGCAAGACGTTCTTCCTCGGCGCGTCGATCGGCATGCGCTGGGGCCGGAGCCTCCGCGGTGATCGCCGCATCTGCACCGACGCGACTGCCTGCCCGGCGACCCGCACCGGCCCCTGGGCCCGCGCCGCGCTGGACGTCGGCGTCGCGTTCTGAGCCCCCGGCGGTTCGCACGATTCGGTACGGGCGCATGCCCGGTGACGAACGGCGGGGGCCGGCCCGGCTTACATCCGCGCTTCGCCGCGGTGGAAAAACTCAGAACGATCCTGCGAGCACGGCGCGGAAGCTGTCGCTGCCGAGCTCGTCGTCGAAGCCGTGGGCGTACTGCAGCGCGAGCGTGACCGGCTCGAGGTAGCCGAGGCGGAAGCCGAGGAACACCGCGGCGCCGGTGGAGAGCAACAGATCACGCACGCTGATCGGGCCGTTGAACGCCCGGCCCCAGTCGACGAACGGGATCACGCCTGCACGCTGGAAGAACACCGGCAGGGTGCTGATGCCGCGATCGACGTCGACCAGGGGAATCCGGTACGCCGCGCTGGCCACCGCGAAGTAGTTGCCGGCGACGATGTCGCGGTTCTGCGGGTTGTTGGGGCCGGGGTAGCCGCGTAGCAACGTGCATCCGCCCGCGGTGGTGTCGGTGCGGGTGAGCAGGTTGAGAAAGATGTCGGTGCCGTAGGTGTAGTCGCCGACGCAGAACCCACCGCGCCGTCCGACGCCGCCCGCCGCCGCCCCGCCGCGCAGCGTGAGGACGAGCGACTGGTGACCGCGCCAGGGCATCGGGATCGACTCGCGGTAGCTGAACGACGCCTGCAAATCGCCGTAGTCACCGCCCAGGTAGCGGTCGAGCACGGTCAGGGACACCGACGCCGATCTGCCGCGCTCGGCACCGTACGAGAAGCGATTGAATCCGTCGAACTCGTTCGAGTAGGCGAGCCGGAGCGACACCTGGGCGAAGTCGCCGACCTCGGGCTCGCTGAACGCGGGCGCGTTGGGATCGACGCCCCCGTCGCCCGCATCGAGGTTGCGGATGCGCTGGAACTGGTAGGTCACCGACGCGTTGGCGGTGTGGCGGGCGTGGCGGAGCACGGGCACGCTCATCCCCACGGAGAGCCGCGTCGCTCGCTCGCGGTAGCCCCGAACTTCGTAGATGTCGCCCTGGCTCGGCGCGCGGTCGTAGATGTAGCGCGTGAACGATCGCGTGCGGAGCGAATAGCCGCGGGCGAACACGAACGAGAACTCGGGAAACAGGCGCCGCAACGTGTAGCTGACGGAGCCGGTCGACACCCGCTGGTCCGCGAGATAGCTGAAGCGCCCTACCAGCGTGTGCAAGCCGACCGCATCCTGCACGCCGCTCTCGAACCCCAACGCATTGCCCGCCGAGGTCGTGGCCACATCGAGGGCGCTGGGCATGATCGTCCGCGGATACATCGTCTTGATCGGCTGGTACCGGCGGCTCCCCGCGGTCAGCGGCCGGCCGCGGCTGCCCGCGAGTTCGGGCTTCGGATCCTCGGCCGGTGGCAGCCACGACGTCGCCGGCGCCGGCTCGAGCCAGCTCGCGGCATCGAGCGGCATCACCCACAGATCGTAGCCATACGCCGAATAGCCGATGTACGCGATGCGGGTGCCGTCGTAGCTCGCCATCGGCTCGAAGGCGCCACCGAAGACGTTGCTGACCTGACGCACGGTGCCGGTGTCGATCGCGAGCGCATAGATGTTGAACACGCCGTCGCGATCGCTCGAGAACAGGACGTGACGGCCGTCGGGCGTGAAGCTCGGCGAAAGGTCCATGTGCCGGTCGGCCGTCAGACGGCGCGTGGTCCCGGCGTCGACCTCGTACAGGTACAGATCGCGATAGCCGCCTTCACGCCAGCCGGAGAACACCACCCGCTTGCCGTCGGGGGAGTACCGCGGCGTGTAGACCTGGCCGATGCGCGACAGCGGCGGCACCTCGACGATGTCGCCGCTGGCCAGATCGAGGAACGCCAGGCGACTTTGGACCTGGTCGTTGCGGCGGAACACGACGGTCCGGCCATCGGGTGACGCGTGGGGCTCGGTCGCCCGCTGGCCGAAGGTGAGCTGCTCCGCGTCCTTGGGGTCGCCGCCGTTGTAGCGCCACAGATCGTTCCACCGGTAGCGATTCTCGTAGACCGAGACCTGATCGAACACGACGTCGCCGCTGTGGCCGACGAACGTGGCCTCGGCGGTGTCCTCGATGTCGATGACGTGCTCGACGTCGACATCCACGCCCGCGCGCCCGATGCCGCGGCCCTCGCGGATGCGGCCGCCATCGGCCAAGATGCGTTTGAGCCCCTCTTCGCGGTGCCCGTCGGACTTGTAGAAATAGATCGACGAGTCGTCGTGGGCCCACATCGGATAGCGGGTGGCCTCGCCCGAGAACGTCAGGCGCTGCCCCTGCAGCAGGCCGCGCGCGCGGATGCGGCGAGCCTGCTCCTCGAAGCGCGCGACGGTGTCCGCCTTGAACTCCTTCCACAGCTGGCCGAAGTCGACGCCGAGGACCTTCTTGATGGCCCGATTGATGCCGAACGGCACGAACTGGCCGGCGTAGATGTGGCTCAGCTCGCGCAGCTTGTCGTGGCCGTAGTGAGCCACGATGTAGTGCATGAAGTGCACGCCATACAGATACACGCTGCTGCCGTGGGGGTAGATGCGGGCGCCGCTCGAGATCTGATCGATGCTCTGGAACTGGTGATCGAGCACCGCCATGCGCATGAACGCATCGAACTGCGCCGATCTCCGCCGCCCCTGGCTCGTGAGGTGCGACTCCTCCATCGTCGCGGCGCCCTCGACGATCCAGCGCGGCTGCAAGATGTTCGGTGAGGTGACCTTGCCCAGCACGCCGAAGCCCAACAGCGCGTTGGCGAGCCGCGAGATGCCGTGCACGGTGTCGAGGTGGATGACGTGCGTGAGTTCGTGGGTGACGAGGATGTCGAGCCAGTCGTCGTAGCCCTCGAGCACGGACAACGCTTCGGGCGCCGTCGCGTACAGGAACATCTGCGGATACGGCACCGCCGTCGCGCGGCCGTTGGCCGTGTCCTGGCTGTCGACGAGCGTCACGTGGGTCTTGAGGAACACCCGGTGTCCCCAACCCATCGCGAGGAGGTCGTAGCTCTTCTCGGCGGAGAGCGCCACACGCTCCGCGGCCTCCTCTTCGCCGGCGAAATAGTGGATGAAGAAGTGCTCGGTCTCGATGGTGCGCCAGCGCAGATCGGGATTGCCCGCGCGTGCGGGCCCGGCCACGAGCCACACGAGGACCGCGCAGAACCACCACCCACGCAGCGCGCCGAAGCGGCGCCACGGACTCAGAGGCCCGGCCACGGGGCCCCCGCAGCGCCCGGCACCGCAGCGTCCGCCACCGCAGCGTCCGCCACCGCACCGTCTGCGGCGCCCTCGCCTGCCCCGTCGATCGCGGACGTCGGCGTCGCGAGCAGCCGGGCCACCGCGCCGGGCTGCTCCTCGACCGCCGCGTGGCCGCACCGTGGCAGCACTACGGTCTTCGCCCGTGGCAGCTGCTCGGACCACCGCGCCCGATCGGCGCTCGGGACCACGTCGGCGTCGCCCCACAACAGCAGCGTGTCGACCTCGGTCGTCGCGAAGCGATCACCCATGACTGCGGCGCGCGACAGCTGCAGCAGCATGTCGCACGTCGCTTCCACGCCACCGCCCCGGCCCAGGCGATCCCAGTAGACGTCGATGGCGAGCGCATCGGGCCGACCCGCTGCCCGCCAGCGCTGCAGCGTGCGCTCGAGATCTACGCGCCTGTACGCGCGTGCGAACGCCCGCGTCCCGATCGCGGGCAGGCCGGCGAGCCTCAGCTCGTGGGCCAGCTGGGCGCCGTCTCGCAGCGGCCCGCTGGCCACCAACCGCGTCGTGGCGTCCGGTCGCTCGGTCGCCACCGCCATCGCCACCAGGGCACCGAAGCCCTGCCCGAGCAGCTCGAAGCGCACCAGACCACACGCGTCGATCGCCGCGAGCACGGCGGCGGCGAGCCATTCGATGCTGTGGCGTTCGTGGCGGCCGACCGCAGGGCGGTCGCTCTCACCACAGCCTGGCAGGTCGATCACGAGATGACGCCGCCCGGGATCGGCGTGGCCGAGCAGGCCCGAGAACATGTGGCCGCAGGTCAACACGTCGTGGAGCAGCACGACGGGCGCCGCCTCGGTGGGCCCGCTCGGCCCCACGTCGGTGACAAAGACACGGAAGCCGCCGACGTCGAGCAGCCGCGAGCGATCGGGGGCCGGCCACACCGCGGGCGTCATCCGCCGTCCTCGCGCACGCGCCGGGGGCGACTCTCGGCGGCGAATCGCTGACCGCCGCCGTGCAGCAGGTGCTCGGGGAATCGCGAGGCCATGATCTCGAGCACCCGTCGCTCGGCGGCGTCGGCATCCTCGGCGTCGAGCACCTCGCGTGCGAGCGCCTCCATGTCCGACAGCGTCGAGCCGCGGATGATGTTCTTGATCACCGGGATCGCCGACGGATGCATGCTCAGCTCGCGGACGCCCAGACCCACGAGCACCCAGGTGTAGCGGGGGTCGGCGGCCATCTCGCCGCACAGGCTCACGCTGACACCGGCCGCCTTGCCCGCCGCACTCACCCGGTGGATGAGCCGCAAGATCGCCGGATGCAGCGGCCGGTACAGATAGCCGACCTCGTCGTTGGTGCGGTCGATCGCCAGCGTGTACTGGATCAGATCGTTGGTGCCGATGCTCATGAAGTCGACGTACTTGGCCAACACGTCGGCCACCATCGCCGCCGAGGGCATCTCGACCATGATGCCGACGGGCACGTCGGGGGAATGGGCGATGCGGTGCTCCGCGAGCTCGGCGCGGGCTTCGGCGACCACCGCCAGGGCGTCGCGGAGCTCCGAGACGCCACTCACCAGCGGCAGCATGATCTTGAGCGGTCCGTGCACGGCCGCGCGCAGCAGGGCGCGGATCTGGCACAGGAACATGTCGTGCTCGCGCAGCGCCAGCCGCAGCGCCCGCAGTCCCATCGCCGGGTTGTGCTCGCGCTCGGCATAGCGGACCAGACGCGTCGGCTTGTCCGAGCCCAGATCGAAGGTCCTGAACACCACCGGATGCGGCGAGCAGCGATGCAGCACGTGCTTCGCGGTGCGGTAGTGCTCGTCCTCGGTGGGCGGCGCGTCCCGATCCATGAACGCGTACTCGGTGCGATACAGCCCGATCCCCTCGGCGCCGTGGAAGCGGGCCGAGGCGACCTCTGCCTCCATCGACACGTTGGCGCGCAGCACGATGTGGGTGCCGTCGAGGGCGATCGCCGGCAGCCCGTGCTCGCGCTGTACCCGATCTTCGAACACGTCGTAGCGAGCCCGCACGTTGTGCCAGCGCTCGAGCTCGGCAGCCTCGGGACGCACCACCACCACGCCCTCGATGGCGTCGACGATGACCATGTCGTCGGACTGGACGTGCGCGAGGATGTCCTCGACGCCGACCACTGCCGGGATCTCGAGCGACCGGGCCATGATCGCGCTGTGGGAGGTCTGGCCGCCGCCGCCGGTGACGATGCCGACCACCTGCGCCCGCGCCAGCTCGGCGGTGTCGGCGGGGCTGAGATCGTACGCGATCACGACCGAGCCCGGCGGTGGCTGGATTTCGCCGCCGTCCTCGCCGCTGATGTGCAGCAGCACGCGCTCGGCCAGGAACGCGATGTCGCTGCCACGCTCGCGGAAGTAGCTGTCGTCGGCGCGCTCGAGGGTCTCGCGGATCTCGCGGGCGACCTTGTCGACGGCCCACTCGGCGCTGATGTGCTCGCCACGGATCAGCTCCTCGACCCCCATGGTGAGATCCGGGTCGCGCAGCATCATCTGCTGGGCTTCGAGGATCTGGCGGTGCTCACCGTAGGGCAGGCGGTTCTTGATCGCCTCGAGGTGGGCGTGGGTCTTGGCCAGGCCGTCGGCGAAGCGGCCGAGCTCGACCTGCACCTCGCCCGGGGCGATCTCGCGGCGGGGCACGTGGAAACGCCGCGGATCGATGACGTACGCCCGACCGATGCCGACGCCAGGGCTGGCGGCGGTGCCCTCCAAGGCGCGACGCGGCTGGTAGCCCTCCGAGCTGCGGCGCGAGCCGCCGTCGTTGGACCCTTCGTTCACGGCTCTCCGAACCCACCGGCGACGAGGGCGCTGAGCGCCTCGAAGGCGGGCTCGGCCTGGCGTCCGGCGCAGCGCAGCTCGACGTCGGTCCCCTTGCTCACGGCCAACATCATGACGCCGAGGATGCTCTTCGCGTTGACCTCGCGCTCATTGACGGCGAGGAACACGTCGGCCTCGAAGGTGTTGGCGAGCGACACGAACTTGCTCGCGGCCCGCGCATGCAGGCCGAGCTTGTTCACGATGGTCACCGTCCCGCGTCTCTCGTCGCTCATGGTTCCTCGCTCGGCGCCGGCTCGGCGCAAGATGGCGCGTTGATGCCGATCGCGCGGCGGCCGGACTCGGCGCAGGCCTCGGCGATCTGTCGGAGATCGAGTCGGTACCGGTCGAGACCGGTGAGCTTGAGCAGCATCGCCAGCGACAGGCCCGATACCACGGCCATCGGGTGGCCGCTGGCCTCGCGCTGGGCGCACTGACACGGGCTGGCGCCGTACAGATCCACGAGCACGATGACGCCACGGCCCTCGTCGGCACGGGCGATCGCAGCGCACATCGCCTCGGAGAACGTCGGCGTCTCGCCGAGGCCCGCGTCGATGGCGATCACGCCATCGAGGCTGCCAGGCTGCACGATCCCGCGGGCAGCCGCGAGCAGGCTGCTCGCGGTGCTGCCGTGGCCGACCACCGCGATGCCGACCTTCGCCGCCTCGGTCACGACGACCTCCCCACGTCGCGGTGACGCACCAGGGTCCGCACGCTGCCGCCGGTGCGCGCGTCCGTATCCTGGTCGTCGACCAGGCGGCGGCGGAGTTCCTCGACCAGGGCCACCGAGCGGTGCTGTCCGCCCGTGCAGCCGATCGCGATCGTGAGCTGCGATCGACCCTCGGCGGCGACCCGCGGCACGATGAAGCGCAGCAGGTCCTCCACGCGCGTGAGCAGCTCGAGCGCGTCGGGTTGACCGAGCACGAAGCGCGACACCGGCTCGTGGAGACCGGACAGCGGACGCAGGGCCAGGTCGTCGAAGGGGTTGGTGAGGAAGCGGGCGTCGAACACCATGTCGGCCTCGGAGGGTACCCCGCGCTTGTACGCGAACGACTGCAGCACCACGCGGAGCGCGACCCCGCCGGCATAGCGATCACGGACCATCTGCCGCAGCTGGCGGCCGGTGCAGCTGCTGCTGTCGATGGTCATCGTCGCGCGCGCGCGGACGTGGGACAGCGCCTCGCGCTCGCGGTCGATGGCCTCGGGCAGCTCACCCATCGGATGCAGCCGCCGGGTCTCGGCGTAGCGCCGGACCACCACCTCGTGGCTGGCCTCGACGAAGAGCACGTCGATCTTGACGCCCTTGGCCTCGAGCCGCGCGCACACGTCCTCGAACGAGGCCAGGTGATCGGTGTCGCGGGCGTCGACGCAGGCCGCGATCGCGCGATCGGCATCGGCGCCGCGGACGAGCTCGACCAGCTCGGGTAACAAGGGGATCGGACAGTTGTCGACGCAGAACAGCCCGAGGTCCTCGAGTGCCCGCAACGCCGTCGACTTACCGCCACCCGACAACCCGGAGATCAAGACCAGACGCATGTCACTCCACCTCCGTCATCGGGATGGTCCCCGAGGCGCCCGGTGCGACCGGCTCCGGCGCCCACTCGCTCCCACTCGCGGTGCTCTTGGCGTGGATGCGCGCGTTGACCTTCTCCTGGAACTCGCGGGCGCTGTCGTGGCCGCGGTACTTGAGCAGCTGGTTGCGCGCGACCACCTCGATGAGCGAGGCGATGTTGCGACCGGGACGCAGCGGGATGCGGACCAGCGGTACGTCGACGCCGAGGATCGGCCACACCTGGCCCTCGGTGCCGAGCCGGTCGTAGTCGCCCTCGTCGACGTCGGAGAGCTCGACCACCACCTCGATCTTCTTGTTGTCGCGGACCGCCGCGACCCCGAACAGGTGGGTGATGTTGAGGATGCCCATCCCGCGGATCTCCATGTGGTGCTGGTGGAGGTCGGTGGCGGCGCCCCACACCGTGTCGGGCGGACGCACGGTCACCTCGACCACGTCGTCGGCGACCAGCCGGTGGCCCTTGAGCACGAGATCCAGCGCCGCCTCGCTCTTGCCCACCCCGCTGCGACCGATGAGCAGCAGTCCCACGCCGAGCACGTCGACGAGCACGCCGTGGATGCTCGCGGTGGGCGCGAGCAGCTCCTCGAGGCGGCGGGTAATCCGCGAGATGAACGTCGAGCTCATCAGCGGCGAGCCGAGCACCGGCACCCCACCGTCGCGCGCGGCTTCCATCAACGCCTCGGGCGGCTCGAGCCCGCGGGTGACGACGAGCACGCAGGGGTCTTTGGACATGTACATCCGCAGCGCCCGGGCGGCCGCGCCGGGATCGAGCGAGAGCAGGTAGTCGATCTCGGTGAGCCCCAGGACCTGCACGCGGTCGGGATAGACATGGCGGGTGAACCCCGCGAGCGCGAGGCCAGGCTTTTGGATCCGCGGCCGCGCGATGCGGCGCTCCATGCCCCCCCAGTTCGAGAGCACTCCGAGCTGGAGCACGCCGGGCGGCCCCTCGGTGAGGAGCTTGCCGACCTCGACCCAGATCTCTCGGCGCATCGTGTCGTCCGTTCCGCCGAGGCGGGCGTCAGAAGAGCCGCCGCCGCTTGCTGCTGGAGAGCACGCCGAGCTGCTCGCGATACTTCGCGACCGTCCGCCGTGCGATGTCGATTCCATCGGCCTTGAGCAGCTCGACCAGACGCTGGTCGCTGGAGGGGTGGCCGGTGTCCTCGTTGTCGATGAGCTGCTTGATCTTGGTCTTCACCGCCTCGGACGCGAGGTCATCACCGTTGCTGCGGCTGATGCCGGCATTGAAGAAGTACTTGAGCTCGAAGATGCCTTGGGGCGTGTGGACGTACTTGCTGGTCGTCACCCGGCTGACCGTCGATTCGTGCATCTGGATGTCCTCGGCGACATCCTTGAGGATGAGCGGCCGCAGGTGCTCGACGCCGCGATCGAAGAAGTCGCGCTGGAACTTGAGGATGCTCTTGGTGACCTTGAGGATGGTCCGCTGGCGCTGCTGGATCGACCGGATGAGCCACTGCGCCGACCGCAGGCGCTCGGTGATGTACTCCTTGGCCTTCTGGCTCGAGCCCATCGCGCCGCGGTAGAAGCCGCTGATCTTGAGCTTGGGCAGGCCGTCGTCGTTGAGCGTGACGACGTAGTCCTCGCCGATCTTGGCGATGTAGACGTCGGGCACGATGTACTGCGGCTCCTCGGCCGCGTAGGCGCGGGCCGGCCGCGGCTCGAGGCCGAGCACGACCTTGGCGGCCTCGTAGACCTCCTCGACCGCCTCGCCGGTCTCGCGGGCGATCGCCGGATATGCGCGCTTCTCGAGGTTGCCCAGGTGCTTGGACACGATCGCGCGGACCAACGGATCCTCGATCGGATCGTCGGGGTGGTTGATCTGGATCCACAGCGCCTCGGCGAGGTTGCGGGCGCCGATCGACACGGGATCGAGGATCTGGATCTTGCGCAGCACCTCTTCGATGCGCATGCACGAGTAGCCCGACTTCTTCGCGATCTGCGGGACCGTCTGGTCGCGCATGTACCCGGCCGGCGACAACGAGCGGACGATGTATTCGGCGATGTCCTCTTCGACCGCGGAGAAGTCCGACAGCCGGATCTGCCACATCAGGTGCTCGGCGAGGGTCTCGGGCCGCGACGCGGTGGCCTCGAGCGAGGGCATCTCGTCGTTCTCGACCCGCACACCGGTGCTGGTCGGCGGCGCGTAGGCGCTGTTCTCGAGGTAGGCCTCCCAGTCGAAGTTGTCCTTCGGCGCGTCGTCGACCTTGAGCTCTTCACGCGTCGTGGAGCGATCGGCCCCGTCGTCGCGCTGCATGTCGATGCCGTCTTGCATCTCGACCGCCGAGACCGGCTCGTCGGCGACGCCACCGAGTTCACCCTGCTCGTCGAGGAGTGGATTTTCGAGGAGCTCGCCGCGGACGAGGTCTTGCAGCTCCATCCGGGAGAGTTGCAGCAGCTTGATGGCCTGCTGCAGCTGCGGGGTCATCACCAGCTGCTGACTCATCCGCAGCTCTTGGCGCATGTTGAGTGCCATGAGCGATCGAGATCTCCGAGGTGACCGGAGCATAGCAGGGTTGGCGCGGGCCCAGGTGAGCGCCGCTCGGATTCCACCTTTGGCTGGCAGTGCCCCCCGCAGCGGACGTCCGTGCGCCCACGCGCCGCCCGCCACAGGGATCGCGCGGCAGCCCCTCACGCTCGTGCACAGGCGCCACGGTTGACATCGGCCGCGGGGCAGCGGGGGCGCGGCTGGGGACCCGCGCGGATGCCCTGGCGCTCAGGAGTGGGTGCGCGCGTACTCGATCGCGGCGCCGATGTACGCCGAGAACAGCGGATGGGGCGCGGTGGGCCGGCTGCGGAACTCGGGGTGGAACTGGCAGCCCACGAAGAACGGGTGGGTCGCGGCGGGTAGCTCGATCATCTCGACGAGGCGACCGTCGGGCGAGAGCCCCGACAGCACCAGACCCGCGGCCTCGAGCCGCTCGCGGTAGGCGTTGGCGACCTCGTAGCGGTGGCGGTGACGCTCGGAGATCTTGGCGGCGTCGTAGATCCTCGCCACCAACGTGCCGGTGCCAAGGAGGCAGTCGTAGGCCCCCAGCCGCATGGTGCCGCCCAGATCGCGGATGTCCGCCTGGTCGGCCATGATGTCGATGAGCTTGTCCGCCGCATCGGGGACGAACTCGGCGCTCTGCGCCGCCGGGATGCCGGCGACGTGGCGCGCGAACTCGACGACCGCCATCTGCATGCCCAGGCAGATGCCCAGAAACGGGATCTGGTTGTCGCGGGCGTAGCGGATCGCCTCGATCTTGCCCTCGCTGCCGCGCATGCCGAAGCCGCCCGGCACCAGCACGCCGGCGAAGCCGCGCAGCAGCTTGGCGGCGCCGCGGATCACGATCTCTTCGCTGTCGACGTAGGTGATGTCGACCGCCGCCGCGCTCGAAAGCCCGCCGTGGACGAGGGCCTCCGAGAGGCTCTTGTACGACTCGGCGAGGTCGACGTACTTGCCGACCATCGCGATCTTCACCCGCTGCTTGGGCGCCCGGATGATCTCGACGATGCGCTGCCACTGCTCGAGCTGCGGATCGCGGCTCCAGATATTGAGCAGCTCGCACAGCTTGTCGTCGAGGCCGGCCTCGTGGAGCGCGAGCGGCACCTCGTAGATCGTCGGCTTGTCCTCGAGCGGGATCACGCAATCGAGCTGCACGTTGGTGAACAGGCCGATCTTGTCCCGGGTCGCGCGGTCGATCCTGTGGTCGCTGCGGCAGACCAGCAGGTCGGGCTGGATGCCGATCTCGCGCATCTTCATGACCGAGTGCTGGGTGGGCTTGGTCTTGAGCTCGCCGGCGGTGGCGATGTACGGCAAAAGCGTGAGGTGGACGAACACGGCGTCCTCGCGGCCGACCTCGAGCCGCAGCTGCCGGATGGCCTCGAGGAACGGCAGGCTCTCGATGTCGCCGACGGTGCCGCCGATCTCGACGATGAGGACGTCGACGCCGTCGGCAGCGGCGATGATCGCCTCTTTGATCTCGTTGGTGACGTGGGGGATCACCTGGACGGTCTGCCCGAGATACTCGCCCCGTCGCTCCTTGCGGATCACCGACTCGTAGATCTGTCCCGACGTGTAGTTGCTGTGCCGCGTCATGCGGTGCGACACGAAGCGTTCGTAGTGACCGAGATCGAGATCGGTCTCGGCGCCGTCGTCGGTGACGAACACCTCACCGTGCTGGGTGGGGTTCATCGTGCCGGGATCGACGTTGAGGTAGGGGTCGAGCTTCTGCAGCCCGACCGTCAGGCCGCGGCTCTCGAGCAACGCGCCCATCGAGGCTGCGGTGAGTCCCTTGCCCAACGACGATGCGACACCGCCGGTGACGAAGATGAATTTCGTGCGCTTGATTCGGCCCGGTCGCATGGCGCTCGTCCTTTGCCACGTGCAGCGCGACCGCGAAAGCGTCTGCGCTGACTTCCGGGTGTGCAGGTTATCACTGACGACGCCAGCGCGCCGACTCTCGCCACGCGTCGTGTTCGTGACGCGCAGCGTGGTCGGGGCCGGCGCACACGCTCGCCCCGCCATGGCCCGCCTCCTCGAGGCGCGCCGCGACCGCAGCCGCGGCCGCGGCGGCAAGCACTGCGCCCGCATCGCCCGCAGACGTCGACGGCGTGGGGTCGGTCACGCCCGGATGCTCGGCGATGTAGCGGGTGGTGACGGCGGTGCCCGTGCAGAAGTCGGGCTCGTCGAGGATGCGCAGGTGCAGCGCGATGTTGGTCTCCACGCCGAGCACCACCGTCTCGCGCAGGGCGCGGCGCATGCGGGCGATGGCTTCGTCGCGGTCACGGCCCCACGTCGCGAGCTTCGCGATCATCGGGTCGTAGTGGCTCGAGACGTCGCTGCCTGCGGCCACCGCCGCGTCGATCCGGACGTGGCCGCCCTCGGGCCAGCGCAGCGTGCTGATCCGTCCGGGCCGCGGCAGAAACGTGATCGGATCCTCGGCGTAGATGCGGCACTCGAGCGCGTGGCCGTGACGCACCACGTCGTCCTGTCCGTACCCGAGGGGCTCGCCAGCGGCGACGCGCAGCTGATCCCACACCAGATCACGCCCACACACCAACTCCGTCACGGGGTGCTCGACCTGCAGCCGCGTGTTCATCTCGAGGAAGTAGAAGTGGGCGCCCTGTTCGGTCTCCTCGAACAGGAACTCCACCGTGCCCGCCGAGCGGTACGCCACCGCCTGCGCCGCCCGGACCGCGACCTCCCCCATGGCGGCGCGCAGGGCCTGCCCCATCCACCGGCTCGGGCTCGGGGACTCCTCGATGACCTTCTGGTGGCGGCGCTGCACGGAGCAGTCGCGCTCACCGAGCCACACGCAGTTGCCGTGGGCATCGGCCATGATCTGGATCTCGACGTGACGCGCCGTGAGGATCGCGCGCTCGAGGAAGACGCGGCCGTCACCGAACGCGGCCTCGGCCTCGCGCCGCGCCCCGTCGAACGCCCCTGCGAGCTCACTTGGCTCGTTCACCACGCGCATGCCCTTGCCACCGCCGCCGGCGCTGGCCTTGACCATGATCGGGAAGCCGATTTCGGCGGCGATCGACTCGGCGTGGGCAGCGTCGCGCACGTCCTCGACGCCTGGGACCACCGGCACGCCGGCCTCGGTCATCGCCCGCCGCGCGCGGACCTTGTCGCCCATCACGTCCATCGCCGCGGCCGGAGGTCCGACGAAGGCGATGCCCGCTTCGGCGCAGGCGAGCGCGAGCGCCGGCCGTTCGGAGAGGAAGCCGTAGCCGGGGTGGATCGCGTCGGCGCCAGTGCGGCGCGCCGCGTCGATGATCGCGTCCACCCGCAGGTAGCTCTCGCGCGCTGGCGTCGGACCGATATGGATCGCCTCGTCGGCCTCGAGCACGTGCAGCGCCTCGCGGTCCGCGTCGCTGTAGACGGCGACCGTCGCGAGACCGCGCTCGCGACAGGTACGGAACACACGGCGGGCGATCTCACCTCGGTTTGCGACCAGGACCTTGCGCAGCGCGACCACGTCGCGCTTGCAGTACCACGGCTGCCCGCCGTGGCGGTGGGCAGTCACCGCGACGGGCCGGCGTGCGCGTCGGCGCTCGCCTCCGCGGGCGAGCGCGCGGGCGACTCGCCCGAGCTCTCCGCCTCGCCCGCGTCCGATTCGGCGGCGAGCTCGGGTGATCCGGATGCGTCGTCGGCCGCCGCGGGGGCGGCCTTCGCCACTTCGGGCGTGGCGACTCCGATCGGCACCGCGAGCGTCGGTGGCGGCGGCTCGGGCCACAGCGCCGGCGGCGACCGATCACCGCAGGCGCAGGCCAGCACCACCCAACCGAGCATCACCGTCGCAGCGGGCCCGTGGGCGATCCGCACGATCAGTCCTGGTCGTCGACGGGCGCCTCGGCCTCGTCGTCGTCGGCCGCCGCATCGTCGTCGCCGATGCCCGGCGCCTCGATGTCGGCGGCCTCCTCGGGAATATCGTCGTCGGCGAAGCCGGTCTCCTCGAGCTCGGTGTCTTCCTCGACCGGCGACTCGGGGGCGTCGTCGTCGGAGCCCGCGGCCTGTTTGTTGAGCGCCTCGGGATCGGTCTGCAGCTCGTCGACGTCGACGTCGTCCTCTTCGGTCTCGGAGTCGTCGTCCTCGAGCGCGCGCAGCGATGCAGCCTCGAGGAACGTGTGCTCACCGGCGGTGACGCGGAGCTGACGACGCTGCTCCTCGATGAAGTCCCGCATCGCGGACGGCACGTCCTCGCGGAAGCGGACCCGCGCCTCGCTGACCTCGCGCAGCGCGGTGACGCCTTCTTTGTTGTCGCACTCGACCATCGCGCGGCCCCGTCCCTCGGAGAGGGCGCGAGCACGGCGCGAGGCCAGGATCGTGAGCGCGAACCGATTCGGAACGCGGGCAAGGCAGTCTTCGACCGTAACGCGAGCCATTGGGGGCGGAGTATGTCCAGACGCCCCCGCTTGCGCAAGCATGCCCGCCGGGCCGCGCTGCACGCCGCAGGGCGGTCGCCACACCCGCACCTGGCGCGCGGCGCCGCGGGGGTTCCTCACATCTCGACGAGGATCTGCTGGCCGCGCTCGCGCAGCTCGAGGCTGTCCTGCACCCATCGGATGAAGCGCCGCGCCGTCTCGGCATCGAACTCGAAGGCGTCCGCGAGCTCGAGCAGCGCGTCGAGCTCACCGTCGACGAGCTTGTTGTCGGCCATCGCGGCGCACACCGCCTGGTAGTAGAGGAAGATCCGCGCCTCGCGATGGCGTACGGCTTTGGCGACGCGCATCAGGTCGGAGGGCGCCGAGAACTCCTTGCGCACGAGGTCGCGTTCCTCGGGCAGGAGCATCATCTGCCCCATCAACTCCTCGACGAAGTGACGCTCGCTGTCGGAGACCTGATCGTCGCGCGACGCCATGATGGCCACCGCGCGTGCGACGGCGACCTGCTCCTCGGGGGTGATGAGTTCGCCGATGGGAAAGTCGAGCATTGCGTGGGCTCCGAGTCGTTGCAGGTTATCCGATCGCCGTCGCCAGCGAAACACCTCGGGGACGATGATGGTGTGACGACACGCGCGGCATGCCCCCGACCGCGCCCGCGACCCCGACCGCGCCCGCGACCCCGATCGCGCCCGCGACCCCGATCGCGCCCGCGACCGGCGCGACTTGACAGCGAGGGGCCGAGCGCTGCCCAATGGCGTCGCAGCACCGTGTCACTCCGATCACTCGGGGCCGACACGGATGGCCCGAGCGAGCTGCGATGGTCGCGGCTGCGACCGCGCTTCCTGACAAACCAAGCATCAGCATTGCGGACGCGCTCGCGGCTGCGACCATCGGGTCGTGCCGCGGGTCAGCGAGGGAAATCGGTGTGAATCCGATACGGCTCCCGCCACTGTGAACGGTGACGAGGGCGGCAACGAGGCCACTGGGAACGATCGAACGCGATCCCCTGGGAAGGCGCCGCCCGAGGACGACCCGTCGAGTCAGGAAACCTGCCGCGAAATGCCCCTGCCCCCACGCCATCCGCCCCGCGGAGGTGGGGCATTTCTCGAGCCGGTGAGACGGGAGTCTTCTCGCCCCTTGTTCGCGCCCACCACCCACGTGGCGCTCGCGGCCACCTTCGGCCTCGCGGCGCCGCCGCATTCCGATCCGTCCGACACGGAGGCGCAGCCGCGCACGCCGTACCGCACCGTGGTCCGGAGCAAGCCGCCCAGCGCCGCCGCAGCGAAGCGCTCGCCGGGCTTCGTCACGGTGATCGAGCTCGAGGGCCCGAGCCGCAGCGCGCCGCGCGACGGCCTCGCCGAGGCTCTGGCGGCGGCGCCGGCGGTGCACGTGCGATCGCTCGGCGGCCTCGGCCAGTTCGGCGCGGTGTCGATCCGCGGCAGCTCGCCGCAGCAGGTCGGCATGTTCCTCGACGGCGTGCCGCTCGGCGGCAGCATGGCGGGCCTGGTCGACACCGGCGAGGTGCCGATCGACGGCATCTCGCGGGTCGAGATCCATCGCGGCTACGTGCCGGTCGCCTACGGCGCGTCGGCGATCGGTGGCGCGGTCGATCTGGTGAGCGCGCGTCCGACCGAGGGGATCCGCATCGAGGGCGGCCTCGGCTCGTGGTGGACGCGCAGGCTCGGCGCGCGCATCGGCGTCGGCCTTGGCCGCAGACGACCGGTGCACCTCGGCGTCGGTGCGACGTACGCGGGCAGCATGGGCAACTTCCGCTATTACGATGACGGCGGCACCCCGTCGTCCGCCGATGACCGCACCGCGCGTCGGGTGGGCAACGCCTACGATCGGGTGGTCGCGCAGCTCCGGCTCGATGTCGACCGCGGCCGCTGGCGGGTGGGTGTGCACGAGATCGCGATGGTGCGGCGCGCAGGCGTCCCCGGCCCCGGCAGCGCCCAGGCCGTCGCCGCACGCAACGATCAGGTCAGCTCGCGCACCATCGTGCGCGTGCGCCGAGCGCTCGGCCGCCCCGGCGGTCGCATCGAGTGGCTGACCGGCGTCGGCGTCGAGGGCCGTCGCTTCGTCGACCCCCGCGGCGAGATCGGGGTCGGCGTCGACGACCAGCGCTCGACGTCGATCGACGTCTATGCGTCGCCGCGGCTGCGCACGGCGCTGTGGCGCGACGCCTACCTCGGCATGCAGGCCGATCTCCGCGCCGAGTGGATCGCAGTCGACCAGCGCGTGGTGCGGGCGGGTGGGGTCCCCGATGGCGACGCCACCCGCCGCCGCATCGCAGTCGGTGCCGGCGTCGAGCTCGAGCAGTTCGGGTGGCGCGACCGGCTGCACCTGGTCCCCGCGGTGCGCATCGACGCCATCGACAGCGGCTTCGCGGTGCCCCGAGGTCGCGGCGAGCAGGACGACGAGGGCGTCGATGCGCGCACGTGGGCTGCGTCGCCGCGGCTGGGCGCCCGCGCTGCGGTGCTGCCGTGGTTGGCGCTGCGCGGCAGCGTGGGCCGCTACTTCCGCGCGCCCACGTTGGTCGAGCTGTTCGGCGACCGCGGCTTCTTCGTCGGCAACGAGGGCCTCGTGCCCGAGCGTGGTCTCGTCGCCGACGGCGGGGTGAGCCTCGACGCGACGGGCGAGCTCGGATCGATCTCGGGTCACCTCGCCGGGTTCTGGGTGCGCAGCCGCGACCTCATCCAGTGGATCTCGGCCGGCAGTATCGCGCGGCCCGAGAACATCGACGGCGCGCGCGTGCGGGGGCTCGAGACGGCGCTCGCGGTGCGCTCGCCCGCGGAGCGCCTCGAGCTGGCGGTCCATTACACGTTGCTCGACGCCCGCGATCGCAGCGGCGACCCCGGGCGCGACGGCAACGCGTTGCCCGGCCGTCCCCGCCACGATCTGTTCGTGCGCGGCTCGTGGGGCTGGGAGTTCCACCCAAGGGGCACCAGCGTCGAGCCGCGGATGGCCTACACCGTCGAGCTCGTCGCGCGCACGTTCCTCGATCCCAGCGGCCGCTACGTGCTGCCGCCACGGGCGCTCCAGACGATCGGCGTGCAGATGAACGTCGCGCGCCGCGTGCTCGTGGCCATCGACATCCGCAACTTGCTCGACGTCCGCACCACGACGGTCGAGATCCCGGTCGCCGACGCCCGGCCGGCCCCGGTCGCGATCGCCGACTTCATCGGCTACCCCCTGCCCGGTCGCAGCGTCTGGGCCAGCGTCCGCGTCGACTTCGCGCTCGCGCGCCAGCGCTCCGAGGAGCGTCCATGAGCAGCACCATCACCCCGATCGTTCACCGGGCCCCGCGCATTGCCGGCCTGCTCGCGGCCGCCGTGCTCTTCGCGTGTCTGCCCCCCGACGCGCCAGGTTCGTGCGAGACGCCACCACCGGTCACACCGCTCGCCGGCCCCGTCGTGATGGACGGCCCGTGCGCGTTGGGGGTCGAGTCCCCGACCCGACTGCTCGTCACGACCACCGACTTCGCCACCGGCGCGGTGAGCATCGTCGATGCCACCACCTTCGAGGTCACGCCCGACGTCGCCCTGGGCAGCACCGATGCCGTCCCGGCGTGGCACGACGGTCGCGGCCTGCTGCTGCACCGCTACCAGATCGACGCGCTGCAGGTGCTCGACCCAACCCGCGGTTGGGCCACCGCCGCCGACATCCCGATCACCGCGACCTGCAGCGCCGCACCCAACCCGCAGTCGATCGCGTTCGATCCCGACGGGCTCGGCTACGTCACCCAACTCGACGTCCCGGAGCTCGCCGTCCTCGATCCCTGGGCAGCGCCGGGTGAGGGCCGCGTCGGCACGATCGATCTTCGCGCGGTCTCCGATGACGACGGCAACCCCGACTTCGGCGCCGCGGTGGCGTGCGGGTCCGTGATCTGGGTCGTGGCCCAGCGTCTCGACGCCGCCTTCGCCCGCGTCGGCCCCGACGAGCTCATCGCGGTCGACACGGCCGCCGGAGTCGCGTTCGACCTGGACCCCGAACGCGACGGCGCCCAGGGTCTGCGCAGCGACGGCACGTGGCTGCGACAGCTCCGTCGCGATCCCGCTGACACCACCGGGCACACCCTGCTCGGTCTGTCGACGGGGATAGAACGCTTCGATCTCGACGAAGCGCGCGTGGTCTGGGCCGTGGCCCCGGAGCGCTTCGCCGACGCTGGCATCGGCGAGCCGCTGCAGGCCCAGTCGTTCGCCATCTCGAGCGACGGCACCGTGGCCTACATCGCGGCCTACGACGCCGACTTCGCCCAGGTGCGGCTGTACAGCGTCGGCCTCGACGGCGCGGCGCCACAGATCCCGATCGCGTTCGCGGACGGCTTCGATTCCGTCGAGCGCACCGTCGAGCGCATCGGCGATCGGCTGTGGTACGGCAGCACCCGCCGTAGCGCACCGGGCCTGTGGGTCTTCGATCTCGGCGCCGATCCACCGACGCCCCTCGCCGGTCCGCTGTCGACCGGTCTCGCGCCCTACAGCCTGGTGGCGATCCCATGAAACGACTGCTCCGATTTCCTGCCGCATCGGCGATGGCCTGCATGCTCGGCTGCGACCCGGAGGCCACCGCCCCCGATCCCCTGCCGGGCGAGCCCCCGGCCATCGGTGAGTGCGAACGCGGTGAGCATCCAGTGGGCTTCGCCGCGTGCGTCGACGCGTTCGAACCGGCGGCCCCGGCGAGCTTCGGGCACGACGCCATGCCCGACGTCGTGCTCGGCGCACCACGACCGGCGACGGCGGGCGGCAGCACCGATGTGGCATCGCTCGGCTGCGGCGGCGTCGTGACCCTGGGGTTTCCAGATGGCGTACCCAACGGCCCGGGCGCCGATTTCATCGTGTTCGAGAACGCGTTCGACTTCGCGGACGGCACCTTCGTCGAACCCGCCGAGCTCCGCGTGAGCGACGACGGCGCGACATGGTTCGCGTTTCCTTGTGATCTGGACACCCTCGACGGCTGCGCCGGCGTCACACCGACGGACCCTGGAGCCGCCGCGATGCCCCGCAATGCCGAGACGGCGGGCGGTGACGCCTTCGATCTCGACGAGGTCGGGCTCGCGCGCATCCGTTGGGTCCGCATGGTCGATCGCACCCGCGAGCACTATGGCGACGACATGTGGTGCGCCGGCGCGGGCGCAGGCTTCGACCTCGACGCGATCGCCCAGGTGTACGACCCATGAGCTTCGGGATCATCGCCCAGCGCTGCTTCGTCGTGGCCTTGGTCCTGCTCGTCGCCTGCGCGAAGCCGGCGGCGAAGAGCGGCGCCCCGACGCGCATCGTCTCGCAGGTGGTGTTCGCGGACGAGGAGCTATGGCACCTCGGGCCCGAGGTCCGCACCCGCGTCGTCGGCGTCTCGACGATGGCCGACGACGCGCGCTACAGTGACGCGGTCGGTCTGTGGCCGTCCACAGTCGCCCGCCCGACCGGCGCCGAGGCGATAGCGGCGCTGCAGCCCGAGCTCGTCGTCATCGCCGAATTCACCGCCGACGAGACCCGCGCGCTGCTCGAGCAGATGGGCGTGACCGCGCTGCGGCTCGACGGCTGGAACGGCTTCGCCGACTACCGCACCCACGTCACCCAGCTCGCGGCGGCGGTCGGCGCCCCCACCGCTGGCGCGGCCCGCATCGCGGCGTTCGACGCCGAGCTCGCCGCGCTCCGCGAGCGCTTCGCCGCCGCCCCCCACCCGAACATCGTGAGCTGGGAGGAGGGCTCGGTGGCCGGCAGCGGCACGATCTTCGCCGACGCCGCCCGTGCCGCCGGCCTCGTCGATCTCGCCGGCGCCCGCGGCATCGCGGGCCACCGCACGGTCACGCTCGAGACCATGGTCTCGTGGGATCCCGAGCTCATCGTGATCGCCTGCGAGGCTGACTGCCCCGCCACCGAGCGGGAGTTCGCCGCCAGGCCCGGCATCGCCGCGACGCGGGCCGGACGACAGGACGGCGTCGTCGCGGTGCCGACGCATCATTTATACAGCACCGGCTTCGGCATGCTCGATCTCGTGCGCCGGCTCGGTGAGCGCAAGGCGGGACCGGCATGAGCCCCGCGCGGCGCTGGGCGCTGGGTTGTGCGGCGGTGGTGCTCGCCCTCGCGATCGCGGCGATCGTCGTCGGCCCCGGCGACATCGGTATCGCGGACGTCTTCGGCGCCGTCGGCCGCGGCTTGATCGGCCAGGCACGAGCCGACGCACTGACCGACGCGCAGGTGTGGCTGCTGCGGGTGCCGCGGGCGGGGGTCGTGATCCTCGTCGGTGCCGCGCTCGCGGGCGGCGGTGCGATCACCCAGGGCCTGTTCCGCAACCCTCTCGCCGATCCGAGCGTCTTGGGCATCTCGCTCGGCGCGGCGTTCATCGCCGTGATCGGTCTGTACCTCGGGCTCGATCGGCTCGGCATCTGGGTCACGCCGGTGCTCGCGGCGCTCGGTGCCGCGGCGACCCTCGGCCTGCTGCTCGGGCTCGCCACGCGATCGACCGACACGACGACGCTGCTCCTCGCCGGGGTCGCGCTCGGTGCGACGTTCGGCGCCGCGACGACGTGCGTACTCGCCCTCGCCGGCGATCGCCACGAGCTCGGCATCAAGGTCCTGCGCTGGCTGATGGGCAGCTTCGAGGGCCGCAGCTGGGCCCACCTCGGCGCAGCGCTCGTGCCCATCGGCGCCGGGCTCGTCCTCGCACTGCCGCTCGCCCGCGACCTCGACGCGCTTGCGCTCGGCGACGACGTGGCGGCCTCGCTCGGCGTCTCGCCGCGGGCGGTGCAGCGGCGCGCCGTCACGGCCGTCGCGCTGATGGTGGGCGGCGCGACGGCGGTCGCCGGCGTGCTCGGTTTCCTCGGCCTGGTCGTGCCCCACATCGTGCGCTGGCGGCTCGGCAGCGGCCACAGGGCCCTGATCCCGACCTCGGCGATGTTGGGTGCCGCGGTGCTGCTCGCCGTCGACACGCTCACACGCGTGGGCACCGTCGCCCTGCCACCGGGTGTGATCACGAGCCTGCTCGGCGCGCCGGCGTTCCTGTGGATCCTCCTGGTGCGGCACCGGCCGGGCCGGTCGGGCCGGCAGCACCGGCCGGGCGAGGAATGACCGCGGTGCTGCGTTTGCGTGGGGTCGGCCTCGCGGTGCCCGCGGGCCGAGGTCCGCGTTGGCTCGTCCGCGGGCTCGAGCTCGACGTCGCCGTCGGCGATCGCATCGCGGTGATCGGTCCCAGCGGCGCCGGCAAGACCACGCTGCTGCGAACCCTCGCGGGGCTGCGCGCGGCCGACGAAGGCGCGGTCACGCTGGACGACACCGCGATGGATGCCTGGGATCCGCGGGCGCGCGCGCGGCGGATCGCCTGGCTGCCGCAGCGCGCCGAGCCGTGGTCGGACGTGCCCGCGATCGCCATCGTGGCACTCGGTCGAACGCCCCACGTCGGCGCCCTCGCCCACCGCGGGGCGGCCGATCGCACCGCAGTGGCGGACGCCCTCGCGCAGGTCGACGCCACCGCCCTCGCCGAGCGGCGGTGGTCGACCCTGAGCGGCGGCGAGCGCCAGCGGATCATGCTCGCGCGCATGCTCGCGAGCGACGCTTCGGTTCTCGTCCTCGACGAGCCCACCGCCGCGCTCGACGTCGGTCACGCGTTGCGGGTGATGCAGTGCTGCGACGCGCTCACGCGCAGCGGCCGCGCGATCGTGTTTGCGACGCACGACATCGACGTCGCCCAGCGCTGGTCGGATCGGGTGGTGTGCGTCGGCGACGGGACCACCGTCGGCGCCACCGCCGATGTGCTGGTACCCGAACGGATCGCGGCGCTGTTCGACGTCCGCGCCCGCTGGGGCCTCCGCATGGTGTTCGAGCCACCGACCTGAGCACGTCGCCGAGCCCTACGCCCGCGTCACGGACAGGGCGCAGGCGCACCGAGCACGAACGATCGATCGGCGACGAAACTGATGAGCCCGAGGGCATCGTAGGCATGGCGCACGCCGACGATGCTCGCCGCGCCGGCGATGTTGCCCGGCGTCTCGTCGATCCACGGACCACTCTCGGACTCGTCGCCCGCGGGCACGGGGCCCTCGGGCCACCACCACATCTGGCGAGAGGCGAGCTGCGCCTGCGACGTCGCGGGCACGTGGGCATCGAAGCGATCGCGGACGATCAACGCCGGTGTGTCCTCGCCCGCCGGCGTGGCCCACAGCTCGCTCTCGGCCACCCAGGAGCCGACGACGCCGGTCCCCGCGTCGAGGCGCGCATAGCCCCGCCCGTACCACGGCGCGATCGCGGTTAGATCGCGCGGCCCCGACACGCCGAGATAGCCGCCCATCGGCGTGTAGCCCAGGCGCATGCGAAACGGTGCCTGCAGCGCCCCGCCGGTCGCCGCCACGGTGTCCCACGGCGGCGTCTTGTCCCACACCTCTACCGCCATCGCGAGCTGCGTGCCCTCGACCCATAGCGTGCCCTCCGCCGCGCCCAGCGGCGTGCAATCGCCGTCGCGCTCGACCCACATGAACGCGCCGTCGGCCGCGATGTCGAGCTGCACGTGGGGCACGCCCGAGGGGCTCCACGGCATCAGCCATCGGCCCACGAGATCCAGCTCGCGCACGTCGTCCCCGAAGGGCGCGTCGCTCGGGAAACCGGGGGGCAACCCGCCATTCGTGCCGTCGCCGGTCGGCCCGGTGTCGACGTCGGTGCCAAAGGTGGTGGTGCCGCCTGCGTCCCGAGTGTCGGATCCATCGGTGCCGGCGGCGCTCGAGGTGTCGTTGCTCGACCCGTCGTCACCGGAGTTCGACGTGGTGTAGGGCGCCTCGTCGCCGAAGGCGCTGTCTACCCCGGTGGAGCCGACGACGTCGCCGCCCTCGGCGGGAGGCGCAGCGAAGCAGGCGGAGGCGGAGGCGGCGAGCGCGAGGCTGGAGGCGATGCGGAGCGGACGTGACATCGGCGGATCGCCCGGCGCGGGCGGACGCCCGGTCATCGGCCAGCGTTGCCGGCTCGCGAGTTCCGCTTCGGGCCTGCCGCTGCGCCCGGGTCGCGTCGTCGTTGCGGCGGCGCGCCCGTGCCTCTGCGGGTTGCCACCGGGCCCGGCTCAGACGTGCACGGCCGGCGCGAAGCGACCGGCACGGTGGCCGTGGGCCTCGAGCAGCGGCGTCAGCACCTCGGCGACGAACTCGTCGACCTGCTCCGGGGCGCGGCCGACGTAGAGCGTCGGATCGATCGGGTCGCCGGGCACGAACGGCGCGAGCACACCATCGCCGCGCATCCGCTCCAGCAGGTCGTTGGGCACGCCCTCGGTCTTCATGCGCAGTGCCGCCGCGTGGCTATGCTTGCGCACCCGCTCGTGGAGCTCCTGGCGGCTGTGGCCGCCCCTGACCCCGCCCATGATCACGTTCTCGGTCGCCATGAAGGCGAGCTCGTCGGCCATGTTCGCGCGGATGACCGCGGGGTGGACCACCATCCCGCGGACCACGTCGACGACCAAGTTGAGCACCGCGTCGGCGGCGAGGAAGGCCTCGGTCAGCACCAGGCGGCGGTTGGCGCTGTCGTCGAGGGTGCGCTCGAGCCACTGGTTGGCGTGGGTCTGCGGCGGGCTGCTCGCGAGCGAATGGACGAACCTGGCGAGGCCGCAGATCCGCTCACAGCGCATCGGGTTGCGCTTGTAGGCCATCGCGCTCGACCCGACCTGGTCGCTGCCGAAGGGCTCGTCGAGCTCGCGCTCGTGGGCCAGCAATCGGACGTCCGAGGCGAACTTCGCCGCCGAGGCGCAGAGGTCCGCGAGCGCGCCGACGATCCACGTGTCGAACTTGCGCGGATAGGTCTGGCCGCTGACCGGCACCGACTTCGAGAATCCCATCGCCTCTGCGACCTTGCGGTCGAGCGCGCGGACCTTGCCGTGGTCGCCATCGAACAGCGCGAGGAACGAGGCCTGGGTCCCGGTCGTGCCCTTGACGCCGCGAAACGGCAGCCGCTCGCGCAGCGCCGCGAGGCTCTCGAGATCGTAGGCGAGATCCTGGGCCCACAACACCGCCCGCTTGCCCACGGTGGTGAGCTGGGCCGGCTGGAAATGGGTGTATGCGAGCGTCGGCAGATCGCGGTGCTCGGTCGCGAAGCTCCGCAGGCCATCGAGCGCGGACCAGAGGCGATCCATCAGCAGCTCGAAGCCGTCGCGCATCATCACGAGCTCGGCGTTGTCGGCGACGAAACAGCTCGTGGCCCCGAGGTGGATGATCTTCTCGGCGCCCGGCCCGACCTGCTCGCCGAAGTGGTGGACGTGGGCCATCACGTCGTGCCGCGTCTTGGCCTCGAGCTCGGCGACGCGGTCGAAGTCGATGTCGTCACGGTGGGCCCGCATCGCCTCGAGCTGTGCCTCGGCGATCGGCAGACCGAGCTCGCGCTGCGACGCCGCGAGGGCGATCCACAGCTCGCGCCACAGGCCATGCCGCCGACGATCGTCGAAGTTCGCGACCATCGCCCGGGTGGCGTAGCGGGTCGACAGGGGGCTTCGATGCTCGGGGACCGACGTCACGCATCGGAGCATAGCCCCGGCGGGCCTGGGCCGATGCGGGCGCGCCAGGTCACCTCGCAGCCGGCGCCGGGCGCCGCCGTCTCGTCGAAAAATACTGCGATTTCATATCGCTACACCGTCGACGGGCACGATGATCCTGCCGATGGGGAATAATGCACGATGGGTGCGGGTCCGGCCCGGTCGAACGATGGAAGTCACCGCCAGGCATGAGTTCGAGTCGACCGCGCTCCCCCAGATCGACGCCCTGTACGGCGCAGCCTTGCGGCTGACACGGAACCCGGCCGAAGCCGACGATCTCGTGCAGGACGCCTTCGTCCGCGCGTATCGCTTCTGGCACACCTTCAAGAGCGGCACGTCGATCCGTGCGTGGCTCTTCACCATCTTGCGCAACACGTTCATCAACCGGTACCACCGCGCCAATCGCACCCGCCACGCCAACGCGGAACTCGAGGCGCAACTCCCGGCGCTCGGCGTGGAGGCGGCGGTCGGTCACCCCACCAGCGGCATGCCCTCGCCCGAGGTCGCGCTGGCCGCACGCATCACGCGCGAGCGCATCATGACCGCGCTCGAGTCGGTGCCCGAGGACTACCGCATGGCGGTCATCTTGGCGGACCTCGAGGGCCTCGCCTACAAGGAAATCGCCGAGATCATGGACTGCCCCATCGGCACGGTGATGAGCCGCATCTTCCGCGGCCGTCGACTCCTCCACAAGTTGTTGCACGATCATGCGGTCGAGCTGGGCCTGGCCCAGGCACCGAGCCCCGCCGGCGGCGACGCCGGTGACAACACCGTCCACATCCAAGACTATCGTAGGCGAGGCCGCGCATGAGTCTGCAGGACATCCGCTCGGAGTGCTCCGACACCGCCGGGCTGCTCCAACCCTACGTGGATGGCGAGCTCGCGTCGGCGGAGCAAGAGCGCGTCGCCGAGCATCTCGAGTGCTGTCGCCCTTGCCGCCATGCGGTGTCGGAGCAGCAGTGGGTTCGCTCGACGCTGCGCGCGGTGAAGCGCGACGCTGCGCCCGCCTCGTTGCGCGCGCGCATCCTCGCCGAGCTCGACGGAGTCGATCGCGAAGCGGTCGCCGCCATCCCGCCGCGGGCCAGCCTGTGGTCGCGCGTGGTGTCGGCGCTCGCCGATGCCGGTCGCGGCGCGATGATCATGGTGCCCGCCGGCGCAGTCGCGGTGGGCCTGTTCTTCGTCGCGCGCGAAGGCCTCGCCCCCGCCCAGACGATGCCCGGAGGCTTGGGCTCTGCGCTGACGCAGATCCGCGAGGAGCCCGCGACACCAGCCGTGGCAGCGGCGCCAGCCGTGGCAGCGGCGCCCGCACCGGCCCGCCCGGGTGCGAGCTTGCCCCCCGTGGCGGGCAGCGCCCCGGGCGATCTCCAGCTCGTGCGCGCGGATCTGCCGGGCGCGCCGGGGCCCAAGGAATCGAGTGCGGGTCTCCGCTATGAGATAGTGCGCGGCGGCCTGCCCACCGGTCAGCATGTGATGTTGGTCCTCGAGGGCGGCCAGACCAGCAACGATTTCGCGGGACTCCTCGAGCTCATCGATCGCAAGTTCGACCAGAAGCCCGACCACGAGCGCGATCACAAGTTCGAGTACCGCACCGCCGACCACCAGGGTCGCGAGCGCAATCCGCAGCCCACGGCCGCACCGTAGCCATCCTGCGCCCGGCCCCCCGAGTACCCGACAGCGCCCCGCGATCGCTCAGGCGGGCCATGTGGGCAGAGCCAGCGCGGCCGCCGGGTTCCCCGCCGCACACCGAGCGTGGGCCTGGTCTCACACCAGGCGAAACGATACTCTCCGGTCGTGTTTTCTGCGCTCATCATCGATGCGGATCTGGAGGCAGCGCGGTCCATCCAAGCCGCGCTCGGCCACCATGGGTTCGAGTTCACCTCGACGCAGGACGCCAACGAGGCCATGAGCCTCGCCCGGACGGCGACCCCCGACATCATCTTCTTGCGCGTCGAACTGCCGAACGTGTCGGGGTTCTCGGTGTGCAACAAGCTGCGCCGCAACGACGAGACCAAGTACATCCCCCTGGTGATGTACGCGTCCGGGGTGTCGGACGACGTCTTCAACCAGCACCGCAACCTCAAGACCCACGCCGACGAGTACCTCAAGCTACCGTTCGGTGACGGTCAACTCCTCGAAATCGTCCGCGGTCTCATCGACATCCCCGACGGCGCTGCGCCGGCGCTGGTCGTCGGTGCGACCCCGGGCGCCGATGACGGCGAAGAGGCCGGATTGGACGTCGACATCGATGACGTCGACGACGAAGCGGCGCGCAGCCGGCCTGCCGCCGACGTCCTCGAGATGGGCGAGTTCGACGCCGAGTTCGACGCGATGTCGCAGGACACCGGGCCCCACGCGCCAGTCCGCCCGGCCCAGGACGTGGGGCTCGGCGCGGAGACCGACGCTGCCTTCGATGCGCTCACCCTGGAAGCCGAAGACGAGCCTGTGCAGGACGATCCGGTGGCAGCGGAGCCACAGCCGCAAGCCGAGCCACAGCCGCAAGTCGAGCCACAGCCGCAAGCCGAGCCACAGCCGCAAGCCGAGCCGGCCCCCGAGCCTGAGCCGGTCTCCGAGCGGGTCGAGGTCCGTGCTGCCCAGCCAGAGTCCTCGAGCGTCGACGAGGAGGTGAGCCCCACCGCGCCGGGCGAGTTCCGTGCGCAGCGCGAGGCCATCTCGCTCAAGGCTCAAGTCAACGCGAAGAACCGAGAGATCCTCGCCCTCAAGGAGGAGCTCGAGAGCCGCGATCGGGCCGCGCTGGATCTCAAGCACAAGAACCGCGAACTGATGGCGCAGATCGGCGACATCGAGGAGAAGCTCGTCACGGCCGAGGAAGAGGTCATCACCGCCCGCGAGCGCGCGGACGCGGCCGGCCGCGACAAGAACACCATCCTCAAGCGCGAGGAGGGGCTCAAGGCCCGCCTCGAGCATGCCCAGAAGAAGCTCAAGGACGGCGAGGACGCGCTCGTCGCCGCCCAGGCTGCGCAGACCGCCGCCGAGCAGCGCGCCGCGGCCGAGCTCGCCACGGCACAGACGCAGCTTGGTACCACCCACGCGGAGCTCGACGGGCAGCGCGAGCGGGCGCAATCCCTCGAGCGCGAGCTCGCCGGCGCGACCGAACGGCTCGCCGAGACCACCGCTTCGCTCGAGCAGACGCGGGCACGCAGCGCCGATCTTGCCGATGCCGTGACCAAGCTCGAGGACGAGGCGGCGGGTCTGCGCCGCGACATCGAGCGCATCCGCAGCGAGGCCGAAGAAGACCGCGTGGCGGCGCTCGCCGAGGCGCGCGAGCTCGCCGACGCCGACAAGGCGGCGGCTCTCAAGGCCCTGGGTGAAGAGCAGCAGGCCGAGCTCGAGTTCTCCGAGGGCCAGCGCCGCGCCGAGGTCGACAAGGTCCGCGTCGAAGCCGAGGAGGCCATCGCGGCCGCGCGCGCCGATGTCGAGAACCTCCGCGGGCAGATCACCGAGGCCGAAGAGAACGCCACGGCCGAGCGCGAGCGGATGCAGCGGCAGCTCGCCGACGCGCGCGCCGAGGCAGCGGCCACGGCGCAGCGGCTCACCACCGAGCGCGACTCGACTCAGGCGGAGCTCGATCGGGAGAGCGGCTCGCTGCGCGAGACGGTGGCCGACCTGGAGCGCACGCGCGCGACCCTACGCTCCGCGGAGTCCGATCTCGCCGCGAGGCGCGAGGCGGCTCGCCGGGCCGAGCAGGCGCTCGCCGTCGCAATGCGGGTCCTCGACGAGCGTGCGGCCCAGTGACGTCGCGCCAGATCTTCGGCGACACCGCGAATCTCAAGGCCAGCCACGTCCGCGCCCTGCAGCGGCTGGCCGAGCGCAGCGTCCCCGCCGACCGCGTCGTGAGTGCCGCGCTCGCCCGTGATCTGGTCGAGCTCGCCGCCGAGCTCAACCGGCGCATCGGGTTGTTCATCGACCGTCGGGGTCGCGTGACCCGGGTGATCCTCGGCGACGCACACAGCATCCAGGTGCCGGAGTTCGCCCGCGTCCGCGGTGTCGACGGCCGCTTGCGGGGCGTGCGTCTGGTCGTCGCGCACCTCGTGCCGGAGGCGCTCGATCGCGAGGAGCTGGCCGACCTCACCAAGCTGCGGCTCGATCTGCTCGCGGCGATCCACCACGGGCCGTCGGGTCTGCAGGCGGACCTGGCCTGCCTGCGACCAGCGGCCAAAGACGGGGCCTTCGTCACCCGCACGTGGCCGCGCGCCACCTTGTCGGCGCTGGTCCGCGACGACGAGGACGTCGACGGGCCGGCGGATCTGCCGGTACCGTTCGACGCGTTCATCCGCGAGCTGGAGGGCGAGCTGGTCGCGGCCACCGCCCGAGCCCGCGAGCAGGTCCAGGGCACCCGCGCGATGGCCCTCATCGTCCACGACGGCGGGCCCGATGCCGCCGCGCGCAAGGCCGAGCTGGGCGAGCTGTGTCGCACCGCGCAGCTCGCCGTGGTCGAGCTGGTCGAGCAGCGCCGCGGCCACCCCGACCCGCGCACGTTCTTCGGCCAGGGCAAGCTGCGCCAGGTGCTGATCCGCGCCCTCGAGCAGGACGTCGAGGTCCTCGTCTGCGACCCCGAACTCACCGCATCGCAGGCCCGTAACATCTCCGAGCAGACGGATCTCAAGGTCATCGATCGCACCATGCTGATCCTCGACATCTTCGCGAAGCATGCGAAGAGCGCCGACGGCAAGCTGCAGGTCGAGCTGGCCCAGCTGCGCTACAACCTGCCCAAGATGGTCGGCAAGGGCACGATGATGTCGCGGCTCGCCGGTGGAATCGGCGGCACCGGCCCCGGCGAGACCAAACTCGAGATCGATCGTCGACGGGCCAAGGAACGCATCAACGATCTCGACCATCGCCTGGGGGCGCTGCGGAAGCGTCGCGAGCAGCAACGGGCCGAGCGGCGCCGCACCCAGGTGCCAGTCACCGCGATCGTCGGCTACACCAACGCCGGCAAGAGCACCCTGCTCAACAGCGTCACCAACAGCACCGTCGATGCCGAGGACAAGCTGTTCGCGACCCTCGATCCCACGGTGCGCCGCCTGCGATTCCCGCGCGAGCGCGAGATCGTCCTGCTCGACACGGTGGGCTTCATCCGCAACCTGCCGCCGGCGCTGGTGCAGGCGTTCTCGGCGACGCTCGAGGAGGTCGCCGACGCCGATCTGCTCTTGCACGTCGTCGACGCCGCCGATCCGGACCGCGAGCAGCAGGTGGCGAGCGTCGAGCAGATCCTGCATGGGCTCGGTGCGGGGCGGGTGCCGCGACTGATGGTGTTCAACAAGGTCGACGCCCTCGATCCCGCCGAGCTCGAGCGACAGCGCAACGAGCCTGGCGGCGGCGTCGATGCGGCGCCGCGATTCTTCGTGAGCGCCCAGGACCGCCGCACCACGCGGGCGCTGATGATGGCGATCGAGGATCACCTGTGGGCGCGGGGGCGCGTCGACCGGCCGGCACGCCTGCTCGACGCCTGCGCCGGCGAGTTCGAGTTCGACCACGACGACGACGAGTCTGCGGCGCCGATCGAAGCCCCCGACGTCGCTTGAAGCTCACGGCCCCAAGAAGGTAGGCACGAGCCCTTGAACGAGTCCGAGCCCCAGCGAGACGATCCCGAGGACCGCGAGCACCACGCCGGCGATCCTGCGCGTGCCGCCGTTGCGGTCGATCCAGGCGACGCCCTGAACTGTGGCCACGAGCCCGAGCGCGACGACGAGCCAGGCCATCGCCGCCAGTATGCCGCCATCGCGACGCTTCTCGCGACCCTCCTCGCGGCCTTCGGTCTCGCCGCCCTCGCCCACGCCGCCGACGCCCCGAACGCCGACGCGCCCACTGGAGGGCCGGGCGGCGAGCTCACCATCGCCATGGCCGTGGCGCTCGGCGTGGTGCAGGGCATCACCGAGTTCTTGCCGATCAGCTCCGACGGGCACCTCGCCCTCGGTCACGCCGTGCTCGGCATGCGCGGCGCGCCGGGCGGCCATCGGTTCACCATCGTGGTGCACGCCGGCACCCTGTTGGCGGTGGTGTGGACGTATCGCCGCGATCTGCTCGATCTGGCGGGCACCGCCTTGCGCCCCGGCCGCGACACGGAGAACCGCCGCTTGCTGCTCGCGATGCTCGTCGCCAGCGTACCGCTGGGCCTCGCGGTGCTGCCGGGCGTCGAAGACGGGATCATCGCGATGGAGTCGAACCTCCGGTGGGTCGGCGTGTGGCTGTGGGTCACCGCGTTCTCGCTGTGGATCGGGTTCCGCCACGAACGCAGGCATCCGCCAGCCACCCCCGGCGCCCAGCCCACGTTGCGTCAGGCGCTGATCATCGGCCTCGCCCAGGTCACGGCGATCCTGCCGGGGTTGTCGCGCAGCGGCACCACGATCTCCGCGGCGCTGCTCGTCGGCCTCGACCGCGCGACGGCGGCGCGGTTCTCCTTCCTCATCAGCGTGATCGCCGTGAGCGGCGCCGTCGCCAAGGAGGTCCTCGAGATCGCCCTCGCCGATTCCGACGGCGTCGCGGTCGATGTCGCGCCACTGGTGGCCGGTTTCCTGACGTCGCTGGTGGTCGGCCTGGTCGCCCTTCGCGGGCTGTTGGTGCTCGTCGGCCGCGGCAAGGTGTCGGGCTTCGTCATCTATCTCGCGATCATCGGCGCCCTCGCCATCATCGTCGGCTGAGGGCGGCAGGACGACGACGACGAGTCCACGGCGCTGGTCATCTATATGTCGGGCACCACCGGGCGGAGCAAGGGCGTGGCAATGCCATGGCGCGCGCTCGTCTCGAACATGGCCGCCCTCGGCGACGCGTGGGGCTCGGCCCAGACGACCACTGCGCTCCTGCGATGCACACCGCGTTCGCGGCCGCCACCGGCCACGCCATCCTCGAGCGCTGTGGCATGACCGAGACGCTCATCACCCTCAGCAACCCGCTGCAGGGGGTGCGCCGCGCCGGCTCGGTGGGGACGCCCGTCTGTAGCGTCGCGAGCAGGGTCGTCGACGACGCGTGCCGCCCGGTCGGCCCCGGGACGATGGGCGAGCTGCAGATCCGCGGCAACTCGCTGATGACCGACTACTCGGGCGACGCCGACGCCCGGCGTACCCACACCCAATAGACCGGCACGCCCGCGGCGATCACCGCGACGCTGGCCAAGAACTTCACCGGCTCGGTGATGAGGTACGCACCGAGCAGATACAGCGTGGCGACGAGGAACACCCCGGGGACGACCGGATATCCCCACGTGCGATAGGGCCGCGGACGGGCCGGGTCGCGGCGACGCAGCACGAAGACCGCGAGCACGCCCAGGGCGTAAAACGGCCAGATGCCGATGATGAACTGATCGGCGAGTTCGGCGAAGCCGCGGACCGACACGAACACGACGCCCAGCACCGCCGACATCGCGATGGCCCGGCTCGGGGTGCCCCAGCGCGGGTGGATGCGGGCGATGCCGCGGAAGAAGAGGCCGTCCTCGGCCATCGCGTAGAACACCCGCGGACCCGTCATCATCGAGCCGTTGAGCGTGCCGAAGGTGCTCACCACCACCGCTGCAGAGACGAACGCGACGCCGCCGGTGCCGATGACCCGCGCGGCGACGTCGGCGGCGATCAACGCCGAGCCCGGCATATGATCGAGGGGGATCACGGCGAGGTAGGCCGCGTTCGCGCCGAGATACAGCACGGCGACGATCAGCGTGCCGAACAGGAACGCCCGCGGCAGGTTGCGCTGCGGATCCCGGATCTCGCCGCTGACGAAGCCGACATCGGACCAACCGTCGTAGGCCCACATCACCGAGATCATGGCCAGGCCGAAGCCGGCGGTCGGGTTGTCGACCACCCGCGACGGCGCCGACATGTCGACACCACCGGTCGCCGCGAACTGCACCCCGAGCCCGCACAGCCCCAGCAGCGCCGCGATCTTGAGGACCGTGCTGACGTTCTGGATGGCCGCGCCCAGCCGTACGCCGCGGATGTTCGCCGCCGCGACGATCGCGATGAGCACCGCCGCACCGAGCTGGGTGCGGCTGGCGCCGAGCGCCACGACCTCCGAGCCATCGGCACCGACCAATCGCCAGGCGTAGTCCGCAGACGTGATCGCGATCGCGCCGTAGGCCGCCGGGCGCAGCACCAGCAGCTCGGCCCAGCCGAACAGGAACGCGGTGAGCCTGCCGAACGCCTCGCGCAGGTACACGTAGATGCCGCCGGTGCGCGGCATCATCGACGAGAGCTCGGCGTAGGTGAGGGCCCCGCACAGCGCGATCACGGCGCCGCCGATCCACACCGCGGCGAAGGCCGCGATGCTCTCGACGCGCTCGGCGATCACCGCCGGGGTGCGAAAGATGCCGCTGCCGATCGTAGAGCCCACCACCACGGCACCGGCGCTGAAGGCCCCGAGATGTCGCGGCAGCCGCTCGCCCCACTCGTCGCGCCCGTCGGCATCGTCGGCCACGGGCGCAGTGTACTCCGCCCACCGGCGGCGGCGCGCAGGGGATCACGCCGCGGGCGGTCGCCGCGAGACGAACTCGCCCAGCGTGATCACCTGCGGACGATCGTCGGCGCTGCAGCCCGCCGCGACGCGCATGCATCCCGACCACAGATCGAAGGCAACGCGCGCGCAGGTCCGCGGCGCCGCCAGGTCGCCGCGCTCGAGATCGAGGTGCGAGCAGATACTGCGCGGATGGCCGTCGTGGCTGCCCAACATGCGCCACAGGCCGTCGACATCCCGCGGGCGCTGCTGCAGGTACAGCGTCGTGGCCGAGTCGAGGCGGTGATGGCTCGCGCTGCCCCGGGCGAGCTGCTCGCGCGAGCGCAGCACCGGATCGAAGCAATGGTTGGTGTGGATGTGCGCGGCCTTGGGGCCGAGCTGGGTGAGCACGCACAGCTCGCCGGTGGTCTCGACGCCGTGGAACGCCGCGCCGTCCGCGATCATGTAGTGATTGCCCGACGACCGCGGCAGCGCACCGAGACGCGCGTATGCAGCACCGGCGTCGTGCGCGGCGATGAGCGTGCGCAGGACCGCGGGGCCCACCAGCCCGATCCTCGCATCGGTGGTCGCCAGCCCGTTCACCGTCACCGCGACGCCGGTCCGACCGATGCCCGCGACGCCGAGGCAGCCGGTCAACGTCAGGCACACGTGCTCGACGTCGCCGCCGCGCGGCGCCACCCGGATCACGCGCACGAACGGCGCAGCGCTGGCGTTCGTGTCCCAGGTCTGCCCGAGCACGGGGCCGGCCGGGCCGGCGATGTACATCGCGGTGCCGCCGTCACCCTCGGGGATCGTCGTCGACACCGACGACGCCGCGATCGCGCACAGCCCCATGTGGTGGTTGAGCACGACGATCCGCGCGGGCGAGAGGTCGGCACCCTCGGCGATGCCGAGCAGCTCGGCCGACAACGCAGGCAGCGTCTGCGCGAGCACCGGGAGGTGCGATGCGGCGAGGGCGTCGAGGTGGGCGAGATCGCGAACACCCGGCTGGCCGAGGCACAGCTCCACGCGCAGCGACGCCAAGGCGCGGATCTCCTGGCGCCACAGCTCGCCGTGGGCGCGGCCGCGTTCGCGTGGGTCGTCCTGGTCGAAGGTCACCGGCACGAGCGATTCGATCATCGGCACTCCCATCGGCTTGGGCCACCCTCCGCCGCCCGCGCCCGATCCTCGACGGGGACGGGGACGGGGACGACGACGGGGACGGGCACGGGCACGGGCACGGGCACGGGCACGGGCACGGGCACGGGCACGGGGCCTCGGACACCGCGCGACCGCACGCCCGGCCGTCGCCGCCAGGCGGTGCCCGCGGTGTACAGTCGGTCACCGATGCGGCCCCGCCTCACCGCGGCATTCTACGGTGGTAAGGGCTTCTCGCTCTACCACGCGTATGGCAGCGCGAGCCGCGTGCCGCTGTCGCCCCACTTCCACGACGAGTACCTGATCTGCGCCCAGCTGCGGGGCGACGAGCACTGCCATGTCGCCGGCAAGCTGCACGAGTTCCGGGCGGGCGATCTGGTGCTGATCAACCCCCAGCAGGTCCACACCGGCAACATCGAGGGCGAGGACGTCGAGTACGTCAGCTTATACGTCGACGCCGCCTGGGTCGCGCGCCTGGCCGATTCCCTCGCCGGGTATCCGACGCCGCACGTGGGCACGCAACCGGAGTTCACCGTCGTACGCGCCGCCAGCCAACCGGCGCTGGTCGACGAGATGTGCCGGCTGCTCGCGGCCGTGCAGGGCCACGCGCCCTCGGTGCTGTTCCCGACCGAGCACACCGAAGACGATTCGGATCTCGAGATCCCGTCACGGATCCTCTCGGACAGGGGCTCGCCGCTGCCCCGCGGTCCGGCGGCTGCCACGACGACCGCGCTCGACGTGGAGGCCGCGCTCATCCGCGTGGTCACCCACGCCTTCGAGGAATTCTCCAACCTCCGCACGCCGCTGGTGCGCTCGACCCACCGCATCGGTCATCGCAAGATCGCCCGCGCGCTCGAGTACATGCGCGAACTGCCGGCCTCGGCGGACGCCGACGCCGTCGCCCTCGATCGCCTCGCCGCGATCGCCGAGCTGTCGAAGTTCCACTTCCTGCGCCAGTTCAGCCAGGTCGTCGGCATGACCCCGGGCGCGTACCTGCGAACGCTGCGGATGTGTCAGGCGGCCCGCCTGCTGCGCAGCTCCGAGACCCCGATCCTCGACGTCGCCAGTGCCGTCGGCTTCGCCGATCACCCGAGCTTCAGCCGCGCCTTCGCCCGCCAGATGGGCATGACGCCGACCGAGTACCGTCGCCTCGGGCCGCTCTGAGTCGACGCGTCAGGCGGGGTCGATACGGCGCCTCAGGTGCCACGCCAATGCGGCGACGCCGATCGCGAGCACGCCACCGGTCGCCATCACCGGTGCGATCGTGACGGCATCGGCGAGTGCGAACGACAGCGGCGTGGCGACGGCGGCCCCGAGCATGTAGACGACCTGCGCCGCGGTGAACTGCGCGGCCCCGATGTCGCGGCGGCTCTTGGCCATGGCGAGCATGAACACCGCGACCCCGACCCCACCCCCGGCGAAGTTCTCACACGCCACGCGCAGCCCGAAACCCGTCGCGTCGACGGCCCCGCGCTGGTACCACGCGATGGCACACAGCGCGGCGCCTTGCAGCGTCGACATCACGACGAGCGCGCGGGCCCAGCCCCACCGCCGCGCCAGCGCCCCACCCACGACGGCACCGGTGATCGTCGCGATGCTGCCGAAGATGCCGTCGATGGTCCCGATCAGCTCCCGCGAGAACCCGTGGCGCTGCATCGCGGCCTTGATGAGCGCGCCCCCGAAGGTCTCGCCGAACTTCGCGGCGAACAGGAATCCGGCATAAGCGGGCTGGCGCCACAGCTCGGCGAGCACGGTGCGCACCACATCGAGGGTGCCCAGTGTGGTCGGGGCGTCGTCCTTCGCCTCGTGGGTGAGCAGCACCGCGACGATGGCGACGCCGATCACCGCGGCCATGCACGCGAACACCCCGAACCACCCCAACGTCGCCGAGACGGCGAGCAGCACTCCACCGCCGAACAGGTTCCCGAGCTTGAAGCCACCGACCTGGGCCGCATTGGCCGGGCCGAGCTCGCGGCCGCGGAGACTCGACACTGCGAACCCATCCACGGCGATGTCCTGGGTCGCTGCCGCCAGGTTGAGCGCGAAGAACAGACCCAATACCAAGGTGAGATCGTCCTCCGGATCGAGCACGCCGATCGCCAGCGTGCATGCGAGCATCGCGAACATCGTCGGCACCATCCACGAACGTCGCCGGCCAAAGCGCACCGATCCGTGCCGGTCCACCAACGGCGCCCACAGCACCTTGAGCATCCACGGCAACGACAACGCCGAGACGAAGCCGACCTCGGTGAGTGACACGCCCTGCTCGAGCAGGATCACCGGCAGGGCGACGGCCAAGAATCCACCGGGCAGCCCCTGACAGAAATACAGCAGCGACAAAAGGCCGAGTCGCCGGGCCATCCGCGTCACGTCCGCCAGGCGATGTCGGAGCCGAACATCGGCGGCGTCACTTCTGCTGGATGCCGGCCTTCTGCTCCCAGCTCGTGCCCTTGTCCCACGTCGCGTGCGTCGTCACCATCCAGGTGTCGCAGCCCTTGCCCAAGGTGAGGTCGGTGAATCGCGCCGGGTCGATGCGGACGACGTAGGAGTCGGCCTGGCCGGGGATGCCATGGGATCCGGGGGCGGCGACCGCGTCGGCGGGCACATCGGCGGACTTGCCCGCGCAGTCGCGGACGGTGGCGCCGAAGTTCTGCGGCACCTTGCCGGCCTTGAACACCAGGGCAGCGCCGGCCTTCAGCTTGCCGTGGTTGATCGTGACGTCGCCCTCGCGATGCGCCTGGGTCGAGCGCTGCATCTTGGCCTCGTCGCAGCCGGCCGCCGAACAGAACCACGCCCCGCGGAACGACACGAACTCGCTGCGCATGTTCTGACGCATCTCGGCGCAGCCGGGTGCGGCGAGCGCCGCAGCTCCGAGCAGGACGAGCGTGCGGGTACGGGATTGACGACAGCGCGTGGCAGGTCGATCGCAGCTCGGCATCGGCCCGTTTCTATCAGGTTTCGTGGGCCGCGGGAGGGCCGGTCGGCGGCGCATCGAACAGCGACGGCGGCGCGACGAGGCAGTCGGGGTCGTCATTGCGCACGTCGTTCGCCCGGGGCGAGGCCGGCGTCGCCACCAGCACGCCGTCCGCGACCGGACGCAGCAGCGCGCGCAGAGCATCGAGCCAATCGGCCGACGCGACGCCGCCCGGCGCCGGGCCGATCCAGGCGTCGAGATCGGCGCCCTCGAGGATCACGGGCATGCGATCGTGGACTGGGGCGACCACCGCGGTGGGGGTGGTCGTGACGATCGCGAAGCGGAGTTGCGGTGCGCCGGTGGCCGCGTCGGCGCGCGCCGACGCGATCCCGGCGAACACGATGGGGCCGCCGTCCGGTCGGTGGAATCGGATCGGCGTCCGCTGCTTCTTGGTGCCGACCCACTCGTAGAAGCCGTCGGCGACGACGCCGATCCGTAGGTGCGCGAAGGCGTGGCGGAACATCGGCCGCTCGCCGAGCGTCTCGGCGCGGGCGTTGATGTGCACCGGCGGCCGGGCGGAGGCCGCGTCGCGCGGCGCCGCCAGCCCCCACTTCGCCTGCACCAGCCGCCGGCGCTCGACGTCGGTGCTGCGCACGATGGGCATGACATCGGTCGGCGCGACGTTGAATCGCGGCCGGTGGGCGGCGGCATCAGCCCCATCATACGCAGCCTCGAGCGCGTCGGCGACCGAGGCGTAGTCGTCGGTGGTCAGCACATACCGCCCGCACATCCGACGATCCTAGTCTGCAGCAGGGGTGCACGCCACCCTCGCGCCGCGTTGCCGACCGGGCTTGATCCGGCAGGGTACTGTCGGGGATCGTTGCCGCGCGAATGATCCCGGCGAGTCTCATCCCCCTGCCCACGAACGCGGACATCGCCCGGCGGGTGGAACGCATCGAGTTGCCGTGGAATCGCCACGGCGTCGACCCCTTCGGCATCGACCGCGCCGAACTCGCCCGGCTCTACACGCTGCTCGGCTTCTTCTATCACCGCTACTTCGACGTGAAGGTCTACGGCGCGCACAACGTGCCGCCGCGCGGCCGCGCGATGCTCGTCGGCAACCACTCGGGCGGCTGGGCACTCGACGCGGTGATGGTCATCGCCTCGGCGTTCTTCGATCTCGAGCCGCCGCGGCTGGCCCAGGGCATGGCGGAGAAGTTCATGCAGCGCATGCCGTTTCTGGCGTGGTTCACCAGCCGCATCGGCCAGTTCACCGGGTTGCCGGAGAACGCGGTGCGCCTGCTCGAGGAGGACCGCCTCGTGCTGGTGTTCCCCGAGGGCGCCCGCGGCACCGCGAAGCTCTACCGCGATCGGGACTCGCTGGTCGGGTTCGGCACCGGCTTCGTCCGTCTCGCCTTGCAGACCGGCGCGCCGATCGTGCCGTTCGCGTTCGTGGGCGGCGGCGAGGCCATCCCCACCGTCGTCAACCTGTACAAGCTCGGGCGCATGATCGGGATCCCGTATGTGCCGGTCACGCCGTGGGGCGCGGCGATTCCCCTGCCCGTCACGTTGCAGATCCTCTACGGCGCGCCGATCGTGCTCGAGGGCAATCCGCACGACACCGACGACGTCATCATCAAGCACGTCGATCGCGTCAAGGCGCGCATCGCCGCGCTCATCGTCCAGGCCCGCGAGCTCCGCGACGGCAAGCGCCGCGAGGCGGAGCTCGATCTGTCATGAGAGTCCTCGTCACCGGCATCGCCGGCGCGCTGGGCCGCGAGGTCGCGACCCGCCTGGTCGCGCGTGGACACGAGGTGGTCGGCGTCGACGTGCGCCCCTGGTACCACCCGCCGGACGGCGTGCGCGTGGTCCAGGCCGACATCCGCAAGCGCCCGGCCGAGGACGTCTTCCGCACGATGCGGCCCGAGGGTCTGGTGCACATGGCCACGGTGACGCACCTCACCCACCGCAGCCGCGAGCGGTTCCGCATCAACCTCGGCGGCACCCAAGCGGTGTTCGATCACTGCAACGCGTATGGCGTGGAGCAGGCGGTGTTCGTCGGTCGGCACACCTACTACGGCGCCGGCCCCGACTCGGCGCTCTACCACACCGAGGCCGAGCCCCCGATGGCGGTGCACGCCTTCCCCGAGCTCTCGGACCTCGTCGCCGCCGATCTGTACGCCGGCTCGGCGCTGTGGCGCTATCCCGTCATCGACACCTCGGTGTTGCGGCTGTGCTACACGCTCGGCCCGCTGCGGCAGGGCACGCTCGCGGCGTTCCTCCGCGGACCGCGGGTGCCGACGATCCTCGGATTCGATCCGCTGTTCCACTTCATCCACGAGTTCGACGCCGCCGACGCGATCGTGCTCGCGCTCGAGCGCCGGCTCCGCGGGGTCTACAACGTCAGCGGTCCGCCACCGGTGCCGCTGTCGGTGATCGTCCGCGAGACCGGACGAACCTCGATCCCGCTACCCGCAGCCCTCGTACGCCCGCTGCTGGGGCGCTTCGGCCTGCCGAAGCTGCCCCCCGGCGCCCTCGAGCACGTGAAGTATCCGATCGTGATCGACAGCACCGCGTTTCGCCGGGCGACCGGCTTCGTCCACGCGTACGACGAGGACGCGACGATGTCGGCCTTCCGCGGCCGCCCGGGTGATCCGGTCTGACGGCGCTCGGCGTCACGGCGCGAAGAACGTCACCTGTCCCAGGCACTGCACGTCGCCCACCGCCACCCCGGTGATGGTCACGCCGCCGCCGCCGCGCATGGCCGCGAACAGCTCGGCGAGCACGGTCGCATCGACGCGATGTCCGCGACACTGCTTGCCGCCGAACGCGTAGCGCTCTCGGTCGCCGCCCAGGGCGATCGCGCGGGTCACGATGGTTCCGCCGCCGCCGTCGACATCGGGCGAGATCGACTCGATGTGCGCCGTGGCGACGGGGTGGTCGAGGGCGACGGGGGACGCAGCGGCCGCCATCAGGATCCACGGGAGCACGGTGTGGGTCATCGTCGAGGCCCGAACGCCGCCTGGCGCCCGCGGTTTACACCGA
Source organism: Nannocystales bacterium (assembly GCA_038325765.1). GTDB lineage: Bacteria > Myxococcota_A > Polyangia > Nannocystales > Nannocystaceae > Xiheibacterium. Next base: position 209,701 of record JBBQJI010000003.1, read on the forward strand.
TGATCGCGCCGCCCGGGCACCATGACGCAACCCCCACGCGCTCGCCCCTTCCGCCCCCCGCGGTTGCGCGTCAAGATCGCGGAGATGATGGACCCGACGCGGACGCGGCGTGCACACCGCGGGTGGTGGCTCGCCGCCTGTGGCGCCGCCGCGTGCATGCGTATGGCCGAGCCCACCGCCGATGCGACGGGCGCCGAGCCCGAGTCCTCTGTAGGCGCCGCCGTGCAGCGCTCGGCCCGCCCCGTGGTCCGTCGCAAGCCGCCCAGATCTGCTGCGACGGCCGCGAGCTCCACCAGCAAGGAGCCCACCGAGACCACCCGCCCGATCCTGCCCCCCGCAGCGCTCACCGAGACCTACTTCAAGCACTACGGCATCAACCCGACGATCGACACCGCGGAGGAGCCCTTCTCCAGCTTCGCGCTCGATGTCGACACCGCCTCGTATGCCCTCGCGCGGGCCGCCCTCGACCGCGGTGAGATGCCCGACGAGGCCGCGATTCGCGTCGAGGAATTCCTCAACGCGTTCCACTACGACTACCCGGCCCCGACGGACGGCGACTTCGCCGTGTACACCGAGGTCGTCCCCTCGCCCCACCGCCAGGGATACCACGTGCTCCACGTCGGGCTGCAAGCCCGCGAGATCGCCGACAAGGACCGGGCGCCGGCGAACCTCGTCATCGTCGTGGACGTGTCGTCGTCGATGGCCCTCGAATCGCGGCTGAGGCTCGTCCAAGACGCGTTGCGCTCGATGGTGGCGCGCATGGGCGCACGCGATCGCATCGCCATCGTCACCTACGGAACCATCGCCGCGGTGGTGCTCGAGCCCACCGCGGGCGACCGCCACGCGACCATCGTCGAGGCGATCGACGCCCTCGAGCCCGGCGGCTCCACCGACGTCGATGCGGGCCTGCGCCTGGGCTACTCGCTCGCCGACCGCTCGGCGCTCATCGGTGGCATCAACCGGGTGCTGCTTTTCTCCGACGGCGTGGTCACGTCGGGTCCCCAGGCCGCCGATGAACTGCTCGCCCACGTCGCCGAGTCGGCCGCGCGCGGCGTCACCATCTCCACCCTCGGCGTCGGCGTGGACAACTACGACGACGTCTTGCTCGAGCAGCTCGCCGACCGCGGCAACGGCAACTACGTGTACATCGACCGCCTCGCCGAGGCCGAGCGCGTGCTCGTGCGTAGCCTCGGCGGCACGTTGCAGGTCGTCGCGCGCGACGCCAAGATCCAGCTCGAGTTCGATCCCGCCGTCGTCGCCCGCTACCGGCTGCTCGGCTACGAGAACCGCGGTTTGTCCACCGACTCGTTCGCGGCCGACAGCACCGACGCCGGTGAGGTCGGCCCGGGGCAGAGCGTCACCGCGCTGTACGAGATCGAGATCCGCGACGACCTCGCGCCCCTGGGCAAGGTCCGCCTGCGCTACCGCCAGCCCCACACCGGCCTGTCGCGCACGCTCGAGACCCTCCTCGCGCTCGGAGACACCCGCCCGCTCGATGCCCGCGGCACCCCGACGGTGCGCGTCGCGGTGGTGGTCGCGGCCCTCGCCGAGAAGCTCCGCGGCTCCTACTGGATCCGCGGCGTGAGCTGGCCCGACATCCAGCGCTGGTATGCCGAGCTGCCCGACGACGTCACCGCGAGCGCCGAGATCGCCGAGCTCGGGGCGCTCATCGACACCGCCGCGCGGCTCGACCGCCGTAACGCCAAGCCCGACCGGGAGTTCGCCAGCGCACCGCTGGAGTTCGATCGCATGCCGGTCCTGCAGTGACATGCGTCGCCTGGTCCCCACCCTGCTCGTGCTCTCGCTGGGACTGTCGGTCCTGCTGTGGGGCCTCGCGTCGCTGCAGGGCATCTTCATCGCCGAGCGCGACGAGGCGCAGGCCCGCGTCGAAGCCGAGCGCAGCGCGCTGCAGGAGTACGCCCGGCGCACGCTCGAGCAGCTCCTCGACGGCGAGCTCAACCCCGCCGAAGACGAGATCGGCCACTCCCTCGACGACCCGCTCGCGGGCACCGCCGATCTGCTGTTGGTCGTCGACGGTCGTCAGCGATTCCCGAGGCCGGTGAGCTTCGCGGCGGGCGACGAGCGCCCCGGACGAGCGCTGTACCTGGCGTTGCGTAGCGGCGCGGCGATCCACGTCGAGGACCTGACGTCGCCGTGGGCAGAGCGACTGCAGCTGTTCCAGAGCCTGCGCGAGGCGCTCGCCGCCGGCGGCCACGGACCGGTCGAGCAGGCCTTCCGCAACCTGCTGCGCCACCGTACCCGCTATGTCATCGACAGCACGCTCGATCTGCCGTCGATGATCGCGGCGCTCGACGAGATGTTCGAGCGGACCGAGCCCAACTTGGCGCTGGTGGCTCTGCTGCTGCGCGACGGGCTCCGCGACGGCGGCATCTTGGTGGTCGAGGGGCTGCAGCCGGCCCTGTTGCGGCGGCGCGATCGGTTCACCGCGGAGGACTTCGAGTTCCTCGCCGACCGCGTGGTCGCGCTGTCGGAGCGGGCCCGCACCGAGGCCGAGGACTTCCACGCCCGCAGCGCCGAGCCGCTGTCGACCCCGTTGCGCATGCCCGTGAACTTCAGCGGGCCGTCGCTGCTGCTGGGCGGCGAGTGGTTCGCCCGCGTGGACACCGACGGTGTGGTGGTCGGCACCAAGGTCGATGTCGCGGCCCTGATGACGGTGATCGATGATCAGATGCGGGGCCGCGCGCTGATCGAGCCCGACGACGTGGTCATCCTCCCCACCCTCGATGCCACCATCTCGCCGGTCGCGTCGCTGCCGATCTCGGTGAGCTCGCCTCGCTTCGTCGCGCGCATCGTCGACGCCGACCAGAACTTCCGCATCAAGAGCATCTTCCTGGTCGGTAGCATCGGGCTGGCGCTCGTGATCGTCGCGCTATCGGTGATCCTGGCCTCGCGCAAGCAACGTTTCGTCGAGCTCAAGAACGATTTCGTCGCCACGGTCTCGCACGAGCTGCGGACGCCGTTGGCGTCGCTGCGGCTCATGGCCGAGACCATCGAGCGCAAGACCGCCGGCATCGCAGCAGCCCGCGACTACCCCGCGCGCATGGTCCGCGAGATCGACGACCTGAATTTCCTCGTCGACAACATCCTGTCGTTCAACCGCCTCGACAAGGGCCGGTGGCGACCACGGCGCGAGCGCGTCGAGGTCCGCGCGATCGTCGAGGAGGTCGCCGAAGACCTCGCGTTGTGGTCGTCGCGTCCGGTCGAGGTTCGCTGCCGCGACCTCGACGGATTGGTGCTCCGCGCCGATCCCGAGCTCCTGCGGCTGCTGCTGCGAAACCTCGGCAAGAACGCTTGCACCTATTGCGACCGCGAGACGGTGGTGCTCGAGGTGAGCGGGCGTGTCCGCCCACGTGGGTGGAGCGGCGGAGTCACGGTGCTGGTCACCGACAACGGCGTGGGAATCCCCCGGCGGGAGCATCGGCGCATCTTCGGCGACTTCTACCGCGGGCGAGGCACGCCGACGTCCCGTGGCAGCGGCCTGGGGCTCGCGATCTGCCGCAAGACAATGGCCGCGCACGGCGGCAAGATCCGCATCGTCGACAGCAGTCCCATCGGCACTACGTTCGCGCTAGAGTTCCCCCTGGCGGCGCTGGAGCAGCAATGAACGCGACTGTCGACACCCCCGGCCCTGCGATCTTGGTGGTCGAGGACGACGAGAACCTGAGGCTCGCCCTGACCGACAACCTCACCGACGAGGGTTACTTCGTCGAGTCGGTGGCAGGCGCAGAGGCGGCACTACGGGCCGCCGCTGCCCGCCCCTTCGACGTGGTCGTCCTCGACATCATGCTGCCCGACGGCGACGGCTACTCGGTGTGCCGACGGCTGCGCGAGGCCGGCAGCGCCGCCGCCGTGCTGATGCTGACCGCGCGCACCCTCGAGGACGACGTGGTCCGCGGCTTCGACTCGGGCGCCGACGACTACTTGGCCAAGCCGTACCGATTGCGCGAGCTTCTGGCGCGGATCGGCGCCCTTGCACGGCGCGGCGCGGCCGTTCCCGCGGTGGCGCCGGCCGCCGGCGGCAAGGACAAGCAGGTCGTCGCTGGCATCTCGGTCGATCGAAAGGCCCGGGTGGTGTCCCGCGATGGCGCCGAGGTCGACCTGACACGCACCGAGTTCGATCTCCTGGTATGCCTGCTCGATCACGTCGGCGAGGCGCTCACCCGCGAGGCCATCCTCGACCGCGTGTGGGGTAAGGGCATCGTCGTCGAGCAGCGCACCGTGGACAACTTCGTGTCGAGCCTCAAGCGCAAGCTCGGCTGGCACGACGGATGCGGCTTCAACATCCGCGCCGTGCGTGGAATCGGGTATCGCTTCGATCTGGAGCGCGCCTGAACCATCCCGCCCAGACGCACACCGAGGAGTCTCAAGCGTCGGTGAAACGATACAACGCCGCGGGTCGCCCCGGCCCCGGCAGCGCGCGAACGCCCGGGCCGAGGGCGAGTGTCCCATCGTCGATCATGCGATTGAAGCGCTTGTTGAAGTTGCTCTTGTCATAGCTCTGGCCGACGACGGCCTCGAACACGCGCCGCAGTTCGGCCTTGGTGAACTCCAGGGGGACCAGGCCCGCGGCCACGCGCACGTCGAGCACGAGTCGCTCGCGCAGGCTCTGCAGCGCGCAGCCGAGGATGGTGTCGTGATCGAAGGCGAGCTTCTTGTGCCCCACGTCGGCGACGGCGCACCACTGGGCGTCCGCGGCGTCGTCACCGGCGCGGGTCCGCGTGATGAGATCGGCCGGCACCAGCGCGACGTACCCGATCGAGATCACCCGACCGCGGGGGTCACGGCCCGGATCGCCGAACGCCCGGAACTGCTGCAGCAGGACGTCGTCCGGGCGCAGGCCGGTCTCCTCTTGCAGCTCGCGCGCCGCGGCGGCATCGAGGCTCTCGCCCTGGTCGCCATCGTCGCGGGTGCGGACGAAGCCGCCGGGCAGCGCCCACCGTCCCCGGTGCGGCGCCTCGCCGCGGCGGATGAGGAGGACGCGCAACTCGAAGCCGACGATCGCGAGGACGACCATGTCCACGGTCACCGCCGGTCGCGGATATGCATAGCAGAAGGGACCGGATGCGGGCCGTGCCGAGGACTTGCGGGTCACGGCGTCGCCACCCACTGCACACCGCACGCGGCGACATCCACGATGATCGTGATCATGGCGGGCTCCCGATTCAGGGGCGCGACATCGTGCTGCGCAGGTGGCCGACGAGGTCCGCCGTCGCAGGCGAGTGGTGGACGACCTGATCGTCGGCGCGCATCGCCTGGGCGCGATGCAGATCGAGGATGTTGCACAGCCGCAGCTGCTCGAGCGCGTCGGCGTTGCCGCCGAGCGCGACGTAGTTCTCCGCCACCGGCTCGCCCGCCTGGCCGATGATGCCCACCGGTCCCAGCCCCCGGACCCTGCGCCACGTCACCGGCCGCCCCGGCACGCTCTGCTTGCCTGCGCCGGTCTCGTTGCCGAATTTCATGCGCGGCGCAGGTCCCGTCTGGCTGAGCTTGAACACCGCGCTGACCCTGTCGCGAGTGAAGGGATTGGTCATCGGTGCGGCGACGATCGAGCCGCCGTAGCCATAGATCTGCGCTGCAGCCGGCCACTCGGTGAACGTCCGCAGCCGCTCGAAGTGCGATGTCGCCTCGAGATCCAGGCCGTCCTCGAGGACATGGGTGGGCTCGAGCCCCTGCTCGCGCAGCACCTCGCAGGCGTGCAGGTATTGGATGTATTTGTTGCCCGAGTCGTAGCGGATGGCGCAGGCGTGGGGGCGCTCGCGCATCACCGCGACCGCAGCGCGGATGCCCGAGCCCATGGTGTCGAAGGTGTCGAGCAGGTAGCTCGGCGGTGTGCTCCTCATGTCGCGCATCGCCTCGAAGGCCGCGCGGTCGGATCCCCAGCGCTGCACGTGCTCGTGGCCCATGGTGCCCACCGGCAGCATGTCGAGCGCGCCCGCGAGGGCGAGGTGGCTGGTCCGCGTCACGCCCTCGTCGCGGCACGACTGCAGCGCGATGCGATGCTGCTCGAGGCACACAGCCGATCGCATCCCCACCTCGAAGATGCGGTCCGCGGCGCCGACCGCGGCGACCAGATCGCGGACGACGGCGCGCACGCGACCGGCGTAGGCCTCGTCCTCTCGCAGGATCTCGACATCACCGATCCCGGCGTCCGCGAGCATCGCGGCGATGATGGCGGCGTGCTCGGCACAGGTCGCGGTCACCCACTCGGTCGGGACCGGAGCCCCCTGGAGCCCGCGCAGCGCGGTCGCGAGCTGGATGGGATAGTTGAGCCACAGCAGCATCGGCTCGAGCCACGAGACGAGGAAGCTCGGCCCGGTGATCGTCAGCAGCGGCTCGCGCTCGCACACCCATGCGCCGCGGGGCACGGCTTCGATCTCGATGCCGCCTTGGACCGCGAGCGCCGCGTCCATGGCGTCGGTGCACCCGTAGCCATGCAGGCTCGCGAACGCCCGATCGGCTGCGCTGGTGCCGAGCGTGGCCAACAGCTCGCGGACCGAGCGTTCGAGATCGAGGGGCACGTAGTGCACACCGCCCCGTCGGAACGAGAAGTAGAAGGTCTCGCGGCGCAGCGGGAAGCCGGCCTGGGCCATCGAGAACTTGTACGCGTCGGTGCTGAGGGCGGAGGTAGAGGTCACGGCTTACTAGTACTATGACCACAATTTGTCGCGGACGCACAGACGCATCGCGACCGCGCCGCCCACGACGGGGGGTGATCACTGCGGGATTTGGCAGACCCCGGTGTCCTCGTAGCCCGGCGGCGCCTGGCCGACCTCGTAGTAGGCCGTGCACTCCTGGCCCGCACCCATGCACGCGGCCGGTTCGGTCGTGTCGCAGAACTCGCTGCAGCAACCCGCCGCGCCCGCGCATCCGGGGACTGCCGCTGCGTCGGCGCAGTACAGTCCCTGATCGCAAGCGTTGAGGAACTCGCACTCGTCGCCGTAGGCGCCCGCTTTGCCGCTCGCGTTGGGCGAGCAGAAGAAGCCGTTGGGCTCCGGGTAGCAGGCTTCGGTGTCGGAGCAGTCCTGCAGAAGCGGATCGCAAAATGGTAGGCAGAGGATCAGCACGCCGCTGTTGGTCACCGAGCAGCCCGTGCTCGGGTCGGGACAGACCGGGCTGGCCTCGCCGCCCTCGCAGAAACCGACGCAGACGCCGAGGTTGGTGTCGCCATCCACGTTCCAGCACATCGAGCTCAGATCGCAGTTGTCGATGCCGCTGACGCCGCTGCCATCGACCGTGCAGCTGTCGCCCGGCTGCGCGGGGTTGTCGTCGAGCGGGCTGCAGCGCGTGGCATTCCACGAACCGCCGCCGTCGTTGGCCCACGGCATGCATTTCTCTCCCGTCGCGCAGTCCTGGGCCCAGATGTCGCACTCGTTGGTGATGCCGCCCCCGTCCGGATCGAGGATGAACGCGGCGGTGTCGGAGGCCTGCGATCCGTCGTCGCTCGACCCGTCGGCGCCGGTCGGGTTCGGATCCTCGGTGGGATCCCCGGTCGGATCCTCGGTCGGGTCCGTCGGTGACTCCGATCCCTCGTCATCGGTGGCCGACGCCGTGGGGTCGGCCATGGTGGGGTCATCGCTCTTGGTGTCGCCGCAGCCGGCCAGCAGCGCCATCGAGGTGACGACGAGACCGGTGACGAGGCCGGCGTGGAGGATCGAGGCAGTCCGCATGTGCGAGAGCGTAGACCTCGCGTGCGTTCGAGACAACCAAAACCCACAATCCCGACGAGAGGCCGCAGGGGGATCAAAGCGAGTCGGCGCAGCCGCCGGTGGATCTCCCCGCGATCCGTGCCCGAGACCGAGCCGTGCCCGAGCACACGGGCGGGGTATGCAACTGTGGGGGACACCGAGCGTCTTGCAGGCATCCGCCGTCTCCGTGAACCCGATGCGCGTCATTCGTCCGATCCACCCCGTCCTCTTGCCCGCCCGCTTGCCCGCCCGCTTGCCCGCCCTCGTCCTGCTGATCACGACCGTGGCCTGCGCGAGCGCACCGATGGGCCGCGGCGCATCCGAGGGCGACGACGTCGGCGGCACTGACGATGACGGCTCGGCCGATGCCGACGGCGACGACGGCAGCGAGACGCTCTCGGCCACCGGCAGCGGACTCACCGAGGACTCGGGCGACAGCGCAGGCGCCGACGTGAGCGCCACGGCGGGGGAGAGCCAGCCGACCCAGCCCAGCGCGTCGGATTCGGACGCCGAGTCGTCGAGCACCGAGTCCGACTCCACCGAGTCCGACGCCACCGAGTCCGACTCCACCGAGTCCGACTCCACCGGGTCCTCGGGCGAAGACACGGCCACGGGCGAGTCCACCACCGACGCCGGCGACACCGAGACCCCGGCCGACGTCGACCTCTCGGGTTACACCATCATCCAGACCGACTCCGCGCGAGAGTTCGTGATCCCAGACGGGACCTCGGTCCCGCCTGGTACCGCGATCGTGATCGGCCGCGGCGCCTCGCAGGCGACGTTCGAGAATTTCTGGGGCACGTCGTGGGGCGACGAGGTCGTGTACTTCGAAGGTGCCGACGCGTTCCCCACGATCAACGGCGACGAGACCTATTCGCTGCTGGCACCGGATCTCAGCGTGGTCGACGGTGCGACACCAGCGCTGGGCGTGGGCACGTCGATGGCGCGGACGAACGCCGGGATCGACGCCAGCAACGACGCCGCGTGGGAGACCGTGCTGTTGCCCAACAGCGACTCGACCCCCGGTGTCACCAACGCCCAGGGCGGCGTTTCGGGGCAACCGTACATCTCGGAGTACGCCGACACCATCGGCGGCGGTAACTTCGATTTCGAGTTCGTCGAGATCCACGTCCCCGGGTGAATCCCGGCGGGCTCATCGATCACGGCGCAGCGCGCTGCCTCGCGGCGAAGTCCCGGGCACACTCGGCGATCTCGCCGCACACGCCGTCGCGCGCGGCCTTGGCAGCGACCTTGACCGCGTTGCGGATCGCGTTCGCATTGCTGCGACCGTGGGCCTTGATGATCGGCCGGGTGAACCCCAGCAGCGGCGCGCCGCCGTACTCGCTGTAGTCGGTGAGATCCTTGAGGCGCCGCAGCCCCGACGACAGCAGCAGCAGCCCGGCCTTCCACAGCAGGCTCTGCTTGAACGCCCAGGTACCGAGGTTGCGGAACAGCTCGCCCGTACCCTCGGCCATCTTGAGCGCGACGTTGCCGAGCAGGCCCTCGCACACGATGACGTCGGCCCGGCCCAGGGGGATGTCGTTGCCCTCGACGTTGCCGATGAAGTTGATCCGGTGCTCGGCGGCGAGCAGTGCGTGGGCGGCGACGAGGGTCTCGCCGCCTTTGCTCGGCTCGGTGCCCATGTTCAGCAGGCCGATCGTCGGCCGCTCGACCTTGCTGATTCGGCTGGCGTAGGCGTGGCCCATGTAGGCGAAGAACAGCAGGTCCTGCGGCCGGCAGTGGACCGTGGCCCCGACGTCGAGCAACAGGGCGAAGCGGTCGCGGTTGTTGCCGCGCTGCTGCGTCGGATACACCGCCGCTAGCGCGGCGCGCTCGACCCCTTCGATGCGGGGAACCCACTGTGACGAGGTCAGCACCAGCGCGCCGGTCGATCCCGCACAGACCAGCGCGTCCGCCTGGCCGGCGCCGAGCGACCGCATCGCAACGCACAGCGAGGCGTCGGGCTTGGCCGCGATCGCGGCGCGGGGCTTCTCGTCCATGCCGATCGAACCGCGCGCGGGAAGGATCTCGATCTGCCCGCGGACGTGGGGAGCGCCGGCGAGCCCGCGCTCGATCACGTCGACGTCGCCGCACAGGATCACGTGGATCCCCGTGGTGCGGCTGATCTCTGCGGCCGCCTCGATCGGCGCCGACGGGGCGTGATCGCCCCCCATCGCGTCGACCAGGACTCGGATAGGTACGCTCATCGACGCCATGGTAGCAGCGCGCGCCCACGGACGTGGGCTCACGCCTCGTCGGTGGGGCCGCGCACGCGCTCGTGGAGCTCGTGCCGCGCCCGCTGCCACGCGGCCATGAGCGCCACGGGATCCAACAGCATCGAGAAGATGCGGCGGAACTCGATGGCCCGCTGGGCGACCAGACGAAACCACTCGTACATCAGCGGCGCGGGATCGGGAGACGCGGGCGTGTCGACGACGGGAAACTCGGCGACGACGATCGGGCCGTCGGCGACGAAGCGAGCGCCGCCGGCGGGCAGCTCGAGGCCCTCGAGGAGGTCTCGCATCGAGTCGTTCACGGCGAGGAATTCGGTGCGAAAGCGCAGCACGCCGCGGGCCGCGGCCGCGTGGACCAGGCGCACCATCAGCCGCCGGCCGAACCCCCTGCCCTGCATCTCGTCGATGACCGCGACGGCGGGCTCGGCCACGGTTTGATCGTCGGGCAGCCGCGCGAACCTGGCCACCGCGACGCCCTCGCCCTCGGTGCCATCGGGGAGCATCCGACAGATCCCGACTGCGTAGTGTTTGTACCCGTCGACCTCGCTGAGATAGCGGAGCTCGGACTCGGTGAGCCGCGACTTGGCGGTGAAGAACCGCAGATAGCGCGACTGCGCCGACATGCGCTCGAGCCCGGCGACGAGGTGGACCCGATCTTCGGCGCGCAGCGGTCGCATCCGCCACGCGCTGCCGTCGGCGAGCGTGAAGTCCTCGACCTCGCTCGGCCCGTCGTCCCTTCCGTCGGTCACCCGCGACCTCCCACGGCCCAACCATAGCGCGGTTGCCCGTATGCGCCGGTCACGGAAGGGTGCCGATCATGGACGCGTGCGCCCTCGCCCGCCTCACGGTTCGATCGGGGCCAGAACTGCGCGGTACGATGTCGGCGATGCCACCGGTCCGCCTCACGCCGGCCCAGGCCCGTGCCCTGGGCGACGACTACCTCGCGCGGATGCGTCGATGCGTCCCGTGGTCACCGGCGATCCCGTGGGCGCCCAAGCTCGACTTCATCGGCGACACCTACGACGTGCTCGAGCTGTTTCCCGGGGTGGTGGCCTCCGACGCGCCGGTTCACGCGCTCGAGCCCGGCCAGTACGTCGACTCGCCCACCCGGAGGTTCCGCTACTGCGTTCGTCTGCACCGCGCCGGCACTCCGCTGCTCACGTGGTGGGGCGCCGAGGTCGGCACGGTGATCTTCGACAGCGACGTCATCATCCCCGCGCTGTACCAGGCCCGCGACGAAGACGACGGCGAATCGCCGTGGAACGACGCGCCGTGGATGTCGCTGACGCCGGCCGAGATCATGACGCTGCGGCCGGGCACCCGTCAGGCCCGCGGCAAGGTCATCATCGCGGGCCTCGGCCTCGGCCACCAGCTCATCGAGGTCAGCAAGCGGCTGCAGGTCAAGCGCATCGTCGTGGTCGAGATCGACGCAGAGCTGGTCGATTGGATCCTCCCCGTCATCCGCCCGCATGTCCGCAAGCCGCTCGAGGTCGTGATCGGTGACGCGTTCGAGGTCATCCCCACGCTCACGGGTGACGTCGCGCTCATCGACACGTTCCCGGGCTACGGCGACGGATTCCGAGTGGTCGATGGTCTCGCGCGCCGCAGCCCCGGCATCAAGAAGTTCTGGGGCTGGGGCACCTCGGAGATGACGGGGCTGCGCCAGCGCGACGAGGGCTGAAGGGCTCTGTCCTTCTGGGGGACCGGCCCGGTCCCCCTTCCACCGGGCTGAGCCCGGCGCAACCTTCCCCCTCCCAATCGCTATCGCTCTGTCAGCCGGCGCGGACGAGACCGCGAACCGTCTCGTAGTGCGCGGCGTCGACCGCCCCCATCCGTACGCAGCGGATCTTCTGGTCGCCGTCGACGAAGAGATGGATCGGCAGCGCACTGCTGGCGTCGAGCCCGAGCGCCGCGAGCCACTGCGGCAAGGCGGCGGCGTCCTCGATGCGGAGGCTGTCCGGCGTACCGGGATGACTGCGACGGAAACCGTCGACGTCGGCTCCGCTGGCGTCGACCGAGATGAACTGCAGCGCGAGCGGCAGGTGGTCCGCGGTGAACCGCTCGCTCAGGCCGCTGAGCATCGGCAGCTCTTCGACGCACGGACGGCACCACGTGGCCCACACGTTGATCCAGCGCCAGCCCGCTCCCGGCGGCGCGGCCGGCTCGGCGAGTGCGGGCATCACCATCGTCCGGGCCGAGGCCGCGTCGGCGTGGACGTCACAGAAACCATCGAGGTCGGGCTTCGGCGCCTTCGCCACCACGGCGTCGACGCGCCCGCCACCCGACTTGGTGACCGGCGCGTCACCGTCGCACCCACCGAGCCCGAGCACCGCGGCCACCGCTACAGACGACAATCGATCCATGCCACGAATGCGCTCCGGTTGATGTCCTTGGGCTTGCACTTGTCGGCCGCACCCGAGCGCGACCAGCCGCAGAAATCCTGCTCGAGCTGCGCGTATTCTTCGCCGAGCCACAGCATGCCGACCTCGCGGTCGAGGTCAGGGTCGCGGAACGTGCTGCGCAGGTGCGTCATCACCGAATCGGCGCGGCGCTGCGACAGGGCCCGGTTGTGCTCGACGCTGCCCTCGGGCGAGCTGCGGGCAACGACGAAGAAGTAGCTCGCACCGCGTTGGTCGGCGAACAATTTGTCGAGCAGCGCCGAATCCGACGCGTCGAGCTCGGCCGAGTCGCGCTCGAATTGGATGATCCCTGCGCGCTGCGACAGCGGCAGGAACAGCGCGTTGAAGTCCTGGCCAGTCATCGTCGCCACGTTCTTGGCCTGGACCGGCTGGCAGCCGCGGACCTCACCGCTGCCGAGCAACCCGCAGCTTTGCAGCACGCGGCGCAGGATCTTGCGCAGATCGCCGCTGCAGTAGCCCTCGTCGGCGGCCGACGCGATGGCCACCTCGCCGCCGTCGGCCTCGTCCTCGACCACGTCGCCGGCCTCGATCTTGGCCAGTCGCGTGCCGGCACCACTGACCCAACCACCGGCCATGAACGTGGGCACCGCGGCGCACGCGACCCCCAACACCACACGCAGCGCGACCGAGTTCATTGCGTCCCCCGCTTGCGCAACAATCCGGTCAGGCTGTATTCGAGGCCGAGATCGGTGTCCTCAGGACAGAGCTTCACGCCGTCCACGTACAGCTGCGGCGTCAGCACCGGGATGCTGTGGGCCACCGCCCACCGCAGCGACTTGTTGAGCCGCTGGGTGACCTCCGCCGAGCCGACGCACGCCGCGAGCGCACCGAAACGCTCGCGGACCATCCGCGCGGGCGCTTCGGGATCGTCCTTGGCGGCGGCCCGAAGCGCCTCCTGGGATTCGAAGGCCCAGTCGATCACCGCCTGCGCACCCGGACCCGACGCGACCGTCTCGGCGCACAGGATCGCCTCGCTCACCGTGCACGCCCCCGGATGCACCGCACCTTCGACCATCCAGTTGCAGCTGTCGTCGAGGGGGAAGAGCACCGCGCGGCGATGGAGCTCGGCGTCGAGGCCCGACGCGACCAGGCGGCGATCGAACGCCCGGCACGCCGGACACAACGGATCGAAGACCTCGATCGCGGGCGTGGCCGCGACGTTGTCGTCGAGCGCCAGCATCACGCCGCCAGCGTCGTCGGTGTCCGCGAGCTTGCCGCAGGTGCCGACGTACCGCGAGTAGTCGGGCATCATCATCACATAGCCGAGCGCAGGCACGCCCACGAAGCCGGTGAGCTGCGCGAGGCCGACCAGCGCCCAGGTGCCGTTGCCGGGGGCGGGGCTCGGCGTGGCGCCGTCATCGGCGGTGCGGCGGCAGCTGGCGAAGATCAACCCGGCGGCGAGCACGGCCACGAGCGATGCGCCGTAGATGCCGATGCACACCTTGCACGCGGTGCCGAGCTCGAGCAGCGCGATCGTGCCCATCACGATCGAGGCGCCGAGCGGCACGAACGAGAACACGAACAGCCAGCCGGCCCCGCGTCGCCGCGACAGTCCTCCGCGACCGAACAGGTCGATGCCACGGAACACCAGGAACGCGAACACGCCCATCGCCGGCAGCGAGATCGGCAAGCCGCCCCAGATCGACGTGCGCAGCACCGACGAGTATGGGCTCATCAACGTGACCTGGCAGCCGACCGCCTCGCCATCGACGGCGGCGGTGCGCTGTCCGGGGATGAACGAGCAGTGCAGGTCGTGGACCTGGCGATCGAGGTGCTGGGCGAAATCGAAGGTCGACACCCCCGCGAACGCGAGCCCCGCCAGGCATGCGAGCACGAAGATGGCGAGGTGGATGCGTCCGGGCATGGTGGCGGCCGCCATCATATCGATCCGCACGGGCGAAGGGCAGCCGCGGCCGGCGGCGAAGCGCGATACGAGAGAGCGGCGCGGTCCGCCCCTCGGTGCCATGGGGCGTGCGGCGGCGCCACGGAGCCGTGACCGCGCCAAAGGCCCCGCTCACGGATCGAACAGCGAGATCTGTTCGCCGCCGGCCGCACCGGGACAAGCGGGCCAGGCGGGGATGCTGCCGACGCCGATGTGACGCGAGAGCGCGGCGTGGAAGGCGGCGCACGACGTCGGCACATCGCGATCGTCAGCGGTGTGCACGAACACGGTGGGGTGACGTCCCGCGCCGATCCAGGCCGCGACGCGTTCGGCCCAGCGCGCGAAGCATGCATGCCACGCCGACTCCGTGCCGACGCCCACCATGCGGATCACGGGGTAGTCCGCGGTGGCGAGCTCCACACCTGTCCTGCCAGGTGCAGGTGTGCGATCGCCATGGGGCCAGCGCGCATACGCTATGATGCCGCCGTGCCGCTCGATCCCTTGAAGCAGTGGACGCTCGTGTGTGGTGGTCTCGTCGCGCACGCCGACGGTGTACTCGACGGCACCGAGTGCGAGCGGCTCATGGGCCTGCTCGAGTCGGCCGATCTCGAGGACGGCGAGGAGTACGGCGCGTGGATCTCGGCGATCGGCAGCCCCGTCCGGCTCGAGGAGCTGCTCGAAGTCCTCGAGCCCCCGGCCGCCGAGCACCACCGAGAGCTGCTCGAGGGCGCATGGGTGATGGCCATCGTCGACGGCGTTCGCACCGCCGAGGAGTCGGCGATGCTCGAGCGACTCGCGACCCGCCTCGGCGTCGAGCCGGTCCAGCTCGAGTACTGGCGCGACGCGTGGACGGTGGCCGAGACCGAGTTCGCCACCGCGGTCGCCGGGGTGCTCGGCTTCGTGCTGGGCGGTGGTGCTCCGGTGCTCGAGCGCGAGCGACCCGCCGTGCGCGATGCCCTGTGGGCGACGCCGTGCGATCAGACGCTCCGCGATCAGCTGACCGTCCGTGCCATGGGCCCGCAGACCCGCGACGACGCCACGCGCGAGCTGTCGGGCCTCGCCCGCAGCCGCCGCATCGGCGCCCTGCAGCGCTGCGTCGACGCCGTGCGCCGCTCCGCCAGCCCCGAGGACTCGAGGTCCCGTCTCGTCGACGTGGCGTGGGGCGCGTCCGTTCCCGCGGAGTCCGTCGACCGCTGGTTCCGCTGAGCGGCGGCGGAGCTGCGGTCAGCCGCAGGTCGTCGGCACGTTGGGCAGCGCAACCGCGGAGAATCCGAGGGTCAGATCGAACGCATCCGCCCCCAGCAGCGCGCTGCACCGCGGCGAGGGGTTGATCCCCTGCAGCAAGCTGCGCAGCGGCACGCTACCGTCGGGGCAGCCCGCACAGTTCTCGTTCATCGCCTTGGGATTGCACGCACCCAGGCACGAGCACAGGGACTCGGCCTCGCTGCCGAGCAGACAGCCGGTGAGCTGCCCTGCGACCGTGGAGCCATCGGGCGACGCGGTGAGCTCGGCCTCGACGCCGCGGACTGGCACTGCATCGGGCACGGCGGCGTCGGCAGTACAATTGAAGGTCATCCCGTCGACGTCCTGGGCGTAGATGTAGACGAGGACACCGGGGCCGAGCGCCATCGTATAGCTGCCCCCGCCCACGGCCCCGGCTTCGGCGGGCGCGCTGCAGGTGCCGGCCGCCGCCGAGGGTGCCCACAGCGCGCTGGCGGAATCGTAGCCCACCTCGATCGCCTCGGTCTGCGACGTCGGCTCCGCGCACAGATCGGCGGCGCTGGTCCCGACACCGGACCGGATCGCGACCTCCCCAATCCCCGCGCCCCCATCGCGGCTGACGACCTCGAAGATGATGTTGAGCTTGTAGTCGTCGATGTCGGACGCCCAGGTATCCTCGAGCAAGTTGGCCTGGAATGCCGTGCCGTCGGCATCGCCGAGGGCTTGGATGTCGACGCACTCGAAGCGATAGGCGACCGGAAACGGCAACTCGGTGTCGGTCTCGCCGGCTGTGGTGTCGGCCGAGGTGGTCATCGTCGTCATCGTCGGCATCGTCGCCGACGTGAGGGCACCCGACGATTCGCTGGGGTCTTCGGTGGCCGCTTGGGTGGGCAGGACGTTGCCCTCGCCACCGTCGTCCTCCGAGCCGCAGGCCCCGAGCAGCAGCGTGAATCCCAGCCCCGCAGCCAGCCTCCCAGCGAGCCTCGCAGCACCACGGGCGCGGACGGTCGAACGTGGGGACTCGGATGGGGATCGACGTGCAAGACGGGTCATCGGTCGCAGCCTACCGCAGCCGCGATGCCCCGCCAACGCGGGGTCATGCTAGCGTCCGCGGCGATGCCCAGCTGCC
Organism: Nannocystales bacterium; assembly: GCA_038325765.1. Classification (GTDB taxonomy): domain Bacteria; phylum Myxococcota_A; class Polyangia; order Nannocystales; family Nannocystaceae; genus Xiheibacterium. The sequence continues at coordinate 226,293 of JBBQJI010000003.1, forward strand.
CGCGTCGCATTCGATTCGACCGTACGTCGCACCGGTGGTCCCCTGCCCACACGTGCATACTCGGCGCCGCTTTGGCGGTCGCCAGTGCGGACACGACCGCCCATGCCGGCGGCTTCGAGATCCCCGACACCGGCGCGCGCGCAGCGGGGCGCGGCGGCGCGATGGTGGCGGGCGCCGACGATCTCACCGCGCTGCACTACAACCCCGGCGCCCTCGCGCGGCAGCGTGGCACCAGCTTCTTGTACAACCACAACCTCGTCTTCCACCGCGCCGAATTCACGCGCGACCCGCTGACCGCCGACGTCTGGGGCATCGACCAGAGCTTCGAGCCCGTGCGCAATCGCGAGAAGGTCTTCCCGCTCGGCCTGTTCGCGGTCGTCGCCTCCGACTTCGGGCTCGAGAACTGGACGTTCGCGGCCGGCGTCTATGGCCCGAGCGCCGTCGGGCGCCACGACTATCCCGCCTACGGACCGCAGTCGTTCCAGCTCACGCGCATGGACGTGCTGCTCGCGTACTACAACCTCGCCGCCGCATGGAAGCTGCGCGACGTCTTCGGGGTCGGGATCACGGTCCAATACGTCGACCTGATCCAGATGAAGTACGCGCTCGTCGTGGATTCCCGGGCGGTCGATGCCCTGAATCCCTCGCCGGATCCCGCCGGCACGCAGATCGAGACCCAGCTGAACCTGAAGGATCGAACCGCCGCGACCGCGCAGATCGGCCTGTGGTATCGGCCCCACCGAAGGGTCGAGCTCGGCCTCGCGAGTCGCGTCATCCCCGTGTTCTTGCGACCCGAGGGCGGCGTCACCGTCGACAAGCCCGAGCTCGTCACGGGCGACATCCGCGTGTCGATGCCGCTGGTGTTGCCGGCGACGCTGCGCGGCGGCGTGCGCTACATCCACGACGTCGGCGCACCGGGACGCTCGCGGCGGTGGTTCGACCTCGAGCTCGACGTGGTCTACGAGAACTGGAGCACGATCCAAGCATTCGATCTCGAGCTCTCCGGTGCGATCAGCGGCCAAGAGCTGAGTGATCTGAAGATCGACAAGAACTGGCGCGATACGGTATCGGTGCGGCTGGGCGGAGACTTCTTCGCGCTGCCGCCGTATCTCACGGTGCGCGCCGGCGGCTACTACGAGTCGCCGACGCAGGACGCCGAGTACGGCCACCTCGACTTCCCCGCGTTCGCGCGCGGCGGCGTCGGAGCCGGCCTCACCGCGGGGGCCAAGGGCGTCTACGCCACGGTCGGCTACATGCACGTGTTCCAGCAGACCCGCGACATCGACGAGGCCCAGGGCCAGGTGTTCCAGCAGCGGCCGCTCGCGCCGTGCCCCGCGGAGTGCGACGGACTCTCGGGGGTCCCCGCGAACGCCGGGCGGCTCACGTCGAGCTTCGATTTGCTCAACTTCGGGGTCGAGGTGCGATTCGCCGAGCTGCTCGCAGGCCGCCGCGAGCGGCGGGCGAAGGCCAAGGCCAAGGCAGATCGCCCCGGCGAGCCCGCGGGTGCCCGAGTCGATCCCGGCGTGAATGCGCGAAGTGACGTCCCGGCACCCCTCCCCGATGAATCGCGGGGCGAGACCCCGGGCGACGACGCCACGGTAGCTCCTGTGGAGGCCACCCCGGCCGACGCCGCGCCGGAGGATCCGGGCGGCGAACCGGCCGCAACGGCGCCCCCTGTCACCGCGCCAGGATCGACCGCAAACGGCGGTGGCGCCCACAGGAGCGAATGATCGCACGTTCTGCGCGTCCTGGCCGGCGCCGCCGATGTGTGCCGTTCTGCGACGCCCCGTCCCTCTGATTCAACGTTTTTCGACCGCCGGAGATCTCTCGATCTGTCCAATGACGAACCCCGGGACGACGACCCCGGGACGACGACCCCGGGACGACGAGCCCGGGACGACGACCCCCTGGCGCTCGAATGGATGCGTCGAGTCACACCAGTTCCCCGCGCCTCGACCGCCCGCTTTCCTGCGCGAGCGGTACTCGGCACCGGCGGAATGTGATAACCCAGGGTCCGTGAGTACTTCACTAGAGACCCTCGTGGCCCAGATGTCGGTCGCAGAACTCGCCCAGCGTTCGGGGCGGTCCGTTTCTCAACTCGTCGAGCTCGCATTCGGATCGGGCGAAGCTTCGACCGCAACCCCCCCCGCGCGAGGCCCAGGCCGTCCGCCCGGTGCAGCCAAGGGCAAGCGCGGCAAGGCCAAAGGCCGCGGTGGACGGCGCAAGGCTGCCGAAGCGCCCGAGACCGCCGCTAATGTCGAGACCGTCGCACCCAAGCCCGCCGGCGCGAAGAAGGCCAACGTCGACACCCGCGCGGCCTCTGGTCGGGCGAAGTACGACGAGACCGTCCTCGCCGCGATCCGCAACTCGAAGTCCCGGGTGAAGGCCGCGGATCTCCGCACCAAGCTCGGCGGCACGCCCCTGCAGATCCGCTCCGCGCTGCATCGTCTGCTCGAGGACGGCCAGATCAAGTCGCACGGCAAGGCCCGCGGCACGACCTACGCCGGCGTCTGAACGATCGACGCACGCGGCTGAAGCCGCCGCATCGCGAGCAGGAAGCCTCTGTTCGGCATCGCCGGGCGGGGGCTTCGTCGTGTCCGCGATCCGACGATTCAGCAGGTCGCGTAGCAGGGTGCGAAGCACGAGTCGTCGAGCGGAGTCGCAGCGTCGCGACAGCGCTTCGAGCAGCGCGCGGCGCAGCGGGCATGCTCACCGCCGCGCCACGTCGGGTGCCCGCGTCGAACCCATGTCTTCGCGGCGGCGGTCGCGATCGCACGGTCGTGGGCGCCCGCCAGATCGCGGTGCAACCACCACGTGCAGTACCCCATCGTGGCGTCGCAGCCCTCGGCCACCAGCGCCGCGCCGAGCTGGTCGCGGAGCTCGGCGGCGTATTCGCTGCGTACGCGCTCGGCGTCGACGGCACTGATCTGGGTGACGCCACTTTCGTCGCGGGTCCACGCATCGCCACCGCCCAGCAGATCGACCACCAGCGGTCCGGGAATCTCCGAACGCAGCCGGGTGAGGCGATCACCGAACAGTCTCACCGCAGCGATCCGCCCGCCGACGGTGTCCGGGAACTCGTGCGCGATCGTGCGCAGCCCGTGCATCTCGGTGCTCGACTCGCCGCAAGCCTCGTATCGATGGAGCGCGACGACCTCGCGCCACACGCCGGTGTCCTCGTCGGGGTGGCCGGCGACGTAGCGCGCGAGCGGCTCGATGTCCCCGTCGTCGTGCCAGCGCGACACTGCCTCGGCGAGATCCGCGTCCCTGCTCGGTGCCGCGCGGCCCGGCGTCGCGGGCATGCTGGGCGACGTTGCGCCGGCACACGCGAACGTGCCCCCGAGGGCGGCGGCGAGCCAGGCACGACGTGATCGCGGTCGCATCGGGCGAGGCATCGTCCACTCGCGTGCCCGCTGCAGCCCTGGGCCGCGGTGCGGGCGCGCAGCGGAGCCAGTGCGGGTCACCGTGCTACGCTCCCTCGCCGTGAACGCCGAGCCCGAGCAGGTGCCGCTGGATCCGTGCCCGCACTGCGGCGCGGTCCATCCCGACACGGTGCTGCGGTGCCCCGAGACCGACATCATGCTGCCGCTGGCCGGGCGCATGCTCGACGGCCGCTTTCGCCTGATCGCGTGCATCGGCCGCGGCGGCATGGCCTCGGTGTGGCTCGCGCGCAACGAGCGGGTCGACCGCAATGTCGCGCTCAAGCTCATCCGTCCCGAGGTCGCCCGCGACGAGGACCTCGTCGCCCGCTTCCGCGCCGAAGCCCGCGCCGCCGGACGCATCGGCAACCCCAACATCTGCGACATCCTCGACTCGGGTCGCTCGCCGATCGGGCCGTACATCGTGATGGAGCTGCTCGAAGGCCACAGCCTGGGCGAACTGCTCGGCGGCGGCGCTCGCCTCGAGCCCCAGGTCGCGGTGATGCTCGTGCGCGAGGCGTTGCGTGGGCTGAAGGCTGCCCATCGCGCGGGCATCGTGCACCGCGATCTCAAGCCAGAAAACATCTTCTTGCACCGCGCCGAGGGCGGCGTGCCGATGGTCAAGCTGATGGACTTCGGCGTCGCGAAGTTCACCGACGGCACCGGCGAAGCGCGGACCGAGCACGGCGCGTTGCTGGGGACACCGGAATACATGGCGCCCGAGCAGTTCCGCGGCGCGGCGTTCGCCGAGGCGCGCACGGATCTCTGGGCGGTCGGGGCGATCCTCTATCGCGCCCTCACGGGTCGTAATGCATTCGGTGGCCCCACCGTCGCGGCGACATTGTTGATGGTCGCCAGCGATCAGCCCACGCCCCTGCTCGAGCTCGCTCCCGACACCCCCGTGGGCCTCGCCGAGATCGTCGAGCGCTGCCTGCACAAGGACCTCACGCGGCGCTTCGCCGACGTCGCCGAACTCGACGCGGCGCTCGCCGTCTTCGACGCGCCCAGCCGTGACGTCTCGCCGTGGGATCCGATCGGCAGTGAGCCCGCCGCCATTGCGGTCGAGGCACAGGTGCCCTCGGCGCGCACGCGGCTGTGGAGTCGACGCGGAGATGCCGGCTTTGGTCACGCGCCGTCGCGTCCGCGTGCGCGCGTCGCCGCCATCGTCGCGGTGGCCTTCGTCGTCGGCCTCGGCGCCTGGCAGCTCCGTCCGCCATCGGCCGCGGATTCGGTGGTGGCGGTGGCCCCATCGACGGGCGAGGGCAACGCGACGACGGCGGATTCTCCTGCCGACGCGCCCCCGGACCCGAGCGAGGCGCCACGGACGGCCCTTGGCGACACGGGCGGCGTGCCGCGCTCGGCCCCCACCGGCCCGGTCCTCACGCCCTCGACGCAGACGCCACCGCCGCCGCCGATCATCGACATGCCGCGACTGACCGACGAAGCGGAGGCCCCAGACGGACGCGGCATCGAGGACGCGGGGGCCACCGACGTCGCCGCCGATTCGAGCGAAGCGGGCGCAGCGGCGGGCCCGCGTCGAGCCGGCGCAGACTCCACCTTCGCGGCCGAGTCCCCGCCGGATCCGCCCGGGGTCGTGCGCGTCGATCGATGGGTCGCGCTCACCAAGTCCGGCCCCACCGGAACGCTCGAGGACGCAAGCGCCTATTGCCAGGGTCTCGCCGCCTCAGGTCATCTCGGCATCCGCCGCTGGGAGGTGCCCAATCCGGCAGTCGCCGCGCGATTCGCCGGGGCCAAGGGCCTCCGCAAGGGTCGACATTGGACGTCGGCCGTATGGCGCGGCAAAGCCCTGAGTATCGCGATGCCCGGCGGCAAGAAGCAGTCGGTGGCCGCGACTGACCGCCGGCCCCGCGCGCTGTGCATCGCCCGCTGGCCGTGACAGCGACGCGCGGACCACAACCGTCGCCGCCGCGATGATCAGCCCGGCTCTACGCCGGGCTCCGACGCCTGGATCGACCACTGCCAGTCGTCGAGGAGCACCAGCGAGTCGAAGCGCTGATCCGAGGTGTCCCAGATCGCGAAGCGAATCTCCATCGTCTCGCCCGGGGTCACGTTCCCGCTCATCGTGAGCCAGCCCGTGCCGCCGCCGGCCTCGCCGCCGTAGTCGCACGCGTAGGTGAGCTGGCCCGGCAGATCGAAGCCCGTACCGGCGAGCTCGGCGTTGCCCGTGCAACCGGTGTAGTTCTCCGGGGTGCCGCAGTGGCTGATCGTGCCGTCTGTGCACGCGGTGAACAGCCCGTTGGCCGCGGCCAGGATGTTCACACCCACCGGCCACGTCTGCCCGCCGTCATCGTAGATCGCGATGTTACCGTCGTCCGGGTTGCCGGGGTCGGTCGAGTCGACCAGCGCAACGAAGAGATCGTTGAACGCGGTGCAGACGTACTCGGGGTACTCGGCCGAGAAGAAATACATGGCCACCGAGAACGAGTTCGCGTTGGTGGGCACGCGGACCCGGAGCCGCAGCATGACGGGATTCTGGGCGGCACTGTCGATCGGCTCGACGCACCCGGGTGCGTTGGGCAGCGAGTTGCCGTTGGCCTGGTACCAATCGGCCGGAAAGCCGCTCGACGTCCCCATGCTCTGACCGACCTGGAACGGGGCGAACCCAGGGTTGACGTCGCCGTCGTCGTCGGCAGCGCGTCCGGTCGACAACACGACGAGGCGATCGCCGAAGCGGTTGTCGATCACCGATCCGAATCCGTCGCGCAGCGATCGCGACTGCGTCGCGGGCAGCCCAGTGCCGTCGGCCAGCGTCAGACTGCCCTCGATCACACCCCAGATCCGTTCGGTCGCATCGGCAGGGACCTCGTCGGTGAACTGGCAGAGGTCCATCGCCTGCGCATATTGCAGGGGATCTGCGGCGTTGCTGGCGAGGCCGGCGTCACAGGCGGGCAGCGGGTTGTCGGCCACACCGTCGCAGTCGTCGTCGACGTCGTTCTCGGCGACCTCGAAGGCCCCGGGGTTGACGAGATCCGGGTCGGCGCACGCGCGGCCGGGGGTGTCGCAGCAATCGCCGCCGCAGGCCGTCCAGCCGTCGCCATCGGCGTCTGCGTCCTCGTCCTGCTCACCGTCGCAGTCGTCGTCGATGGCGTTGGCGCAGACCTCGAAGCCCGGGGTCACGGCGCCCTCGCACGGCCCCCACGCGCTGCCGAACTCGTTGCACACCTGGGTGCCGGCGGCACACGGTCCGACGCCCATCGTGGTGGGGTCGGCGTCGTAGCACGTCTGCGTCTCCCCCGGCGTGCACGAGCACACGGTCTCGCTCTCGCAGCCGTCGATGACGACGCCGTTGCAGTCGGCGAATCCGTCGACGCACCCCACCGGCGTGCACGCCGAATCCACGCACTGAACGACCGCGTTGGCCGCCGCGGAGCACCGCTCGTCGCACGCGCCGCAGTGGTCGAGATCGGCGGATCGATCCACACACGTCCCACAGCACGAGAGGCCGTCGGGACAGGGATTGTCGACGTCGCACCCGGGCGCGCACACGCCCTCGTCACACAGGGTCCCCGGTGCACAATCGCCGCTGCGCTCACACTGCGGCGGCGGATCGCCGGTGGTGTCCGCACCTGCGCCCGAGCTCTCGGAGACCGTCACGCCGCTGGGATCGGAGCTCGCGCCGGTCTCGCCACCCTCGCCGCGGGCATCGGGCGTGGCGCTGCAACCGACGGTGAACGCTCCGAGCGCGAGCGACGTGACAGGCTTGGTCCACCGCATGATCCCACGGTAGGCCAGCTGCGGCGGTCTGCACAACCGCCACGGACGTGGCCGTCAGTCGCCCGGCTGCTTCGCCGGCGGTTCGCCCGGCGCGGCGCCCCGTACCTCGCCGGGCACCGGAGCATCAGCCGTGTTGGCGGGGGTGTTGGCGGGGGTGTTGGCGGGGGCGGGCGTCGCGCCAGGCGCCGGCGAATCGGCCGAACGTACCTCGAAATCGATGCGTCGATTCTTCGCCCGGTTCGCTTCGCCGTCGTTGGGCACACGCGGGTCGTTCATGCCGCGACCCTCGGTGCTGATCCGCGAGGCATCGATGCCCTTGTCGACGAGGTATTGCTTGACCGACTCGGCGCGCCGCCGCGACAGATCGAGGTTGAACTCCGGCGCGCCGACATCGTCGGTGTGACCGACGATGTGGAGCTGGATGTCGGGGAACTCCTGGAGCACCGCGACCGCACGATCGAGCAGCGGCCGCGAGCCGGCGCGGATCGTGTCCTTGGCCGTGTCGAACTCGATGCCGTCGATGGTGCCGCTGAATTTCTTGACCTCGGGCGGGAGATCGTCGGGACAGCCGTCCTTGTCCTTGTAGTTGTTGACGGTCTCGGGCTCGAAGATGCAGTCGTCGTCGGGATCGAGGATGCCATCGCCATCGGTGTCCTTGACCGGGCAGCCATCGGGGGCGACACCGGGGACCTCGGGGCAGGCGTCGACCGAGTCGCGGAACGAATCGCCGTCGGTGTCGGGGCAGCCGTGGGGCGCGACGCCGAGCACGTCGGGGCAGTCGTCGACCCCGTTGAGGATGCCGTCTCTGTCGCGATCCGGATCGACCGGCGGCGGCAGCTTGGGCGGCGGCGGTGGCGGCTTGCGCCCCAGCGTGAACGTGATTCCGCCGAGCACCTGGACGTGCCCGGTGCCGGCGCCCTGCAGGGCCTCGGACGCCGACAGGATCTGTCGCGCCTCTACGCGCAGGCCGATGATCCGCGACACCGCGATCTTCACGCCCGCGCCGTAGTGCAGCGCCGGATCCACATCGTTGCCCTGGATCAGGATGTTGGAGCGGATGCCGAGCAGACCGCCACCCGCGAGGAAGAACGGCACCACCGAGTAGTACGGCAGCTGGAACACCACGTGCGACTGGAAGCCGTAGACGAACGCGAAGTCGTTCGTCAGGTTGCGCATCCGCGTGGGCATCGCGTTGAACTCGGCCTCGATGCCGAGCGAGCGCAACGGATAGAAGCCGCCGCGCACCGCGACGTCGACGCCGGCGCTCCAAAACGGCTCCGACGGTCGTGTCACGGGATCGTAGAGGTCGTGCTCTTCGCTCGGCAGGAACACACCGGCCGAGATGCCGATCTCACCGAGGTTGCGCTGCGGTGCCCAGCGGCGGATCCACGGCAGCCGGCGGTACTCGGCGTTGATGCGGGCGCGGCGGCTCTGGGGCGGCGGGGCGGGGTCGAGTTCAGCGCCGGCGGAGGGCTTCGCGCCCAGCGGCGCCTCGTCGGCGACCGGCTCGGCGGGAGCCGCCGGCGCCGCGGCCGGCGGTGGCGGCTCGGCCCACGCGGGGGTGGCCATCGAACTCATGGGGACGATGCCGACGGCCCACGCAGCGAGCGAACGCTTCATCTGTGCTGGTTCTATCGCACAGTCACGGTCGCGCGGAAGGGGTCGCGGGCCCGCAAATGGTCGGTGGCGCGGCCGCACGCGACATCGGTGTCGTGCGACGTGCGGTGGCGAGCGGGCCGGGGGCCGCAGACCAGCCTCACTCGCAGACCTGCCTCACTCACAGGCCTGCCTCACTCGCAGGCCCGCCTCATCCACAGACCTGCCTCATCCACAGACCTGCCTCATTCACAGACCAGGGCGAACTCGCGGCACCCCGCGAAATCCTCGTCGAGCATCAGCACGAAGATGCACATGATACACGGGTCGAGCGGTCCCTCGGGCAGCGGGATGGGCCCGTCGTCGGTGCCGCCCTCGCCCGTGGTCCCGGGGTCCGACCCGTCCGTGCACTCGCCCATCACAACGCACTGTTCCGAGGCACAGTTGCCCAGGCGCAGCAGCTTGACGGCCTCTTCTTCGGGAATCTGCTCGACGCACTCGAGGAAGCACGACAGGTCCGGCTCGAAATCCGGATCCTGCATCTGCTGGGCCTGGATCGCGGCTGCGCACTCGAAGATGCAGTCGATCGCGTCGCGGCAGGTCGCGTCCGAGCCGGTCGAGGTGCCCGGACCGGTGCTCGGATCCGTGGTCGTCGTCGGGTCCGGCGTCGTGGTGGTCGTCGTCTCGCCGGTGGTGGTGCTGGGCGCGACCTCGCGGAACTTCTCGTCGGAGTTGAAGCACGCGGCGCTCGAGGCGAGCAGCGCGGCGAGCCCCCAGCGGGCGCTCCAGCGGGAACGACGGATCGTCATGCACAGCGACGCTACCACGGAAGCTGCCCCGCCTGCGCCCGGGATGGCGCCCGCCACGGCGCACAGCCCCCCGAACGACAACCGGATCGACACCGCACGCGCGGGCGCCTGTGTCGCCGCGCAGTGATCGACGCGCCTTGTCTTCGGCGTCGGCGTCGGTCCAGACTGTCGCCATGCTGCTTGACCGCTCCGCCCATGGCTCGCCGGCTGCCACCCGCTCGGCGCGGCCGAAAAGCGGCCCCTCGCTCGGCGTCGTCCTCGGCCTGGCGATCGCGGCGTTCGGCTGCCGCGGGCCCGACGTCTCGTACGACTGCGAGAACCAGCGCATGCGGTTCAACGACCGCGCCGCGGGCGAGCTGACCCCGCTGCTCGAGGGCCCGCCCGAGCAGGGCCCGTACCCGGTCGCGATGCAGATCACCAGTGCGGGCATCAACAAGCTCCTGCTCAGCGTGATCGACGAGAACGTGCCGTTCTCCGGCACGGTGCCGTTCGGCGTGCTACCGCAGGGTCCCGCCGACGCCGCCTTCGCGCCGACCAGCGTGCCCCAGATCATCCTCGCCGAAGTGCCCGGCTGCCCGACGTGCGTGGTGTTCCGCCTCGACTTCGCCGTGCAGCTCTCGTCGCCCGAGATGGATCTCTCCTCCGGCGTCGGCTTCGCCGACCTCCACGTGCCGCTGCGTCTCGACGTCGACGAAACCGCCGGCATCTCGCGGCTCGTGGCCGACTACCCCAAGGCCGCGATCGGCGACTGGTACCTGTCGGTGTTCGGCTTCGATTCGGACACCAACGCCATGCTCGCGGGCGCCCTCAAGATCCTGATGGCCGAGGAGATCGCGGCGAACACCGGGGAGATCCTGCTGCTCGAGGTCGGCAGCTGGCAGGTCGGCAAGGGCGACGTGTCGCTGCTAGTGCGCGAGCTACTCGTGCAACCCGAGTCCGACAAGCTCGTCCTCGCGATGCACACCAACTTGCCGCTGGGCCGGGGCGTCGGGCTCGATCTGTCGCAGCCGCTGCCCGAGGGCACCACGTTGGCGGTCTCGATGGACCCGGGACTGCTGCTGCCGATGGCGCATCAGATGCTGGCGGAGGGCGAGATTGCCCGCATCTACGACGACAACGGCGACCCCGATCCCGCCGGCATCTACGGCGTCACCCTCGAGGACGTCACGCCGAGCACCACGGGCATCCAGTCGTTCGACTCCACGTTCCGCGTGTGGCGCATCGACGAGGGCTACTGCGGCTACGCCGAGGCGGTCATGCCGCTTGCGCTGGCGGTGGCACCGAGCGGCGCGATCACGGTGACCGCCGGCGACGCGGTGCCCGTCGCCGGCGAGGGCAGCGGCGCCGCAGCCCTCCAGGAAAAGGAGCTGGTCGACGAGAACCAGGATCTCATCCGCCGTTTCCGCGCCGACCTCGCCGCGCAACTCGCCGACACGCTCAACTTCTCGGCCCTCGACATCGAGGACAGCACGCTGGTGTTCACCAACGAGGGCGTCGCGCTGTCCGGCGACGAGATGCGGACCTATTTGAACTTCACCGTCTACGCTGACGAGTGAGCGGGCCCCAGGGCCTCGCGAGGCCACTCACGCCGAGAGGTGCGCGGCGGCCCCGCGCCGGATCCAGCGGCGCGTAGGCGGCCCAGCGACCCGTGCACAACGCCGCGGCCGGCGTCCCGCGGCGTCGGCACGCGGGGGGTTGGGCAGGCGCCCGCGTTCGTGCTACCAACCGCCGCGCGCACCGGTGATCGGCGATTTGGCGCCCCGCGAGGGCGCCAACGGTGTTCCGAGTCGATCCCCTGCCGGAGAACCCCATGAAACGCACGGACCAGGAACGCATCGAGCGCGAGCTCAAGCGCCGTGAAAAGCACGCCAAGCTCCCGGAGCGCCTCGCCACCGACGGCGTCGCCGATCCGGCCGCGGTCCTGGACGCGCTTCCCCCCGGCGGCCTGACCGTCAGCGAGTACGTCCGCAACCTGCTCGCGCTGTTTCAGTACGACGAGCAGCAGATCTACAACGCCCGCGACGACGATGACGTCTTCGGGCTGCTGCTCACGATGAAGGCCGACCTGCCCGAGAAGCAGTGGGAGACCGTGCTGCGCAGCGCAGTGCAGAAGACCAAGGTCGTCGAGAAGGACCTCGCGCTCACCGAGCTGCGGGCGCTGCTCGCCGACTGATCGAACCCACCGCGGCGGCGCGACCATCACCCGGTGGTGTCGCCGCTGCCACCGTCGTCGGTTGTCCCGGTGCCGCCCTCGCCCGGGCCGCCCGGCACGACGCCCGGCGCGACGAGATCGAACGCGGCCCCAGCGAGGATCGCGGCATCGACGGCGCACTCGGCCGCGGTGGCGACGAATCCCCCCGCCGCCCGATCGGGGCCGGCGCGGACCGCGATCTCGCAGACCTGCTCCCGGGCGCTCCGCAACGCCGCGGCGGCGCCGCGGAGCTCCGACTCCACCGCTTCGACGTCGCGCCCGGGGAAGCTCGCGACGACCCTTGCGGCGAGCTCGCCCACCACGCCGTCGTGCACGTCGCGGATGCACGCAGCCAACGTCGTGTCTGCGGCCGCGGCCTCGAGGATCGCGTCGACGCCCGGCGCGTTCGCGAGCTCGTCGTCGTGGGCGAGGTAGCAGTCGTCGTAGCGATCCCGCGCGGCCGGGATCGCATGGGGCACCGCGCCGAAGTCGACGTGGGCGTCCAAGATGGCGCCGAGCTGGGCCTCGAAGTCGCCGACGCAGGTGGCGGCGACGCTGCGGCGCGCATCGCTGGCGGCGTCGACGTGGGCCTCGACCATGGCGTTGCAGGCGACGAGCGCGGCGTTGCGATGGTCCTTCCACGCCGCCAGGCCACCCCCCGCGTACGGATCGCCTGCGGCGGTCAGCACCGATTCCACCACCACCACCGCGCCGTCGTTGGCGCTGACGAGGCAATCGTTGCGCTCGCGCTCGAGGGCCACGATTGCGTCGACGCGCGCGAGGCTGGTGTGCTCGCGAAGGCGAGAGGCGAGCATGTCGCAGTGCAGCACCTCGGCGCGGTGATCGGCGGTCACGCCGCCGTCGTCGGCGCCGGTGGACTCGCCGTCGGTCTCGCCGAGGTTGTCGCCCTTGCCTCCGGCCCCGGAGCCGCCGCCCTCACGTCCACCGCCCTCGGCGCCGCAGCCCGACGCCGCCCAGACGAGGCCCCAGGCGACGAGGGCGCGGGCACGGCGGTGGAGCTGGGGCTGGCTGCGGGTCACGGTACATTCCGACATGTAGATCCGACCTCGTTCAAGTGCGCCGAGGGCCCGATCGGTTCCCTCCGCCGCGCACGGGGTGGCCGGCGGGCGATCCCGCGCGCCGCTGCGCTTCGAGCGTCACGGCCAGATGAACTGCACGCGCCGCTCCTTGCTGCGCGTGGACTCGTCGGCGCCGATGGCCTCGAGGCTCCCCTTCGCGATCACCTGCATCGCATCGGCCGTGACGCCCTTCTCGGCGAGGTACGACTTCACGGAGGTGCCGCGGCGCTCGGTCAGCAAGATGTTGTACTCCTCGGTGCCGCGGTTGTCGGCGTGGGCCTCGAGATAGACGAGCTTGCCCTGCCCGCCCGAGGCCTCGGCCATGCACGACGCGATGCCGTCGAGATCCTCCTTGGTCGTGGGCGTGAGCACCTCGCTGTCGAACGCGAAGTACACCGCCGACAGACCGCACGGACCACCGTCGTCGTCGCCGAGATCGCCCGAGAAGATGCACATCCCGCCGTCGCAGATCTCGTCCATGGCGCACTGCTCGTCGGTGGCGCACGAGTTGGTCGGGCTGCAGCGGCCAGAGTCGAGGTTGCACGGCACCCCGCCGCAGTCGCCGTCGCCGGTGCACAGGCCACACACGCCGGCGATGCATGCGAGGCCGCCGAGACAATCGCTGCGGGCCGCACAGGGCTCGCCCTCTTCACCCCCGCCCGCGGCGCCCTGCAGCGCGGCCGCATCGGCGTTCTGACAGCGGAACTCCCGGCACACGAGGTTCGGTTGGCCCGGCGGCGCCTTGCCGGCGCAGTCGGCATCGACCGCACAACCCTGGCACGTGCCGTCGACGCAGGTCTCGGCGAGCGCCTCGTTGCAGTGCTTGTCTTTCTTGCAACTCGGGTAGTTCTTGTCGCAGCCGACCGTCCCTGCGGCCGCGGCGAAGGCGAGCACTGCGACGATGCGCGCGAGCGCGGTGGAGAGCGAGGGCGGGGCCACGGAGCGTCGACGTTTGTAGCACGCCGTCGTTCCAATCGATCGCGGCGGGCTTTCGACGGTCTCGCTCGATGGTGGCGCTCAGCTCTCGAGGCCACGGGGCGCGTAGACCGAGGGCCCGCGGACGTCCTCGTCGACGGCCATCCCGGCGCGAATCGACGGGAACGCCCGCTGCTCGCAGTCACGGCGCTCGCACAGCCGGCAGGTCACACCGACGGGCACGGCCCCGTCTCGGGTCTCGAGATCGACGCCGTCGGAGTAGACGAGCTGGGGCGCGTGCTCCAGCGGACAGCCGAGACCGATCGCATGTAAGGTGTGGGGCGCCGTGTAGCCACCGCGGCCCTTGGGCACCGTGCGCGACAGACAGAAGAACGGTACGCCATCGGGCATCACCGACACCTGCACCCGGATCACGCCGGGCGACATGAAGGCGGTGAAGACGTTCCACCGCGGGCACGCGCCGGAGAACCGCGCGAAGCGGATGCCCGAGGCCGAGAACCGCTTCGAGATGTTGCCGGCGAGGTCGACCCGGATCATGTGCAGCGGCACACCCTCGGCCCCCGGACGCCGCAGCGTGGTGAGCCGATGGCAGACCTGCTCGAAGCTGGCGCCGAACCGATGCTGCAACAGCTCGATGTCGTAGCGCTCGGCGCGTGCGCACTCGAGGAAGGTCGCGTACGGCATCATCACGGCCGCTGCGAAGTAGTTGGCGAGCACCACCCGGCCAAGGGCCGAAGACGCCGCGTCGACGAGCTCGGCCTCGGCGGCGAGTCGATCCAGCAGCGCGCGCTCCTGCATCAGGGCGATCTGCACCGCGAGCTGGAAGCCCCGCGACGACTGCGGCATCAACTCCGACAGATGCAGGCGGCGGGCCTCGGCCTCGTAGCGGCGGAGCACGCCCTCTTTGTGGCCTTGCCGGCCTATGCGGACCTCGACGCCGAGCCGCTCGGTCAGATGCCGCACCAACCCGCGCTGCGGATCGTGAGGGTCGATGCCCGCGTCGGCGCGCAGCCGCTGTGCTGCGTCCTCGAGCGCCTCGAAGTAGTTGCCACGCCGTTGCAGGAAGTCGCTCACCTCCTCGGACGGCATCCGCGATCGCTCGGAGGGGATCTGCTGGTCGTCGTAGATCTGCGACGCCAGCGTGTCGGCAGATCCGCGGGCCTCGCGGAACGCCTGGTACAGCCGCAGCATCGCGCGGGCGAGCGCGGGCGACTGCGTGCACAGCTCGTCCACGTCGCGCGCCGTCACCCCCTGCTCCTCGAACAGCGGATCGCTGAGGGCCTCGACGAGGTCGCCGTGGACCGCCCCGGTGGCGCCGCCGGTGAACTCGCCCAGATCCACGGCGAGCACGCGGGCGAGCTCGAGCAACAGCGGCGCCGTGAGCGGCCGCTGATCGTGCTCGATCAGGTTCATGTACGAGGGCGAGATGGACAGCAGCCGCGCGAGCTCGACCTGCGACAGCTTGCGGCGCTGGCGAAGCCGGCGCACCTTGGCCCCGAACTGGACCGCCCTCGGCATTGGCTCGACTTTTACATCTTTTACAAATTTACGGAACTGAGACGGCGCGGCGTTTACAAGCTTTCTGGGCGGTAAGGGGCTTTTTTCGTTGCCCTACGCGGATCTTGGGAAAATAATTTGCCGCCGCGAGGCCCCCGAGGACGCATTGACCAGCGCATCGACACCCGACCCCACGCCCGCGCGCGCCCTCGGCCCCACCCCCGAGTACGCGAGCGTCCTGACGCCGGCGGCACTCGCGTTCCTCGGCGCGCTCGTCCGTCGGTTCCGCCCCGGCCTGCACGCGCTGCTCGATCGGCGCGTCGAGGCCCAGGCGGCGTACGACGCCGGGCTCCGGCCCGGATTCCTGTCCGAGACCGCGGAGCTCCGCCGATCGCCATGGACCGTCGCCCCGATCCCCGACGACCTCCGCGATCGCCGGGTCGAGATCACCGGCCCCGTCGACGCGAAAAAGATGATCATCAACGCGCTCAACTCGGGGGCCAACGTGTTCATGGCCGACTTCGAGGACTCGAGCGCGCCGACGTGGGCCAACATGATGGCCGGCCAGGTGAACCTGCACGCGGCCGTCCGCGGCGCGCTGACGTTCGACGACGTGGCCCGCGGCAAGCACTATGCGCTGCGCGACGCGGCCGAGCGCGCGACGCTGTTCGTGCGGCCCCGCGGTCTGCACCTGCCCGAGCGCCACCTCGAGGTCGACGGCAGCCCGGCGCCGGGCTGCCTCGTCGACTTCGGCCTGTACTTCTTCCACAACGCCACAGAGCTCATCGCGCGCGGCACCGGCCCGTACTTCTACCTGCCCAAGTTGCAGAGCCACCTCGAGGCGCGCTGGTACAACGAGGTGTTCGACTGGGCGCAGGACACCTTGGGGATCCCGCGCGGCACCGTCCGTGCCACGGTGCTCGTCGAGACCTTGCCGGCGGCGTTCGAGATGGACGAGATCCTCTGGGAGTTGCGGACCCACAGCGCCGGGCTCAACTGCGGACGCTGGGACTACATCTTCTCGTTCATCAAGACCCTGCGCGCCGACCCCAAGGCGTTGCTGCCCGATCGCAGCGAGGTCACGATGACCCAGCCCAACATGGCCGCCTACGCGGGCTTGGTGATCCGCACCTGCCACGCGCGCGGCATCCATGCGATGGGCGGCATGGCGGCGCAGATCCCCATCAAGGACGATGTGGTTCGCAACGACGCGGCGATGGCGAAGGTCCGCCAGGACAAGCTGCGCGAGGTCGAGGCCGGCCACGATGGCACGTGGGTCGCCCACCCGGGGCTCATCGCCCTGGCCCGCGACATCTTCGACGCGCACATGCCCGGTCCCAACCAGATCGCGCCGCGCCGTGACGACGTGGTAGCCGACGCAGCAGCGCTGCTCGCCGTGCCCCAGGGCCGCCGCACCGAGGCGGGCCTGCGCCACAACATCCGCGTCGGGGTGCAGTACCTCGAGGCGTGGCTCGGCGGCAACGGTTGTGTGCCGCTGTACGATCTGATGGAAGACGCGGCGACCGCAGAGATTTCGCGGACGCAGGTGTGGCAGTGGCTGCACCACGGCGCCACCATCGACGGCGCCCCGCTCGACGCCCGTCGCGTGCGCGCGATCGTCGACGACGAGATGGCCAGCCTCCGCGCCGCGCTCGGGCCCGACCGCTTCGAGGGCGGCCGCTTCACGCTCGCCCGCACGCTGTTCGAGTCCGTCGCCACCGCCGACACCCTGGTCGACTTCCTGACCCTGCCCGCCTACGAGCACATCGTCACCCTCTGACGCCGAGATCACCGGCCCGGCCGCCCCGCTTCGAGACACGCCATGACCCACGCCAAGACCGACTCCTCGCTCACCTTCACCGACGCCCGCTGGAACGGCATCACGCGGCCGTACACCACCGACGATGTCCTGCGTCTGCGCGGCAGCGTCGTGGTCGAGCACACGTTGGCCCGGCTGGGCGCCGAGCGGCTGTGGGACCTCATCCACACCGAGCCCTACGTCCACGGCCTGGGTGCGCTCACCGGCAACCAGGCGGTGCAGCAGGTCCGCGCCGGTCTGCATGCGATCTACGTGAGCGGCTGGCAGGTCGCGGCCGACGCCAACCTCGCCGGCAACACGTATCCCGACCAGAGCCTGTACCCGGCCAACAGCGTGCCCCAGCTGGTGCGGCGCATCAACGCCGCGCTGCAGCGCGCCGATCAGATCGAGAGCAGCGAGGGCGGCGTCAAGCGCCACTGGTTCGCGCCGATCGTCGCCGACGCCGAGGCCGGGTTCGGCGGACCGCTCAACGCGTTCGAGATCATGAAGGGCATGATCGACGCCGGCGCGGCCGCGGTGCACTTCGAGGATCAGCTGTCGTCGGAGAAGAAGTGCGGTCACCTCGGCGGCAAGGTGCTGCTGCCCGGCAGCCAGTTCATCCGCTCGCTGGTCGCGGCGCGCCTGGCCGCCGACGTCGAGGGCACGCCGACCATCATCATCGCCCGCACCGACGCCGACAGCGCCCGCCTACTCACCACCGACATCGATGATCGTGACCGGACGTTCGTCACCGGCGAGCGCACTCCCGAGGGTTTCTATCAGATCAAAGGTGGCGTCGACATGGCCATCGCCCGCGGGCTGGCCTACGCGCCGTATTCCGATCTGCTGTGGTGCGAGACCTCGACGCCCGATCTCGAAGAGGCCAAGCGCTTCGCCGAGGGCATCCGCGCCGAGTTCCCGAACAAGCTGCTGGCGTACAACTGCTCGCCGTCGTTCAACTGGAAGAAGAACCTCGACGACGCGACGGTGGCGAAATTCCAGCGCGAGCTCGGCGCCATGGGCTACAAGTTCCAGTTCATCACCCTGGCCGGCTTCCACAGCCTCAACTACAGCATGTTCAATCTGGCGCACGGCTACGCCCGCAGCCAGATGACTGCGTTCGTCGAGCTCCAGGAAGCGGAGTTTGCGGCAGTCGAGAAGGGCTTCACCGCGATCAAACATCAGCGCGAAGTCGGCACCAGCTACTTCGACGCCGTGACGCAGACCATCCAGGGTGCCGGATCCTCGACCACCGCGCTCAAGGGATCGACCGAAGACGAGCAATTCTTCGACAACCCGAAAGCCGAGCTCTCGGTCGCCAACGCGTAACGCGCGACACACCAAGGAGCGGCCGTGTCGTCCTTTCGGGCGCCGGCCTTTTTGCTTTTGCGACCCGCGACCCGCGACCCGCGACCCGCGGCGCGCGGCGCGCGGCGCGCGGCGCGCAACACCCGGCGCGCAACACCCGGCGCCGGCGATTTCAACGAGCGCCGCCGATTTATAGTGTGGGATGAGCGAAGCGACGCAGCGCCTGTTTTTTGCGCTCTGGCCGGATGCACCCGTCTCTGACGCGCTCGCGCTTATTGCGCGAAAGGTAGGCGCCGAGTCCGGTGGTCGCGCAGCGCCTCCCGGCAACATCCACCTGACTCTTGGCTTTCTCGGAGACCGCCCCGCGAGTGTCGCGCGCGAGCTCAGCGTCGCCGCAGCGCAGATTTCGGTGCCGGTGTTCGACCTCGTTTTCGACCGGGTGGATTCGTGGCGCAAGAGCAATGTCGCCTGGGCCGGCGTGCGGAGCGTGCCGCTACAGCTCGTCTTGCTGCACGAGGCGATCGGCCGCGCGCTGCGCGCCAACGGAATCACGCCGGATGAGCGGCCCCTGGCTGTTCATGTAACGCTCGCGCGCCGTATCTCTACTGCGGTGCGGCGTCCGCTCGCGCCGTCGCTGGCGTGGCATGTCGATGCGTTCTGTCTTGTCAAGTCGGAGCTCGATGCCTCTGGTGCGCGCTATAAGCTGTTGTCTCGTTGGCCGTTAACGGCGAGCGCATGAGCGAGGAGCAATCAATGCGCCGCGCCGCAGCGCGGTCGAACAGCCGGACAATGGCTCGCGTCGGCGATCGGTACGGGGATTGCTTAGCTTGGAAAAGCGGCAGCGTCGGCCGCTAAACACGTCCGCACTGGCCAGATATGCGCGTACGAGCTACACAGCAGAGGTAATTTTTACCCATGGAAGCCAAGCGTCGACGACGCTGGCATGCTTCGAGAGCGGGATGCGATGCGACCCAATACAACTATCGCTGAACGCGACAAATGAATCCACTGCAGTTAGACGAGCCGATCCTCATCGTTGAAGACGATCGCAAGACGTCAGAGCTGTTGGCGATTTATCTCGGGCGTGAGGGATTCAGGACCGTAGC
>JBBQJI010000004.1:0-229731 GCA_038325765.1 Nannocystales bacterium
GTACTGGTGGCAAGGCGGCACGTTGATGGCGCTGCCCACCGAGGTCGACGAGGACGGGGTGCGCTTCTTCCCGCCGACCGAATTCGTCGAGAACTGTCTCGAGCGGCTCGCCCGCCCCAGCGCCTACGGCCCGAACTGACCGCGGCGCGGGTGGGCTGCGTCATGCCCGTGAGCCGAGCGTCAGACCGACGGCCGCGAGCCGATAGAGCAGTCGCCCGCGGAAGTCGCTGACGCTGCCGCGACACCTGGCCAGCGCTGCTTCGTCGAGAAGCGGCAGGATCGAGCCGTCCGAGAGCACGGCGCACACGACAGGAGGCTGCCCGATGAGTTGGAGCATCTCGGGTGGCACCCGATCGATCGTGATGACCTCGACCGGAGTGCCGAGCTCCTCCTTGCACGTCCTCCACTCGGGCTTGGTGCGCACGCTGTCATTCTCGAGATCACGCGTGATCTGACAAAGGACGCAGCCCTTGAGCAGCAGGAGCTGCTGCGCCTGGGCGAGGTCGGCGACGTCCGCGCCGAACGGCGTGATCATCAGGAGCTTGGCCAGCTCGGGCATGGGCGGAATCTAGCAGACCGCGCTGTCGACCGCGGGGACCATCGGGCGTGATCGCATCAGCATCATGCAGCGCACCAGGTGACACACGGAATGCGCGTCACGCCGTGCAGCAGAAGGTGACCGGATCTTGCTCGACCAGCTCGCCCGTGAGCTCGCCTCCGGTTGGTGGGCACGTCGCTTCTGCCGCTCCGATCGTCAGCGTCGAGCTGACCGCGTAGGTCTCGCAGCCCGCGACGACGCATGCTTCGGTGCACGCCGTGCCGATCGGGATCCCGGTGCCGTTGCAATAGTAGCCATCGTAGAGCTGCGCCTCGCTCGTCGGGCAGCTACCGCTCGCGTCGCCGCAGGAACACTCGGAACACGCGCGCTCGTCGACGAGCGCGCCGCGGTTGTGGACGCTGCGCACGGCGAAGTCGCCAGCCGGACATTCGTGTGCGCCGGAACGCCACACGCAAAGCCCCGCGGCGAACGGGTCGCCGGGCGCCTCGAAGCACGAGGTGTCGCCGTCGCATGCCATCTCGAGCTCGTTCGCGGCGCAGCCGCTGACCGTGCGGAGGTACGACGCGGGCGGAATGTCGACGGTCGGCTGCGGCGAGCACGTGCCGCCGGTGGAGGTGGTGGCGAGCGTCCAGTGGCTCGCGGCCATCACCGGGGGCTCGCCGGTGCTCCCGCCGCTGGGCATGAAGTTGCAGGGATCGCCGGGCCCCATGTCGATGACCTGTGTGAAGACGGTGTCCGACCCGCAGGCGGCATCCTCACCGTACGCGGCGAGGAGTGCGTCCGCACAGCTCGCGCCCTCGGCTGCGTCACACTCGCATGCGCAGGTCGCCGTCGGTGCATCGAGGCTCGCGCTCGCGGTGACGGTCTCCTCGAGGCCCGCGCAATCGGGCGTGACGCCGGGATTCGCTTCCGCGACCGCGACGGGTCCGGCCCACTGGTCGGGAATCGCGACGCACAGGCCCGCGCCGCCGCCACAGCTCTCAGGGCCCGAAGTCTCGCTGGTGTCGGTGGTCGTCATCGGTGATGTCGACGTCTCTGGGCCCATCGTCACGCTGGCGGTGGACTCGAGAGTGCCGCTCGCGGTGCTCTCGCTCGCGGAGCTCGTCTCGTTCTCACCGGCGGGCGGCGACTCGGGATTGAAGCAGCCGACGCCGAGCACCAGACACGCAAGGATCTTCGACCGATAGGACATGTACACGACCTCCGAAGTCGCGATGGTACTACATCGATCGGGCGCGGATGCGCGCGTGCTGACGTCACGGTGCGGTGGCCGGCTGTCTCGAGCGGCGCGCCCGCCCCAGCGCCCATGGCCCGAACTGACCGCGGTGCCGCTGCGCTGAGCTGCCGCTCACGCGTCGTCGACGGCGCCGGCCGAGGTGACGCGGAATCGGACCACGGCGTCGCCGCTGGCCACGAAGCCGACGGGATCGTGCCGCCGAAGCTGCGGCCGTTGTACATGCAGTCGCCGTCGGTGGCGGCGGGCTCGATCTGCAGCGTGTCCGCCGACGGCGGGTGATCGCGGCGCATGGCAGCTGGGACTGCACGAGGCCGGCGGATCGGCACCGCGAAGCCACGGGTTGCAGCGGGATGCGACGGTGCCCTGGACGGCTGTCCATGGCACCGGGGCAGGGGGCACGCCGGCGACCGCGACCGAGCGGCGGGGCTCAGATCGGCGCGACGCGGTAGATCAATCCGTCGCTCGAGGGCCCACCGTACACGCCGTCGGCGACGGTCATGTAGACGTCGCCCCAGGCGTTCCAGCCGTTGCCGAGGATGAGCCCGTCGGTCTGCAGCAACGCCCCGAAATCCTGGACGTCGGCGCCGTCCCACGCGAGCGCGAAGATCTCCCGCGAGCAGGTGTCGCCGTACAGGTACAGGCCCTGCCACGCGGGGACCTCGCACGAGCGATAGACGCCGCCGCCGACGATCGAGCACGTCGCCCCGTGGGGGTACTCGAACATCGGCATGGTGATGCCGTCGGTGTTGACGGCGTTGGGGGTATCGACGACCTCGCACTGGGCGCCCTGGAAGCAGTGGAAGCCCTCCATGTCGCTCCAGCCGTAGTCGCCGCCGGCGACGACCACGTCGATCTCCTCGTAGAGATCTTGACCGACATCGCCGACGTACAGCGTGCCGTCTTGGACGTCGAACGAGAACCGCCACGGGTTGCGGAAGCCCCATGCGTAGGTCTCGGGCGCGAACGCCTCGTCGCCCACGAACGGGTTGTCCGCGGGCACGGTGTACGGGTTGTCGCCGGACGGGTTGGGATCGATGCGCAGGATCTTGGCGAGCAGCGTCGCGCGATTGCGGCCGTTGTTGTAGGTATCGTCGGAACCGCCGCCGTCGCCGAGGCCGAAGTACAGCAGCCCGTCGGGCCCGAACGCGATCATGCCACCGTTGTGGTTGCCGGCCGGTTGCGCGGCCTCGATGACGGTGCGCTCGCTCCCCGGATCGACATGGTTCGGGTCGCCGTCGGCGAGGGTGAACTCGGTCACGCGCGTGACGAGGGGCCCGCCCGCCGGGTTCCACGCGATGTACACGCGCGGGTCGTCGGGGAAGTCGGGATGCAGCGCGAACCCCAGCAGACCGCGCTCGTCGCTGATGAAGGGGTCGCCGGCGCCGACCGACGCGACCTCGAGCAGCGAATCCGCGGGGGCGGTGGTCATGCCCGGCTCGAGGATCTTCACGAAGCCCGTCTGGTCGGCGACGAACAGCCGATCGGGTTGCTGCGGATCGCCGACCGCGATCACCGGCTTGACGAACCCGTTGGCGACGAGCTCGAGGCCGATGTCGGGCATCCCGTCCACGGCGGGGTAGGGGCATTCGGGCGTGGGGCCGGTGTCGGTGTCGCCCTGCGTGGTGCTCGAGTCCGCCGCGGTCGTGTCGACGTCGGTGGTCATCGTCATCGGGGTGGTCCCCGTGGTGTCGGGATCCGGCGCCGTCGTCGACGTGGTGGTGGCGGTGGTGGGATCGGTGCCGGTGGAGCCCTCGCCCGTGCCGTCAGCATCACTGGGACATGCGGCGAGGAGCAGGGCGCACGGGGAGATCAGCGCGTACGGGGAGATGAGCAGGGCAAGACGACGCATGGCAAAGCCTCCGCGAGCTGGGCTCGCCCGGGGACGCTAGCACACGGCCTGGGCGGCGGTGGAATCCGCGGGGCCAGCAACGCGCCCGAAGCGGGCGGCGCGGTGGTCGCTACTTCTTGACGACGCAGTACGCCGCGTAGCTGGCGCCCGCGCCGAGCAGCGGCACCGCCCGCGTGCCGCTCCAGATCTGCTTGTCCCCGACCCAGGCCTTGTCACTGCGCGCGACGGCCGAGGCTTCGGCAGGTTTGATCAGGCGCCAACCCTTCACGTTGCCGTAGCTCGACTTCGACTTGCTGGCACAGTTCGCCGTGGCCGCCGCGAAGGTGGGTACGCGCGCCACCGGCTTGGCGACGTACAGGCTACCGACGGTGGTCATCTTGCTCGCGTCGGGCTTGGGCTTGGGCTTCGGGTTCGGTTTCGGATCTGGTTTCGGATCTGGTTTCGGATCGGGTTTCGGATCGGGTTTCGGATCTGGTTTCGGATCGGGTGTCGGATCGGGCGTGGGATCCGGTGTGGGATCGGGCGTCGGATCGGGCGTCGGATCGGGCGTCGGATCCGGCGTGGGATTCGGCGTACCGGCCGACGCATCGGCGGCACCGCCGCTATCCTTGGTGAGCGTCGTGTTGCCCGCCTCGGCACCCACTGGATCGTCGCCCTCGGCCTTCGCGTCGCCCTCGGCCTCCGCGTCGCCCTCGGCCTTGCCGTCACCGGCGACCACCACCGCGTCGTCCTTCGCGACCGGTGCGTCTGGCTTGCGCATCATCATCCAGCCGGCGCCGGCAGCGCCGAGCACCGCGACGGCCAGGACGCCGAGCAACAGGCCCTTGCCGCCGCCGCCACCGATGTTGCGATCGGGACGCCGATCGTCGCCGACGCCGTCGAACGTGCCGAAGCTGCCGATGGTCGGCGCCGAGGGGCCGGCAGAGGGCAGCTCGGACGACCAGGTCGGACTGGTCGCGGCCGGCGTGCCCTGCGTGCCGAAGGTCGGCGCGCTGCCGGCCATGGGCGGCGCACCCATGGGCGGCGCACCCATGGGCGGCGCACCCATGGGCGGCGCACCCATGGGCGGCGCACCCATCTGCGGCGCACCCATCTGCGGCGCACCCATCGACCCCGCACCCATCGACCCCGCACCCATCGGGGGCGGACCGTTGGAGATCGCCGTCGCCCCGACCTGCGAAGGCCCGCCAACCACGGTGGCCCCCACCGCCGAAGGCGACATCGCGGGCGTCGGTGCCGGAGTCGGCGCACCGGGACTCATCGCAGTCGAGCTCGCGGGCATCCACGGCGAGCCCGTGAGGTTCTCGAACGGACCCAACGCCTCGTAGAGCTCCTGTGCGGTGGTGTAGCGCTCCTCGGGGCGCTTGCGGATGCACCGCGCCACGACCTGCACCAAACCCGGGGGCACATGGGGCGCGAGCTGATCGAGCGGCGGCGGCTCGCGTGCCGCGACGTTCATCAACGTCGCCGCCAAGGTCTGACCCACGAACGGGTTCCGACCGGCGAGCGCCCAATAGAGGATCACGCCCATCGCCCAGATGTCGGTGCGCGCATCGACCTGCGCGGCGCCTTCGGTCTGCTCGGGCGACATGTACTCGGGCGTGCCCATCAACACGCCCATGCCGGTCTTGCCGGCGTTCTCGCCCTCGGTGAACTTCGAGATGCCAAAGTCCATCAGCTTGACCAGCAGCCGCCCGGGCTCGGGCTCGTGCAAGAAGATGTTCTCGGGCTTGAGGTCGCGGTGGACGATCCCCTTGCCGTGCGCCGCCGCCAGACCGATGAGCGCCTGGCGGATGATCATCACCGTGACCCCGGGATCGACCCGGCCTTGGCGCTTGACGATGAAGTCGGCGAGATCCGACCCCACCAGCATCTCCATCACGATGTAGGGACCGAGCTGGCTGCGGCCGAGATCCAAGATGTCGCAGATGTGCTTGCTGCCGATGCGGCCCGCCGCCGTCGCCTCGTTGCGGAAGCGCGCGAGCACGCCCTCGTCGCGCGAGAACTGCACGTGCATCAGCTTGATGGCCACGTGCTTGCGCACGAGCACGTTCTCGGCGCGCCACACCGCGCCCATGCCGCCTTCGCCCAGCATCTTCACGAAGCGGAACTTGCCGTCGAGGATGCGGCCTTCGAGCGGGATCAGCCGCTCGGTGTTGGGACACAGCAGCACATCATCGGCATGCTGCTGGCCACAATGGGGGCATGGGCCCAGGGTCGCGTTTGCCATCGCCGCGCCCAGCTATAGCACGGCGGCGACGGGGGCGGCGCCCTCCGCCCGCGGGTTGTGCACTCGCTGGGCGCGCGGGCCTGGCTCGGCGTGCCGCGAGGGGGCGGTGTTGCTAAGCTCCGCGGCCATGATGCGCGCTCGCCTCAGTGGCTGGGGATTCCTGTGCCTGCTCGCCGTGCTCACCACCGCAGCGCATGGCTGCGATGCGTTGCTGGAGTCAAAACCCGAGCTCACCAAGCCCAGGCCCACGGCCGATGCCGCAGCCGCAGCCCTCGCGCCACCCGAGGCCAAAGCGGCGGCCGTCGGCGTGGCACCCACCGCAGCCGGGTCGCCCGACAAGAAGACCGACGCCACGCTCGCGCCCACGTTCGCGCCCACGCTCGCGCCCACCATCGATCCGGCGACCGGCACCACGCCAGCGGTCCCGCCCGTCACCGCCGAGGGCCGCATCCAGGACGAGGACAACACCATCAACGTGTTCGAGGCCGCGGCGCCGGCCACCGTGTTCGTCACGCAGAAGCAGGTCGTCGTCGATCGCTTCAGCATGCGCGAGCAGGAGATGCCGGCGGGCAACGGCACCGGCTTCGTGTGGGACAGCGACGGCCACGTCGTCACCAACTGTCATGTCGCGCTGCGCGACTGCCAACGCGGCATCAAGCCGACGTCGCTGTCGGTCACGATGTACGACCAGAAGACGTACGACGCGACCATCGTCGGCCACGACCCGTTCCGCGACATCGCGGTGCTGAAGATCGCGGCGACCGGTGCGCCGCTGGTGCCGGTGCGGCGGCCGGACAAGGGCTACTCGCTCGTCGTCGGCCAGAAGGCGGTCGCCATCGGCAACCCGTTCGGGCTCGATCACTCCCTCACCGTCGGCGTGATCTCGGCGCTCGGGCGCGAGGTGCGGGGCATCGGCGAGGTCACGATCCGCGGCCTGGTGCAGACCGACGCCGCCATCAACCCCGGCAACTCCGGCGGGCCGCTGCTCGACTCGCGCGGCCAGCTCATCGGCATGAACACGATGATCTTCAGCACCAGCGGCAGCGCCGCGGGCATCGGTTTCGCGGTGCCGGTGAACACGATCGAGCGGGTCGTCCCGCAGATCATCCGCACCGGCGGGCCCGAGCGCGTCGGCCTCGGCATCTCGTTCGTCGAAGACGACATGACCCGCCGCATCGGCATCGAGGGCGTGATCGTCCGCACCGTGTCCCCGGGATCGCCAGCCGAGAAGGCCGGCATGCGCCCGATCAGCGAGGGCCCGGACGGGCTCACGCTCGACGTGATCGTCGGCATCGACGACGAGCGCATCCGCAACTTCGACGAGCTCTATGGTGCGCTCGAGGACAAGAACGCCGGCGACAAGGTCCGCGTGTCGCTGCGGCGGCTGCCCAAGGACGAGGTCGTCAGCGTCGACGTCGAACTGATGATGCTCTCGGCGCGCTGACGGCGGCTGCCGCGGTCGGTCGAGCCGCCCGAACCGTCGTGCACCCGGCGCACCCTCGCGGCTCGCAGGCTTCGCCGCGCCGACTCCGAGCTGCTATGTTCGGCGGATGGACCGGCTCCTGCGCGGCATCGACGTCGATCACACGCTGCGCGTGGTGACGGCGGTGACCACCGATCTCGTGCGAGAAGGTTGCGCGCGCCACGGCATGCGCGGCGTCGAGGCAGTCGCGCTCGGTCGGGCGCTGACGGCCGGTTGTTTGATGGCGACCCTGACCAAGAGCGACGAGGAGCGGGTGCGCATCGCCTTCGAGGGCGACGGGCCGATCGGCCGCCTGCTCGTCGACGCGTTCGGTGGCGGCGATGTGCGCGGCTGCCTCCAGCGTCGGCTCGACGCGGCGAGCTTGCCCCCGGCCGGCGAGATGCGGGTCGCGCTGGGCGAGTGGGTCGGGCGCAGCGGTCGGCTCGTCGTCACCCGCGACATCCGTCTGGAGCAGCAGTACCAAGGCGTGGTCGAGGTCCGCAGCGGCGAGATCGATCGCGACCTCGAGCGCTACCTCGAAGACAGCGAGCAGCTGCCGTCGGCGCTCGCGTGCGAGGTGATCCTGGATGGCGCGGGCGAGGTCGTACGCGCCGCGGGTGTGCTGTGCCAGAGCTTCCCCGGTGCGCCGCCCACCGTCATGCAGCCGGTGCGCGAGACCCTTCACCACGGCGAAGGGTTCGCGACCTTGCTGGTGCACGAGCGGACGCCCGAGGAACTCATGGGGTTCGCCCTGGGCGGCGACGAGTTCGAGGCGCTGGGCGAGTCGCCGCTGCGTTTCCAGTGCAACTGCGGACCGAACCGAGTGTTCGCCGTGCTGTCGACGCTCGGCGCCGACGACCTCGAGGCGCTCGCCGGCGAGCCCGGCGAGACGGACGTGCGCTGCAGCTACTGCGGGACCTCGTACATCGTGGGCACCGAGGAGCTGCTGGATCTCGCGACGCGGATGCGACAGCACCGGTCTTGAGGCGCGCAACGGGCACGGGTCTACAGCCGGGCCAGGCACGCCTCGGCGCCGGTGACGTCGATGCCGCCCGCCGGCTCGAGGTCGATCGACTCGATGACGCCATCGTTGACCACGGCCACGAAGCGGCGGGTGCGCACGCCCATCTTGGCGGCCGTGAGATCGAGCTCCACGCCCAGCGCGCGGGTGAGCTCGCCGTTGCCGTCGCCGAGCATCATCACCTTGTCGCCGGTGCCGAGCGAGTCGGCCCAGGCGCGCATGAGCCAATGATCGGCGATCGTCATGCACACCACGCCGTCGATGCCCTTGGCCCGCAGCTCGTCGGCACGCGCGACGTAGCTTGGCACGTGCTGGTTGTGACAGGTGGGGGTGAAGGCGCCGGGCAGACCGAAGAGGATCATCTTCTTGCCGGCGAACACGTCGGCGGTGTCGAGATCGGCGGTCTGGCCGTCGGCCTGGAGGTACTTGAACTTGACGGAGGGAATACGCTCGGTGACGGCGATCGGCATGGGGGGCGTACGGTAGCCCCACCGCTGCTCGATTGCACCGGTCCGCGATGCACGGCAGCCCAAGGTACACGTGGCGGCGCTTGGCTCCCCGCGCGTCTCGAGGTCCGCCGATCACTGCAAGGGGAACGGCGTGCGCACGTGGTCGGTCGCCGACGAGTGGCAGCCCACGCAGAGGCCGACGTCGGTGTCGTCGGCGACGACCGACGCGCCGATGATCTCGTACCAGTACCAGCTCGCGCCGCCGGTCCCGGGCGTCACCTTGAGCATCACGGCCCAGCCATCGAGCGTGCCGCCGTCGTACAACTCCTTGACCACTGCGGCGCCCTCGGGGTGCGTCGCGTCGCCCGCGGCGAGGGAATCGAACAGCGCGTCGTTCACGAACGTGCGCACGCCGCCGCCGTGTGGGCCTGCAGATGGGTGCACGCCGGACTCAGCGGCCCAGCCGGCGTAGCGGTTGTCCTGCAGCCACGGCAGCAGCGCGTCGCCGGGCAGCGGCGGCAGCTGATCGACGGGCGCGCCGGTGTCGGACGACGTGTCGGCGCCGTCGTCGGTCGTGGCCGTGTCCGTCGTGCTCGGATCTTCCGAGGTGTCTGACGAGGAGCCGGAGTCGTCGCCGTCGGTCGATGCGGCCGACGCGTCGCCCGGTGCGGTGCTCTGGGGCGAGTCGTCCTCGGTGTCCGCGGTCTCCCCTGCCTCGGCGCCCGTGGTCGGCGCGCCGGTGTCATCGGACTCCGAGTCGCCGCAGACGATGAGGGACGGGGTCGCGAGGGCGAGAGCGAGGGCAATGCGCACAGGGGAGGTGGGGTGAGGCATGATCACGGCCGCGAAGTATGCCGGTGCACCGGCGGCGGTTACCTGCCGCGGATGCACACGTTCAGGGCCCATCGGCAGGACCGCGATCGCCCGTGGGCAGGCGGTCGCCGAGCTCGTAGCGGGTGCGGCCGAACACGAGCATAGGGATGCCCGCGACGAGGGCGGGAACCGACACGGCGAGCATGATGAGGCCGGGCGTGCGCGTGTTCTTCTGGATCGTCAGCACCGTGCCGCCGACGGTGCCGCCGATGCCGATGCCCAAGACGATCGCGCCGACGATCCGCAGCGCGCGACTGCCCGGCTTGACCCGGATCGTCAGCGGCCCCTGTTGGTCGGCGAGGGTGAACTTGCGCGACGCGGTCCACATCGCACCGTCGCCGCTGCCGAGGAAGAATTGCTGGCCGCGTGAACCGTCGACCACCACGTCGCACGGCGCCACGCAGACACTGCGATAGTTCATGCCGTACATCGACGTGCCGTAGCCGCCCGCGATGATCTCACTGTCGATCTCGAATAGCGTCACCGGGCGGGGTCGCGTCGGCTCGAGGTGGATTCGCGGGCGGCCCACGTCGGCTTCCGCATCCGACGGGAAGGCAGTGGTCGTCTCGGTCGGCACCGCGGGCGTGACCACCGGGCCCGTCGCGTGTCTGCCACGCTGGACCTCGACGATGTCGTCCCATGGGATCTCGGTGCGCACACCAGAGACGACGATCACGGCGCGCACATCGGGGAGGACCTCGATCACCGTGCCGCGCACGAATCCACCGCCGCGCAGCAGTACCTCGTCGTCGCCGAGCTCGGCCGCCGCGGGCGGTGTTGCAGGGGCTGGGCTGGGCGCTGGCGCGGTAGGCTCTTGGGCCTGCGCGCGCGTCGGCGTCGCGAGGGCGACGCAGAGTGACGCGACGATCGCGGACGCGTGAACACAGCGTGGGCGACGTGACATGGCGGACACTCGGCGCACGGTCGGCACCGCCGCCATGGGGGATTCGTATCACGTTCCGCGCCGCAATCGCGTGCTGGGGCGACACCCTGTCTTGACACTCCGATCCCCCGGGCTAGAGTCCGCCAACCGGGTGCGGCCGCGACGTCGTCCCGATCTGATCACGTCGAGCCCTTCGCCCCTTCGAGCCCGCCCATGGATCCCCGAACACCCCGCGACGCTGCACCCGATGCCGACGCCGAGGGCGGCCTCGAGTTCGGCGATCTGCGCGGGGATCTGCCGTCGCACTCGAGCGCCCTCGACGTCGATCTCTCGAGCGAGAGGCCGCCCCAGACCCAGGGGCTGCAGCCCGATCGAAGCATGCGGTGGCTGGGCGGCGCGGTGGCTGCGTGCGTCGTCGTGCTCATCGCGACGATCTCTGCGGTGCGCGCCTCCGACGAAGAGTCCGCCGACGCCCCCGCGCGCTTGCATGTCCAGCTCCGGGCGCCGCTGCAGACGGTCCTGGTCGGCCTCGAGAGTGTGCGGATGGAGTCGATGACGGCGCAGATCCTCGGCGACGCGACCCAGCCGATCGCCCGCGGGCCGCAGCGCGCCGCCACGGCGCCGATACCCGCGCCCGGCGGCGCGCCGCAGCCGTCGACCGGACCCCAGTCCGAAGCGAAACCCGCGGCAGGGCCATCGACACCGACGTCGTCCGAACCGACGTCGTCCAGTCGCGGCGGAGCCGGCGGACTCTCTGGGCTGCCCACCCCGGATGCGGCCGACGTCGCATCGCCGCCGGCCGCACCGTCGCCACCCGCCGGCGCATCGCCGACGCCCGCACCGTCGCCAACACCGTCGCCCACGGATGACGCGCCGTCGGGTGACGCGCCGTCGGGTGACGCGCCGTCGGGTGGCGAGCCACCGCCGGCGGCCGCCGAGCCTGCGCCCTCCGATGCGCCCACGCCCGACGCTCCGCGCGGTCTGCCCGGAATCGAGGAGCCCGAGCCGGCGCCCGAGTCCCCCTCGCCACGCGATGCCGCGGCCCAGCCCGCAACGAGCGCATCGCGTACACCCGCCTGATCGACCATCGCAGTGCGCGGCATGAGCCGTGACGTCGCGCACTGCGATGGTCGCGAGTCGCCCCACGCCAGCGGGCTGGGTTTGGCCGAGCATACGCGCGCCATGACCCGACATCTTCGCAGCCTGATGGACTTCTCGGCGGCCGACACCGAGCGCGTGATCGACCTCGCCGCCGACTGCAAGCGCAGCCCCGCCGTGTACCAGACGCGCCTGGCCGGCCGCTCGGTGGCGATGATCTTCGCCAAGCAGTCGACGCGCACGCGCATCTCGTTCGAGGTCGGCATCCACCAGCTCGGTGGGCAGGCGCTGTCGCTGTCGACATCGGGTGGCACCGGCATGCAGATGGGCCGCGGTGAGACGGTCGAGGACACCGCCAAGGTGCTCTCACGCTTCGTCCACGCGGTGGTCATCCGCACCTTCGGTCAGGACCAGGTCGACGGGCTCGCGGAGCACGGCTCGATCCCGATCATCAACGCGCTCACCGACATGTTCCACCCATGCCAGGCGCTCGCCGATCTGCTGACCCTGCGCGAGAAGCTCGGCACCACTCACGGCAAGAAGCTGGTCTATGTCGGCGCCGCCAACAACGTGTCCAACTCGCTGATGCTCGCAGGTCCGCGCGCGGGCATGGACGTGGTCGTCGCGACGCCGCCGAGCATCCCGGTCAACCCGGAGGTCCTCGCCCGCGCGCAGGCCGACGCGAAGATGGCCGGCACGGAGGTGACGTTCGATCACGATCCGGTGCGCGCGGTGAAGGGCGCCGACGCAATCTACGCCGACACCTGGGTAAGCATGGGCGAAGAGGAGCAGGCCAAGGCGCTGATCGCCAAGCTCGATGGCTTCCGCGTCACCCGCCCGATGATGGAGTCGACCGGCAAGGACGCGGTGTTCATGCACTGCTTGCCGGCGCACCGCGGCGAGGAGGTCGACGCCGAGGTGATGGACGGCCGTTGGTCGGTGGTGTTCGATCAGGCCGAGAACCGCCTGCACGCCCAGAAGGCGGTGCTCTTGCTGCTGCTCGGGGGCGTCTCGTGGAGCTGACGCCCGAGGATCTGAGCCCCCGCCACGCGGCGATCGTCCGCGCCTGCACGCCGTACCTGGTCACCTATCCCGGCAACTTGCCCGCGCTCGACGTGGCGCCGCTGGGCGCTCCGATCGCGCCCGAGCGGCGCTTCGATCCGACGCGGCTGTCCAGTCGCCGGGTCGTCGATGGCCTGCATCACCTCGATGCGTTCTCGTTCGGCGGCCAGGAGATGCTGATGCCGCGCTGGGTGCTGTTCGACTGCGGTGAGTTCCCCGGCATCGTGTTCGGCTTCGGCCGGCCGGCGCGCGAGCTCGGGCCGGCGTTGCGGGCGGCGTACCATGTCGAGAGCGCGGCGGACGACGACGTCTACGTGCCGCTGTCGATGTGGGTCGCGATCCGCTGCGCCGAGGACGGTGCGTGGTTCGGCCACAACCTCTCGTCGTGCAACTACGCGCCGCGGGTGGCGGCTGCGGGCGAGGCTTTGCCCGGGCTGGGCACCGTGACCAAGGCGTACGGCGTGTGCGTGGCGAAGGCGACCAAGCAGTACGGCGCGACGCAGTGGGCGAGCAACAGCCTGGCGCTGCACCTCTCGCTGGGCGACATGGTGCTGCTCAACGCGTTCACGCCGGCGCACACCCACGAGGAGTCGTTCACGTATCGCATCGACGTCGACTGGGCGCGGCTGGTCGCGCCGATGCGGCCCGGCTTCGTGCGCGACGCGAAAGGCGGCGATCGATACGTCGACGCGGATGACGCCGCGGCGATCCGGCGGCTGCACGACGACATCGAGCGTGGCGGCCGATTCCGCCTCGTGCGCGTCGAAGCGCGCGGTGGCAGCACCGAGACCCAGCGGCTGTGGGTGCAGACGCTGGGGTGAGCTTCGCGGGGCGAGCGACGCGCGCAGCGGCGCTGCCCCGGACCGACACGCCGACTCCAGCCCGTGAGCTGCCGCGTCGGCCCCGCGACGGCCTGCGCGGCGCGATGCAACCCGCGCCTGCCGATGCTGGCATCATCCCGGCGTTCGGCGTCCCCGAACTGGAAGCGAAGTCATCATGGTCGAAGCTTATGCCCGCCTCGCGATGCACCGTTGGATGCTCGCCGACGTCGTCCGCAACGAGGCCTATCGCGACGCGATCATGGCGGTCGTGCGCAAGGGCGACACCGTGCTCGACATGGGCGCTGGTAGCGGAATCCTCAGCGTGTTCGCGGCCCAGGCCGGCGCGACCCGGGTCCACGCCATCGAGCGCACCTCGATCGTGTCGGTCGCCCGCGGCATCGTCGAGCGCAACGGCATGTCCGACCGCATCGACGTCATCCAGCAGGATCTCGAGGACGTGGAGCTCGACGGCAAGGTCGACGTCATCATCTCCGAGTGGATGGGTGGCTACGGCGTCGACGAGAACATGCTCGCGCCCCTGGTGATCGCCCGCGATCGCTGGCTGCGGACCGGCGGCCAGATCATCCCGCGCCGGGTGACGGCAATGCTGGCCCCGATGTGGATCACCGAGCTCGACAGCGAGCTCGCCCACTGGCGCAGCAAGCCGCACGGGATCGATCTCGACCTGGTCGCCGAGCTCAGCGTCCAAGAGATCGTGATGACGCAGTGGCCGGTCACCACCGCCGATCTGCTCGCACCGCCGCAGCAGATGTGGTCCCACGACGCCCACACCTGCACGCTCGCCGAGGCCGACAGTCCGTTCAACGCCAAGCTCACGTTCACCGCGGCGCGCAGCGGAGGTTTGTCGGGCATGGCCGCATGGTTCGAGGCCGATCTGTGCGACGGCGTATCGCTGACCAACGCGGTCGGTGCACCGGCGACGCATTGGGGCCGCTCGTTCTTCCCCCTGTCGCGCACCGTCGAGGTCCGCGAGGGCTCCGTCATCGAGGTCGAGCTGCGCTGCGATCCCGCGGGACAGGGCGCGACCGAGACGTACTGGTCGGTCTGCATCGACGGCGGACGCATCGAGCGCCACGACACCCGCCCGCTGCGGGTGGCCGGCTTCGAGGATCCCGCCCAGGCGGAGTGACGGGCCCAGGCGGGCTCGCCGTGGGCCCACTCGATTGGCTGCATCGGCGTCAGCGCGTGCGCATGCCGGTGCAGCCCTCGAGGATCTCGATCTCGCGCATGCCCTCGGCGACGGTCACTGCCGAAAGGCCGTTTTGCCCGTCGTCGACGATCCACAGCATGTCCCCGGGTTGGAAGGTGGCGCTGGTCAGCGAATTGCTGCTCATCGACGAGTAGCGGCCGCTGCCGAATTTGGGCTTGTCGCCGAAGAAGACCTTCACGGTCTGCTTGCAGCTGTTGCGCAGGGTCACGCTGACCGGGCGAGGTGCCGCGGGGGCCGGTGCGGCCTCGGGTGCGGCCTGGGGCTGCGAGAACCCGGTGCTCCCGCCGCTGGTGGGCTCGACCGAGCCGCCGGACGTCTCGGGCGCCGCCGCGGTCGATCCGGGGGACGTCGTTGTCGACGGCTGGAACAAGAAGCACCCCGAACAGAGCGAGGCGACGAGCAGCGACACAGGGAGGCGGACGGACATCACAGAGACGACGGCCGGCCCGCGCGCATGTTGCAGCACCGCCCTGGACCCGCTGGGCTGACCTCGGGTGAGCGTCGCGAGTGGCGGTGGGTGGAGTATCCTGCGGCCGTGATCGAAGCGATCGAGCTCCAGAAGATCCTCCCGCACCGCTTCCCCTTCCTGTTCATCGACCGCGTGGTCGAGATCACGCCCGGCGAATCGATCGTCGCCCTGCGCCTGGTGTCGACTAGCGATCCGATCCTGCAGGGGCACTTTCCGGGCAACCCGATCGTGCCGGGCGTGGTCCAGGTCGAGGCGATGGCGCAGGCCGCCGTGGTCCTGGCGCATGCGTCGGGTCACTTCGATCCCGCCAAGCACAATTGCTACTTCATCGGCATCCAGGACGCGAAGTTCCGCGCGCTGGCGGTGCCCGGTGACGTCCTGCGCATCGAGGTCAAGGCGATCCGCATCGGGCGCGTCGGCAAGTTCACCGGCGAGGTCCGCTGCGGCGACTCGCTCAAGAGCAGCGCGACGTTCACCGCGGTGATCGACCCCAAGCCCGTCGCGCCCTGAGGTCCGGACCACGCCGCTGGATTGGCCGCGGCACCAAACGCTCACCGATCACGGCGCCGGCAGCCACGAGCGGCTCGGCGAGCCGTCGTGGATGCGCGGCCAGCCGTCCTCCCACGCGATGCGGTCGACCATCATCTGTCGACTCGCGGCCTCGTCATTGGTGCCGCCGGCGTTGGTCCATGCGTGATAGACGAAGACGTCGCCGTCGCCGCTGCGCACCACGCTGCCGTGTCGCCGGCCACCGCCGCCCCGATCGCCAGCCGGCCGTCGCCGTCGTTGGCGGTGAAGTACGCGACGAAGGTGCCGCCGATGCGGTGGATCTCTGGGGCCCAGTTGCGGGCGCGGGGCTGGTCCCAGGGTGGGTCTGCGCGGCGATCGTAGGCCGCGCCGCCGCCGCAGAGCCCGTGGCTCAACCGGCGCCCGCGCACAGCTCCACGACGATCACGTCGGGCTGCGCCCACGCGCGGATCGGCAGCTCGGTGGTCCCGACGCCGCGCGAGACGATGAGCGTCATGCCCTCGATCTCGTGCCGACCCCATGCGTAGCGCTGCGAGTAGGGCCCCGGCGGCAGCACGATCGGCCGCGGGCCGGGCAGGGCGATCTGACCGCCGTGGGTGTGCCCGGCCAGCAGCAGCGCGACCCCGCGTCCAGCGAGGTAGTGCACGCCATCAGGCGAGTGGCACAGCCCGATCCGCAGCGCGGCGTCCTCGGTGCCACGGAGTGCGGCCGCAGCGTCGGGTGTACCCGTCCACGGCTCGTCGAGACCGACGATCGCGATGTCGCCGAACGGATCCGGAAGCCGGACGTTGGCGTTGACGAGCACCCGGGCGCCCGCCGCCTCGAGTGCACGCTCGATGTCCGGGTGCGTCGTCCACAGATCGTGATTGCCCAGCACCGCGAGCTTGGTCGGGATGCGCAGCGCGGCCACGCGCTCACGGAGCTCGTCGGTGCGCGCACGCGTCGCGGCGAGGTACACATAGTCGCCGCCGAGCAGCAGCACGTCGAGCGCGGCGTCGGCGAGGTGCGCGAACGCGGCGTCGAGCACCGAGCTTGCCGTGGTCGGACCGAGGTGCAGATCCGACGCGAAGCCGATGCGCAGCGGCGCGGATCCGGGGCGCAGCAGCGCCAGCCGATGCTCGATGCGGGCGAGCACGGCGGCGCCCGGGACCCGCGCCCACAGCCGCCCGGGCCAGTCGCCGGCGTACACGCGAGTCAGCGCATGCTCGACGAGGCCGCGACCGGGGCTGTAGCGATCGCCACGGCCGGTCGCGCGCAGACGATCACGCCAGCTCATGCGGAGCTTCTGAAGGAACATGCGCCCTGAGCCCGAGCGTCGGCCGGCGCGGTCAGGGTGTCAAGCGAGCGGCCTCCACGAAAGCAGGCGCCGTCTGGGAGGGTCACTGCTGGAGTCGCACGTGGAAGTGATCATCATGCCCTCGCCAATCCCTGATCATCCCGCGCATCGCCCGATTTCCCCGCGGATACTGGAACCACGTCTCCAGCGCTTCGGCGGTCGCGCCGTCTTCGAGCGCCTGCTCGTAGAGCATCGCTTGCACGCCGTAGTCCATGAAGATCCATGCCACGGCGCGGGTCTCGAGGATCGCGTAGACGAGCGCCCAGGTGCGGGCGCGATCGAGGTTGCCGGCGTGGGCGCGGAGGAAGCGGGGCACGTCGGCGTCGCGGCCGTGGAGCACGTAGCCGATGTCGACGTCGCGGCCGGTCTGATGCGAAAGATGCGGGGGGAAGGGGCCGCCGCCGGCGCGGCTGAGATCGCCGACGTGGACGTCGGGTCCGCCGTCGGCCGCCCGCGCGTAGCTGCGCAGCGCCTCGCGCAGACGATGCACCGTGCGCGGAGTACCCCAGGCGTGGGCCGGCGTCTTGATCATCCAGCCGGGGCCGGTGTCGAGCTGCACACCATCTTGCATGCTGTCGCCGAGCGTGTCGTCGACGAGGTCGGCGTAGAAGACATCGCCGGCGGCGATCTGCGCCGGCGCGATGCCGATCGCGAGGCGCTCGCGCTGCTCGTCGTGGACCAGCGTCACCGAGCCGCGATCGATCGACGCGATGATCGCAGTTTCGTGTACGGCGTCGCCCACCCGGTAGTGCGCGATCGTCCCGGCGTCGTGATCGCGGATCGTCGCCCGCGCCGAACCCGGATCACCGGGGACCTCGGTCGCGAGCAGAGTGAGCGGCAAGCTCGTGTCGGGGATCGCGGCGACCTCGGCCACCGCAGGCGTGGCGTCGGAGGTGGGCTCCGTTGCGGCCGCCGGCACCTCCGCCTCTGTCACTGCGTCGAGCAGCGCGGGCGTGGGCTCGTCGGCGCACGCCACCCCTAGCACCACGCCGAGAAGCGCTGCGCCGCATCGACCGCGATGGCGCGCGCCGATCAGCACGCCCCCACCGCGCGCCGCCGCCGAGTCCACAGCAGCACCGCAGCGAGCAGGCCGGCCTTGCCCTCAGGCCGCCCATGCCCGCACCCGCAGCCTGCGGGCACGTCGTCCGCCGCCGCCGGAGTCACGCCCGTGTCGTCGACGCCTGCGTCGGTCGTCGTGGCGATCGGTGCGCCCGTCGTGTCACCGCCCTCGCCGTCGCCCGTCGTGTCGCCGCTGCCTGTCGAACCCGTCGGCAGCGGCGGCGCTCCCACCACGATCTCGACGGGCGCCGAGACGCCCTCGTTGCCGGCGTGATCGATCGCGATCGCCTCGAGCGTGAAGAATCCCTCGGGCAGCGCGAGCGGTGGCACCTCGAACGGTGCGACATCGTCGTGGCTACCCGACACCTCGGCGCCGTCGATGCGCAGATGCGTGCTCGCGACGCCCCAGCCCCCGTCGTCGACTGCGAGGGTCACCGTCACGGTCGCGGTCAACTCCACGAGGGGAATCGACGCGCCATCTTGCGGCATCGTGATCGCGATGGTCGGCGGCGTGCGATCGGGCGGTCCGCCCGCCGGTGCGCCGCAGGTGCTCGACCACTGCGACAGCGCCCCGAACTCGCACGCCGGCCATGCGCCGCCGCCGGTGGCCGGATCGAGCGGGAACCCGAGGCAGTCGGGGCCCGCATTCCACGTGCCGTCGGCATCGTGGCACGGTGTGACGTCGATGCCGGTGCTGTCCTCGATCCACGGCACCGCGTCGCTGGCGATCGCCAACATCGCGTCCACCGCGGTGCATGGCGTGCCGAGCACCGCGGAACTCACCCCGGCCAGACGCCACGAGCCATCCGCGAGCTGCACGAAGCTGCCGCCGCCCGAGTCGCCGCCGCACAGGCCAGCTGCCTCGGCGCCCACCTGGATGACCGAGGTCTCGGCGTAGACCTCCACCACCGACAGCGCGATCACGTGCTTGATGCCGGCTTCGCCATCGGGGGTGCCGCCCCAGCCCGCGGTGACCAGCGGCGCGCCCGGCTCGAGGACGGCGCGCTCGCAGCCCATGATGATCGGCACGATCGACACGTCGACGGGCTCGGCCAACCGGCACACCGCGAAGTCCACGCCGAGCGAAGTGCCGTCGTATTCGGGGTGCTGCGCGCACATCGTCGTGGCCACGGCGGTTCCGGTGGCTGTGTCTTCGCCGAGCACGACGGCCGTGGCCTCGACGCCGCAGTGTGCAGCGTAGAGCACGAGCTCGGGGTGGATGAGCGTGCCGCTGCAGCTGCCGATCGCCACCGACGTCGGCCAACTGCAGGCGCCGGCCGCCTCCCCGCCCAGGACGGTCGACGGTGGCGCCGCCGGCGTCACCAGCGTCGGTGACGCCAGCATCACGGCGACGACGAGCAGGTGCATCCGGCGAGCTTCGCACGTCGCGCCGCGTCCCGCGACCGTGACGCCCGATGCGCGCCGGTGACCGGATGTCGAAAAGACGCGCGCAGGACCTTCAGCTGCCGGTGCTCGACGTGCCGCCCCCGGTGGAATCTCCGGTGTCGCTGGACGCGCCTGTGGTGCTCGACTCACCGCTGGTGTCACTCGAGCCGCTCGACGTATCGCTGCTGCCGCCGCCATCCGAGCTGATCGCGCCCGGGGTGGTGGTGCCGGTCTCGCCCGCGGAGGACTCGGTGGTCTCGGTGGCCTCGGAGGCGGTGGAGGTGCCGGCACTGTCGGAGGTCGAGGTGCTCGGCGGATCGGGCAGCGACGTCGTCGGCGTGGAGACGCCAGCGGTGTCGTCGGGGCACGCGCAGTTGCTCGGGTTGGGATTGTCGCAGCGCGGCTGCAGGCACGACGCGGACTCGGTGTCGGCCGTCGCCACGGGGGGCGAGCACGCGACGCCGAGACTCGCCGACACGAGCACCAAGATGGCCGGGGGACAGCGCATGGGGGGCGAACGGTGCCCGCCCGGCCGCGGCGAGTCAAATCGGCCGCCGCCGGACATGGCGTCCGCTGGGCGCTACTTTGGCGCGACGGTGTGGGTGTGCTCGCCCTTGTCGCCGGTGAACGTCGCCGTCCACAGGTACGCCTTGCCGGCCTCGTCGACGAGATCGCACGTGACGGTGGCGCCCTTGATCGCGACCCACACCTCGCCGTGGCAATCGAGGCTCTTCAGCTGGTGGCCCGTGGCCTCGAGGTCGGCCTTCAGCTCCGGCACGATGCTGGAGACCACCATCGTGTGATCGCGCGGGGTCGCCATGACGGTGCCCTGATCGTCGAGCACCTCCATCTTGAAGTGGACCTCGACCTCGTTGGCGACCGCGGTGCACTCGAAGGTGTGGCCCTTCTCGTTCTTCTCGTTCTCGGGGCACGTCACGCTGGTCGGCGCGAGCGACTCCTTGGTCAGCACCGCCTTGACCAACGCTTCGGCCTTGGACTTGTCGATCTTCGGGGTCAGGTCGCAGGCACCCAGGCCCATGAGCACGAGGAGCGGGATGCCGAGGTCGCGCGCGCGCGTGAGAGCAGTCATCGGGGTGGAGCGTATCATCGGGTCTCCGGGTGGTACCCATGGATAGACCGGCGGCGGGGGCTGTTGATCACGACGCCGCGAGTCCACGGCGAAATCCCCCGATCGGGGTCGGGCGGCGGCCTTCGGTGCGTGCTACAGCCTCGTTCCATGCATCACCTGTCCGTTCTCGCCCTTCTCGTCGCCGCCGCCTGCAGCCCCAAGTCCGCGACGCAGGTCCCCGTGGCCGACTCGGATGCCGACACCGACGTGGGCGCCCCGGCGAATCCGAGCGACGCGCCGGCGCCGTCCACCACGATGACCGCGGAAGCGTGCGAGGCTCAAGGCGGCAAGGTCGTCGGCGACATCGGCGATGGCGCGATCCACCGCCCCGGCTACACCTGCCCCGAGGGCGGCGCGCCGCCGCTGGGCACGATCAGCGCCGCGCCCGACGGCCCGGTCGCGATCGAGGGCTCGGTCTGCTGTCCGTGAGTCACTCGCCGAACGCCCGCACCCACGCGAAGCCCTCGAGCTCGGTGGTGCGGGCGCCGTCGATCTGGGCGTGCAGCGCCTGACGGCTGCGGCGCCAGAACCCCGCCAACGCCTCGTCCGCCGTGGTGTCTAGCTCCGCGAGCCAGCGCCCGATCCGGCGTAGTGGTCCGGCGAGCTCCGGCACCGAGATCGGATCGTTGCCGTGCCGCGGCGCGATCGCGTTGACGTGGAAATTGCGGGTGCGGAACAGGGTCGGCGCCGCCGGATCGGCGGGCTCGATCAGCACGAACATCGAGGTGCCCCGATCGGGACCGTCGATAGGCACGCTCTCGTCGGCGGGCGGCCGGCGCAGGTGCAGGCAGACAAAGCCCAGGTGCTCCGGATCGGCGCCGTCGAGATCGCCGAGCTCGCCGCCGACTCGGGCGCTGCGCCGCGCCTGGGCGGCGCCATGACCCTCGTCGAGCGCGAGGTTCTGCACGAGCCCCGAGGTCAGCACGACGAACGCCTTCTGCGGTCGCAACGCCGTGCTCGTGTCCATCAAGATGCGCTTGCTCTCCCAGAAGTAGTCGTCGCGATCGAGGTTCTGCTGGTAGTAGAAGCGGACCATCCGCAGCAGATCGTCGAACATGCCGCGGTGGTGGGCGCGGAAGGCCGCGGTCGCGAGATGCTCATCGGCGCCGCGATGGATCTCGGCAACCGTGCGCGCCGCATGCCAGCCCGAGTGCATCGCCAGCATCACGCCGGTCGACAGCACCGGATCGATGAAGCCCGCGGCGTCACCGACGGCAAGCCAGCCCGGGCCCGCCACCTCGCGCAGCCGATAGCTCCAGTCGCGCTCGTTGCGGACCTCGCCGATGCGGCGGGCGTCTGGCCCGAGCACCTCGGTGAGCTCCGTGCACGCCGCGAGCTCGGCGTCGAAGTCGGGGCGCGGTGGACCGTGGCGCCCATGGGCGTCGAGCTGCACCACGCCCACCGAGATGCGATCGGCCGACAGCGGGAACATCCACCACCACTGC
This sequence comes from Nannocystales bacterium, assembly GCA_038325765.1. GTDB lineage: Bacteria > Myxococcota_A > Polyangia > Nannocystales > Nannocystaceae > Xiheibacterium. The sequence goes on from JBBQJI010000004.1 coordinate 22,128, forward strand.
TGGGCCGTCGCGATGAACAGGGCCTGGGCCTCGCGCGGCGGCGGCAGGCGGCGGGCACCGGTGAAGTGGGCCCACATCGCCTGGTGGCGCAGGCCGGCGATCGGCTCGCGCAGCGCGAGGTGACGACCGACGAGCGCCGACTGGCCGGTCGCGTCGATCACGAAGCTGGCATCGGTGGTGTGCGCCGCCCCGTCGCGGCCGACCCAGCGCACGCCGCAGGCGCGATCGTCACGCCACAACACCTCGCGGACGATCGCGTGCTCGTATCGCGTGGCGCCGACGTGCTGGGCGTGGTCGAACAGGATCGCGTCGAAGCGGGCGCGCTCGACCAGCCACGCGCTCTCGAAGGCGTCGCTGTCCGCGAACCATAGATCCCAGCGATCGGTGCGACCCCAGTGCCATAGCGTGCTGCCGGTCTTGCGGCCGAAGCCGGCGGCCTCGATCGCAGCAAGGGCGCCGATGTCGGCGAGGATCGGGATGATGCCCGGCAGCAGGCTCTCGCCGACGTGGGCGCGCGGGTGGGCGGCGGCCTCGAGCAGCAGGGTGCGCAGTCCGTTCCGCGCAGCGGTCGCCGCCGCGACGCTGCCGGCCGGTCCACCGCCGACGACCACGACATCGAAGGCGTCGCGGCTCATGCCCGCAGCTCCGAGCGTGGCAGCTCGCCGGTCCACACCCCGATGCCGCGGGCACCGAGCGCCGCGTGCAGCCGCGCGAGACGTTCGCGCTGCCATGCGGCGGCGCGCGCCTCGGGGTGGGCGTCGAACAGCGGGTCCGCCTGCTCCTCGCCCTCGAGCGCACCGGTGGCCACGCCTGCGGTGGTGATGCGCAGCGCGTCGGCGAGGGCGTCGACGTCGCCCGGCAACATCGGCTGCACCACCGCGAACGTCGCGAGACCGGCGTCGGCGAAGCGGCGGAGCACGTCGAGTCGCTCGGCCACGCTCGCCGCCCGCGGCTCGAAGTGGCGGCGTACCCCATCGTCGACGGTGGGCAGCGACACGCCAACCCACGCCCGCGGCAGGCCGGCGAGCAGCGGCAGATCGTCCAGGATCGCGTGGGCACGGGTCAGGACCAGCACCGACCACGGCCGTGCACAGGCAGCGATCGCCTCGAGGCAGGGGCGTGTGATCCGGGCCGTGCGCTCGAGCGGCTGGTACGGATCGGCGACGATCGGGCACACCTTGATCGGCAGAGGTGGCAGGCGTTCGAGCTGCTCGGCGAGCACCGCCGGCATGTCGACGTGGGCATCGCCCCAGCTGCCCCAGGGCACCGCGGCCTGCCCGAGCAGCGCGCACAGCGGTTGCAGCCGTGACTGCGCGTAGCAGAAGCGGCAGCCGATCGTGCAGCCGCGGTACGGGCTCGAGGTGTAGTGCAGCGGCTCGCCCGGGCCGCGGACCAGCGCGTGGCCTCCGGTCACCTCGCGGATCCGATCATCGACGCCGGCGGTGGCGGCGAGCTCCGCCAGGGCCGCGTCCTCGTTGACAGCGATGCGACGGGCGATGCACTCGCACAGCGCCAGGGCCTGCGCCGGCGCCATCGTACCGCCGCGGTGCCCCACCGCGAAGTGCTGTGTGTGCACGCGGCGCGCCCGGGCACCTTCACGTGGCACGACCTCCACGTGGGCGGTGGCGTCGCCGTGCCCGAATGCATATTCGACGGCGAGGTCGCTGTCGATCGAGCGCAGGACGGGATCACCCGAGGTGCTGTCGCCGGCGAGGCCGTCGCCCGAGAGCGCGTCACCAGTGCGGAGCGGCGCGACGAGCCGGCGTGCGAGCGCGTGCAGGCGTGGATCGGTCACCGGGCTGCCTCGCGGTCAGTCGGGGCGGACGTGGGCGCGCGCGACGATCGCCGCAGCGTCGACGTCGGCGGGCAGCTTGCCGTAGATCGATGGCGGCTCACCGCCCAGGCGCGTGCGGCAGAAGACGTCCGCGATCGCGGGCTCGCCGTGGGTGACGAGGAGCGCCGCCTGCAGCGCAACGGCGAGATCCTGGACCAGCGATCGCGCGTGGATCTCGAGCTCGCCGCTGCGCAACGTGGCTTCGATGCGCCCGAGGTGTGTGGCGAGCTCGGGGCGGACCGCGGCGGCGGGGCGGATCTCGGCGAGCACCAGCTGCAACGCCTCGGGTTCGCGCTGCAGCGTGCGCAGCACGTCGAGGCAGATGACGTTGCCGGATCCTTCCCAGATGCCGTTGAGCGGCGCCTCGCGGTACAGGCGGGCGAGCGGGTTCTCCTCGATGTAGCCGGCGCCGCCGTGGCACTCGAGCGCCTCGACGATGTGCCCCGGGGCGCGCTTGTTGACCCAATACTTGGTGACTGCGGTGGCGAGCCGGGCGAACGCCCGCGCGTCGGTGTCGGTGTCGGCTTCGTCGAAGGCCCGCGCCACCCGCATGCCGAGCATCGTCGCCGCCTCGACCTCGATCACCAAGTCGGCGAGCACCCGCGTCATCAACGGCTGATCGACCAGCGGCTTGCCGAACGCGGCGCGGCGGCTGCAGTGGTGCACCGCCTGAACCACGGCCTGCCGCATCATGCCGACCGGCGCGATCGCGGCGTCGATGCGGGTGTGGTGCACCATCTCGATGATGGTCGCGACGCCGCGGCCCTCGTCGCCCACGAGCTGCGCCCACGTGTCGACGTACTCGATCTCCGCCGAGGCGTTGCTGCGGTTGCCGAGCTTGTCCTTGAGCCGCTGGATGAAGAAATTGTTGCGCGTGCCATCGGGGCGGAAGCGCGGCACCAAGAAGCACGACAGGCCACGGTCGGTCTGCGCCAACGTCAAGAACGCGTCGGACATCGGCGCCGAGCAGAACCACTGGTGGCCGGTGAGCAGGTACTCACCGCCCGCTCCGCCGGCGCCGATCGCCCGGGCGCGCGTGGTGTTGGCGCGCACGTCCGAGCCGCCCTGCTTCTCGGTCATCGCCATGCCGAAGGTCGCGCCGTGTTTGTCGGCGACCGGGAGGCAGCGGCCGTCGTAGCGCCCCGACAGCATCTTGGGCTCCCACAGCGCGGCGAGTTCGGGCTGGACGCGAAGCGCGGGCACGGCGGCGTAGGTCATCGCCATCGGACACAACACGCCGGCCTCGATTTGCGTGAATAGGTAGCCGAGCGCAGCGTGGGCCACGTGCGCGCCCCTGCGACGCTCGGTCCACGCGATCGACGGAATGCGATGTTCGACGGCGAGGGCCATGAGCGCGTGGTAGGCCGGGTGGAACTCGACTTCGTCGATGCGGCGGCCATAGCGATCGAAGGCGCACAGCCGCGGCGGGTGGGCGTTGGCGCTGGCCCCGAGCGCGAAGGTCTCGGCGTTGCCCAGCCGTGCCCCGAGCTCGGCACACGGCTGCAGCACCCACTCGCCGGCCTCGCGCAGCACCGCCGCGCGTAGCCCCGGATCAGTCGCGAACAGGTCGTACTCGTCGAGCGGCCCCGGCACGTTGTGCACGGTGTGCGTGGGCAGGGCGTCGATCGGGCCGTGCGTGGACATCGGGCACGAGTGTACCCGCAAGCCGCCAGCGGCCGCAGGCGCCGGCGCTCGCGGGGGTCCGCGTCGTCCTACGTCCCGCTGCGCATGCGCTTGATGCCGGTATCCGTGGGCTGGACGGGGGGCTGCGGGCCGGGCTCGACCGGTGGGTGCTCGGTGGGCTTGCGACTCACGAGGCGGTCCATGAAGCCCATCGGCCAGCGCAGGATCGATCCGAGCGCGGCGGTGAAGCGCGAGTGGGCGATGTCGTCGAGCCACGAGAAGATGACCGGCGTCGCCACCAGCGTCAGCAGCAGCGACAGCGACTGGCCGCCGGCGATGACCGAGCCCATCGCCCGGTTGGTGCCCGAGCCGGCGCCGCTGGACACCAGCAGCGGGACCATGCCGGCGACGAATGCGATCGTGGTCATGAGGATTGGCCGCAGTCGGTCGCGGTTGCCGACCATGACCGCGTCGGCGCGCGACAGCCCCTTTTGCCGTAGCGACCGCATGTGATCGATCTGCAGGATGGAGTTCTTCTTCACGACGCCGAACAGCACCATCACGCCGAGCATCGAATACAGGTTGAGCGACTGACCGAGGACGAGCAGCGAGAAGATCGCGAACGGCAGCGTCAGGGGCAACGATGCCATGATCGTCACCGGGTGCAGCCAGCTCTCGAACTGGGCGGCGAGCACCAGATACATGAAGGTGAACGACAGGACCACCGCGACCAAGAAGCTCTGCATCGCGCGGCCGAGCTCGCGCGACTTGCCGTAGAGCTGGCCGCGGTAGCCGGGCTCGAGATCCATCTCGGTGCGGATGCGCTCGAGCTCGTCGATGATCGCCTGCTCGGATGCGCCGGGCTTGGTGTTGACGAAGATGGTGCTCTGGCGCTCGCGCCCGAAGTGGGTGATGGCGGCGGGGCCCGTGGTCTCCTCGATCGAGGCGACGTCGGACAGGCGCACCGGGCGGCCGCTCTTCGACGGCACGGTGATCTGGGCGATCTGCTCGGGGCGGCTGCGCGAGTCGAGGTCGGCGCGGATCCATACCTCGTAGCGCTCGCCGGACTCGCTGAAATCGGTGACCTCGAGGCCGCCGACCATGAGCTGCAGGGCACCGGCGACGTCACCGAGCGACACCCCGAGATCGGCGGCGCGGCGACGGTCGACGTGGACCGCATAGGCCGGGCGCCCGGTGATGAGCGACGTGCTGGCCTCGCTGACGCCGGGGACCTCGCGGACCTGCGTCAGCATGCGCTGGGTGTAATCGTCGAGCTTGGCGATGTTCTCGCCGGAGATCAGGTACTGCACCGGCGCCGCCTGCTGGCCCGAGCCACCGAACGCCTCGATCGGCGAGACGAGCACCGTGACGTCGTCGGGCACCACGCCCTCGAGCACCTCTTCGCGGATGCGGACGATGAAGTCCTCCTGCGACACCTCGCGCTCGTCGGCGGGCACGATGCGGACGTACAGCGACGCTTGGTTGGCCCCGCGGCCGCTGAGATCGCCCGCGGGCGCGCCGACGGTGAGCACCGTCGTGAGGACCTCGGGCTGGCTGCGCACGGCCCGGGCGAGGCGCTCGCCCAGGAGTTGCGTCTGCGCCAGCGACGTGCCCTCGGGCGCACGCACCGTGATCTCGAGGCGGGACTCGTCCTCGGCGGGCAAGAAATTCTTCGGCACCGCCGTGACCAGGGGCGGCAGCGCGCCCAGGGCGGCCACCAGCACGATGCCGACCGCCCAGCGGTGGCGCATCGACAGCGCGAGCAGCCGCATGTACGCGGTCTCGAACACGCGATAGAAGCGGCCGCCTGCGTCGTGCCCTGTGATCTGGCCAGGGACGTCGGCGACGGTGCGCTCGCCGCGGAGCCACGCGAGGTACTCGAGACGCTCGGCCTTGCGGTCGCCGGGCGGTGGGTCGGCGACGTGGCCCGCGTCGTCGTCGATGTGCTCCTCGGGCTCGGGCGGGGCGAGCTGCCCGTGTGGACGCACGGGGCCCCGCAGCCAGCGGGCGCAGAGCATCGGCGTCAGCGTGAACGACACCAGCATCGACACGAGGATCGCGAACGACATCGTGAAGCCGAAGCTGCCCATGAAGCGGCCGATGACGCCGCTCATGAACGCGATCGGCAAGAACACGGCGATCAACGACAGCGACGTCGCGAGCACTGCGAGGCCGATCTCCTTGGTGGCGACGACGGCGGCCCGGCTCGGCGAATAGCCCTTCTCCTCGATGTAGCGGACGATGTTCTCGAGCACGACGATCGCGTCGTCGATCACGATGCCGACGGACAGCGTCAGCGCCAGCAGCGTGATCATGTTCAACGTCAGGCCCATCGCGGCGATGAGTGTGAACGTCGAGATGATCGAGATCGGGATCGCCAGGGCGGCGATGACCGTCGAGCGGCCGTTGCGGAGGAACAGCAGCACCACCAGCGCGGCGAAGATCGACCCGATGACGAGGTGCTCTTGGACCGCGTGGATCGAGTTGGAGATGAACTCACTCTCGTCGCGGACGATCTCTAGCCGAAAGGCCGGCGGGATGGTGGTCTCGATCTCGGCGATGCGCTCACGCAGCGCCTCGACGATCGCGACGGTGTTGGCGCCCGACTGCTTGCGCACCTGGAGGATGACGACCGCTTCGCCGTCGATGGTGGCGACCGACTCGGGGTCGCGACCGACGTCCCGGACCTCGGCGACGTCGACGACGCGGATGACGCGGCCGTCGCGGACGGCGACCGGGATGGCGCCGAAGTCCCGCGACTCGCGGATGCGGCCGGCGACCCGCAGCTGCAGCGTGCGCTCGCCCTGGTCGACGTTGCCGCCCGGGATCTCGACGTTCTCGGCTGCGAGCGCCCGCTGCACGTCTTTGGCGGTGAGCCCCACCGCGGCGAGCTTGGGCGGATCGACGACGACCTGGATCTCGCGGGTGCGGCCGCCGCTCAGCGAGATGCCGCCGACACCGCCCAGCGACTCGATGCGGCGACGGATCACGCGGTCGGCGAAGTCGGTGGCCTCGAGCAGACTGCGGCTGCTGCGGACGGCGACGAGCATGACCGGCGCGGCGTCCGGATCGATGCGCTCGACCCGGGGCTGAACGACGCCGACGGGCAACGTGGACACCACGCGGGCGACGCGGTCACGGACCTCCTCGGACGCCTCGCCGAGCTCCTTCTCGAGCTCGAAGCGGGCCATGACGACGCTGTAGCCCTCGTAGGAATTCGAGGTGAGCTCGTCGAGGCCGGCGATCGCGTTGAGCTGCTCCTCGATGCGCTCGGTGACCTCGGTCTCGATCTGCTCCGGCGAGGCGCCGGGCAAGACCGTCGTGACGACGATCGCCGGGAAGTCGATCTTGGGGAATCGATCGACGCCCAGGCTCTGGAGGCTGGCGATGCCGAACACCGACAGCGACAGCACCAGCACCCAGGTGAAAACGGGATGTCGGACACAGATCCGGGCGAGCCACTGCATGTCGGTGGGTCCTGACTATTCGGCGGCCAGCACGTTGACGGCGATGCCGTCGCCCAGGCGATCGAAGCCATCGACGGCGACCTGATCGCCCGCCGACAGCCCCTCGGCGATGATGACGGTGTCGGCAGTGCGATCGGAGATCGACACCACGCGCTCGCGCACGGTGCCGCTCTCGATCACGAACACCCGCGACACGCCCGCGGCGGTCTGCACCGCCACCGCAGGCAACTCGCTGACCGTCTCGGTGGTGCCGGTCTGCAGCCGCGCGGTGGCGAACAGGCCTGGGCGCAGCAGGCCGTCTTCGTTGGGCACCACGGCCTCGACGGTGAGCGAGCGGGTGTTGCGTTCGATGGCGGCGCTCACGTAGCGCACCGTGGCGTCGAACTTGCGGTCGGCGATGGCGTCGACCACGAGCACGACGCGCTGACCGGGCTGCACGTCTTGGAGGTGTTGCTGCGGCACCGAGAGCTCGATGCGCAGCGGGTGGACGCGCACCAGGCGAACGAGCGGGATCTGGGGCGAGACGAACTCGCCGAGGGAGACCAGGCGGTCGGCGATCTCGCCGCCGAACGGCGCCCGCACCACGGCCTCGTCGGCCGACGTCGCGGCCTGCTCGAGCGTGGTCTTGGCCACCGACACCGCAGCGATCTGGGCCTTGGCGCCGTTGATGGCGCTCTGGTGGCGCTCGCGGGCGGCGGCAGCCTGCGTGCGCAGCTGATCGAGCTCGCGCGGCGACAGCACCCCACTTCGGGCCAGGGGCTCGGCGCGCTGCAGCTCGCTCTCGGCCAATTGCAGCTCCGCCTTCGCCGTCGCGACCGCGGGGGTGCGCTCGGGCTTGGGCGTGCCGCCGCCCTCACGCATGCCGAGCTGAGCCTTGGCCTGCTCGAGCTGGGCGCGGGCGCTCTGGGCCTGCAGCTTGTAGTCGACGTCGCGCAGGCGGATGAGCGGCGCGCCGGCCTCGACCTTCGAGCCGCGCTCGACGAACACCTCGACGACGCGGCCGCTGACCACCGACGTGACGCTCGACTCCTCGTCGGCGAGCAGCGTGCCGTCGAGCACGAGGGCGGTCGGGCGCTCGATCGCGCGGACCGAGGCGACGTGGATGTCGATCGGGGCGGCGGCGGCGGCGGCGTCACCGTCGGCGGTCGTCGCCTGCGTACACGCGCCGGCACCGAACAGGGCGAGCGCGAGCACGAGTGACGCGCGCGTGTGGACACCGATGGGGGAGGGACGACGAGGGATCCCCGGTCGGGCTGGACGAGTGGGTGTCATGTTCCGGTGCGTCGAGGTTTGGGTGCGCGGGCGATACGGCCGGCGGCGGGCTTCGGCGCCGACTTGGCGCCGAGCAGCCGCAAGATGGTCTCGGGTTCGGGCAGGGGCAGCGGATCGTCGGCGACGTCGAGGGAGAGGCCGCGGAACAAGAAGATGAGCGCCCGCGCGAGCTCGTCGGGATCGGTCGCGTCGTCGACATCGCCCTCGGCCTGGGCCCGGGCGATGAGCTCGCACAGGCGGCTGCGGATGTGCAGCAGGTGGGCGGACAGCCGGCGATGCAGCGCGGGCGAGACCTCGCCCTGCAGCACCGCCTGCATCACGATGCGCGTCGCGTCGGCCCTGCGCAGCGTGGTCAGGCGGCGCCCGATCGCGGCGCGCAGTCTCACCACGGCGCGCTCGGTGGACGGCGCGAGATCGGCGTCGGCGGCGAGGAGCATCTCGTCGACCATCGTCTCGAAGACTTCCTCTTTGCTGCGGAAGTAGTGGTACAGCAGGCCGTGGCTGAGGCCGGCGGCGGCCGCGATGTCGGCGACCTTGGTGCGCGCGATACCCTTGACCGCGAAGACGCCGACCGCCGCCGCCAGGATCTCCTGGCGCCGCGCCGCGCGGATCTGTTGGTTGTCTTCGTCGGAGCGGGGCATCGCGGGATCGTTGGTTGAACGTTCAGTCAATCACTAGAACCGGCGGGATGCGGCGTCAAGCAGCAACGGGGGCGCGAGGAGCGTCGAATCGTCCGCAAGCCGGCCGCCTTGCGGACGCAGCGGTCGCGGAGGGCCCGCACGCAGCGAGTCAGGGACGCAGCGCCCTCACGCGATGTTTCGCCCACCGCGCGGGCCCGACGCTCCGCGTGGATGCGGCCGGCGGATCGTCGGTGATCGCGCACGTCCGCGTCGTGGGGAACCATCGGACGACTCGACCCGTGGTCATCCACCATGGACGCCGACGCGCGCGAGCGGACCACCGTGATGGAGAGGGCCACGGATCGAGCCGGTGTCGGCCAAGGACCCGGGGCGATGCCCTCGGAGGTCCCGGCCACCTGTCCCTTCGCCCACGGTCCCACCGTGCGCCGTGCGCTGCGCAGCCTCGGCGTGCCGGCCGAGCTGCTCGACGACGCGATGCAGGACGTGTTCGCGGTGGTGGTGCGTCGCGCCGCCGATTTCGATCGCGACCGTTCGATCACCAACTGGTTGTGGGGCATCGCGCGCGGGGTGGCGTCCACGCATCGTCGCAGCCAGAGGCGCCGCGCGCGGCTGCATACGGCGCTTGCCGCCGGTGGCGGTGAGGCGATCGACGCCGAGCGTCCGTTCGCGCGCGCCGAGGCCATCGCGAGGATCGCCGCGTTCGTCGACGGCCTGCCAGAGACGCTGCGCGAGACCTTCGTGCTCGCACACCTCGAGGGCTGCAGTGGCCCCGAGATCGCCGACCGCCTCGGGATCAACCTGAACACCGCGTATGCTCGGATCCGCAGCACGAGGATCCGTCTCGAGGCGGCGATCGTCGACGAGCCGACGCCGTGGACTTCCCGCTTGGTGCGGGCGTTCGCGCCGATGCTCGGCGCGACGTCTAAATCGTTCGCGACCGCCGCGATGACGATCTCGCTGGTCGTGATCGGACTCGGCGTGCCGCCGCGCGCGATCGAGTCCGCGCCGACGGCATCCATGTCGCGTGAGGTCGTCGTCCCCACCACGCAGACGGTGTCGCCGGACCTGCGGCACGGGCCGCGACCGTTCCGTGTGCATCGGGATGACACGGCGATCGTGCTCGAGCCCGCGATCGCACCCGCGACGACCCCGGTCGCCGCGGTCCTGCGACCCAAAGCCGGCGCCCGCCGATCGGCCGCCGCCGTCGACACCATCGCGGTCGATCTCATCGCGCCGAGTTCCATCGAGGTCGGCGAGCACCCCCAGCGTCGACTCCTGCGACCCGATGGCATGGGCGTGGCCATCCACGGCCGGGTGAAGTTCCCCAACTGGATCGCCTCGCGCCGCGATTTCGTGCCCGAGCTGCTCCGCCTCGCCCAAGAGGTCTGAATTCCGGGCGATGGGACCCAGCGGCGGCCACGGAGGGAAGTAGCGCAGCGGTGGAGGGGAGGGACGGGCCGGCCTTTCCCATTGCTTGGTACATTCCGTCGCGCCCGCATGCGCATCCTCTATCTGTCGCAGTATTTCCCGCCCGAGATGGGCGCCCCCGCGGCGCGGGTGTCGGAGCTGTCGGCGCGATGGGTGGAGCGCGGACACGAGGTCACCGTGCTCACGGGGATGCCCAACCATCCTACGGGCGTGGTGCCCGAGGCGTACCGCGGTCACGTGGTGTTGCGCGAGCAGTGGCGCGGCGTGTCGGTGCTGCGCACGTGGATCTACGCGACCGCCAACGCCGGCGTGTTGCGCCGCGGGCTCGCGTACGGGTCATTCGCTGGCTCGTCGGTGCTGATGGGTGGCCTCGCGCGCGAGGTCCGTCGCGCCGACGTGGTGATCGCGACCTCGCCCCAGTTCCTGTGCGCGCTGTCGGGCCTCGCGCTCGCGCGGCTGTGGCGGGTGCCGTACGTGCTCGAGATCCGCGATCTGTGGCCGCAGAGCATCGTGGAGGTCGGCGCTCTGTCGGCGCGGCACCCCATCGTCATCGGTCTGCGCGGGCTCGAGCGCTTCGCCTACGCCCAGGCCGATCTGCTGGTCGGCGTGACCGACTCGTTCGCCGACATCTGGCGGGCGCAAGGGATCGATGCCGCGAAGATCCGCGTGATCAAGAACGGTGTCGATCTCGCGGCTTTCCACCCAGGGGGCGACGGCGCTGCGATCCGCGCCGAGCTCGGGCTCGGCGATGCATTCGTCGTCGGCTACATCGGCACCATCGGCATGGCCCACGGTCTGGGCGCGCTGCTCGAGGTCGCCGTTCGCCTGCGCGAGCATCGCGACATCGCGTTCGTGCTGGTCGGCGACGGCGCCGAGCGTGCGCGGCTGCAGGCCGAGGCCGTCGCCCGCGGATTGTCCCGGGTGCGGTTCGTCGGTCAGCTGCCGCGCGCGCGGATCCCCGAGGTGCTCGCCGCCACCGATCTCGCGGTGGTGATGCTGCGCGACACGCCGCTGTTCGAGACCGTGCTGCCATCGAAGCTGTTCGAGATCATGGGCGCGGCGCGGCCGCTGTTGCTCGCGGTCGGCGGCGAAGCCAGGCGCCTGGCCGAGGACGCGGGCTGCGGGTACATTGCGCCGCCCGAGGATGTCACCGCGATGACCGCCGCCATCTTGCGCGCCAAGGCCGACCCTACCGACGCGCGCGCGCGTGGGCTGTCCGGGCGTCGCTTCGTCGAGCGCCATTTCGACAGGCTCGCGCTCGCCGATCGCTACCTCGACGAGCTGTTGGCCCTCGTCGCCAGGGAAAACCCATGATCGACTCCGGCTCCGAGCCCGAGCGTGGCCGCGCCCACGCGATCTTGTCGGTGGCGCTCGAGGACGAGGTTCGGCTCGAACGTCAGCGGGCAGGCGAGGTCGCGCCTGGCGATCCGACCCTCGTAGAGGCGAGGATCGAACGCGCACTCGAGACGCTCGCGACCCTCGACGCCCGCGCGACGTTCTTCGCCGAGGGCCGCCTGGTGGCCGAGATCTCGCGGCCATTGTGGGCGGAGATCGCCCGGCGGAACGAACTCGGATCGATGGGCCTGTCGCGCACGATCGTGGGGCGGCTCGGGCCCGAGCGTTTCGCCGAGGACGCGCGCCGCGGTCGCGAGGCGCTCGAGGATGCGGCGGGCGCCGCGGTCGTGGCCTATCGTGCACCGGAGTTCTCGGCCGACGGCTGCGATCCGTGGTTCGGCGAGGGGCTCGCGGCCGCCGGCCATCGCATCGACGCATCGCACCGCATCGCCGCACTGCCCGAGCACGCCGTCTCGGGCTGCTATCCGCTGGATGGATCGGGCGGCGCCGTCATCGAGGTGCCGCTGCCGATGCTGCCGGCGAACCTGCCGATCGCGGGGCAGCGGGTGATGTTCCTGGGCAGTGCCGCGCTGCGCATGCTGCCGCTGCCGACCCTGCGGGTGGCCTTCGAGCTCGCGGAGCAGCAGGGGTTCATCCCCCAGATCGCGCTGCAGCTCGCCGACCTCGATCCCCGGGGCCCCGACGCGTACAGCGCGGACGCGACCACCTGGCGCAGCCGCATCGATCAGCTGTGGCGCAGCACCGGACGCGGGGGCGTGGTGGCGAAGCTGCAGCAGCTGGCGTGGCGGTGGCGCTTCGGCACGGTCGCCGACGCCCGGTCGTGAGGCCCGCACAGGGCGCCGACGTCGCGTCACCGGCCGAACCGGCGCTGGGTAACCGGCCGCGTGCCGCCGGCATACCCCCGACCGTTTGGCGTCTGCGCTCCCATGCCCCCGCCTGGCCAGGTGGCTCGTGCCGTTGCTCCTCGGTGCCTGCGGCCGGGCGCCGGACGGCATCGTCGAGCTGGCCGTCGACGACCCTCACGCCCGGTGGTTCCACGGTGAGTTCGTCCAGATGGTGCCGCCCGTGCACATGCCGTCGCCGCGGGCCCACCGCGACGAGGTCGAGGTCTGGCTGCATACCGACGCGATCGACCTCGTCGAGGGCGGCACGGACACCGCGCGCCTGCGCTTCGTCGGCGCGACCGTGGCCGATCGCATCGAGTGGACCGGCCAGGGCGATGCGCGGCGGATCGTCGACGTGCGCGGCACGGAGCTGGGGGCCGACGGCAGCTGCGCGCACCATGTGCTGCGTCCGGTCGACGAGACCCCCGAGGCCGCACTGTTCGGGCTCGCGTGGCCGTGCGACGAGCCCACGGCCCAGGCGTGGGTCGACGATCACATGCGCGAGCGCCTCGCCGCGATGCCGCCGTTCGTCCGGATGCCGGACGAGAGGCGCGCCCAGGCCTTGGACGGCTTCGTGCAGCGCAACGACTGTGATGGCTGCCACATCGAGGGCAGGGCCGATGCCGATCGGATCGGCGCGTACGGTGCCGTCTCGCGGGGCACCGACGCCAGCGGATTCTTCGCCCCGCAGTCGGTGCTGCGCGACGAGATGCCGCTCGAGGCCTACGGCGCCTTCGATCGCAACACCACGGATCCGTCGATCTCGGTGCGCTGCGCCGTGGGCGAGCCGACGCTCGAGGAGGCGCGCCCGGGTGTGCATCGCTGGCGGTGCGCCGATCGGCAGGTGCCGCGTGCACGCGTCGACTGGGCCGTGCTCGCGCGCACCGATCGTGCACGCCTCGATCAGATCTGCGAAGCGCGACGCCACCTCGTCGACGCGCTCGGTGATGCGGCCGGCGCGTTCGAGCGCGCGCTCGATCCGTGTGCGTGAAAAAAAGATCCGAGTCGGCGTAACCGCCCACGGTGCTCGGCATATCGCTGCCGTCACCCACTGGAGCACGCATCATGAAGACCGACTTGAAATCCATCCTGGAGGCACTGACCCTCACCACTCTCGTCGTGTTCGCGCCCGCGTGCGCCGAAGACGACGACGACGCGGACGGCGCGGACGGGACGACCACTGAGCCCGGCACCACCGCCGGCTGCCCTGGCACCACCGCCGGCTGCCCCACCAACGCTGTCCCGACCGACGCCGCCGGGATGACCGCCTGGCTCGCCGCCGACGGCTACGCCGGTTGGGCCGCCGAGTCCGCTCCCCACGCGTCGACGGGGCCACACGGCCGCGTCCTCACCCACTTCAACGACATACTGGTCGCGTCGTTCGACGCTGGAGACGCCACCCACCCGGTGGGCAGCGCCGCGGTGAAGGAACTGCTCGCCGACGACGATACTGTGGCCGGCTTCGCGGTCATGGTGAAGACGACCGAGGGTAGCGATGCTGCCTCGTGGTACTGGTACCGTCAGTTCGACGGGAGCGTCACTGCCGAGGGCGATGGCTTCGCCGCCTGCGACGCCTGCCACTCCGACGGCGGCGTCGATCGGGTGCTGACCCCGTACCCGCTGCAGTGAGGCTCGACGGACCCGTCGGCGACGGAACGACGACGGGGTCGCCGCCGGACCCTCGCCACGGCCGAACCACAACCGGGACGATCCACCCCGTCGCTGCCGCGGCATTGTCCGTCGATCTCGCGCGCTCGCGATCCCCGAGGACGGTGGTCGCCGGCGACGCCCGCGCTGTGGCTGCAGCCGCATGTAACCGAGTGGGCGCTCCGGGATTACTGGATTCTGAAATGTCTCGAGCCCCAAGAGTTTCCCTGTGCCTTGGCCTGCGCTCCTACGCCTGCTGCGCGAGCGATAACGCCAACCACGACGATGCCGCTGCCTCGAGCACCGGCGCTCCCCAGCCCGGCAGCACCACCACCTGAGGGTCGCACCCATGCAGAATGCAGGCATCGCCGGCGTGGGGATCGGGCTGCGTCGCGAGCACTACGGCGAGATCCTGCAGTGCACGCGCCCGCTCGATTTCCTCGAGATCGTCCCCGAGAACTTCGTCGGGCGCGGCGGCGCGCCGCTGTCGTTGCTCCGACGTTGCGCCGAGCGCTGGCCCATCGCTGCCCACGGCGTGTCGGTCTCGCCCGGTGGCGGCGATGCCTTCGACGGCGACTACCTCGCGGGCCTCGGTGCGCTGCTGGGTGAGTGTGGCGTCGAGCGCTACACCGATCACCTGTGCTACGCCGCGATCGGCGGGGTCGCTTACTACGACCTGTTGCCGCTACCGTTTTGTACCGCCGCGGCGCGGCACACCGCCGCGCGGATCGTCGAGCTGGGCGACCGATTGCAGCGGCCCATCGCCGTGGAGAACATCTCGTTTTACGCGACCATGCCCGGCAGCGTGCAGGACGAGGGCGACTTCGTCCGCGAGGTGATCGAGCGGGCCGACTGCGGGCTGCTGCTCGACGTCAACAACGTCTACGTCAACGCCGTGAACCACGGTTGCGATCCGCTCGAGATGCTGTGGGCGTTGCCGACCGAGCGGGCGGTACACATTCACCTGGCTGGTCACATCCGCGAGGGCGAGCGGCTGCTCGACAACCACGGCGCCGCGGTGGGCGATCCGGTGTGGGCGCTGTACCGCGCCGTGATGGGCCGACACGGGCCGATCCCCACGCTCGTCGAGTGGGACACCGCGATCCCGGCGCTCGACCGCGTCCTCGACGAGGCCGACAAGGCCCGCGCGATCCTGCAGGCGTGCGCGCTGCAGCGCGAGGTCGCATGAGCGCGCCGGAGATGACCGCGTTCTTCGCTGCGATGGCGCCCATGCTCGCCGGTCGCATCGACGCCGCGCAGGTCGAGTCGCGCCTCGGGCCGTCGCCCTCCGGCACGGCCGCGCTGGGCTTCTACACCGAATTGGTGCGGCGGAACCTGCACAAGATCGTGTCCGACGTGTTTCCGGCGGTGCGCGCGATCTGTCGTACGGACGGCGGCGAAGCGCGATGGGTCCAGCTCGCCACCGAGTATGCCGTCGCCCACCCGGGCACCGGCGCGGATCCCAACCATTTCGCCGCACGGTTTCCGCAGTGGCTCGTGCAGCAGTCGGGCGTGCCTGCGGTTTGGGCCGAGCTCGCCGACTACGAGTGGACACGATTGCTCGCCTTCCATGCCCCCGATGTCAGCGCAGACATCGATGGCTTCGATGCGCGATTGTTCATCCGGCAGTACAGCAGCGACATCCCACGGCTCGCGGTCGCGGCGCTGCGCGGCGAAGTGGCGGCAGCCGAAGTTCCGGTGCTGGTGGCCGTGTTTCGCCACGCCCGCACCGCTCGCCTCGGCACGTTCCGACTGGGCGCCGCGGGCCTTGCCGCGCTTGCGCGACGGCGTGGCCTGCCGCTGCCGGCGTCGCTCGGCGCGCTGTCCGACGACGCGATCGTGCAGGCCGCGGACGCGCTGGTCGAGGCGGGTGTGCTGGTCTCTGCGCGATCCCCCGACCACAGGAGTGAGCCGTGCACCCACGATTGATCCCCTGCGTGTTGATCTTGGCGGGTGCGCCCGTTGCCGGGTGCGACGTCTCCGACGACGCGCCCGGCAGCGAGGTCGCGAGCGACTCCGATGGGGCAACTTCCGACGGCGCCGCGTTCGACGAGGACGCCGTGATCGCCCGCGCCCTCGAACACGAAACCGCCCTGACCAAGGTCAACGTCGAGGCGCGGCCGAGCCAGCATGGCCTCGCCGAGACGGTCGACGTCTGGGTCGACGACGGCTCGCTCGCCGCCTACCTCTCGCTCGATCCCGACGCGCCGGATTCGGCGGCGCCGTGGCCCGCCGGTGCGCTGCTTGTGAAGACCCACCTCGATGCGGACGGCGCGACGACGGGGCTCACGATCATGGCGCAGGGCGATCCCACGTCGATGTCGGGCGGCTGGTGGTGGGGGCGCGTCGACGCCGACGGCACGGTGCGCGAGACCGGCCAGGTCGGGTTCTGCATCTCGTGCCACACGCCGAGGGAGCCCCAGGGTT
Source organism: Nannocystales bacterium (assembly GCA_038325765.1). Lineage (GTDB taxonomy): Bacteria > Myxococcota_A > Polyangia > Nannocystales > Nannocystaceae > Xiheibacterium. The sequence continues at coordinate 38,707 of JBBQJI010000004.1, forward strand.
GGGCGTTCGGTGTGCCGGCGGACAACCGCGGGTGAGATCGTCTAGCCCGCGAGGGTGGCGAGCACGAGCGCGATGTGGCGATCGTGCGCGCGGGTCGGATCGTGGACCGACAGGTCCAGATCGACGGCGCTTCGTGTGCGTGCCCCCGGCGGGGTAGATCGCCGCCGGACCACAGCTGTCCCACGTCGTCGAGGATCCGAGCGAATGCCACGGCCCAGAAGTTGGATGCCAGCGCGAACGTGCGAGCCCCGGCGTGCGCGGCGGGCTGCTACGCGCGACGCCGATCGAGCTCGGCGATCTGCGCGTTCAGGTAGTCCTGCAGGATGAGGTACGCGTCGTCGGCGTCGAGTCGGTCCTCGGCGAGCTCACCGAGCGCCTTGTCGCGCGCGTCGATCAAGCGCTCGCGCAACGCGTCGGGCTCGGCCTTGCCCGCCGCGACGATGGCCCGCGCCTCGGTATAGTGGCTCTCGATGCGGCTGCGCTGGGCCTGGCGTCGCGCGGCCCGGACCGCGCTGAAGCCCGACCACAGCAGCGCACCGAGCGTGATCGCGAGGCTGATCTCGTTGAGGTAGCGCTGGACGATCGTAGGCTCGTCGCGGCGGTAGTAGCGGTCGGCACCGGGGTGCTGCGGATAGGGCGACAGCGCAGGGTCGTAGCGCTCGCTCAGGTGCGACAGCAGGCGCTCTTGCTGCGAGAGCTCGACTTTGTGCGAGTACAGCGACTCCGTGATCGCGAAGACGAGGTCCTCGTCGAGGTCGGCCCGCGCCACGAGCAGCGCGTGCACGCTGATCGTCCCCACCGCCGCCGTCGGCTCGGCGCCATAGGCGTGCTCGGGGATTGCGGTGACCGAGAAGTACGGCGCATCGAGCTTGATGCCGTCGAGCGCGGACCCGACCTTGCCGGGCTCGCCGAGCGACAACAGCGTCATGTCGCCGCGCGCGAGCAGGCCGTCGACCGCCGGGGTGCGCATGCCGGCGACGATGAACGCCGCGTCGAGCTCGCCGCGTTCGAGCGCGGCCACCGAGTCGACCACCGGCAGGTTGCGCCGATCGAAGCGCTCGCCGGTGATGCCGAAGTGCTGCAGCACGGTGTCGGCGATCGACTCGGTTCCGCTGCCGGCGGGGCCGACCCCGATGCGCCGGCCCGCGAGGTCCAGCGGCCGCACGATGCCCGCGTTGCGGTGCACCACGATCTGCAGGGTCTCCTCGTAGAGCGGCGCGATGAGCTGCAGCCCGGTGGCGCCCGCGACGTGGTTCGACAGCAGCGCGAGTTCGGCGTCGCCGCGGCCGAGCATCGCGACCGACGCCACGCTGCCCGCGCTCTCGATCGCGGTGAAATCGGTGCCCGAGACGTCGGCCGCGAAGCCGCGCGCGAGGGTCTCGCCGAGCGGGAGGAACGTGCCGCCGCGCTGACCGGTCGCGATGCGTACGGTGCTCGGTGACGCGTCGCTGCACGCAGACGCGGTGGCCAGCGCGACGATCACGATCAGCAGTGCCCATCCGCGCGTCGTCGCGAGCCACGATCCGAGGTGGCGCATGGTTGCCCGTGTCACGGCTGGAGCGTAGCGCGCGCGGACCGAGCCGAGTGGATTCGCGGGCTGAAACTGTCTAGGCTCGCATAGGGCTCGCATAGGGCTCGCATTGGGCTCGCATTGGGCTTGCATTGGGCTCGCATTGGGCTCGGGCTGGGATCGGATCGGGATCGGATCGCGTGCGCCGGAGTCCGTCCATCGGTGGCGTGAGACGGTCGCGGTCGAGGCTGCGAGGCATGACGCCGCGCGCTCATCCGCGCGGATAGGCGCAGCGAAATCCGACGGTCGAGTCGCCGAACTCGGGCGTCAGACCGTATCGGTACGACGCGCGCAGGTCGGACTCGTCGTCGTAGAAGCTTCCACCCCGCACCACCCGCACGTCGCCCTCCCACGGGCCCTGCGGCTGCAAGCGGTGGCGCAGCCGCGCGTACTCCCTGGCGTGAGACCAGTCGCCGACCCACTCCCGCGCGTTGCCGGCGAGGTCCGACACGCCCTCGGGGCTGTCGCCGGCCACCAGACCCACGGGCCGCGGCAACGGTCCCACCCGGGTCGTTCGAGCCGGGCCGATGTGGTGCTTGGCCGGGGCTACACGCAGACCGCGTTGCAGATGTCGATGGCCGCGTTGACGCAGACGCTGTCCCAGAAGAAGTTGCAGCAGAAGCTGTCGAAGGCGCAGACGCAGTCCTCGATCACCGGGTTGTTGCAGCCGGGACCATTTTGCGACTCGCAGCAGGTGCCGCCGGACGGGGCCTCGTCGATCGTCAGGGTGAAGGCGCCGTCGACCCCGTCGCCGTCGACCGTCACGACCACGATCTGCCCGGCGATGAGCTGTGCGCCCGCGCGGGCCTGACCGGAGAAGTCGGTCGCGTCGCAGTCGAGCTCGAGCCCGTTGCAGGCCCCCTCGCGCACGTGCACCACCGTGTCGTAGCTCGACCCTGCGGTATCGAACACATAGAACGCATCCGCGGGGGCCGTCCACGTGTACGACCAGTCGTTGCCCGACAGACCGCCGCAGGACCCGAATCCGGCGTTGCCGGCCCCGGCGGTGGAGCCGTTCACCACCGTCGGGATCGCGCCGCCGAGGTCCTCGTCCGGGCACGATCCGTCGAGCTGACCCACGTTGAGCGTGAACGGACCCTGGGCCAGGAAGTTGCCGTCGACGACCACCGTGACGGTCTGATCCTCGACCAACTGGACGGACAGGGCGGACGTCTGGTCGAACTGATAGTTGTCGTTGCACGCGATCTCGGCGCCGTTGCACGCCGCACCGTCGAACACGTACAGCGTCGTGTCGAAGAACGTGCCGAAGGTGTCGAAGGTGTACACGCCGTCCGCCGGCGCTGTGAACGAGTAGGCGCGATCGGGCGACTCGTCGAGCGGTCCGCTCTGGCCGCAGCTGGGGCGGAGCTTGTCCACGCCGGCCTGCGTGGTGCCGCCCACCGTCTGTGGTGCCGTGCTGCCGAGCGACTCGTCGGGGCAGGGTACGAGATCGACGTTCAATTCGTAGGCGCCGGCGCCGTTGCCGTCGACGCCGACGATCACGTCCTGACCGGCGGCCAGGCCCTCGACCACGCGCGAGCCGGTTTCGTTGGCGATCCAGTCGTCGTTGCAGTCGAGCTCGGGACCGCCGCAGCCGCCGTCTTGCACGTACAGCACGGTGTCGAGGGCCGAGCCGATCGTGTCGAACTGGTACAAGCCGTCCTGGGGCGCCGTGAACAGGTACAGGTCGTCGGGGGAGAACGCGCCGCCGCAGCTGCCCGACTCGGAGTTGTCGCCGCCGCTGGTGTTGCCGGCGATCGTCTGCGGGATCCCGTTGCCGAGGTCCTGGTCCGGGCACGCGCCCCCGAGGCCGTTGATGTGGAGCTCGTAGGCGCCGGAGGCGAACGTGCTGTCGACCACGATCGCGACCTGCTGGCCCAGCGCCATATCGACGAGGATCCCCTCGGCGTCGCAGGCGAGCTCGGCCCCTTCGCAGCCGCCGTCGCGAACGTACAGGACCGACGCGAACGCCGAGCCGAACGTGTCGAAGGAGTAGGTGCCGGCCGCCGGCGCCGTGAACAGGTAGCCCGCCTCGCGGCCGCCGGTGCCCCCGCATGTGCCCGCGGTGCCAGCGAACAGGGCGCTGGTGTCGCCCGCGACCGACTGGGGCACGGTGTCGCCCAGATCGTCGAGGGGACACACCAACGAACCGGACTGCGCGCGCAGGTTGAACGGGAGCCCGCCCGCCGCGTCGCCGTCGACCACGACCGTCACGGTCTGTCCGTCGGCGAGATCGACGGCGAGCACGGATTGCGGGCCGTCGCCGTCGTCGTTGCAGCCGAGCTCGGCGCCCATGCACTCACCGCCGAGCACGTACAGCACGGTGTCGAGCGACGAGCCGCGGGTGTCGAAGGTGTAGGTGCCCGCGGCTGGAGCGGTGAACACGAACTCGCGATCCGGGCCGCCCGCGCCGCCGCACGACCCTGCGAAGTCGTTGGTGGTGCCGAAGGTGTTGCCGAGTACGATGTCGGGGAGGTCGGGCCCGATCGTGTTGGTGGGGCACAGATCGGGGTCTCCGCTGTCGCCGCTCGACGAGTCGAGTTCGGTCGTGGACGACGACTCGTCGGCCGTCGTACCAGTGCTCGCGTCGGTGGTTTCGCCCTGCGAGGAGCTGCTCGAGTCGGGATCGGCCGTGGCCGAGGTCGTCGGATCCGTAGTCTCGGTCGTCGTTGCGGCGGACGTGGGGTCGAGCGTGGACGTGCCCTCGGCGCTGCCCGACGAGGTCTCGGAGTCGCCGGGGGTCGAGGCCGCCGGATCGGTGCACGCGGTCGAGGTCACAGCAATCGCCGCGGACGCCAAGCCGCGGAGCATCGAGGTGGAACGTGCGGATCGAAGGATCATGGCCGACAGTCTATGCGCGAGTGGTAGCCGGTGTCCCGCGGTTCACGCCAAGCCCGCCGGCGCAGCCACGCGCGCGCGCCGACGGCGGCGGCCCTTCGGCGCCGCGCCCGCGCCGGTGCGGCCGCATGGAGCCCCGCCGAAGCCCACGTCCGACTGTGGCTCGTCGCGGTCGCCGGGTGAGAGCGAGCGTGTCGCCGGTGCGCGCTTGGGGCTCCGCCTCGCGGCGGCGGCGAGCGCCGAGGTGCTCATGCTGCACGTCGTCGCCACGCCCGGCGAGCAGCTGCGCTGGTCCGCGCCGATCTTCGAGCGCGAGGCCAAGGTCTACGCGCCCCTGCTCGCGAAGCAGGTCGCCGCCGCCGAGGCCTACCTCCGCCGCCAGGTCGACGAGGTCGCCGCTCGGCCCGAGCGTGTCGACATCTCGCGGCCCCTCACGATCGTCGAGATCGTCGGCCACGGTCCGATGACCTCGCTCGCACAGCCGCTATCGCGATCGAAGCGGATGATCGCCTCTTGGGGGTGCTCGAACTGTCCGACCAGGATGTCGATCGAGTCCGCGTCGGCACCGACGAGCGACACCGCAGCGCTGTCGAGCCGCGCGTCGACCCACTCGGGCAGGCGCGCGCGCTGCGGGGCCGGACGATCCTGCGGCACCTTCGGCGCCTGCGGCCGGATCTGCGGCGGCGGCTCGGACGTATCTTCCGATGCCAGCTCTTCCCGGGTTCCGGACGTCGCCGCACAGGCAGACGCGAATGACAGCGCGAGTACGAGACGCCCCATGGTGCGCCCCAACAATGCCAGTACGGAGTTGCTCTCAGCGCGAGATCGTCTTTCGCTGGCACTCGCGCCACGGCGGGACTGCGGGGCGGCGGCAGCCCGCGCTGACGCACGGCAGGCGGCCGACCTGCGCCCCTTGCGGCCGGCCTGATAGCCTCGGCCCCAACCGATGACGCGCAAGAAATCCAGAGTGGGGCGGTGGGTCGACGACCACCGCGAGCTGATCCTGCTCGCAGGGATCTTGCCGGTGGGCAAGGTCGTCTCCGTGGTCGAGTCGGCGCACCGCCGCTGGACCCAGCCGCGCGCCGCCGATCACGAGGCTCGCGTGGCGCGGGTCGTCGCCGACGTCCAGCGCTACGCCGCGCTGCGCGAGCAAGGCGATCCCGATGGCCAGCGGCCGCTGCGTACCGATCGCAAGGGTGTGGCCTCGCTCAACACTCGTGTCTCCGACAAGCGCGACGCGGCCCGGATCCGCATGGGCGATCTGCGGACGATCCTCGCGGTCGATCGCGAGGCCGGGCTCGTGCGGGTGGAGCCGTTCGCCACCATCGGAGAGATCGCGGCGCACCTCGATGCCCAGGGCCTCCAGCTCGAGGCGACCATCGAGATGAAGGACGCCACCATCGGCGGGCTCGTGCTCGCGGTGGGCATGACGACCCACTCTCACGTCTGCGGGCTCATGCACGACATCGTGGAGGCCTACGAGATCGTCACCGCGCGCGGCGACCGGGTCCGGGCCACCCGCGAGGGCGAGCACGCCGATCTGTTCCGCGCCCTGCCGTGGAGCCACGGCACGCTGGGGCTGCTGGTCGCGCTCGAGCTGCGGATCATCCCTGCGCCGACCCACGTTCGCCTCGTCTACCGTCCGGTCCATGATCTCGACACCTACGTCCGCGAGCACACGCGCCTCCTCGAGTCGCCCGACCCCGTGTTCTTTCTCGAGGGCCAGATCTTCGGACGCGATCGAGCCGTGATCCTCGAGGGCCATCTCGCGTCGCCGGCGGAGGTGAGCCGCGGCGAGCTCCCCATTTGCGACGTGAGCCGCTGGGACCGCCCGTTCTTCTTCGAGCACGTGCGAAGCATGCTCGCGCTGGGCGAGGGCCAGACCCACAGCGAACTCGTGCCCACCTACTCGTTCCTCATGCGGCACGATCGAAGCATGTGCATGACGATGGGCAAGATCATCCCGACCGCCAATGCCGGGTGGTTTCGCAAGACCATGGGCTGGACGCTGCCCCCCAACATGAAGCTGCTCAAGGCTTCCCGCCCCGCCGAAGAACGGGCTCGGGCCATGCGGGAGCAGGTCTACCAAGATTTCGCGTTCCCGGCCGCGCGGCTGCGGGAGCTGCTCGAGCACCTCGATCGGGAGTTCGAGATCTACCCGCTGCTGGTCTACCCGTGCCGGGTCATCGACCGCGGTGGCATGGTGCGGCTGCCGGGTCACCACGGGACCCCTTGGGATGGGGTGGAGCGCAGCGGCTTGTTCTTCAACCTCGGGATCTATGGATCACCCAAGCAGGTGCGCGCGGGCGTGTCTCGCTATCCGACGATCACCAAGGTTCGCGAGCTCGAGGGGATGATCCGCGAGTGCGGTGGTTTTCTGCATACGTACGTCGACGTGTTCAGCACCGAGGTGGAATTCGAGGCGATGTTCGACCACGGGCTGTGGCGGCGCATGCGTGGTCGCCATGGGGCGCAGGGGGTGTTTCCCAGTGTGTACGAGAAGGTGCGGCCCGAGGTGGATGTCGAGCCGTTCCTCGCCGAGGAAGCGGGGTGGTGAGGAGCCGCGCAGGCGCGAGTGGGGCGGCTGGGACCTCCGCCCAGAGCCGCTGCGCGTCGCGGTGCCTTGGCTCGAAGGTCGTGCCCTGTCGAGCTGCTACGCTTCCGCGCCGGGGCCGACGCGGCGTGTCGCAGGGAGCGCAGGGCATCATCGGTGCGTGGCTGTTCGCGCCCGCGCTTCGCGTGGGACCGATCGCGTACCGGTGATAGCCTCGACCGCGATGGATTCCCTCCGCATCGCCGTCCTGCTGTGCGCCGGGATCGCCCTGGGGTGCTGGGTGCTCTCGCTCGTCACCCGCGAGTACTCGTGGACCGATCGCATCTGGTCGATCGCGCCGGTGCTCTACGTGGGCGCTTTCGTGCTGCAGGCCGAGTCGCTCACGCCGCGGCTGGTGATCATGGCGGTGCTGGTCGCGACCTGGGGTGGGCGGCTGACCTTCAACTTCGCGCGCAAGGGCGGCTATGCCCGCGGCGGTGAGGACTACCGTTGGGCGGTACTACGGGCACGCATGCCCAGGCCCGCGTTCGCGGCGTTCAATCTGCTGTTCATCGCGGGCTACCAGAACGTGTTGCTGCTGCTGATCTCGCTACCAGCATGGGTCGCGGCCCGGCACCCGAACACACCGCTTGGCGCGTTGGATCTCGCCGCGACGTTCGGCTTCGTCGCGTTCCTCGTCGGCGAGACGATGGCCGACGAACAGCAGTGGCGATTTCACCAGGAGAAACGCGCCCGAGGCGACGCATCACCGCGCTTTCTCACCACCGGCCTGTTCGCGTACAGCCGTCACCCCAACTTCTTCTGCGAGCAAGGCATGTGGTGGATGCTGTGGCTGCTCGGCGTGTCCGCCAGCGGCGAGTGGCTCGGCCCCGCCCTCGCAGGCCCGGTGCTGCTCTCGCTACTGTTCGCCGGCTCGACCCGCTTCACCGAGAGCATCAGCAAGTCGCGCTACCCCGAGTACGCCGACTACCAACGCACGACCTCGATGCTGATCCCATGGCCCCGCGGCCGCTGAGCTCCATCCGGGCTCAGTTGTGCGCGGACAAGTCGCCGCAGCCGGTCGGCGGGAAGTGCTGTGCCCTGTTCTGGGTGAGCTCGCACGCGAGCGTGGACGCCGACGCTCCACGCCGACGCGCCACGCCGACGCTCCACGCCGACGCGCCACGCCGACGCTCCACGCCGACGCGCCACGCCGACGCGCCACGCCGACGCGCCACGCCGACGCGCCACGCCGACGCGCCACGCCGACGCGCCACGCCGACGCTCCGAACATCCGAGCGCGGATCGATCGCCGTGCGCATGAGCTGCTGTCATCCGAGGGCGTTGACGCCGACGAACCATGCGATCGCGGTCGCGGTTGGCGTCGGCATCCACGGCGCGGCGATCGAGGCGGCGCCTAGCAACGCGAAGTGCCAGGTGAGCAGGTGCCACGCGCCGTGCCCAGTGGCCTGGACGACCCGCGACACAGGCGCGGCGAGGTCGGGCGGAGGATCGTGCGGACGCGTGGGCCACCGTGGATGACGGCGGTGAGCATGGCAAGGACCCCGGAGACGATCAGCAGCGTGTCCATGAGCAGAACATACTATAGGGTATGTTTTTGACAAGCCGGGTCGCCGCGGGCCCGGCCGGCGCGTACGCAGCCCCGCGCTGGGATTCGTGCCACGTCACGCTGATCGATCGAGTGCTCGAGTGGCCCCCGTCCCCGAGCTCGATCGCAGGCGGAGCTCCGCGCTGACGATCACGCACAGCTCGGGCGTGTCAGGCGTGCGCCACGATTTCGGGCACATCGACGGGCAGCGGCTACTGCTCGCGATCGACGAGGAAGGCGATTTCTGCGGCTGAGTATCCGTGCCCGCTGCGGGGTCGGCATCACCGAAGTCTCGCGTCGACCGCCGTCCAGCGTTGCGGCCATGGCTCGTCGCGGTCGAGCTCCGTGAGCACCGCCATCGAAGCGTCCCGCCCGGGATCGATCAATCGCTGCACGAGCGCCACCGTGCGCTCTCGATCGTTCCGCATCGCCTGGTCCAGCACCGAGATCAGCCGAGGCGAGCCTTCGATCTCTCGGATGGCGCGCGCCCGTTCCGCGACCTCCGGGTGTTCGGGCGGCACCCCGAAGGTCGGGTGGATCGTCGCCCAGGGCGTCCAGCGGTGGTCGTGCTCGCCGACGGCGGAGGCGAGCAGCTCGTGCACGGGACCGCCGAACCGCTGTCTCGAGTCGTGCTCGGCGCCGAGGATCGTTCCCTCGTCGTAGGTCTCCTCGTATTCGGCGCACGCCTGACAGAACCGGTGCCGCGTCACGACGTCCTTCGGGTAGTTGAACAGGAGGGCTGTGACGAGAAAGCCGATCAGCGCACCGATCAGCGCACCGATCACCGTTGCTGCGAACACGGAGCTGCGCGGAGGTCCCATACGCTGCGGTGTTCCACCACCGCCCGTTCGGTTTAATGACTTCGTGTGCTCGAGCGCTCTCGAGCTGCGAACCGGTGGGATTGGGCCAGGATCGGTGTCTGCTGGGAGATCTAGGGGTAAGCCGGCAGACGGTCGAGGCCGAAGGCCGGTAGTGTCGACCAAACGAGCGAGGAATCGCAACGCCGGCTCGCTTCGCCGATGCAGCACCCGGCGCAGCGCCTATCCCTCGAGCGTGGCGAGCGCGAGCGCGATCTGCCGATCGTGCTCGCGCGCCGGGTCGTGGACCGACAGCCCCATGCGAACGGTACGCTCCAGCAGCGACCGCGCCTCGAGCAGCCGGTGGAACCCCGCAGCGCGCTGATCCTCGAGCACACGCAGACGGTCGAGCCCATCCAGGATCGGCTTGCGCACCTCATCCGGCTCCCCGCGGGCCTCGGATGCCCCGAGCGCACGGACCATCGCGCCCTCGTCGAGCGTGCTGATCTCCGCGTGGCTGCGCCGCAGCTCGCCGACGTGCCGCTCCACCGCGCCGACCAGCGGTTGCAGCGGCGCGGTGAGCATGTCGACCTCGAGCGCGAGCTCGCCGAGCAAGCTCGCCCGGTGATCGACCAGCCGCTGCACGAGCAGCGCGAGCTCGCCGACCACACCGCGCACGTCGCCGGAGACGTCACCTTGCAGCAGCGCGACGAGGCGGGCGACGAGGGGATCCGAGGCGGGCAGGGCCGCCGGCAGCGAGCGCAGCCGATAGTGGGCGTAGGTCTTCCGCGCCGCGATGTGATTGCTGAGCCCGGCGAGCACCACCATGATCCCGACGAAGGCGAGACCGCCCAGCACCGTCAGCCACTCCCAGCTCGCGCCGACCGCCCAGAGCATCCCGCCCACGGCAGCAGAGACGGCCAACGCCGCGGCGGCCTGGAGCTGTGCGGTCCGCACGGCATGGGGGTGCACGATCCGTGTCCGCACGCCGTGCTCGTGGGCGAGCTGCTGAAGCGCGTGCGCCGTGTCGTGCGTGAGTTCGTTGAACAGGCGCGCGGGCAGGTGGATGCGTCGACCACGCTCCTGCTGCGAGTACATGTGCACCGATCCGATCACGAACTCGGGATGGCGTGCCGGTTGCGCCGCGACGTCGCCGATGAAGCCCTGCAGCCACTTGAGCGGCGCGGCGTCCTCGCTCAGGCTGAGCACCTCGAGGGCATACGCAGAGTCGGCGTCCTTGGCGTGTTCGAAGCGCACCGAGAGCTTCCCGCACGACAGGCACAGGCGCTGACCCATGCGCATGCGGGTGCCGCAGTGCTGGCACACCGTGGTGCCATCTTTGTCCCACAGCGCCGCGCCGCCGCGCAGCACCCACACGAGGTCGGCCATGCTGGGCGGCCTCTGGGCGAGGTCGGGGGACAGGCACCGCGCGAGCAGCTCGACCAGCACCGTGGGCGCATCGGGGCGCAGCGCCGAGAGCGGTGGCAGTCGGTCGTGCTCGGCCAGCAGCGGCGGGCCGTCGCCGAACGGCAGGCTGCCGGTCAGCGCCTGCCACATCATCACGCCGACGCTCCACACATCCGAGCGCTGATCGATCGCGGTGCGCATGAGCTGCTCGGGGGCGACGTAGGCCGAGCCGCGCAGCAGCAGGCTCGAGGCGGTGTGGCTCGACAGCACGTCGACGCGCGCGAGGCCGATGTCGACGAGCACGACGTGGCCGGCGGGGGTGCACACGATCTGCTCGGGTCGCAGATCGCGGAGGACCGCGCCGCGGGCGTGCACTGCGAACACGGCGTCGGCGATGGTGGCGAAGCGGGCCGCGACCTCGTCGATGGCGAGCGGAGCGCGGCCGAGGATCTCCGCGAGCGTCTCGCCGTCGGGATCGAGTCGCAGCCGCCACGGCGCGTCGGCGCCCCCGCCGGAGGGGTCGGGCTGGGGGCCGATCGCGACGGTCGGCGCGACGCTGTGCACGTCCAAGACGGCGACGCGCGCGATGTCCTGGGCGTAGCGGCGGCGGATCGAGACATCGCGCGCCAGATCCGGAGCGAGCTGACCGACCACCGCGTTGCGCCCGTCACCGAGGCGCACGGACCAACGCGTCTCGGTCCCCACGTCGGCGGCCGGCGTCGTCACCACGTGCTCGACCGGCAAGAATTCGAGCGGCGCACTCACCTGCGCCCGACCTCCTCGAGGGCGAGGACGTGGGCCCGCAGCGGCGCGAGCTCGTCGTCGATGCGGCCGAGCTCGATCTGGCCCTTCGCCGCCAGCAGCCGCGACGTGAGCGCGTCGAGCGTGGCGGTGAGATCGAGCAGTCGCGCCGCCCACATGTCGCGTTCCTGCATGAGCGCGCGGTGCTCGGGGTCCGCGGGATCGAACAGACCCTCGGTCATCGTGCGCTCGATGTCGTCCATGCGCTCGGCGGCGACACCCGCGAGGTTGAGCGCGTGTTCGAGCTCGGGCGCCGTGGCGGCGGCGGTGTCGGGTCCGCAGCCGTGGCCGAGAACCACGACGCGGCGGACGACGGCGCCCAGCGCCTCGCGGTGCCGACGCTGCTGGATGCGCGCGACGACGGGTGGCAGCGCGTCGAGGCGACGGGCCACCCTGGGCGGCAGCGCCGTTTTGGCCTGGTGCGCGGTGCCGACGGCCGTACGCCCGGCGCTCGTGCGGCTGAGGCCATAGGCGACCGCCGCGGCGACGCCGACCAGCGGCGCGAGAGCGATCGCGAGGGGCGTGTAGAGGAACGACGGCGCCAGGATGATCGCGGCTGCGAGGGTGAAGCTGCGGCCGGTCATGCGTCGCACGTGGGCCCGCATCATCGCGTGGTCCATCGGCGACGCCGTGGCCTCGGCCTCGATGCCGAGCCGGGTGAGCGACGCGACGATGGTGTCGGCGCTGGCATGCGACACCCCGCGCACCAGCACGAAGGGCAGCCGCGGGATCCGCTTCACGAGCCGCGTGATCGAGAACCCCACGCGGGCGTTGGCCACCAGCCACTGCACCAGACGATCGCGGCGATCACTGTCGAGCTTGTCCGAGATCTGGCCGGGACCAACCACTAGTACAGTCTGTGCCCCGGGCTCGAGAACCACCGGCACGAGCCCGCAGTTGAAGCACACGCGCACCTCGGTGAGGATCTCGGCGCCGCAGCCGGCGCAGCGTCCGGCGGCGATCTCGGTGCTCGCAGCCGGGAGCGCGAGCGCGACGTGGTTGGGATCGCGCACGCGCGTGATCGCGTGCAGCACCGCGCCCGCCGACTGCGGCCGGTCGCCGGCGGCCTTCGCCATCAGCGCCGCGACGAGCTTGCGCGCGCCGTCACCGAAGCGCTCGGGGAGCCGGGGGATCGGCGCGCAGCGGTGGGCTTCGAGCACCGCGAACGGCGTCGGTCCACCGAACGGCGGTGCCCCCGTCGCGAGCTCGTACAAGATGCAGCCGAGCGCGTAGAGATCGGTGCGCGGATCCACGGCGAGCGGATCGAGGCACTCGGGCGCCATGTATGGTGGCGTGCCCAGGACGGTGAGCGCGCCGCGATCGGCTTCGGCGAACGACGACGCCCGCGCCATGCCGAAGTCGGCGATCTTCGGACCGTCGGCGCCGACCAGCACGTTGGCCGGCTTGAGATCGCGATGGATCACGCCGCAGCCGTGGGCGTAGGCCAGACCCGACGCGAGACCCCACGCGATCTGCAGCAGCGACGCCTCGTCGAGGGGGCCGTGGCGCGCGAGCTGGTGCGCGAGCGTGGGTCCGTCGACGAGCTCCATGAGCAACGCGGTATGGCCGGCGATCACGTCGGTGCCCCACACCCGCACCAGGTTGTCGTGGGCGAGGCGGCTCGCGAGCTCGGCCTCGCGGCGGAATCGCGAGACCGCGGTGACGTCGCGCTCGTGTCGCGGGTGCAGGAGCTTGGCCGCGTAGATGCCACCGCCTCGGCGGTCGCGGACGCGGACCACGCGGGCGATCGCGCCGCAGCCGAGCTCGTCCCCGATCTCCCAGCGCTCGCCCATCGATGCGGCGCCGATCCCTGCAGTCGCGGCTGGCTCCATCGCTGCGCCCGAGGCCACGCTCGGTCGGATGACTCTACCCCAGGGCTCCTGCGACGGCACGCCGCGCTGTCATCCGCGGGCTCCGCCGCGGCCCCGAGGCGCCCACGGGCGCCGGTCAGCCGCAGCGGTCGGGGCGTCGTCGCGGCCGCCCAGTCGTCGGCGGCACGAGTTTCGCCGCGCTGCGGTGGACATGCTACAAACGCGTCCACGCATGCGCGCGCTCGCGCTCGATGTAGGCAGCAAGACGATTGGGCTCGCGTTCAGCGACACCGAGCGGTTGATCGCGACCGCGGGCCACACGTTGGCGCGCCGCGGCCACGCCGATGATGCCCGCGAGGTCGGCCGCATGGTTCGTGAGCGCGAGGTAGGCCACCTCGTCGTCGGGCTGCCGCTCGAGCTCGATGGTCGCGAGGGGCGCCGCGCGAAGGCGGTACGGGCGTTCATGGAGGTGCTGCGCGGGCAGTTCGCCGCGTCCGGCACCGACATCGAGCTCACGACGTGGGACGAGCGCTTCTCGACCGCTGCCGCCGAGCGCACGCTGATCGAAGCCGACATGTCGCGCGCCCGTCGCAAGCAACATATCGACGCGATGGCGGCCCAGTTCATCTTGCAGGGTTGGCTCGACGCGCAGCGGGGGCCGCAGCGATGAAGCGGCGTCCGTGGTGGAAGCTCCGTCGCTCGCGGCGGGTGCAGCGATGGACGCTGCTGGTGGTCATCGGCACGATGGTCGCCGCGGCATGGTTCGTGCGCGCGTCGTACCTCGAGCTGATCTCGTATCCCGAGCGCCCAGGCACAGGCGGCCCAGCCGACATCGAGGTCGTGATCCCGCCCGGCTCGAGCTTCCCCGAGGTCCTGGCCCTGCTCACCGACGCCGGCATGATCGCGGCCGACGAGGCGACGAAGTTCCGCCTGTTCGTGCTCCACAAGGGCGCCGCGCGCAAGGTCACCGCTGGGCCCCACCGGTTTCGCGGCGACATGACGCCCACCGAGATCCTCGACGAGCTGCAGCGCAAGCAGCAACGCAAGACGCTCCGGGCCACCTTGCCCGAGGGCAAGAACATGCTCGACGTCGCGAACATCCTCGCCGCCGCCGGGCTCTCGGACGCGGCGGCCCTCGAGGCGGCGATGCGCGACCCCGTGCTGCTCGCCGAACTCGGCATCGACGGGCCAACGGCCGAGGGCTACATGTTCCCCGACACCTACCAGTTCAACGTCGACGACACGCCGGCCGCCATCCTCACGAAGATGGTCACGCGGCACCGCGAGGTCTACGCGGAGCTGCGTCGGCGCTACCGCAACGAGGCCCAAGATCTCGCGGACGATCTGCAGTTCGACGATCACGACGTCGTGACGCTGGCGTCGATCGTCGAGAAGGAGACAGGGGCCAAGCACGAGCGTCCCCTGATCGCGGGCGTGTTCCTCAACCGCCTGCGCTTCTCGAGCTTCAAGCCCAAGCTGCTGCAGACCGACCCGACCATCATCTACGGCTGCACGGTGCCCACGACGAAGTCGACGGCGTGCCAGCAGTTCGAGGGCCGGATCCGCCGGATCCACCTGCGCGACGAAGAGAACCCTTACAACACGTACACCCACGAGGGGCTGCCGCCCGGGCCGATCACCAACCCCGGACGTCACGCGCTCGAGGCCGTGTTCGCCCCGAAGAAGTCGAGGTTCCTATACTTCGTCGCGCGCAACGACGGCACCCACCAGTTCAGCAAGAGCGTCGCGGAGCACGAGGCGGCCGTCGAGCTGTATCAACGCCAAGGTGCGGTGGGCGACGGTTCGGCCGCGGGCGCCGTCGAAGAGTAGTTCCCCGGGTCGGCCGAAATCAGGGTGGAGATGGCGGCCTCGACCCCGACCTACGCCGAGTACCACGCGACTTGGACGTGACGGCAGCGGGACCGGATCGTGCGCTGCGTGCCGGTGGCGTGGTACAGTGGCGTATCCATGATCTCGCTTGAGTTCGGTTTTCGCCGCGTCGTGCTGCAAGCGGTCGTCGTCCTCTTCGCGTTGGTGCTCGGCGTCGGCGGGGTGGGCCCGCCCATCGCGATCGCAGCTGCGCCTGCCACAGAGCCCGCGGTCGCCACGTCGCCGCGCCCTTCATTGCGCGCGGCAATCTTGCCGGTGAGGGTCGAGGGCGAGCTCTCTGAGGTCGATCGCGACGCCCTCGTGGCCGAGCTGGTCGGCGGCCTCGAGCGCGGCTCGTTCGCGGTGGTCGCGCCGGCCGACGTCCTCGCCCGCGACCCCGACGCCTCGGACTGCGCCGCGGCCAAGTGCTACCGCAAGGTGGCGCAGAGCACCCAGGCCAGCCACTTGGTTCGGGCCCGCGTTCTCGTGCGCGACCGCGACTACGACGTCCGCGTCGAGCTCGTCGATGGTGCGACCGGATCGATCGTCGCCAAGAGCGAAGAGGGCTGCGAGATCTGCGGAATCGTCGATGCCGGTGCGCTCATGGCCTCGGCCGCCGCGACCCTGCGCACCAAGCTCGACGCCCTGGCCAAGGGGCCTTCGACACTCACCGTGTCCAGCGATCCCGAAGGTGCCGAGGTCACCGTGGACGGCGAGTTCATCGGCGTCACGCCGCTCGACCGGCCCGTGATCGGCGGCAAGAAGATCGTGCGGGTCAGCAAAGACGGCTACATCGTGGTCGAGCGTGAGGTCACCGTCGTCGATGGCGTGGCCGAGCAACTCGCGTTCACGCTCGAGAAGGTGCCCAGTCGCCTGCCCAAGCGGCCCTGGGGCTGGGTCTCGCTGGGTCTCGGAGTCGCGGCGCTCGGCACCGCGGTCACGTTCGCGGTGCTCGACGACCGACCGTACGAGATCGGTTCGGCGTGCAAGGGCGACAACCTCGACGCCAGCGGCAACTGCCGCGAGCTGTGGAGCACCGAGTGGATCATCTTCGGCACGTCCATCGCAGCGGCGACCTTGGTGACGCTCGGGGTGGCGGTGCTGCTCACCACCGGTGGCAAGCGGGGGCGCAAGGCCAAGGCCGAGCGGTCGGGCAAGGCCTCCGCGAGCGTCGGCGTCGGGCCGGGGTCACTCACGGTGCGCGGCCGCTTCTGACCGGCACGTCCCGCCATCGTCACTCGCCGAGCTTGGCCTTGACCCGGGCGATGCGCTCGTCGGCCCGCGACGAGCCGCGCTTGCCCGCCTCCTCGTACTGCGTGAGCGCCTCGCGGTAGCGCAGCACCTTGAAGTAGGCGTCACCGAGCTTGAGGCGGAAACCGGCGTTGGCCGGTGAGGCCTCGACGGCCTTCTCGGCGTACGTCACCGCCTTGGTGTCGGCACCGGTATCGAAGGCGATGTCCGAGAGTCCCATCAGCGCGGCGGCGTTGCTGCGATCGAACGCGATGGCTTGGTTGAACAGGGACGAAGCGTCGGCGCGGCGACCCGCACGCAGGGCCGCCAGGCCCTCGTCGGCGAGTGCGCTGGCACGGGCCGGGTCCCGCTCGGCACCGCCGAGCACCGCCCGCGGATCGGCGCCGAGGTTGCGCCGGCGCCTTCCGCCCTTGGCATCGTCCATCGCCGGGTCGGCCTCGATCACCGCTGCGGCGCGTGGCTCGGCGGCGACCGGGGTGGGATCGGGCGCCCCGGCCACTGCCACCGTCGGCGGCGTCGCCAGGGCCGCGCCCGGCTTGGGTCGTCGCGGCCGCATGCCCTCGACGTCGAGCGCGTCGCCGATCATCACGGCGGCCTGCGGCGAGAGGCCCTCGAGCGCGGCGTCGATCTGCTCGCTGTTGGCGGCGAACTGCGCCGGATCATCGTGTTGCGTCTGCACCGTCGCGATGAGACCGAGTGCGAGCTCGGAGGCGGTGAAGTCCCGGGCGTTGGCGCGCCGGATGAAGTCGAGGAGTAGGGCGTTGTCGACACCGGCGCGCTCGTAGGCGTGGCGGTTGCTCGGCTCGAACGCCAGCGCCCACAGATAGTGGTTCGTCGCCGCGAGCTTCGCCCCCTGGTCCCATAGCACGTCGCCCTGGCGCGCCAGTGTGGCCGCGAACTCGGAGCGGAGCGTCGCGCCGCGCAGGTCGGCGAGCGATTCGGTGGGCCCCTGTGTCGCCTCGAGCGCGCGCACACCGTCGTAGGCGGTCGGCGCTTCCGGCTCTCCCGGCGGCGGCAACACCCAATTGAGCTTGGCCGCGGCATCGCGGGCCTGCAGCGCCAACTGCTCGATCGTGTCGTCGACGGCCGCAGGCGGCGTCGGGCGCCCGAACGCCAGGAACAGACCCAGGGCCACCGCCGCCAGCGTGCTCGCCCCTGCGACCACCGGCCACAGCCAACGGTTGCGCGGCGAGGCCGAGGCACCCGGAGTCGGCATCGCCCGCAGCAACCGCTCACGGCGGTCGAGATCGGGCAGATCGGGCAGCGGCAGATCGTCCCACGGCGTCGATAGCCGGTCGGCGATCTGCGCCTCGCACAGCGCGGCCTCGAGATCCGCCATGTCGGCGTACCGGGCGTCGGGATCCTTGGTGAGGCAGCGGGCGATCACCCGCTCGAGGGCCGGCACAGCTGCGAGCTCGGGCCTGCGCTCGCGCATCGACTTCGGTGTCGCCAACAGCTGGAGCTGCATTAGTTCGTCCACCGAGTCGGCATCGAACGGAGGTGATCCCACCAGCAGCTCGTAGGCGGTGCAGCCGAGGGCGTAGATGTCGAGTCGACCATCGAAGGGGCGGCCTTCGATCTGCTCGGGCGCCATGTAGTGCGGCGTGCCGGCGATCGTGCCGTCGTCGTTGCCGGCGGCGAGCATCGCCGAGATCCCGAAGTCGACGATCTTGATGGTGTCGGCGCGGCCGTTCTCGGTGACGGCAATGATGTTCTCTGGCTTGACGTCGCGGTGGACCACGTTGCCGCGATGGGCGATGTGCAAGCCCTTGCAGACCTGTCGGAGCATGCCGATGACGCGACCGGGCTCGATCGGCTCGCCCTCGGCCGGCACCAGATCGCGGCCCTGCAGCAGCTCCATCGCGAAGAACGAGCGGCCGTCGGGCAGCTCGCCGAAGTCGAAGATCTCGACGATGTGGGGCGAGCCGAGCCGGCTGGCGGCGCGGGCCTCGTCGCGGAACACCTGCACCATCCGCGGCTGCCGGCTGAGATCGAAGCGCAGGATCTTGAGCGCGACCTTGCGCTCGATGTCGACATGCTCGGCCTCGTAGACCACGCCCATGCCGCCCTCGCCGAGCCAGCGCAGGATCCGATAGCGGGTGCCGGGCACCACGCGGCCGGCGGTCAGGCGGAGTTTGGGGGTCTCGGGGCCCGGCTCGCCGAGGCCGTCGGCGCCCTGCAGGCGGGTGCCGACGAGGCTGCGGCGACCGAGGGGCGGCGCGAGGATCGGTGCGGTGCGGGCCGCAGTCGCGCCAGAGTCCTTGGCCTCACGGCGCGCGGCCGCATCACCGTGGGGGGCGCGGGCCGGAGGCACCACGCCGCCCGATGCGATGCGTGTGGGCAGGTGCGGGCGGGGTGTGACCGGCGGATCCGTCGCCGTGTTCGGTTCGTGGGCCAGGGGCGTCTTCGGCATTCGGGATCCGCTCGGATCCACCATCGTAGCGGATCACGATGGCCGGATCGAATCCTGCGCGGTCGACGGGCGACGTCGCCGGGCGAAGCCGAGCATCAGGGCGGTCAGCGACCACACCGCGGCCGGGCGCGTACGGTCGCTGGTGCAGGCACACTGGGCCTGCTCGCCATCGAGGCCGAACTCCGGCGGCAGGGCGTCGGAGTCGGTGCCGCCGCCCGCCCCGTCGTCGCCTGCGCCGCCCCCGTCCGAGCCGCCGTCGTCGCCAGCAGAGTCTGCGCCGCTGTCCGCCGAGCCGCCGCCGGTGCCCGACGGCGCGCCGCCAACCGTGACCCGGACCGTGTCGCTCGCCGAGAGGTTGCCCGCGAGGTCGACCGCCTCGACGTAGAACTCGTACTCACCGGCCGGCGGGTTGGTCACGGTCCAGCCGTAGGGCTCGGAGCCATCGGACTCGAGCTCCTCGCCGTTGTTGAAGAGCACGACCCGTTCGATGCCGCCGGGGTCGGCCGCAGCGACGGTGATCTCGAAGCTGGAGCCCGCCTCGAAGCTCGCGCCGTCTTGGGGCGCGGTGATGGTCACCGAGGGGGCCTCGTTGTCGGGCTGCGCATCGCCGAGCAACGTCAGCAGCTCGCGGTGCGAGTTCTGCAGGTTCGCGGAGCCGCACTCGGCCGCGTGCTGTGCACCGCAGACCACGCCTCCGACGACGCCGATGCACTGGTCGGTGAACGACGGATCTCCGCCGGCGTTGAACGGGTTCATCACATCGCCGGGCTCGTCGACGTGCTCGAGGCCGTAGGAGTGGGCGACCTCCTGGCCGATCGTGGTGGCCTGGGTCGAGGAGTCGAACTGGTCGTTGACGCTGTGGAACGCGAACACGATGTTGTTCGGGGTCTGCGAGTCGTCGCAGTCGAGCGGTGCGATGCCCAACACGCCGCCGCCGAACGGGTTGGTCGGCCCCGTCATGCACATCGTGTAGTTGCCGGATGCGGGGCGCGTGTCGACGATCGTGACGTTGTACGGCGCCCAGTCGTCGCGCACCGCCTGCAGCGTCGCGTCGCGCTTCGCCCCGTCGCCATAGGCGGCGAACGAGCCGACGAGCTGGCCTATCTGGGTGGTGTTGGTGGTGGAATCATCCCAGCCGTCTCCGAGCTGGGCGCCATCGAAGTTGACGAACACGCGGGCCGGGTCGCCACCGGCCTGTGGAGCAGGCGGTGCGCCCAGGCGCGGGGCGTTGGCCGGCACGGGGATCGGCACGCCGCGCGATTGACCGAGGCCGCGCTCGATGAGCCGCGGTATGTCGCGCAGATCGTCGTCGGCCGCGGGCGCCGTGAGCGGTGCGAGACACAGCGCCGCGGTGAAGGCGAGCAGTGCGGCGTTGCGTCGTCGTCGGACACGAAGACCATGACGTGCTGGGGGGGGCAGTCGCATGGCGAACTCCTGGGTGTCTCCCGGAGGGTCCACGCCATCGAGGCGCACACCGAAGCCGGGCACGGTCACACCTTAGGGGCCTGTACGTCGTCTGACAAGCCGCTCGAATCCAGGCGCGTTCGCCACGTTGCGTGGAGCGTGCGTGCACAGCCGCAGGCGCAGGCCAGGTCACGGGTTGGGCGTTGGGTTGGGGATTGGCTGGGGTTCTGGCTGGGGTTCTGGCGTGGGCGCCCACACGAAGCGATCGGTCAATCCTGTCGAGATCGACACTCGACCGTCGCGGGTGATGAGCACCGCCTCGAGTTCCGGTCGCGATTCGACGAACGCCATCCCGCGTTCGGGTCCCATCACCGCGACCGCAGTGGCGAAGCCATCGGCGTCGGTGGCATTGGCCGCGACCAGGGTCACGCTCGTGAACGACGCGTCTTCGCGCAGCGGCTTGCCGGTGCGCGGATCGAGGATGTGCGCGTAGCGGATGCCCTCGAACTCGAAGAACCGCTGGTAGTTGCCGGACGTCACCACCGCGATGTCGGAGCTCGGCAGGGCCCCGACGACGCCCTTGGCACCGGGCGTCTGGACCCCGACCATCCATGGCTTTCCGCCCTTGGTGCCGGACGCGTAGGTGTCACCGCCACCCTCGACGACATGGTTCGAGAAGCCCCGCGCCTCGAGCAGATCGGAGGCCCGGTCGACGGCGTAGCCCTTGGCGATCGCGCCCAGCCCGACCTTCATGCCGGCGCGCCCGAGCCTGCCGGTCCGCGCGTCGGCGTCGAGCTCGATGCGGCGCCAGTCGACCAGCGGCAGCCGCTCGGCGATCGCCGCGTCGTCGGGCGGCTTCGAGCCCGGCGCAAATGTCCACAGCACACCGATGCTGTGGAAGGTGACGTCGAAGGCGCCCCCGCTCGCCTCACTGATCTCGCGGCTGCGGGCGAGCACCGCGAACAACTCGGGCGACAGCGGCATCGGCGAGGTGCCGGCGGCATCGTTGAGCCGCGACAACTCGCTGTCCGCCATCCACTCGCTGGTCAGCCGCTCGATGCGGGCCACCTCGTCGAGCGCGGCCTGGATCGCGGCGCCGGCCTCGAATGGGGTGCGATCGGGCTCGAGCCAGAGGTTGATGCTGAAGTGCGTCCCCATCAGCTCGCTCTCGGCGTACACGGTGCCGTCGGCGCGGACGGGTGGGGCTTGGGATGGCGGCGCCGCAGTGGACGGGGCGCCATCGGGCCCAGCGGTGGGGCCCACCCTCGCGCCGGCGTCGGGCGGTGCCACTGGGCTCGCGGCTGGGGTTCGCTCCGGCGCATCGCGATCGCACGCGCCGATCGCCAGGGCGATCGCGAAGAGCATTGCGGAGGCGGTGCCCGACGTCTGCATGGTGAGCGCTCGGACCGCCGGGGAGGGACCGCTGCGCGATCGCACCGTCCGAGCGTCGCGCAACGCGGACGGCGAAGCAACCGGGCCACCCGCAACTCAGGGCTTGCGGCGCGGCGGTGGCGGCGGCGGCCCACTCGACATCCCGGGGGGCGGCGGCAGCAGGGCACGGATCCGCTGCAAGGTGTCGCCCGGCGGTCGCGAGAGCATCGCGTCGTCCTCGAGCGTCTCCTCGAACTCGTCGTCCTCGAGCTCGGTGACGCCGTCGCGGTTGCCGGCGAACTCGAGCACTTGATCGAGCAGCGCGTCGAGCTCGTCGCTGTTGGCCGAGGCCTTGGCGGGCTGCTCGAGCAGGGCGAAGATCGCCGCGTCCTCGGCGCTCAGCGACAGCATCGACGCCGACGCCGACGCCGGACGGTCGTCGTCGGCCGCCGTGGCGCCGCGCGGCACCGCGATCTCGCCGGACGGGCTGTCGGCATCCACATCGATGTCGAGATCGAGATCGGTGCCCGCGAACTGATCCCGGCGCTCGGCGGCCTGCCACAATGCGTCGAGTTCGGGGTACCGGCTCCAGTACGCACCGGCGGTGTCGGCGGCGGCCTGGGCCGCCGCACCCTCGCGTGGCACGTGCACGCGCATCAGGCCGGCGACGACGGTGACGCCGAACACGTGGCCCGAGAAATAGGTGTCGACGGATTCTTTGAGCCGCCAGAACAGCTCTTGGGGCTTGCTCGTCTCGCCGAGAATCGCCTTCCACATGCGGAGCGGTCCGAGCTCGACGACCGGCGCGAACAGGAACTCGCGGCCCCCGGCGAACAGCAGCTCGAACCGCTCCTGTTCGATCACGAAGTGGTGCGGCGAGCGGCCGATCTCGACCAGGGTGCGCGCGAGCTCGTGGCCCGTGGGCCGGCGCTGCGCCAGCCGCCGCAGCCGCCGCACGACGTCCCCCAGCGACGCGTCGCGCAGCACCTCGCGGTAGAGATCCTCGGCCTCGGCCCACGAGCCCTCGAGCGGCAGCGTCGCGAGTACCTGCCCGCCGGGCTTGGTCACCCGCAGCAGCTCACGCAGCGCCTCGGCGATCGAGGTCACCTCGCCGAGCACGAGGTTGGCGACCACCAGATCGTAGGTCGCCGCCGGCATCGTCGCGACGTCGTCGAGGCCACCGGGCTTGATGTAGACCCGGTCCTTGTGGTCCGACAGCCGCGACTTGGCCAGCTCGCGGAGCATGGCGTCGGGCTCGAGCGCGATGATCTTGGCGGTGCTGGGCAGCCGCGCCAGCAGCTCCGCCGTGCCGCGGCCACCGCCGGCGTGCACGTCGAGCACGAGGTCGGGCGGGTCGTCGGGCAGGTGACTCCACATCATCCGCGCGAAGCGGTCATGCCACAGCGGCGCAACATCGCGATCGACGACGCGGGCATTCCGCTCGTCGCGGGGATTCGGCGCGGCGGCCACGGCGGGGAATCTACCAGCTCACGGACTGTCCGGCACCATGATCACCGACAGCGCGAAGAAGCCGTTGAACGTCGGATCCAGCGCCGTGTCGCAGGCCGCGAGATCGGTGGCGAAGCAGTAGTCGAGGTCGAGGTTGGCGACCCACGGCCGGGTCTTGAAGCTGTCCGCCACCGGCGCGTTGGTCGACAGCCGCAGGCCGTGCGACAGCGTGTCGTTGGTGCCGTCGTCGCCGAGCACGTCGTCGACGATCACCGGCTTGCCCATGCCGGCTTCGTCGTCGAGTTCGAAGGGCGACGCGTTGATGAAGAACTGGAACGAATAGTTGCAACCGCCCCCGGGGCAGTCGCCGTTGTCGGTGACCTGCACGAGCGGATCGCCGTCGCTGCCCACGGCCACCGCGGCATCGGGGTCGAACGTGCGGGAGATCGGCACCAAGCTCTGGCCGGCTGCGCCCGAGTGGGCCATCGCGATCGGGTAGTTGTCGCCGGGGACGTCGGCATTGCTGATGCAGTGCGGGACGAAGACCTCGGCGCCGGACTGGGTGCCGCGGATGACGAACGCCCAGGTCCCGAGCCGCGGCTGGCACACCCCCGCGTCGCAGGCGAAGCCGGGCGAGCACGGATCACCGGGCAGCGCGCAGTCGGGGCCGTTCGGATCGGCGAGCGTGCCCGAGACGGCGCACGTCTCGGCGTCGATCGTGATGCCCGCCGGCACCGTGCCGTTGCCGCTGCCGGGCGTGTGGGCGCAGGTGATGGGCGAGCCGTCGCCGGTGCCCTCGGCGATGTGGTCGAGCAGGGTGTCGCCACCGCTGAGGCAATACGGCGTGGCGTCGAGGGCGAGGTCGATCGCGATGCGCTCGTTGACCTCGAGCGTGCACGTCGCCGAGCCGGAGCCGTCTGCGGTGTCGGAGACGGTGAGATCGAAGTCCACTGTGCCGGCGGTCGTGGGAGTGCCGCTGATCGTACCGGTCGACGCGTCGAGCGTCAGGCCCTCGGGCACGCTACCGCCGAAGGTGTAGGGACCTTCGCCGCCGTCGACCTCGAGGGTGTGGGCGAACGCCGCTCCGACGGCCGCCTGCGGCAGTTCACCGCAACGCAGCGCGAGCGCATCGCCGCCCGAGGTGCTGCTCGGATCGTAGTTGTACGGGGCCTCGAGGTCGGCGGTGCACGCGGCGACGAGCACCGCCATGGGCACGAGCATCGCCATGGGCACGAGCATCGCCATGGGCAGCGGCACAGGGGTGGGGGGAATCAGGCCGTAGGCTCGCATGCTCGCTCCGCGCAGGGTGACCGGCAGGCTATCACGAACGTGCCGCGATCCGCGGCGATGCGCCGGCTCACGACGCCCCCGTGCCACCACCCGTCCGACCGATCTGCGCGCACACCTCGTCCGGCGACTTCGGGATCGCCGCGCTGAGCACCCACGGGCCGGTGGGTGTGCAGAGCACATCGTCTTCGATCCGGATCCCGCGGACGTCGGCGAACTGCGCCAGCCGCCCGCGATCGACGGAGCCGTCGCGCACGAAGGGGCCGCACAGCGCGTCGTCGTTCAAGAGGGCGTCGACGAGGTAGAGCCCCGGCTCGATCGTCACCACCATGCCCGGCTGCAGGTCGCGATCGAGGCGCAGATACCCGAGCCCGAACTGGCTCGCGCGCGCGCGACCGGGGGCGTAGCCCGCCCGATCGCCGAGGTCCTCCATGTCGTGCACGTCGAGTCCGAGCAGGTGGCCGACGCCGTGGGGGAAGAGCATCGCGTGCACGCCGCGCTCGACGAGGTCGTCGGGATCGCCGCGGAAGATGCCGACGTCGACGAGGCCGCGGGTCAGCACGCGGCAGGCCTCGAGGTGGACGTCGCGGTAGCGGACACCGGGCCGCACCATCGCGATCGCGGCCTCGTTGGCGGCGAGCACGATCTCGTACAGCGCGCGCTGGGTCGGCGAGAAGTGACCCGACACCGGCCACGTCCGGGTCACGTCGCTGGCCCAGCCGGCATGCTCGGCCCCCGCGTCGGCGAGCAACAGATCGCCCTCGCGCAGCTGCCGATGGTGGCTGCCATCGTGCAGGATCTCGCCGTGCACCGTGACGATGCTGCCGTAGGCGCACTCGCATCCGCGGCGCATGAACTCGTGCTCGATGGCGGCGCGGACCTCGTGCTCGAGGATGCCCGGGCGCGTCGCAGCCATGCCCGCCATGTGGCCGGCCGCCGTGGCGACGACGGCGGTGCGGATCGCTGCGAGGGCCTCGTCGTCGTGGCATATCCGCGCGGCGATCATCGCGTCGGCGAGCTCGACGTCGACCGCATCGAGAGTGGCGATTCCCGGCGTCGCGTCGTCGACCCAGCGCCGGTCGAGCCACGCCCGCTGTCGCGCGCACGTGTGGGGATCGAGCGCCGGCAGGGTCGCGAGCTCGTGGGGGCCGATCCGCTCGATGAACGCGTGGAGCTCGGGCAGCGGCCGCACATGGTCGACGCCGGTTGCGGCGGCGAGGGCGTCGAAGCCGGGGATGTCGCCGTGCCACAGCGCGTCGTCGGCGGCCGGCGGTGGCACGAACAGCTCGCTGCGGCCGCCGTCGAGCCACAGCACGGCGTCGGGCAGCGGCATGCCCACGAGGTAGAGGAAGTGGCTGCCCGCGCGAAACGGATAGACGTTGGCGGGGTAGTTGCGTCCGCGCAGACCACCGGCGAACACCAGTGCGCCCCGCGGTCCGAGGGCCTCGGTGACGGCGGCGCGGCGGCGGCGGAAGACCGCGGCGGGAGTCACGACGGCGGGGGTCACTGCGGCGGGAGTCGGGGACACGGCGTCGGACATCGCCGCCCCGTTGTAGCGGAGTTCGGCCCCCCTCGCATTTGACAAGGGCCGGGCCGCGGATGACGCTTCGCGACGTCTGGCCGTGGTTGCCGCTGGTTCATCGTCGTCGCGCCCTTGGTCGCTGGGTCCGGTGCTCCGCGCCGACAGGCGCTGGTTGCTGGCGCTCACCGCGATCGCGATCGTGACGCGGCTGGTGTGGGTGCTGTGGATCCACCCGCCTTTGGACTACGTGTTCAGCGACATGCGCAAGTATCTCGAGCGCGCGACGGAGTTGGCCGAACTCGGGATGACCGTCGGCGATCGCGAGTTCGCATGGCAGGCGTGGGGCACCCACGTGCTGCTCGCGATCCCGCTGCGCTTCTTCGGCGCCGCTGCGCTCGATGTCGCCGCCGCGATGTGGGGGCTCATGGCGGCCGCAGCGGTGCCCCTGGCCTATCTGCTCGCCGCCCGCGTGTGCACGCGCCGCCACGTGCCGGAGATCGTCGGCGTCGCGGTGTTGCTGTGGCATCCCAACGTGTCGAATGCGGGCTACTTCCTCAGCGAGACGCCGTTTCTGTGCTTCGCCCTGGGCTCGACCCTCGCGCTGGTGCACACGCTGCAGACCGGGCGGGGGCCGATCCTGGCGGGCTGCCTGTCGGCGATCGCGTTCGCGGTGCGTCCCCAGGTCGCGCTGTTCGATCTGTTGGTGGCGGTGACGTGGCTGGTCAACCGGCGGCGGCTGCCCCACGTCCGCGTGCGCACGCTGGTCGGAGTCGCGGCGCCGCTGCTGGCGATGCTCGCGTTCTCGGCGTGGCGCTTCGCCCATCACACCGGCTACTGGGCGGGCGTCGCCGAGAACGCGAACATGAACCTCACCGCGGGGCGGTGCCACAACATCGTCACCCAGGCCTATGCCAACGAGGCCCAGCTCGCGCGCGCGGTCGCGACGGACAACACCCACGACGGCCGGCGCGTGAGCCTGCCCAACCTCCGCCTGGCGGCCAAGCTCCCCGACTGGCACCCGCTGGCGGTGCGGCCGGTGCTGGGAGGCGAGAGCATACGCTTCGTCGGCTACATCGGTGACCCCCAGATCCACCGCGAGATCCGCCGCCGCTGCTACGCCGCGACCACCTGGTGGCAGCAGGCGCGGATGAGCTTCACGAACGTCATGCTCTCGTGGTTCGTCGACCGGCAGTGGCCCGAGATGGAGAAGAACCGGCGCTATTTCCTGCCGGTGCTCGATGTGTACAGCGTGTTCTTCCAGATCGTGGTGTGGACGCCGTCGATGGTCGGCATGGGTGCCGCGCTGTGGTGGGTGCGTCGGCGGCCGGCGCTGGCCCTGGTCGCGTGGCAGATCGTCAACTCGATCGTGGTCGCCGCCATGTTCTTCGGCACGATCCGCCTGCGCACTCCCTACGATCCGTACGCGCTCGTCCTCGCGATCGAGGGCGCGGCCGTGATGGCGGCGTGGCTTCCGCCGCGGTCACGCGCACGTGTCATGGCGTGGATCGACGCGCGGATGCCCGAGGCCTCTGCGGTACCGCGAATGCCCGCTCGCAGCGACGGCGGCTGATTCGCGCGGCGGCCTCCGGCGGCTGCGCTGGATTCCGCCGCGGTTGTGTGGCAGAAGACGCCGCTTGCGTCGCTGCGCTCGACGCCGACCGCCATGATCCTGCACATCGATGTCGAGCGGCCTTCACCGCGCACGCTCAAGCCTGCGATCGACGCGCTGCGTGACGACGGCGTGATCATCTATCCGACCGACACCGGCTACGCGTTCGGCTGCGCCCTGTCGTCGGCCCGCGGCATCACCACGCTGCGGCGACTCAAGGGCATCCACGACAAGCACCCCAAGCCGCTGACGATGCTGGTGCGCGATCTGGCCGAGATGGCGCGCTACGGGCACGTCGGCAACCAGGTGTTCCGCACGGTGCGGCGCCTGCTGCCGGGGCCCTACACGATGGTGCTCAAGGCCACCTCCGAGGTGCCGCGGGCGGTGAAGAACCGCAACCACGAGGTCGGCATGCGCGTGCCCGCCCACCCGGTGTGCACGATGCTCGTCGAACTGCTCGAGGAGCCGCTACTCACCGGGTCGGTCACCGCCGCCGAGTCCGAGCTCGCGCTCGAGGATCCCGAGGAGTACGAGCGCAGGTACGCGCGCGACGTGGCGGTCGTCATCGACGGCGGCATGATGACGCCCGATCCCTCGACGGTGCTGCGACTGGTGGACGACGTCGTCGAGGTGCTCCGCGAGGGTCAGGGCGCCGTTCCGCAGTGACTGGCCGCCGCGCGCGGCCGTTGTGGTAAGCCCCGAGGGGCCATGCGCATCTCAGTCCCGAAGTTCCAGTTCCGCTTCGTGCCGGCGCTCGGCAATGTGATCCACCCCGGCAACTTCCATCCGGTCGGCACTCGAGTGGCGGCGCAGGCGATGATCGATCGCGCGCGCATCGAGCCTGCACCGGCGCGCGGCTCGGGCGGCAACTGGCTGGTGGTCGGCGGCTCGGGCGGCTTTGGCAGCGCCGCCCGCGTCGTGCTCGGCATGCGCCGCGGTGCCCACACGCTCAACGTCTCGTACGACGCCCAGCCCAACCCCGAGAGCAGCAACAAGGTCCGCAAGCTCGGCTCGCCGGGGTTCCATCGCAACCTCGCGATCGAGCGGTCGCTGCGGCAGGCGGGGCTGGTGGCGCATACGCACAACGGCGATGCGTTCGATCCCGCCGTCCGCCGCCACACCATCGACGCGATCCGTGAGCATTTCGATGGCCGCATCGACGGCATCATCTGGGCGCTGGCCACCCCCCGCGCCAACGATCCGCGCACCGGCGTTGCGGTGCACAGTGTGCTGCGGCCACTGGGAGCCCCGGTCACGATCAAGACGTTCGGCGGCAAGGACGACGGGGGCCACTCCGTGATCTCCACCCTCGCGCTCGAGCCCGGCTCCCCCGAGGAGGCGATCGCGACGATCTACGTGATGGGGGGCGGCATCGTGAGCACATGGTTCGAGGCGCTGCGCGACGCCGACGTCCTCGGCGACGGCTGCACCCTGCTCACCGTCAGCTATCGCGGCAACGCGCTCAACGAGGGCACGTATCGCAAGGGGCTCATCGGTCTCGCCAAGGCCGATCTCGAGTTCCACACCCGGGCCCTCGATTCACAGCTGCGCGTCGCCGTGGGCGGGCGCGCGCTGGCGGTCGAGGGGCCGGCGGTCGTCACCGAGGCCTCAGGCGGCATCCCCGGCGTCTCGCTGTACATGGCCGAGCTGCTCGACGTGATGGGCGAGAGCTTCGAGGATCCGCTCGCCTCGATGACGCGGATGTTCGATCGACACTTCGGCGCCGAGGGCCCCACGTTGGACGCCGAGGGCCTGCTGCGCATGGACGACCGCGAGCTCGCCGGCGATGTGCAAGCCGAGGTGGCGCGCCGCTTCGAGGCGGCGGTGCCCGGGTCGCGCTTCGACGATGGCCGCTACGCCCGCTTCATGACCGAGTACGCCCGCACGCGCGGCTTCGAGGTGCCCGGGGTCGACTACGACGCGGAGTTCGACACCGACGAGGTCTGCGCCCACTAGATGGGAGGGGGTGGCCAAGCGCGGCCGTCGGGGCGGCCTCGGACCGAGGGCGGACCGGGGTCGCCGCGGCCGATCGCCCGTCCGGGCCTGTGGCCCGCCCAGGACGGCCTCCAGGTCGCGGTCCGGCTTCGAGCTGCTAAGAAGTGGCCGTGAGCGACGGGGGCCCATCTCGCGACCGCATCCGCGACCGGCGCGAACGCTGGCCGCAGCGCATACTCGTCACCGGCAAAGGTGGCGTCGGCAAGAGCACCATCGCCGCTGCGCTCGCGCTGGTGGCCGCCCGCGACGGTGCCCAGCCGTTGCTGATGGAGGCCGGGGCGCGGGCCTCGTTGGCCCGCATCGTCGGGGCGACGCCGACCGATGTGCCCGCGCCGTTGTTCGAAGGTGTGTACGGCGTGAGCCTGGCGGGCGACGCCGCGCTGGTCGCCTTCGCGGCCGACGTCCTGCATTCGCGACGGCTGGCGCGGGTGCTCGTCGGGCACCGTGCCATCGGCACGTTGATGGCGGCGATGCCCGCGGTCGCCGAGGTCGCGGCGATGCACGTGCTCGATCGCCGCCGCGACTACGCGCCTGTGGTCGTCGATCTCGAGGCCACCGGTCACGCGCAGATGTGGCTCGAGCTGCGCGACACGCTGTCGCCGGTGATGTCGCGCGGTGGCATCGCGGACATGCTCGCGCGCATGCACGACGAGCTCGCCGATCCCGGCCGCACCGCGCTCGTGTTGGTGACCCGCGCCGAGCCGCTGGCGGTCGCCGAGACCACCGAGCTGTGCGAGTCGTTGCAGCAACCCGGCAGCGTGCGACCGCGGGCGATCATCGTCGCGGGCACCACCCCGACAGGTCCCGCGCTCGCCGACATCGCCCGGCTGCGGGCTGTGGCCGACGCCCGCGGCGCTGCCGCGGTGCGCGACGATCTCGACTACCTCGCCCGCGAGGCCCAGCGCGCCGCCCACGAGCGCGAGATGGCAGCGCCGCTTCACGGCACCGGCGTGCCGGTCCTGTGGTCGCCGCGAGTCGCGTCCGAGGGCCGCGCTGCACTTTTCGCCATCGGCGAACCCCTCGCCGCCGCGCTGCTCGACCACGATGGCGTCGTCACGAGCACCGGGGGTGACCGATGACCGCGATGCTCATGGAGGCCGGCCTCGTCGTGTGTGTGGGCCCCGGTGGCGTGGGCAAGACCAGCGTCGCCGCCGCGCTGGCCCTCATGGCCGCGCGCGCGGGGCGACGCACCTGCGTGCTCACTGTCGATCCCGCCCGCAGGCTCGCGTCGGCTCTGGGCATCGGCCTGGCCAATGTGCCGACCCGGGTGCCGCTGCAGGCGCAGGGCGAGCTGTGGGCCGCGATGCTCGACGCGCCTGCGAGCTTCGCCGCAATGATCGAACGCATTGCCCCCAACGCCGCGCTGCGCGACCGCGTGTTCGAGCACCCGATGTACCGCGCCGGCGCGGGCGGCCTGTCCCGCTCGCACGCGTATGCGGCGATGGAGTGGTTGCACGAGGTCTTCGCCCACGGCGGCTACGATCTGGTCGTGCTCGACACGCCGCCCGCGAGCGTCGGCGTCGAGATGTTCGACGCGCCGGCGCGACTGCTCGCGCTGCTCGATCCCAAGGTGCTCGGCTGGCTGCTCGGCAAAGGTGGCGGTGGTGTGGCCGGTCGTGTCATGGCCGGCGGTGGTGCCATCGCCCGCCGCGCCGCGCAGGCCTTGCTGGGCGAGGGGCCGTGGGCCGACATCCTCGACTTCCTCGGCCTGCTGCTGGTGCTGCAGCCCGCGATCGTGGAGCGGTCCAACGCCATGTCCGCCCGCCTGCGCCAGGCCGACACCCGCTTCGTGCTGGTGTGCCGCACCGATGCGCCTGCGCTCGACGACCTCGGGCAGATCGCCGATGCCCTCGCCGAGCGCTCGCTGCCGGTCGGTCACGCGGTGTGGAACCGCGTGCCCGAGGCCATCGACGATCCTGGTGCGCTCGATGTCGACGCCGCGCTCGCCAGCCTCGGACTCGACTCCGCCGACGACGCCGCGGTGCTGCGTGCGGCCCGGACCGCGCGCCGCGAGGCCGCCAGGATCGCCGCACGGGCGCGCACGGCCGCGGCCCAGTTCGCCCGCAGCCGTCGGATCGTGCACACCGCGTGGGTGCCCGAGCTGGAGACCACCGGTGGCCTGGATGATCTCGAGCGGATCGCCGGGCTGCTCGACTTCGCGGGCGGCTGACGGCGGCGCGCTCGCCACGGGATCCTCGCCATCGCATCGCTGCGCTGATCGGCGCCCCTCGCTCCGCGGTGCTCGAGGGCCGCTGAGCACCGCGGGCCGCGTGGCTGCGATCAGTCGACCCAGCCGACGAGCAGCGTCGAAATGCGCACGCGGGGCTCGGTGTGGTTGCTGCCGTCGTACTCGCAGGTGGTGAACGGCGCACAGCCCAGGCACTCGTCGAGGCCGGGGCGGCAGGTGTTCTCGTAGGGCGAGACCGCGTACTCGAGGCTCAGCTGTGCGCCGGGATCGGCGGCCTCGCCGACCTCTTCGATCCACGGCAGCACCTGGGCACCGGGGCACCAGCCGGCGCGGGCCTGACTCCAATTGCCGAGCTGACCGGGCACGGGCGTTTCGTCGCAGTCGTTGCGCCACACCGTTTGCATCACCGCCGTGGCGCCGCCGAGCAGGTAGCCATGGTTGTCCTGGCAGAACTCCGCGCAGTTCTCGGCGTTGCCCTGGCCGTGGCCGGTGATGAGCGACACCAAGGTGGCGCCCGTGATCCCCGCGGGGATCGGTACCGTCACCGGTGGCACCGCCGAGCCGACGGGCAGATCCGGGTTGCCGAGCTCGTAGGCGCGGCGCGTGTAGATGGGCACCACCGCGACCGGCCGCGGCGAGGCCACACCACCGGTCATCGCGATGCTGGCGTCGACGAGCCAGCCGGCGCCCTCGGGGTGGCCGGGGCCGACCCACGTGTCGATGGTGAGGCGCAGGGTCTGGGGGCCCGTGAGCAGCGGCCGCAGATGCGAGAGGTCGAACGACCAGTCGGCCGCGACGCGGTACGGCGTGACGAACCGGGCGATCTCGATGATGCGCTCGTCGTCCGTGCCCGGCGCTTCGACGACGGCGAGCGAGCCGTAGCGATCCCAGTGATCGCAGCCCCCGTCGGGGCAGCGCACGCCGAGATCGAGGGTGACCGCCGAGTAGCCCGCGTCTGCGCCGGGAAACTCGACCTCCAGATCGACCTCGCGCAAGTTTTCGCTCTCGCCGAGGTAGTACAGGTGTTGGCCCTCGAACAGTGTGAGGGTGACGTCGTCACCGGGGCTCGGCGCGGGCCACAGATCGTCGCCGCCGGTCCCGTCCGCGCCCATCGACGTCGCGGGGTCGTTCGTCCCCGGGCCCGGCTCGGGGCCACCCTCGGCGACGCTGCCGGCCGACGTCGGATCGTCCGTGCCGGCGTCGCCTGTGCCGACGTCGCCCGTGCCGGCGGTGCTCGCCGATTCGTTGCCCTCGTTGCATGCGCCGGCGAGGCCGGCCACCAGGATCCACTTCGTTGTCGAACGCATGGCTCGGCGTCTTCTCGCGATCACGGGATCTGGCAGTAGCCAGCGGAGAACGCCGCCGGGAAGCCGTTCTCGTAGGGGGAGGGCGAGGTGCCCCAGGGATGGTCGGAGAAGAACTGCAACACCGGCGCATGGATCGCGGCGGGGACGCTGTGGCCAGCGCCGTGATCGCACAGGATCGCGGTGCGACCGCCCTGTTGCAGCAGCTCGGCGTAGTACTCGCTCGGACCCTGGAACGACACCTGGCCCTGGAACACGTCGGCGGTGCCGCCGTGGATGATCATCGCGGCGAACAGGTTGTCGGCGTCGGTCTCGGTGGGCAGCACCGCCCCGAACAGTCCGCCCGAGAAGGAGACGACGCTGGCGAGATACGCCGATCGGCGCGCGCCCATCGTCACGGTGTGAATGCCGCCGGCGGAGAAACCGGCGCTGTGGATGCGATGAGTGTCGATGCCGACCTGCTCGATCGCGCAGGCGAGGATCTCGTCGGCGAGGACGTTGTCGTGGTCGACGTTGCCGCCGACCGGCTGCCACGGGTACGTGCCCGATGCCGGGTCGGCGAACGGCGAGGCGATGATGCCGCCCGCGTTGCGGACCTGGTTGATCGCGGCGGAGCCCAGCCCGTAGGTGGACTCGTTCGAGTCGCCGCCGGTGCCGTGCCAATAGAAGATGAGCGGCCCGTCCTGCTCGAGCACCGTCTCGTTCATCAGCAGCCGCACGGATCGCGGCGTGCGGCCCTCGGGGGAGAACACGAGGTCCTGGCTGCCCGTGAGGTTGCCGAGGAAGTCGGGGCATGGGCCGGTCGGGGTCGGCAGGTTGGGCTCGTTGGCGGGCGGTGGCTCGCCCTCGTCACCCTCGCCACCGTCGTCCTCGACGCCACCTTCGACGCCACCCTCGGTGCCGGGATCGGAATCCGTCGGGTTGGCGGTGGCGACGTCGGTGTCGCTGCCGTCCGGATCGGAGGGGTCGTCCCCGCTGTCGTCCGGCCCCATGGTCTGCGCCGTGCCGGTCGACGCGCCACCCTCGTCGGCGGGGGCGGCTTCGGAGGTGCACGCGAGCGCGAGGACCACGCCGATGCACGCGAGTCGGGGAGCGGGGGTGGGAGGACGGCGCATGGCGTGGGTGAGGGTATGCCAGATTCGGCGCCAACGTCCGCACGGTGGCCCTGGGGGCCTTTTGGCTCCAGCGCGATTACGAGCGGCAGCCGCCACCCCGGCCCAGAACGCCGATCGGGAGCCCCTGCGCCCGCGGTGTGCATCGTGCGATCCGGATCCGAATGCGACCGCGATCCCGGTCGTCGGCTCCGCCCGCCGCGATCGTCATGATCGCGAGGGCTGTGTCTCGATGGCCCATGTCCACCGTGGTCGACCGACGATCGACCGACGATCGACCGACGATCGACCGGCGATCGACCGACGATCGTCATGACACCGGGTGGGTCCCGGACGTGTCAACCGCTGCATCGAGACCGCGGAGTCGGCGTCGCGAAGCCGTGCAGCATGATGCGGGGCAACATGTCGATGTCCCGCGACGTCGCTCGACGTCGAAGCCGCCAACGCCGGTGCCGAATTCCACTTCGCCCAGTTTTCGATTGCATGCCGTCAACCCAGGGGCCAGCATCCGGCGGGGCGACACATAGAGAAGGACATTCGCATGAAGAGATCGACGAAGACGATGAGGTTCGTGAATTCTGCCGCGTCTCGCCACCACCGAATCGGTGTGTGGTTGATGATCGGTGCCATGGGCGCCTGCGGCGACGACAGCGGCAACGTGTCGGGCACCGACGGCACCAGCAGCGAGACGAGCGGTGATCCCGACACCGCCACCATGACGGGTCCCGATCCGGACTCGTCGACCAACCCCGATCCGGACTCGTCGACGAGCCCCGATCCGGACACGAGCACGGGCCCCGAAGAGAGCAGCAGCACGGGCGAGCCACCGGTGCTGTTGCCGGCGGAGTTCCTCGTGCGCATCGAGAACATCTCCGGCGACTCCGCGCTGCCCTCGACGATCTCGGCGGGCGTGTGGGTCGAGCAGGCGCCGGCATCGACGCCGATCTTCACGCTCGACGTGCCGGACTTCGGCGACGGACTCGTGCCCCTCGCCGAGGACGGCGATCCGACCACGCTGGCCGCGGCCGCCGGATCGATCGGCAACGTCCTGCAGGCCGGCACGTGGGACGCGCCCATCGCCCCCGGTGAGTCGGTCGAGTTCACCCTCACCGCCGAGAACGGCAGCCGCCTGTCGCTGTTCGGCGGGCT
Organism: Nannocystales bacterium; assembly: GCA_038325765.1. Classification (GTDB taxonomy): domain Bacteria; phylum Myxococcota_A; class Polyangia; order Nannocystales; family Nannocystaceae; genus Xiheibacterium. The sequence goes on from JBBQJI010000004.1 coordinate 73,996, forward strand.
CGGGCAGGCGAACGACAGCTTCGTCGCCACCGGGCCGGTCGGCGTCAGCCTGTTCACCAACGCGGGCCTCCCCGAGGACGAGCGCGACATCAGCAGCGTGCTGCGCGTCTACGACGTCGGCAGCGAGTTCAACCAGGCGCCCGGTCAGGGCTCACAGCAGCTCAGCTCGCAGTCGGCCGCCGGTGTCGGCATGGCCGAGTCGGGCCAAGTGGTCGCGTTCGCCTCGTCGACGCGCGCGCTGCCGCAGGCCGCCGCGCTGCTCGGCGTCGACGTCTCGACCGACGTCGCCACGCCCGGCGAGCTGACCATCACGCTCACCAACACCGGTGCCACGGTGGCGGCGCCGCTGTCGGCGATGGTCTGGGCCATCCACGAAGGTGGCGTGTCGCTGTTCACTGCGGGTGGGCAGGCGGCGGATTTCGCCGGCCTCGAGGCGCTGGCCGAAGACGGTGATCCGTCGGCGTGGTTCGCCGCCATCGACGGCGCCGCGGGCATCGGCACCGCGGCCACGATCGACACCCCGGTCGCCCCGGGCGAGAGCTTCACGATCGTCGTCACGCCGGACCAGGACAACCGGTTCCTCTCCCTGGCGACCATGGTGACCGCGAGCAACGACGCGTTCATCGCCGCGCTGCCCGGCGGTATCGCCCTGCTCAACGAGAACGGCACGGCGCGCAACAACTCCGACATCGAGCGTGACCTCCGCGCACGCCTGGCGGTGTGGGACGCGGGCACCGAGGCCAACGAGGTGCCGGGCGTCGGTCCGAACACCCAGCTCGTGCAGGCCCTGGCCGGCGACGGCGTCGCGGATGCCGACGACACCATCCGGATCTACTCCGACGCCACCAACGACCTCGAGGGCCCGGGCCTCGGCGGGTTCCTCAACGTCATCGTCACCAACGGCGCGTCCCCCGGCGAGTTCGACGTGACGATCGAGAACACCTCGGATGGCACGGTCTTCCCCGGTGACCTCTCGGCAGCGATCTACGCGGTGCACGACGACTCCGTGTCGCTGTTCACCACCGACGAGGCGGCGTCGCCGTCCCTCGAGATCCTTGCCGAGGACGGCGATCCGTCCGCGCTGCTCGGCGACGTCGAGGGCATCGCCGGTGTCCTCGAAGCCGGCGTCGAGCCCTCGGCGCTCGCCCCGGGCGAGAGCTACACGTTCACCATCACGGCGGACGCAGACCACCCGTACCTCAGCATCGCCTCGATGGTGATTCCGTCCAACGACACGTTCGTGGCCTTCGGCCCCGCCGGCCTGCGCCTGTTCGATGACGCCGGCGACCCGCTCGACGACGAGCAGCTCGTGGACGATGCCCTCGCGCGGCTCGCCGCGTACGAGGCCGGCACCGAGGCCAACCAGGCCGGTGCCATCGGTCGCGACCAGGCGCCGCGCCAGGCCGCCGAGAACACGGGTGCCAACGAGGGCAACGGCGCCGTTCGCTTCGCCGAGGACGATCCGATCTGGTGGTGGCCCAACGCGAACCAGCTGGTGCGCGTCACCATCGCCCCGACCGGCAAGTGACGGCCACCGGCGCTCGGTGATCGCGGATCACCGAGCCCCACCGAGCCCGACGCACGAACGAACGAGGGGTGTCGCCGTGAACTGGCGGCACCCCGATTTCGCGTCCCGCGTGCCCCCGGCTCAGGCCACGATGCCGGGGATCGACGCCGTGCCATCGTCGCCGAAGATCGCCCCGGTCGCGCCGAAGTTGCCCTGGATGCCGAAGGCCTCGAGCAAGCTGACGTGGAGGTTGGTCAGCGGATGCGGCGCGCCCGTCGGGTATGCGATCTGACGACCGTCGGCGTTGATCACCCCGGTGCCGCCGAACAGCATCGGGCAGTTGCGGGCGTGGTCGTGGCCGTTGCCCTCACCCATGCTGCCGATCGCGAGCACCACGGTGTCGTCGAGGAGGTTGCCGCCCGAGAGGTTGGGCGTGTCGCGCATCAGCTGCAGCATGCCGCCGAGCTGGGTCGCGTGCCAGGTCTCGATGCGCTCGAGGCGGTCACGGTCGATTTGCCCGGAGTAGTGCGACAGGGCGTGGTGACCGCCCGGTGCGTCGAGGAAGTCGTGCGACCGCCCGCTCAGGCCGAACTCGATCATGAACGTGATGACGCGGGTCTGATCGCACTGCAGCGCGAGGCGTATGAGCTGATGGAACGCGGCGACGCGGCCGGCGTAGTCGAGCCCGCCGATGGGCGGCTCGAGGGCCGCCATGCAGGTGGCCGCCGGCGTGGTCAGGCTCTTCTCGAGCTCGCGCAGCGCCTCGAAGTAGGCCTCGAGTCGCATGCTGTCGTCGTGGCCCAGGCGCGACTGCAGCGCGCGGGCGTCCTCGTCGACGAAGTCGATCACCGACTTGTTCGAGTTGCGGCGGATCACCGCGGCGGGCCCGTCGAGCCCATCGACGCCGGTGCCGAACACCCGCTCGAACGCGACGGTGGGGTTGATCGTGGCGACCAGCGGGCTCTGGGGGCCGGTCCACGACAGGCTCTGCGTGTACGCGCACGACGATCCGCCGACGTCGCAGGGCCCGGGCTCACCCGCGCTCCACTGCAGCGACGAGAACCGGGTGTCCGGCGCGAGCTGCTGCACGATCAGCTGGTCGAGCGACACGTCGTTGAACAGCGCGCCACCCCCGATGTCGGGGATCGTGCTACCGGTCATGATCGTGCCGGTGCCCATGGCATGGGCGGCGCCGGGGCTGCCCAGGGCGGCGTTGTTGCTGAGGTTCACCAGCGACAGGACCTTGTCGGAAAACGGCTGCAGCGCCGCGGCCTGGGCCGGGAACACCGGGGCGCCGCCGGCCAGCGACGGTACCCACCACTCGGGCCGGCGGCCGTTGGGGAAGAAGTAGACGAGCAACCGCGGCGGCATCGTTCCGCCGGCCGACGCCTTGCGCGGCTCGAAGTACTCGAGCGCGGGCAGGGCGAGCACGGCCGAGCCGGCGCCGACGAGCCATCGCCGTCGCGACAGCCGCTCGCCGAGGCCGCGACGGGACGCGCCCCGGGAATCGGCCGTGGTGCAGTGGGGTGCAGGGGCGTTGGGTCTGCGCATGGCGTTCACTCTCCGGGCGCGAGCGAGGCCGGCGAGCGGAACGCCGGGGTGTGGACGATGGCGTCGATGACGGCGGGCAGATCGTCGCCGCGGGCGATGGCGGCCCTGCCGATGGCGTCGAGGTACTCGGCGTCGTAGGTGGCAGGCGCGCGGCCGACCGCGTAGGTGAACAGCTTCTCGGTGAGGCAGCCGACGAACACCTCGCTCTCCGCGAACAGGCCCGACAGCTCGGCGGCGCCCTCGAACTCGCGGCCGTCGGGCAGCTCGCCGAGGTTGTCGATCTCAGGGTCGGTGCGCAGGCGCGCCAGGCCGTCGAGCTCTTCGAAGCCGATGCCGAGCACGTCGAGCATCGCGTGGCACGCGGCGCAGCTCGGATCGTTGCGGTGCTGCTCGAGCGCCTCGCGGACCGAGGTCGAGTCGCTGGGCTCGATCGGCTCGATCACCAGGCCCGGCGGCGGCGGCGGCACCGGTGTGCACAGCAGGACGTCTGACACCCAGCGGCCGCGCCGGATCGGCGACGAGTGCTCGCCCTCGGCGTGCGTGGTGAGCCACGCTCCCAGCATCAGCAGGCCGCCGCGACCGCCGTCGGCGACGGGCACACGGACGAGCTCGGCGCTGCCCGGCGCCCCGACGCCGTAGTGCTGCGCGAGGCGATCGTTGAGATAGGCGAAGTCGGGCCGGATCATCGCCGACGCTGGCAGATCGTTGATGAGAAAGTCGCCGAAGAACAGCTTGGATTCCTGCAGCATCGCGGCCGACAGCGCGGCGTCGAAGTCGGGCGTGGTCGCGGTGCCATCCTCGGGCAGGTAGCGCGTCGACAGCCACTGCTCGGCGAAGCCATCTTGCAGCGCCTGCGACTTGGGGTCGGCAAGCATCCACGCGACCGCATCGCTCAGGCCCTCGTCGGTGGCGAGGCTGCCGTCGGCCGCAGCCGCGAACAGCCGATCGTCGGGCATCGAGCTCCACAGGAAGTACGACAGCCGGCTGGCCAGCACATAGGGATCGAGCCAGCCGTCGGCATCGGCGTCGTCGGTCGCGCGGGTGCGGAACGCGAACTTGGGCGACAGCATCACCGCGCGCATCACCATGCGCAGGGCGTCGTCGTCGGTCTCGCCGCCGGTGCGGACGGTGTCGAACAGGGCGACCAGGCCCTCGGCCTCCTCGGGGCGCAGCGGCCGGCGCCACGCCCGGAACGCGAAGTTGCGGAGGATCGCCTCGTAGCAGGCGTCGGCCGTGGGTGCGACCGGTTCGCACACGTAGATCATGTCGTGGCCGGGCCCCATGGTGGTCGCGATGCTGCGCACCATCAGCGACGACGCAAAGATGTTGTTGCTGACGTTGAGCTCGGGCGAGTTGACGTAGTTGGTCGGCGTGAGGCGGATGGTGTGGGGCCCCGGCGCGAGGTTGATCGGGTGGACGTGCTCCACCGGGATCGCTCCGCTGCCGGCGACCGCGAACGTCGACACGGCGACGCCGTCGATCTCGAGGGTGGCCTGGGGCGCGGGCGCGCTGCCGACGACGCTGGTGCCACCGGTGAACACCACCTCGGCGTCAGCGGCGATCGGCACGTCGATCGCGACGTCGATGGCGCCGCCCGAGAGCGCCCACAGCTCGCCGATGCCGTAGCCGGCCGGGATGCCGAGCTCGGTCGAGGCCAGGCGCACGCGGAACACCGGTCGCTCGTCGATTGCATCGGCGATGGCGTCGCGGGCGGCGGCCGCGTAGCCGTCGAGCAGCACCGACGACACGCCGAGCTGCTCGGCCATGTTGTCGAAGCCGTTGGCCTCGGGGTCGGGACCGAAGGCATCGGCCGGCCGCAGATCGGTGCCGAGCAGGTCGCGGACGGTGTTGTTGAACTCGAGACGGCCCAGCCGGTGCATCGGCTGAGCCGGCAACTGCGCCGCCGCAGGTCCGTCGCCGGCGCCGTCGGTGTCACCACCGGTGCCGGCCGACTCGGCGCCCTGCGCATCTCCGTCGCCACGGCCACCTTCCAAGCCCGAGTAGCAGGCGGTTGCGACCAGCCCCACGACCGCGAGCGACCCACGCGCTGCACGCATCAATCTCCTGCGCTCCATGTGGAAACGGCCCCCACCGTCCCGACATCATGGCCTGGACGCGAATGGCGCGTCCAGGCAATTGCAGCCGCCGCCGGGTCGTGAACGGCGGCGCAGGGGCGAATCCTCGCGGGTTCTACGTAGTCGGCGCAGCGCACGATGTAGGCGCGGCGATCCGGAGAACGAGAAACGCGCCCCGGTGAAGAAGCGCTCGGTGAAGACGCATCGCCGGGGCTGATTGCGGCGCGCTCAGGGCGTGGCCTCCCCGACGCGGCGCAGCACGGCGACGCACTCGACGTGGATCGTCTGCGGGAACATGTCGAGCGGCTGGACGAGGACGAGCTCGAAGCCCCGATCGACGAGCAACCGCAGGTCGCGGGCCAGGGTCGACGGATCGCACGACACGTACACGACGGTGTGGGGCCGGAGCCGTGCGACCGCGTCGATGGCCTCGGGGAAGCAACCCGAGCGCGGCGGATCGAGCACGACCGCGGCGACTGAGTGGCCGGCGTCGGCGTAATTGCCGAGGATCAATTCGGCGCGACCGAGCCGCAGCTCGATGTTCGGGCGGCCGGCGAGGTTCTCCCGGGCGTCGCGCACCGCCGGCCCGGATTCCTCGATCGCGATCACGTCGCGGCCGTCGTCCGCGAGCGCCGCCGCGAAGGTGCCGACGCCGGCGAACGCGTCGATCGCTGGCCCCGGTGGCGCCTGGCGCACCCAGTGCCGAACGAGCTCGAGCATGCGCTCGGCCTGGGCGCGGTGGACCTGGAAGAACGCCGCGGTCGACACCCGGAAGTCGTGGCCGCCGAGGCGCTCGACGAGGTGACTCTGACCGGTGGCGATGTCGTCCAGCTCGAGCTTGGGCTGGATCGCGATCGCGTCGTCGGCAGCCCCGACCCGGATGTTGCACTGCGTGGTGGAGGGGATGCGGCTGTGCAGCGCGGTGAGCAGCGCGTTGATCCGCGGCTCCATGATCATGCACTGCTCGACGATGAAGAACGCCCGTCGCTGGCGCCGCACGAAGCCGAGCCAGCCGTGGCGTACCGTGAAGCGCGCGTGGTTGCGGTAGTGCCAGGGGTCGGGCGCAGCGATCGTCGGGCGCACCTCGGCGTCGGTGAAGCGGCCGATCGTGCGCATGGCGTCGTCCACCAGCATTCGCTTGATCTCGAGCTGGTGGTCGGCCGCGACGTGCTGCAGCTGGCAGCCGTTGCAGTGGCCGTACATCGGGCACGGCGCTTGGACGCGGTGCGGCGATGGACGCACGATCTCGACCAGATCGGCGCCGGTGAACAGCTTGCCGCGCTTGTACACCCGCGCCCGCACGCGCTCGCCGGGGATGCCACCGGCGACGTACACCGGCTTGCCGCCGGGCTCGTGCGCGATGGCGTCGCCCCGCGGTGCGAGCCCGGTCAGCTCGAGCTCGAGGATCTCCGGCTCGGCGGACGGCGCGGCGGCGACGTCGGTCATCGACCCCCGAGCGGCAGGCGATATGGCATGTCGCGCCACCGGCCGCCGTGGAGGTGGACGATGTTGTCGCGGATCGTCGCCGTCGACGCGTCGTCGGCGGTGCCGTCGGCGGGCAACTCGCGGGCCTGCCGGCGGGCGAGCACGTAGGCGTGAGCCATCGACGACCAGTCGGGGTAAGCTGCCTGCAGCCGCGCGGCCACCGGGCGGATCGCGTGCCATGCCCCGAGATCGTCGATGTAGCCGGCGGCCACGCCGAGGCGCCCGAGCAGGATGAACCGCAGCAGATCCCAGGCGTTGTCGGGGCGAGCAGCAGCGGCGAGACCCGCGAGCACGCGGCGGTGCTCCGCGGGGCCGTGGACCTCCCACCAGCCCGACAGCATGCGCACCGCTTCGGCCCGCGGCAGGTAGGCGTAGTCGCAGTTGCCGGTCACGACCAGAAATGCGTTCTGCACCCAGCGTTTGAAGAGATCGGCGGCGTCCTGCTCGAGGCGCTGCGCCATGATCTGCTGCGCGTCGGGGCGGGCGCGGCGACGCAGCCACCACAGCGTGATCAGCAGCGCAGCGATGACGGGCAACCACAGGCGGGACGGCAGCGCGAACACCACAGGGCGCGCAGCGTATCACCTTGCCCGCGCGGGTGTGGTCCGCGGGTGTCGTCTGCGCGCTGGCACCGCTACTGGACGACGGGCTCGAGGAACTCGAGCGTGCACTGGTCGGCGTCGAGGCGCGCCATCGTGCCAAATGGCAGTGCGGCGTTGCGCTGGGCGTCGTGACCGAACGCGAAGCCGGTGACCACCGGCACGCCGAGGGTGGCGAGCCGCTCGAGCACCACCGCCCCCGCCGTCGGCCCGAGGTTGCCGTCGGCCGGCTCCTCGCAATCCATCAGCTGCCCGATGATCACTCCGCGCACCCCGCGGAGCGCCCCGCTCTGCAGCAGGTGGGTGAGGGCGCGATCGATGCGGTAGGGCCGCTCGGCGATCTCCTCGAGGGCGAGGATCGTGCCGGCGAGCGCAGGGAACCACCGCGTCCCGATGAGAGAGCGCAGCACCTCGAGGTTGGCGGCGATGAGCGGCCCCTCCACGGTGCCGCCGTGCAGCACGGTGCCCTCTTCGGCGACCAGCGGCGTGGGCACCTCGCCGCGCAGCAGATCGACGAGCCGATCGACGTCTGCGTCGACGAGCGTCGAGAGTTGGGTGACGACAGGTCCGTGGATGCCGACCACGCCCGCGCGCGACCACGCCCAGCACAGCAACGCGGTGATGTCCGAGAAGCCGACGATCGGCTTGGGGGCGGCGCGCAGGCGCTCGGGATCGAGGGCGGACAGCAGGCGCGCGGCGCCGTAGCCCCCGCGTGCGCACAGCACCGCGGTGGCGTCGGGATCGGCGAGCGCGGCTTGGGTGGTGCGCAGCCGCAACGCGTCGGCGCCGGCGAAGTAGCCGTCTTGCTCGAGCAGGTTGTCGGCGTGGATCACCTCGAGGTCGATGCGGCGCCGCAGCACCCGCAGCCCGCGATCGAAGCGCTCGACGGCGACCGGACCCGAGGGGGCGATCACCCGCACGCGGGCGCCCGGCGTAGACGGCCTGCCGCGCAACGTCACCGACGCTGCCGCCCGCGCCGCTTCTTGGCACGACCACCGGCGGCGCCATCGGGCGTCGCCGCGTCGCCGTCGTCGGTGGTCTCGGCGGCGGGGGTGTCGCCGTCTCCGTTGTCGTCGCCGTCTCCGTTGTCGTCGCCGTCTTTGTCCGACGCGTCGTCGCTGTCGGACTCACCGCCGAGCTGCAGTGGCTCCGACGCGTCGTCGCTCACCACCGGTGCCGGCACCGCCATGTGGGCGCCGTAGCCGTCCGCGTCGGCTTCGACCTCGTCCGCGACAGGGGCGAGCTCGGCCTCGGACGCCGCGGATCCGAGCAGGCCCGCCGGCCGGTCCTCGGTCCCGACCGCGCGCGGCAGCCGTTCGGGCGCGACCTCGGCGAGCACGCAGCCCCGCGGCGCGCCCTCGGACGGGACCTCGATCACCTCACGGACCTCGAACGCGCGGGTGCGACCGTCGTCGACGACAGCGAGTACCGTCCGCACCGGCGGCGGATCATCGAGTTCGAGCCGATGCGTGCCGTCGCCCCCACCCGAGAGCGCCGAGATCGGAGCGGCGGCGGCGATCTCGTGGTGTCGATAGCGGACTTGGACCGTGCTCGTCGTGCTCAACGGAACCTCGTGGAACACCAGGGTACACCAGCACCGACAGCGGCGGCCAGGCGAGCCGCCGCCACGGTCATCGCGGATGCACGGCGCGCAATGGCTGCAGCCGCGGGCGCAACGGCGCGCACGTTCTGAATCACTCGGTGGCCCCGCGCGCCGCCCGGTGGCTCTGGTATGCTGACACGATGATGCGCACGACGATGGCAGTTGGGTTCGTGGTGCTGGTCGCGGCGTGCGGGTCCGACGACGGGCGCATGGCGGCCTCGGACGGCGAGAGCGCGGGCGCTGGCATCACGTTGTTGCCCGGCTCCGCCACCGACTCGGCGACCGGCAACGCCGACTCGTCTGACGAGGACACGTTCAAGCTGGATCTCCCCAACACCGACTTCGGTGTCGAGTCGTGCGCCGGCGATGGGCAGTCGGGCGGCGGCGGGGGTGGCGAGGGAGAGTTCGACTTCTCGTACATCTGGATCGCCAACAGCGGCGAAGGCACGATGTCCAAGATCAACACGCGGACGCTGGGCGAGGAGGGGCGCTACATCGTCCGCCCCGACGCCGCGGGCAGCCCGTCGCGCACGTCGGTCAACCTCTCGGGCGACGTCGCCATCGCCAACCGCAGCGGCGGCCTCACCAAGGTCTCCGCGACCCCAGAGCGCTGCATCGACCTGGACGGGGACGGCATCATCACCACCTCGACCAACAACATCCCGCTGCCGTGGGGCACGGACGAGTGCGTCCTGTGGCACACGCCGTACACCGTCGACTCGCAGCGTCCGGTCGCGTGGGCGCCCGGCACGTGGAACCCCGCGACGTGCGCCTACGACAACGAAGACGTGTGGACGGCCACCGGCACGTTCGCCAGCGGCATCGACGTGTACCTGCACGACGGCGAGACCGGCTCGCAGCTCGGCGCCGCCCACGTCCCCGAGATGCAGTTCGACGGCTACGGCATCTATGGCGGCGCGGTCGATGGCGAAGGCAACTTCTGGGGCACGATGCTGGGCGGCCAGTGGTTGGTGCGTGTCGATCGCGAGGACTTCACCCACGAGGTCTGGCCGGTGCCGGTGAGCAGCTACGGCATGACGGTCGATTCCGACGGCTACGTGTGGGCCTGCGCCTACGACGTGGGCCGCTTCGATCCCGAGACCGAGTCGTGGACGACCGCGATGGGCGTCGGCGGTCAGGGCGGCTGCATGGGCGACGGCAACGGCAAGATCTGGCTCGCGAACAACCCGCTGGTCGCGATCGACACCCAGACCCTCGCGGTGGTCGACACCATCCCCATCCCCAGCTACGCCCACGGCGTGAGCATCGACTTCGACGGCTTCGTGTGGGGCGTGTCCCTGTACGAGCCCTTCGCCTACAAGGCCGACCCCGACACGGGTGCGGTCGAGACCTTCACCGGCCTCAACATGCCGTACACCTACAGCGACATGACCGGCTTCGCACTCAAGAACGCCGGCACGATCCCGATGCCGCAGGGTTGAGCGCGGGCGTGACGACGCGTTCGGGGGTCGGGCGCTACGTCGGCATCGAGCACGACGGCCACGGCGAGATCGCGTTCGATCCGCAGCTCGATCGCGAGGTGCTGCTCGAGCGTTCCGACGCCGTCGATGCGGCTGGGGTCTCTGCGCTGAAGGGCAAGAGCCGAGCGTTGGCCACGGTGGCGCACCCGTCGATCATGCGGGTGCACGACGTCGTGGTCGGCGAGGACGGCGTCGCGCGTGTCGTCGTCGAGCGCCCCCGCGGCGTGACCCTCGTGCGATGGCTCGAGAGCCGGCCCACGCTCGCCCGTCGCCTGGGCGTGCTGCTCGCCGTGGCCGAGGGGCTGCTCGCGGTGCACTCCGCGGGGATCGTGCATGGCGCCGTCGATGACGCCGCGATCATGGTCGATTGCGACGATGGCATCCGCATCATCGCGCTGCTGCGCCGTGCGAGCGGCGGATCGGTCGAGGACGATCGCCGCGGGTTCTGTGCCCTCGCACTCGGCATGAGTGGCGACGAGCTGCGGCGCGTGCCCCGGCATCGTGCGTTGCTCGCGGCCCTGCGACAGGCGGCGGGACCCGGCGACACGCCCACGCTCGCGGCGTTGGCCGTGCGCTTGGCCGCCGCCAAGCGCTCGCCGCGTCGCCTCGAGGCAGCGCTCGCGCTGTCCGCCGTCGCCGCCCTGGGCTGGGTCGCGGCTCGCCCCACCGAGCATGCCCTGAGCCCCGCCGAGCATGCCCTGAGTTGGTGCGACGACATCGAGCGGCGGCACCACGCGGTGTGGAACCCCGAGGTCCGCGCCCAGGTGCGATCATCCCTGCTCGCGACCGGGGTTGCGTACGCCGAGCCGGCCGCCGACGCCGTCCTCGCCGACCTCGACGCGTTCGCGGCCAGGTGGCATCGCCTGCAGCTCGTCCGCTGCAGCAGCGGCACCGAGGGTGGGGCAGTCGCGGTGTGCCTGTACCGCAAATTCGACGGCCTGCGCACGCTGGTCGACTCGCTGCGCACCGTCGACGCCGAGACCATCGCGCACGCAGTCGATGCCGTCGTTGCGCTCGGCTCGCCCGACGAGTGCACCGAGGGTGGCGCCGCGCTCTTGGCGATCGCCGCCGACGCGGCCCTCACCGAGGAAATCCGCACCGACCTCGTCGCCGCCGAGTCGCTGCGCGAGCTCGGTCGCTACGACGAGGCCCGCGCGGCGGCCGAGCGGGCGGTGGCCGCGGCGTCGGCGGCCGGCAGCGACGCAGCCCTGGCCGAGGCGCAATGCCTACTCGCGCAGGCGATGTTCGCCCTCGGGCACGAAGCCGACGCCGAGCGGCTCTACCACGCCTCCTTCACCACGGCGCTCGCGGCGGGACACGATGCCGTGGTCGCCCGCGCCGCCGCCGAGCTCGCGCTCACGCTGGCGCGGCGCGGCGATCTCGACGCCGCCGAGACGTGGCGCGAGCATGCCCTCGGTGCCGGCGCTCGCGTGCTCGAGCCCCGACTCAAGGGCCGCGTCGCGGCGGTGTCGGCCCGCCTGTCTCTCGAGCGCGCTGCGTTCCCCGACGCGATCCTCGGCTACGGCCGCGCGCTCGAGATGGCCGAGCAGACCGAGCCCCTGGACGTCGCTGCGGTGCTCCACGCCCGACAAGGTCTCGCGATCGCACACGGACGCAACGGTGACCTCGCGTTCGCGCTCGCGCTGCTCGAGCGCAACGTCGACGACACCGAGGCGCGGTACGGCGCGCAGCACCCCGATCTCGGGCGCCAGATCAACAGCGTCGCCACCGAGCTCGTCGCCCTCGGACGCACGAACGATGCGGTCGTCCAGCGCCGGCGGGGCGTCGACATCCTGGTGCGGGCGCTCGGATCCACCCACGCCGACTCGCTCGCGGCCCGCGGCGCACTCGCGACGGATCTGGCGCAGACCGGCGAGCGCGAGCCGGCGCGGATGGAGCTCCGCGAGCTCGTCGCGGACGCCGAGGTCGCGCTCGGACGCGACGATCCGCGCACGATCGGGCACGTCGCCGAACTCGGCATGGTCGAGGCGCTGCTCGACCACACCGACGACGCCATCGCCCACCTCGCAGACGCAGCGGCGCGCGCCGAATCCCGCTTCGGCCCGGAGCACGCCGACACCCTCGGGATCCTCACCAACCTCGCCGCGACGCACATGTTCGCCGAGCATCACGACGAGGCCAGGGCGCGCTATGACGAGATCATCGCCCGGACCGAGCGGGGCTACGGCGCCGATCACCCGCGGCTGGTCCCGGTGCTCCTCGGCGCCGCTCGGACCCGGCGCGAGACCGACGATCGCGACGGGGCCATCGCGATGCTCGAGCGCGCGCGCACCATCATGGAGGCCCACGTCGAGCGGCCTGATCGCATCGCCACGGTCGACTTCGATCTCGCCGAGCTGCTGTGGGATCGCCCCGCCGCGCGCGGTCGGGCGGTCGCCCTGGCCCGGGGCGCCCTCGTGAAGTACGGCGACGCCCACGCCCGGGGCTTGGTATCGGCCGCCGACTCGGCCGAGCGCGTCACGCAGTGGCTCGAGACCCACGCGAACCCCTGAGCCTGCGCCGGCGTGCCGTGGGCGTTCGCGCACACCCAAGTGGCGCGCGGAGCCTGCGGGGGTGGGTGGCGAGCGCGCCTCACTGATCTAGCATGTCGCCATGAGCACCCACGAAGCCTCGGTCGCGCAGTTCATGACGCAGACGCCCGTCACCGCCGACCAGGATCTCCTGCTGTCCGATGCGCAGCAACGGATGGCCATCGACAACATCCGCCATCTCATCGTGCTCGACGCCGAAAAGCACGTGGTCGGCGTGCTGTCGAGCGGCGACGTCGCCCTCGCCTTGTCGCTGCCCGACGGCGATCGCAAGCGTCTCAAGATCCGCGACGCGATGAGCGACAACCCGTTCGTGTGCCCGACCTCGACGCCGCTGAGCCAGGTCGCGCTCGCGATGGAGGCCCACCGCTGGGGTTGCGCGATCGTGCTCGAAGGCCACGATGTCGTCGGCATCTTCACGACCACCGATGCGCTGCGGGCCCTGCGAGAGCTGTCGTCGGGTGTCCACGCCGACGCCGCCGTGCATCCCACCCATCTGCCGCCGCTGGGCGGCGGTCCTGCGGTGCCGCGCCTGCGGGTGCGGAGCCCGCGGCCGATCGACACGAGCGCGGGCTCGGTCTTCAGGCCGGGCGGCTGAGCGCGAGGCCTCTCGACGCGGTGCTCGCCGGCGGCACGACGAACACGATGTTCCTCCTGAACATCACCTTCACGTCTCGATGCCTGGATCCCGATGGGGCGCCCGCGAAGGATCGTTGTCGTCGGGGCGCGGATCCGGATCGTCGATCGGCGGTGAGCGCCGGGATGGCGGGTCGCGCTCGGGCGGCCCACGATCGGGTGGGTCGCCGGCGGGGCCCGGCGGCGTGATCGGATCGGGATCGCCGGCGGGCGGCGTCGAGCCCGGCTCGTCAATCCGACGTTGGGGCGCTGCGTGGCGGGTCATGCGTCCGGTGTGCATGCCGGGTGCCGCCCGGCAAGCGGGCCCGGACGCCTGACGGTGCGCTCACTGCCCGCGGAACACCGGCGCGCGCTATTCCAGGATCGCGGCCACCGCCCCCCGGTGAACCCCGCCAGAGCGCGTCAGATCGGCGGCTTGGCGGCGTATCGTGAGTTCTGAAGGTGCCCGGCGTGACGGGCGCGACGGGAGCGCTCGCGCATGGACAAAGCCGACGCGCCGCCCGTACGCTTGCCCGCCGGCCGCGAATCCGAACATGTTCTCTTCACTCGTCAAGAAAGTCTTCGGCAGCAAGTTCGACCGCCAGATGCGGAAGATCCGGCCGGTCATCGAGCACATCAACTCGCTGGAGAAGAAGCAGGAGGCACTCTCGGACGCCGAGCTCCGCGGTCAGACGGCGTTGTTCCGGGGTCGGCTCGATCGCGGCGAGTCGCTCGACTCCATCATGCCCGAGGCGTTCGCCACCGTGCGCGAGGCCTCGCGGCGGACCCTGGGCCTGCGTCACTACGACGTCCAGCTCATCGGCGCCTACGCCCTCCACAACGGCACCATCGCCGAGATGCGCACCGGCGAGGGCAAGACTCTCACGGCGACCGGCGCACTGTATCTCAATGCGCTGCCCGGCCGCGGCTGCCACCTCATTACCGTCAACGACTACCTGGCCAAGCGCGACGCCGAGTGGATGGGCCAGATCTACGGTTTCCTCGGCATGTCGACCGGAGTGATCGTGCACGGCCTGTTCCACGGCGAGCGCCAGCGTTCGTACCGCTGCGACATCACGTACGGCACCAACAACGAGTTCGGGTTCGACTATCTCCGCGACAACATGAAAGAAACCATCGAGAAGTACGTGCAGCGCGACCTGCACTACGCGATCGTCGACGAGGTCGACTCCATTCTCATCGACGAGGCCCGCACCCCGCTCATCATCAGCGGCGAGTCGGACAAGCCCGCAGACCTCTACAACACCGTCGATCGAATGATCCCGTCGCTGCGCCGCGACCTCGACTTCGTCGTCGACGAGAAGGCCCACAGCGTCCAGCTCACCGACTCGGGCGTCGACCGCGTCGAGAAGTTGCTGCGCTGCGGCAACCTCTACGCGCCCGAGAACAACGAGGTCCTCCACCACGTCAACCAGGGGCTGCGGGCCCACCAGCTCTACAAGAAGGACGTGAACTACCTCGTGCAGGGCAACGAGGTCGTCATCGTCGACGAGTTCACCGGCCGCAAGATGGAGGGTCGGCGCTGGAGCGACGGTCTGCACCAGGCGATCGAGGCCAAGGAGAACGTCCCGATCCAGCCCGAGAGCCAGACGCTCGCGACCATCACGTATCAGAACTACTTCCGTATGTACAAGAAGCTGTCCGGCATGACCGGCACGGCGGACACCGAGGCCGGGGAGTTCCACAAGATCTACGGGCTCGACGTCATGGTGATCCCGCCCAACCGGCAGGTGAAGCGCGACGATGTCCACGACCTCGTCTACAAGAACGAGCGGGGCAAGTTCCGCGCGATCGTGGCCGAGATCCGCGAGCGCCACGCCAAGGGCCAGCCGATCCTCGTCGGCACCACGAGCGTCGACAAGTCGCAGGTGATCCACACGTTGCTCGATCGCGAGGGCATCCCGCACAACGTGCTCAACGCCAAGCAGCACGAGCGCGAGGCGTACATCGTCGCGCAGGCAGGCCGGAAGTTCGGCGTGACCGTGGCGACCAACATGGCCGGTCGCGGCACCGACATCATCCTCGGCGGCAACGCCGAGATGATGGCGCGCGAGCACTTCGATCCCGACAAGAATCCCGAGGACTACAAAAAGCTCTACGACGGCATCAAGAAGCAGAGCGAGGACGAACGCCAAGATGTGCTGTCCCTCGGCGGTCTGCACATCCTCGGCACCGAGCGCCACGAGAGCCGTCGCATCGACAACCAGCTCCGCGGTCGCGCCGGCCGTCAGGGTGACCCGGGTTCCTCGGCGTTCTATCTATCGCTCGAGGACGACCTCATGCGCATCTTCGGCGCCGACCGGATCACCGGTCTGATGGAGCGCTTGGGCATGGAGGAGGACGTGCCGATCGAGGCGCCGCTGGTCAACCGGGCGATCGAGAACGCCCAGACCAAGGTCGAAGCCATGCACTTCGACACGCGCAAGAACCTCTTCGAGTACGACAACGTGATGAACGAGCAGCGCAAGGCGATCTACGCCCTGCGCAAGCAGATCCTCGAGGGTCGCTACCGCCCCGAGGTGCTCGAGGACGACCCGCGCAAGGAGCCAGGCGCGCCCGCGGCGGCGCCCAAGGCCGCCCCCAAGGGAGCGGTGCCCGAAAAATCGGGGCCGCACACGATCGCGTCGCTGTCGAAGACCGTGCGCGTGCGGGTGCAGTCGATCATCGACGGCTACTGCGAGCGGCGAATCGCCGAGGGCGCCGAGCCCGACCCGGCGCGCGCGGGTTTCCCCAAGGACGGCATCGAACCCGAGGGCCTCACCCACGAGCTGTACCGCCACTTCGGCGCGATGGTGCCGTTCGCGGCGGTCAGGAACGACCAAGGCGCCATCTTGGCGCTCGCGATCGACGACATCGCCCATGCCCTCATCCAGCAGCGCGAGCGACTGCACGATCTGGCCTATGCCAACGTCGGCAAGATCGTCGAGCAGCTGTGCCCGGCCGACACTCACCCCGACGAGTGGGACGTCGAGGGCCTCGAGGTCGCGATCAAGGAGCGCTACGGCGCGACCATCTCGATGCGGGACGTGCCGCAGAGCCTCGAAGATCTCATCGATTTCTGCTGGTCCTCGGTGGAGAAGCTGCTGCTCTCGCGCGAGCAGGAACTCGGCCTCTACGTATACCTGTTCCACATCCGGCAGCTGTGGCTGGCCGAGATCGACAAGCAATGGATCGCGCACCTCAAGAACATCGAGCACCTGCGAACTGGCATCGGCCTGGTCGGCTACGCCACCCGCGATCCCAAGAACGAGTACAAGATCCGCGGCTATAACCTGTTCCGCGAGATGTGGGAGGGCATCGAGCAGACCGTGCTCGACAAGGTCATCAACATGCGGCTGACCGAGGAGCAGCGGCGGCAGGCCGAGGAGGGCGCCGAGTACGAGACGGCGCTCACCCGCGCGAGCGCCAAGCAGCGCGGCGCCGGTACAGGTCCGGCTGCGGCGCAGCGGGTCGCGACGGCGCGGGCCCAGGTCGACAAGCTGCAGCAGGCCACCCGTGCGGCCGCAGAGAAGCTGCAGGCTGCCGCCGCGGCCGGTGGTGCCGCCGCCGCCGCGCCGGCGCGGCAGGGACCGCCGCCGATGCCGGTGGTGGGCGCGAACGATCCGTGCCCATGCGGCTCGGGCAAGCGCTACAAGAAGTGCCATGGCGCCAAGAAGGCCGAGGCCGCGTTGGCGGAGTGACCTCGCGGCGCCGGGCCCGTGCATGGGCGCGGTCAGCGTGATGCGCGGTGCGTCGGGATCGGTCGCCGGGTCGACCCGGGGTAGTGTCAGTCAGCCGTCGCGCCGGCGGCGATCCACTCCCGGATCGCGGCCATTTCCGCGTCGGGCAGCGGGTCGGCGCCGCCCGAGGGCATGACGCTCCCGTTGAGATCAGAACAGCCCGGGGTCAGTTTGCACAGCAGATAGCTGGCGTCTGGATCTCCGGGGACCACCAGTGTGCGCCCAGTCGTCTCTGACACGACGTCGATGAGCGCGCCGCGAACGTTGCCTTCGGTGAGATCGAGCCCTTGCGCGAGGACACCATCTCCATGGTGGCAACCGCTGCCACCACAGTGGGCTCCGAAGATTCCCTCGATCGCGGCAAGATCGTTGCCGACCAAGATCTCGCAGCGGCCCATTCCCTCGACGTCGAGGCTGCATGCCTCGTAGTCGATCGGCTCCAGCGCGTTGTTCGGCGCACCATTGTCGCCGGTCGTCAGGCCTTCGATCCAGCAGCCCAAGGCCGTCGTTGCGCGGTCGTCCCACGTCCGGCACTGCCGCGGCATCAGGTCGCCGTACTGCGTATCGACCAAGCGTAGGAACAAGTAGCTCTGCCACGCATCACCCGGCGTGATCATCGGAATGGCCGCGGATGCTCCGGCGACGCCGTTGCGATTGGGATCAGCCTCGCGCACGAACTCGGCGTTCCACGGCAAGGTGCGATTGTCCAGGAAACGCTTGGCAGACCAGCGGCCGTACAGACCATCGAGCTCCAGCTCGATGGTATCCCCCGAAACGCTCACCACGCTGACCCCTTGCGCGTCGAGATCGAAGCTCATCTCGCCCCGGGTCACCGAGACATCACTCGCGCCTGCAGTGACGCCGCTGGCGTCACCGGCGATGGTGATCGTGGCGCTGGTCAGGTCGCGGTAGTCCTCGACGTCGGCGGGGGCGACGGTCACGCTCATGATTTCGGCGTCCAGGCCGCCCGAGCCGATCACCAGGTGGTCGCCGGGCGGCTCGCATACGTCGAAGATGAGTTCGCGGTCTTCAGCTTCGACTCCGCACTGCGCCCACGTCGTCGAAACCAGGTTGGTGACGGTGTGCAGGTCGGGATAGTTGTTGCCGTTGTGGCACACGCCGTTGTTGAGACTGCAAGTCGGGTTGATGGCGATCGCTTGGAGGGCCACGAGGTCGGGGTAGATCTGCGCCGCATCGCCGGTGCCCGGTGGGGTCCCGCCGCCGGTGCCGTCTGAGTCCGCCCCCGCACCGGAATCGTCGCCGGCGTCGGGCTGGGTGCCTTCGGATCCTGCGGTGCCCCGTGTCTCGGTCGCGCCACCCGTGGCCGACGTTTCGTCTCGACCACCGCCGGATCCCCCGTCATCGCGGCAAGCCGCAACCACGAAGCCCGCGGCCAGCCAGATGCCGCGCATCAGTCCCAGAGCTGCCACAGCGCTTGTCCCTCCGGAAAGAGTGCCGAGCCCGACGGCCACACACTTTCGACGATCTCGATAGGTGCTCCGACGGCGCAGGCGATCGTCGCGAGCAACGCGTGGGTCGAGACGTTGCCTTCGGTCGGTTCGTTTGCGCTGTCGGTCGGTGCGATCAATTTGGGCACGATCCCTCCGCCGAATAGGACGTGCGCTTGGTAGCGCCATCCCGGGCCGCTCCCGTGGTCGGTGCCGGCCCCTTCGTTGAAGCCGCCCGGCGCCCCGCTGCGCCCGAACTCGCTCGTGGTCAGCACGAGCGTCGTGTCCAGCAACGATCCTCCGCCGTCGGGGTCGGCGATGTTCGCCAGTGCAAAGTGCAAGCCCGCCAGGTAGCGCGCGAATCTCGGATAGCGCTGCGGTGCCTCGGTCTGCTCGTTGTCGTGCCAGTCGAAGCTCTCGAGGTCGAGGGCGACCGCCGGCGAGCCGAGCTGCAGCAGGCGGATGGCAAGCCCCAACGACTGCGTGTCCCCAGAGGAATCGATGCCGCCGATCTCACCCAGCATTTGGTTGGTGATGCCGTCGACCTCGGCATCCGCGAACTGCCCCATCTTCAAGGTGGGCTGGGCCAGCAGAGGTCCGAACTTGCGCATCACATCTTTTGTCCCGCGATACGAATCCAAGACGCCACGGGCCTGCGCCCGCCGCCGGGATGCGTAGCGCTGGTCCAACGCGTCCTCCAACAGCTGCCCGACTTGGGGGTGACCCCCATTCGGCGGCTGGTCGGGCATTTGGTAGTAGACCAACTCGATCGGCGCGTGCGCGAGCCAATCGCCCGGCGCGATCCCGAAGTGTCGCGCGCCCACCACGGCCACCGGGGCATTTGCGTCGGCTCCGAGCGCACGGTTGATCACCGTCAGGAGGCCAGGCGCGTCCGCCTTGCCGAAATAGCCTGTTGCCATGCGGACGGTGTCGTCGTTGTGGTCACCGTTGCGGTGCGATCCGTCGGGCGCATGGTCTGCAGCACCGATCATCGCGAATTGGTCGGCGATGGACGAGAGCTCGGGGATGACCGGAGTCGGCCACGACGGGGCGTCGTGGGCGATGCCGCCGCCGACGAGAACGTTGCCCAGGGTGACGGAGCCAAAGGTGCCCGCCACTCCCCATGGGTTGAGGTCGGTTGCGGTGGATGCGTTGAACGCCGCTGTCGATCGCAGGCCCCCGGGAGCATTGACGATCAGCACGCGAGTCACCCGTGGGGATGCGTTGTCGGCATTGGCAGTGCCCAGTCGACAAAGCCCGGCCGCCGCAAGTCCGGCCGAGGCGCCTCCGATCAACCTTCGTCTGCTCAGTCGTGCCATCGATTCCTCCTCAGTAGAAGACGAACTCTCCAGAACGAATGATCGCGCCGCAGACCTCGCGCAGCAACCCAGACAGTCCGTCGGCGCCGCACGCAAGGTCCTCCAGGCACGTCTGAGAGGCCGCGTCGATCAACTGCCACTCGGAATCGTCAGGCAACCGCGCCAGCATCGTTGCGTACAGGAATTCGATCGCGGCATGGCGGTTCGGGTCGGACGTGTCGCCGAGATCGAACCCGTCGGCACTGAGCCTCGACGGAGGCGCGCACAGTTGGTCGGCCAGGTCGGTGTGGGCGAACACGCTACGGAGCCCGGGCTGCCGTGGCACCAGATCGCCACCGACGCACCCCCCCAACTGTGTGCCCCAGTCGTAGTAGGCGTCGTAGCCGAACCCGTAGAAATCGGCCGGCTGCGGCTCGCGAAGCACGTCGTCGTAGGCGCCGGCGCCCGTGGGTTCCGCGGTGTGTGGATCGCAGAATCCCAGCTCGCGATCGAACGCGACTTGCAGCGAGTCCAGGTATTGTTCACCGTCCATCAATCGGGTCGGCCCCACCGACCAGATCGAGCGCGACTCGGTGGTGTCATCCACGGCCGCGTCGGTCGTGTACAGCACTGAGGAAAGGATCACTGCGTACAGCTCGCGGATGTCGTGGGTCGGATGATCCTTCCACCATGCCCCAAGCGCGATGCCGACCTCGGGAACCGTGCTGTCTGGTTCATCGGCGGTCGAACGCCACCATCCTAGGATCCGGGACAGCGCCCGCTCGCTCGCCTCGTCCCAGAACGCGTCCTGGCTCGCGAGCAGCAGCCCCGGCTTGATCAGTTCGGCCTGGAACTCCGGGGGCATGCCACCGCCGTGCACCATCTCGAAGTAGAACATCCCGTCCACCGAGTTCTCGAAGCCCTGCGGAGGCACGTTGGGATAGAACACGCCGCTCAGGTCGACGATCGTCTCTTGCCCGAAAAGCGTCGCCGTGCACAGCGCATCGTCGTACACCGGGTCTTGGCACAACGAACCGTCGAGGTAGGCGGGACGTTTGTAGCTCGGGCCTGGACCGGGCCGCGACTCCCAGCCGCGTGCCCACACGCGCATCAGGTTACGGAGTTGGGTGAACTCGTCGCCTTGTGCCGGCCGGCCGAGGAAGAACCGAAACGCCTGCCGGATGGTGAAGCTCGGATCGTCTCCGTCGGCCTCGGGTCGCGCGACTGCCATCACTGGGTGCGCGAGCAGCTCGCCGGCGAATTCGGCGTAGTCGATCTCGCCGGTCGACAGGCGCTCGTAGATCGCGTCGGCGTCGGGGATGTGATGCGAGTAGATGTCTGGGGCGTCGACACCGACAGCGCGGATCCACAACCGGGTCTCGCGTGCGACGAAGCGCGGATCCTCCATCATGGACCAGGCGATCGAGCCGGGCGCCTGCCCCTCACACAACGCCGTGAACTCGGCCGGTGTCGGCACCATGCCCCACAGGTCCAGCGCCATACGTCGACACAACGTGCGATCGTCGGCGGGCACGAGCGGGTAGGCCCCCTCTGCGACGATCCGCGGCCAGATGGCGACGTCGATCACGTTGTCGGAAGGCGGAGGCGGGGGCATGGGCTCGGTCGTGTCAGAGCCGGATGCTCCGCCGCTGTCGTCGCCGGTCATCGCATCACCGGAGTTGTCGGCGTCGCCGGCCGCGGCAGTGTCAGTCCCGGTCGAACCGTCGTTGCGATCGGGCGTCCCCGAGCCGCCGCCGTTGCATCCACCCAGGGACGCTGCCGCCGCTAGACCGAGGGCCGCCACGTCTCGCCGTGCTGTCCCGTGCATCCGTCGCGAGGTTATCAGGTTGGCGTGCGCACGACGGGGCAGCGCGAAGCGCGGGTTCGGCGCTTTGCAATTGCGAGCCGAACTGCCATCGTCACGCGCCCCGTCTCGACCGACCGACCACTGGCGCTTCGCACTCGGCGCATGCGCATCGACGGCGATCGACGCCATGCGCGGGATGACGCTACCATCGGCCCATGCGCGTGCGCATGCGCCGGAGCCTCGAGGAGACCACAGCTGCCGAGACGACGGTGGTCGAGTCCGCGCACGAGGTCGAGTCCGCGCCCGACGTCGGCGGCGAGGGCACCGAGCAGGGCTTCGCCCGGGGCGATCTCGTCGGCCGCTACCTCCTCATCGATTCCCTCGGTCGAGGGGCGATGGGCCGGGTGCTGCGGGCCTACGACCCCGATCTCGACCGACAGGTCGCGATCAAGGTGCTCTATGAGGCCGCCGATCGCAGCCGCGAGCAACGCGACCGACTCTTCGGTGAGGCCAAGGCCATGGCACGCATCGGCCACGCCAACGTCGTCGCCGTGTACGACGTGGGTGTTCACGCGGGCGCCGTCTTCATCGCCATGGAGATCGTCCACGGCACCTCCCTCGACCGCTGGCTGAAGACGCCACGCGCCGTACGCGAGATCTTGGATGTGGTGATCGCCGCCGGGCGAGGTCTCGCGGCCGCCCATGACGCAGGGGTCGTGCATCGCGACTTCAAGCCCGCGAACATCCTCGTCGGGACGACCGGTGGGGTGAAGGTCGGCGATTTCGGCGTCGCCGGTATCGACGCGCGCCTCGGGCCCGAGCGCGAGCGCGACGCCCCGGGCAAGGTCGTCGGGACGCCGGCATACATGTCGCCCGAGCACTTCGCCGGCGCCGGTGTCGATGCGCGCAGTGATCAGTTCGCCTTCGCGATCACCTGCTTCGAGGCGCTGCACGGCACCCGGCCGTTCGCGTCGTCGTCGTTGACGGAACTCGCCGCCCAGGTGATCGGCGGCCACCTCGCCCCGGCCGTGGCCACTAGCCGCGGCGGCCTCGATGGGGTGCTGCGTCGGGCGCTCGAGCGCGAGCCGCAGCGGCGCTTCGAGACGATGCATGCCCTCATCGCCGCGCTCGAGCGGGCGCGTCGCCCGACCTGGCCGCGCTGGGTCGGAGGCGCCGTCGTGGCCGCAGTCGGTGCACTCGCACTGGGCCGCAGTGCCGTCGTCGACGGCTGCGAAACCGGGCCCGATCGCGTCGCGTCGGTCTGGAATCCGACCTCGAGATCCGCGCTGCGGATCGGCGGCAGCGAGTACAGCCCGGCGTTCGCCGCCGCTGCGCGGGCGCGCTTCGAGGCCCACCTCGACGACTACGCCGCGCGGTGGGCCCTCAGCTATGGCGACTCCTGCGAGGCGACCGGGCCTCGCGGCCAGCGCGGCACCGCAGATCAACGGGCGCAGGCGCAGTGCCTCGAGAACCGGCTCGACTCGCTCGAGGGCCTGACGACCATGGCGAGCGCCGAGCAGCTCGATCCCGGGCGGGTGGAGGATCTGCTCGCGACACTCCCCGCGATCGACGAGTGCGATTCACCGGCGTGGAAGCCGTACCCCGCCGATCCCGACGAGGCCGTGCGGGCCGCCGAGCTCCACCGCCGACTGGGCCACGTCCGTCGCATGCGGCTGCTCGATCGCAACGACGAGATCCTCGAGGACGCGCGCAGGCTCGTCGACGACGCTCGCGTCCTCGGGGAGCCCTACCTGATCGCATCGGCGCTGTCCGAGTACGCACGCCTGCAAGCGCGACGCGAGGACGCCGAGGCGCTGCTCGACGAGGCGCTCGAGCTCTCGCTCGCCAGCGGCTTCGATCGCCTCGGCGCCACCATCATCAATCACTTCATTCTGGTGTCCGGGCGCACCCTGACCCGCGCGCAGAAGCCCGAGCTCCTCCACCTCGTGGCCATGGCGCGGGGACTCGTCGCGCACGGCGGCGGCGACGAGACCCTGCTCGGCCACCTGGCCCTCAACGCGAGCAACGCGATGCGCCATGTCGACGATCTCGACCGCGCCTATGCTCTCAACGAGCGCGCGGCCGAGCACTACGCCAGGGTCGGCCATGCCAGCGGTGTGGCGGCGGCGCGAGTCAATCAGCTCACCGTGATGCTGGAACAGGGGCGCCCGGAGGAGGCGATCGCTGGGTTGCGAGCCGCACTCGACGACTTCGAGTCGTCGGTCGGCGCATCCTCGCCTTCGATGTTCTCCGCGAGGCAGATCTCGAGCGTGGCACTGAGCCACGCGGGACGCGCCCAGGAGGCGTATCTCGAGGCCGGCGAGGCCTATCGCCGTGCCCGCGTGCTGTTCACCCCTTCGTCTTACTCTCTGCAGCGGGCCGCGATCGCCTACGGCGCCTTGGCGGCGAACGTCGACGAGGCCGACGCTGCCGGCGAGGCGCTCGCGACCCTGCGCGAGACCCCGTCGCCATCGCAGGAGCTCATCTCACAGCTGGATCTCCTCGAGGCTCAGCTCCTGCAGAACGCACGCCGACACCCAGAGGCGCTGCGCGTACTCGCAGTCGCGCGCGGACGCGACGGCAACGAGGAGGCGCGCCACTGGATCGAGGTGAACTCGACGATCAGTCACCTCGCCCTGGGACGGCTCGACGACGCCCAGCGTAGCCTCACCAGCCCCGAGCTGATGCGCCGCGTGGGAAGCCGCAGCGAGGACGAAGAGCTGCGCTGCATGGTCGTGTTCCTCGCCGCCGTCGGTCGCCTCGCGGCACCGGTCGGCACGACCTGGGACGAGCTGCGACCGGCGGCGCCGAGTCGACCCACCTGCCGTTCCATGCTCGACGCCATCGACGCCCTACGCGCGGACGACATGGACCGGGTCCGCACCATCCGCGACGAAACCACCGCCAGGTATCACGCGAGCGACAGCGTCGTGCAGCTGCTCGAGTTGCGCCTCGGCGAAGCTCCGCGATGACGTCACTCAGAGGCGGCGTAGCCGCCGACGCCAGCCGAGCAGTGCGACGAGCAGCAGCGCCGGCGAAGCGGCGCCACCCGGGGTCTGGGCGCACGCGCAGCCCTCGGCGCCGCCGCGGCGGGCGTCGGTGTCCTGCGGAATCCCGCCGCCGTTGCCGTCATCCACCGGGCCCGTGCCGTCGTCATCGTCGTCGCCCATGGTCCCGCGGCCGCTCGAGCTCTCGGCGCTCGGTAGCGGCTCGGGATCCTCGTCGACACCGATGACGATCGACGCCGACTCTCCGACGTTGCCGACCAGGTCGACCGCGCGGGCGCTGAGCACATACGTGCCGCTGGGGAAGGACGCGGACCACTGCCAAGGCGGCGTCTCGCGCAGGCCGCTGGGGAACGAAGCGCCGTCGATGAGCAGCTCGACGCTGGCGGTGCCGTAGCCATCGCCGTCGTCGGCGTCGACGACGATGTCGACGCTGGCCTGGGCACCGCCGCTCTCGAAGCGCGACAGGTCCATGGGCGCGGTCATCGTCACGAGCGGTGCGTCGGGATCGGTCTGCGGATCGAACGCGGCGCCGCACACCGCGGCCGGCGGACCGAGCGGACCGGGATCGCAGCCGTCGGCCCAGCTGCCGCCGGCGCCCGCGGGATCGAGGGGGAACTCGCCGCATCCGGGGCCCGGTGCCCACGTGCCATCCGCCTCGTGGCAAGGGGTGACGTCGATGCCGGTCTCGGTCTCGATCCACTCCATCGAGACGTGCATCATCGAGTAGTAGCCGCCGGCGCCGCAGGCCGAGCCATACGAGGTGATGCCGAAGACGCGCCAGGCATCGTCGCCGCCGGAGGCCGACGGCAAGCGCACGAAGACCGGTCCGCCCGAGTCGCCCTGGCACGAGTCGACCCCACCGCCACCGAGGAACGCCTCGTCGTTGGGATCGATGAAGCCGAAGGTGGTGGTGGCCTCGTGCTTGATGCCGAAGTTGCCCTCGTCGGTCTGGCCGAAGCCGACGATCACGACCTCGCGACCCTGGCTGAGGATGCTCGCCTCGCACCCCATCAGCGGCGGGACGATCTCGACGTCGAGGACGGGCTCGGCCAGCTTGCACACCGCGACGTCGCGGCCGGTGCCGGGGCCGCCGCCGGGGTAGGTGCGGCAGAATTCGGTCGGCACCGATCGGCCGACGCCATTGACGGTGTCGCCGAGCTTCACCGAGCCATAGCCGCTGCCGCAGTGCTGGGCGTAGACGACCACCTCGGGATGCACCAGCGTGCCGGTGCACGATCCCTCCATCGACACCGTCGTCGGCCAGCCGCAACCAGCGACAGGCCCGCCGCCGTAGACGCCGACGGGATTGGGCGCCGCGGCGAGCTCCGGCGCGGCCTGGGTGGTCGCGGGTGCGAGCATCGCCAGCGTCAGGGCAACGGCGGACGCGGCGTGACCCGCGATGTGACGCGCGACGGGAGCAGGCATGGTCGAGCATGATATCCTGATCGGGTGGGGCGTTTCGGGTGGGATCGTTGAGGTGCGCAGGGATCGCCGTGTGGTGTGCACGAGTGGTGGGCACACTGGTGATCGGCGGTGGGGTGGCAGGGTGTGGGCGCACCTCGGTCTGGGAGGCACCGCCGTCGATCGTGGATCCGTGCGACGTGGGTCAAGGCGACGATGCGTGCGTCTCGTTCTCGACGCTGCGCCGCGCGGTCGACATCCTGTTCGTGATCGACAATTCTGGTTCGATGGGCGTCGAGCAGGGCAAGCTCGCGGCGAACTTCCCCGCATTCATCGGCGTGCTCGAGGGCCAGCCGTTCGGCGCGAGCTACCGCATCGGTCTGAGCACCACTGGTGCCAGCGGTGCGCTGCGGGTGTCGAGCTGTCGCGAGCGTTTGCCCGAGTTCATCTTCGAGAACGAAGACGTGTTCACTGACGAGCAGCAAGCCGGGTGCCTGGCGTCGTGCGCCTACGATCGGGTGTCCACTGTGCCGGGCCCAGACGGCGTGGCCCGCCCGTGGCTCGAGAAGGACGGCGCCGTCAGCAACCTCGCGGACGGCGTCTCGATGGCCGACGCGATGCGCTGCGTCGGCCCTCAGGGCATCAACGGCAGCGGCATCGAGGCGCCGATGGAATCGATGGTCCAGGTGCTCGCGGGCGAGGGCAACTCGGCGGGATTCAGCCGCGACGACGCGCTGCTCGCGATCGTGTTCGTCACCGACGAGACCGACTGCTCGATGAGCGCGGAGCACAAGGACATCCTGTACACCGGCGCCGCCTCGGCGCTGTGGACCGATCCCGAGCGCGTGACCTCGGGTGCGTGTTGGACGGCCGGCACGACGTGCACCGGCGGGCCGGGGCGCTACGACGATTGCTTCGCCGTCGACAAGGGCTTCGATGGCCAGCCCATCGAGGACGGCGAGCCCGTGCTGTATCCCGTCGATCGCTACGTCGACGCACTGAACGACCACGTCGCGACCAAGGCGGCGCGCGGCGGCACCGGACAGGTGCTGGTGGCGGTCATCGGTGGCGTTCCGCTGGACTACCCGCAGACCGGCGTGATGCGCTTCGAGGACTCGGAGGATCCGGAGTTCAATACCGAGTTCGGCATCGGCCCTGCCTGCGGCCGGGGCACCGAGACCCCGACCAGCCCGCCCGGGATCCCGCCGGTGCGCCTGGCCGAGTTCGCCGAGCAGTTCGCCGCCGAGGAGCGCAACCTGTTCTCGATCTGCGCCGATGACTACACCGTGGCGCTGTCGGAGATCGTCGAGGCGCTCGGTCGGCTGTCGGCGCGCACGTGCGTGCCCGGATGCGTCGCCGACCGCGACCCCGACGATCCGGGGCTACAGCCGGCGTGCCACCTGGTCGAGCGCGACGCGACCGGCGGTGAGCGGGTGGTGCCGCGGTGTCTCGTCACCACCGAGGGCTGGTCGTTTCCGAGTACCAGTCCCACGCTGTGCCACCGGGCGCTGCTCGATGGCGACGGATCCACGTCCACGCGCGCCGACGATCTGTCGCAGCAGTGCGCGACGCGGGGTGCGAACGTGGAGTTCGTGGTCGAGCGGCCCGAGGGCGTGTTCGAGCCCGCCGGCACGAGCGTCGAGGTCGAGTGCGATCTGACCGCGCCGGTCGGGACGCCGTGCGAGGGGTGAGCCGTCTCGCTGTCGTCGGGGTTGCGCGGTCGCGAACGGCCCCGCCCAGCTCAGGTGTGCTCGCGCGTCGCCGAGAACCGCACGTCGGGGAATCGCTCCTCGACCTTCTGCAGGTTCCACTTGTTGGGCGCGAGATAGGCGAGATCGCCGTGGGCGTCGATGGCGAGGTTCATGTCGTTCTTGCGCTGGAACTGATCCATCAGCTTGCGCACGTCGTCGGCAGACTTGCCCTCGGTCCTCGGCGTGATCCACCGGGTGGTCGTGAACTCGACCGCCTCGTAGTCGGCTTCGACGGCGTACTCGTGCAGCAGCCGGTGCTTCATGACCTCGAGCTGCAGCTGGCCGACGACGCCGACGACGTAGTCGCTGCCGAGCAGCATCTTGAACACCTGGATCGCGCCCTCCTCGGCGAGCTGCTCGAGGCCCTTGCCCAGCGCCTTGGCCTTGAGCGGGCTCTTGAGCACGACGCGGCGGAAGATCTCGGGCGCGAAGCTGGGGATGCCGGTGAAGCGCAGCAGCTCGCCCTCGGTGAATGTGTCGCCGATCTTGATCGTGCCGTGGTTGGGTAGCCCGATGATGTCGCCCGCATAGGCCTCTTCGACGATCTCGCGGCTGGCGGCGAAGAACGTGGTGGCGTTGCCCAGGCCGACCTCGCGACCGAGCCGGCAGTGGTACGCCCGCATCCCGCGGGTGAAGCGGCCCGAGCAGATCCGCAAGAACGCCATGCGATCGCGGTGCTTGGGATCCATGTTCGCCTGGATCTTGAACACGAAGCCGGTGAACGCCGGCTCTTCGGGGCGGACCTCGCGGTGGGGCACCGGCTCGCCGGGGGCGGGCGGGGTGACGGCGGCGGGGCCGGTGACGCCGCTTCGGCTCTGCGGCGGCGGGGCGAGGCGCAGGTAGGTCTCGAGCAGCTCGCGGACGCCGAAATTGTTCATCGCCGAGCCGAACAGCAGCGGGCTCTGGCGACCGCGGTGGAACTCGGCGGCGTCGAACTCGGGTGCCGCGCCGGCGAGCAGCTCGAGCTCGGCGCGGAGCTCCGCGGCCTGATCCTCGCCGAGCATCTCGTCGAGCTTGGGATCGTCGGGGCCGCTGATCGGCACGCCCGCCTCGGGCCACTGGTCCTCGACGTGCTTGTCGGCGTAGCGGAACAGGTGCACCTGGTGGTGCACGAGATCGTAGACCCCGCGGAATCCCTTGCCCATGCCGATGGGCCACGTCATCGGCACGCACTTGATCGACAGCTTGGCCTCGACGTCGTCCAGCAACTCGATGGGCGAACGGCATTCGCGATCGAACTTGTTGATGAACGTGACAACCGGCGTGTCACGCAGACGGCAGATCTCGATCAGCTTCTCGGTACGGGACTCGACGCCCTTGGCGCCATCGATCACCATGAGCGCGGCGTCCACCGCGGTGAGCACCCGGTAGGTGTCCTCGCCGAAGTCGGCGTGGCCGGGCGTGTCGAGCAGGTTCACCTCGAACGGCGGCGTGCCCTCGGGGGCTTCGGGCAGGCCGTACTGGAAGCTCAGCACGCTGGTGGTCACCGAGATCCCGCGCTCCTGCTCCATCGCCATCCAGTCGCTGACCGCGTGGCGCGACGATCGACGGGCACGCACGGCGCCGGCGATCTGGATCGCGCCGCCGAAGAACAGCAGCTTCTCGGTGAGCGTGGTCTTGCCGGCGTCGGGGTGGCTGACGATCGCGAAGGTGCGGCGGCGGCCCGCGTGCGCGGCGATGTCGGGATCGGACGGGGTGGACACGGCGGGGCGAGGAGAGAACAATTCGGCGCCTGCGACAAGCCAGGGCGGCGAGCGTCGTGCAGGCGCCGCCCATGCGCATGTGCCGTGAGCGCTCGCACGGCTGGCCAACGCGGCGCAGCTTGGCTACGGTGCCCCGCGAGGTGGACGGCCCGTGAACCGCGACGCCTGGACTCCGATGGACACGGATGCACCGCTGCCCGCGAGTTTCGTGGGGCCGGCGCAGGACGGCACGCCGCACCCGGTGGCGGCCGCGGCTGCGCGCACGTTGCTCGCGCAGCTCGCCGATCCCGCGCTCACGGGTGGCGTCGACTTCCTGGCCCCGGGCGCCGGCAAGATGTTCGGCGTGTTGGTGGTCGTCGACGCCGGAGGCGCGCGCGGATTCTTGCGCGGCTTCTCGGGCATGGTCGGCCAGCGGTGGTTCGTGCCGGGGTTCGTGCCGCCGTTGTTCGACGCCGTCGCCCAAGACGCGTTCTATCCCGAGGGCGAAGCCGAGCTCGAGCGGATGCGGTGCGCGCTCGAGACGTTGCACGGGCCGGCGAAGCTCGAGCTGGTCGCGTCGCGCCGCAAGTTCTCGCAGGCGCTGTGGCGGCGGCTGCAGGACACGTATCGCATCAGCGACGCCGCGGGCGTCGTGCGCACGACCACCGAGCTGTTCGCACCGCGCGTGCCGCCGGGCGGCGCGGGCGACTGCGCGGGACCGAAGCTGCTGGGGGCGGCCTATCGCGAGGGATCGCGGCCGGTGGCGCTCGCGGAGGTGTGGTGGGGGGCGAAGATGGGCGCGCGGACGCATGGGAGCTTCCATGCGCCCTGTCTGATCAAGTGCGGGGCCGTGCTCGCGCACATGCTCGGGGGGTGAGGGGTGCAGGGGGGGGTGCAGGGGCCGACTACCGCGCGCCCGCGGCCGTCGGCATGCTCGCCGCGAGGTTGCGTAGTGAGGTCGTCGGCTCCGTGGGTGTGGCCGACCTTGCTGGCGAAGAACTGGCTCGAGCAGGAGAGCTTGCAACGGCGTGTGTTCGTAGAACTGCCTGGAGTCGCGGTGCACTGGGCGCTGGCGCATAATCTCGGGATGCGCGTCGTCTCCGTCCCGCCGTCGGCCGCGCTCGCTCCATTCGTGAGCGGGCTGTGGTGGTTCGAGGGCCACCATCTCGCGCACGGTCGCGAGCGCGTGCTGCCGAGCTCCGCCATGCAGATCATCATCGACCTCGACGACGACGAGCTACGTTGGTGGGACGGCCCGACGCTGGCGAACGAGCATCGCGGGCGCGGTGCCGTCGTCAGCGGTGTGTACGATGGACCGTTCGCGATCGACACCGCCGATCAGCGGCGCGTGGTCGGGGCGGTGCTACGCCCGGGAGCCGCGCCCGCGCTGCTGCATACGGCCGCGGACGAGCTGACGGGGCGACACGTGGAGCTCGACGCGGTGTGGGGAGTGACGACGCTGCGCGCACGGCTGCTCGAATCGCCGACACCGCACGCGGCGCTCGCGACTTTCGACGCGTCGCTGAGCAGGCGGCTGGTCGGCACGATCGATCCGATCGTCGCCTTCGCGAGCGCGGCACTCGACCGCGATGCGAGCGTGGCCGCGATCATCGGCGAACTCGGTTGCAGCGCGAAGCGACTGCGCCAGCGCTTCGTTGCGGCCGTCGGCGTCACGCCGAAGCGCTACGCGCGGATCGCCCGTCTGCAGCGTCTGCTCCGTGCGTCCGCGGGCGCGGACCGAAGCAGCTGGGCCGAACTCGCGCTCGACTGCGGCTACTATGATCAGGCCCACTTGATCGCCGAGTTCCGCGCGCTGACCGGCCTGACGCCCTCCGCCTACTGTCCTCGCAGCGCCAGCGATCGCAACCATGTGATGCTCGACGGCTGAGGGCGTTTTTCTCCAAGACGAGTGCCGCGCACCGGCCCATGTTCGCGGGCATGCCGACCATCACCCCGCGACTCGTCGTGACGAGCGTGCCCGACGCCATCGCGTTCTATACCGCCGTCTTCGGCGCGCACGAACACCGCCAGTTCAGCTCGCCGGCCGGCGTCGTCGTCCACGCGGAGATCACCATCGGCGACGCAGTCGTCTCCCTCACAGAAGAGGTCCGCGACTGGCGACTCCTGTCGCCGTCATCCGTCGGAGGCAGCCCCGTGCTGCTCACGCTCGAGTGCGATGATCCGGACGCGGTCTGCTCGCGGGCGCTCGCCCACGGCGCCCAGGTGCTCATCCCCATCGCGGATCAGCTCTACGGACATCGAGAAGGTCGCATCCAGGATCCGGCAGGTCACCTGTGGATCCTGACCAAGCTCATCGATACGCTCGACGATGCAGAGATCCGGCGACGCATGGAGTCGTTTCGCGGCTGAGAGCCGGGGCTCGCCTGCTCGCGACGTCGCGAGCGCGGGCCGGTTCCCCGAGTCAGGCTCGCGGCCCACGACGCTCCTCGCGGAGCTCGCTCATCGATGAAGGTCCGCATCCTTCCCGACGCGCGCGACGACCTGCGTGCCTCGGCGAGGTGGTATGAGGAGAAGCGACGCGGTCCTCACCCGCTCCAGAACACCCGGGCCACCCGCGACGATCCCCCCTCGATCACCACCGGGAACGTCTTCACCCCACTCGGCGTCTTCACCTCGAGCGTCGCGCGCACGGGTCCGAGTCGCGAGCCGTCGCCCGCGGAGTTCCGCGTCACCTCGACGAACACCGACTTCTTCACCTTGGCCATCGCGAGCTCCTCGAAGCCGGCCGCCTCGCGCACGGTGAGCTGCTTCGGGTTCGCGGCCGACAAGCGCTGACCCGCGGCGTCGATGATCGCGATGTCGAGATCGTCCTCGCCGCTCCAGCGCAGCGTGGCCCGCAGCTGACCGCGCGGCGGTGACGCGACCGGTGACCCGAGTCCCGAGATCGCGACCTTCGCGCTCGAGAGCACGCGGAGGTCCATGCCGCCACGGCTCGCCGCGTCGGAGAGCACGCGCATTCCCTCGGCGGTGCGCCCCGCTTGATGCAGGCAGCGGGCGAGCTCCGCATGGTGCGAGGCCACGCCGGGATCGATGCTGACGATCGCGCGGCGGTGCGAGCACGCGCGGCGGATGTCGCCCTTGGTGGCGAAGGCGCGGGCGAGCGCCTCGTGGGTGGTCCGGGCAAACGGGGTGATCTCGAGGGCGCTGGCGTAGGCCCGCGGCGCGATCGGATCGCCCTGCGATGCGAGCACGTCGGCGAGCGAGGTCAACGCGGGTGCGTGATCGGGATCGGCGTCGGCCCAGGCGCGGGCGAAGGCCAGCGCGTCGGCGTGGCCGATGCGGATCGCGGCGCGCACCAGGGCGCCGTGGGACGAGCGTCGCGTGGCGTCGAGCGCCACGGCGCGGCGCAGCGACTCGAGCAGCGACAGGTTCTTGCCCGAGGTCGTCGGCGCGGCCGCGACCCTGAGCTTCGGCGGTGGCGGGCGTCGGTCGTGCCAGCCACGCGAGGGACCACGGCCCCAGCCACCGCTCGGCGCGATCTCGTCGGCGCGCGGCTCCGTCCGCGGTGCGGACGACGGCGTGTTGCTCAGCGCCTTCTTGGGCGCGGAGGGCGCGGGCGCGAAGCCGCCGCCCGTACCGCTGCCCTTGGCCTTCTCGTCGGCGGCACCGTCGTCGGCATCGACGATGGACTCACCGATCTCCAGAGGCTCTTGGGGCGGCTCCTCCTCCTTGCGGCTGTCGCCTGGGACATCCTTGACGGTCGACGCAGCGTCGCCGAACGGATCGGGCGCCGCCCCGCCGGGGACTCCGCCGGGGATTCCTGCGCTCCCACGCGTTCCGACGTCCCGCGAACGTCGGGCCTGCTCGTCCTCGCCGTCGGCGAGTCCGCCGGCCGGCCCCGACGCGGGGGCAGGGGGGGCGGGCGGCAGCGCCGTGGTCGTCGGCACCTCGCCGCCGGCTGCCTCCGCCTCGGGCGCGTCGATCTGCCCGCGCCACGCGTCGGTGCCCGCGGCCTGTCGCACCACGTTGAACTCGCGGAACATCGCGTCGTTCTCGAGCACGAGCATCGCGGTGAACCGCGACAGCACGGTGTAGTCCTTCGACAGCGCGACGATGCGATCTTGGGCATCGAAGCCGCGGGTCTTGGTGAGATGTGCGATCTCCATCGCCGCCCACGTCCGCGGCAGGTGCCGCTGCTGGGAGCCAGCGGCCTTCGCCGTGACCGCCAGGTCGACCGCGAACGTGGCCTCGAGCGGACCCGACGGTCCGTCGGCGAGCAGTCGCACGTCGCCGCGCACGGGGTGCGCGAGCTTGCCCGCGACCACCAGCTCGTCCCCTGGCCGCAGCCCCGAGACCCCGCCCGTACGCACGTCGACGAGCCCGTCCGGCGTCTCCAGCCGGATGTTGCGGACCACCGGCACCTCGGCGCGCAGCCGCAGCTCGCGGACGAGCTCCGCGAGGTTGTCGCGCGCGTCGACCTGGATCACGTCGCCACCGGTGGTGTCGACCACGGCGTTCATCGCCACCAGATCCGCGCGAGCGCCCAGGGCCAGCGCCATCACCTGGACG
This sequence comes from Nannocystales bacterium, assembly GCA_038325765.1. GTDB lineage: Bacteria > Myxococcota_A > Polyangia > Nannocystales > Nannocystaceae > Xiheibacterium. The sequence goes on from JBBQJI010000004.1 coordinate 108,126, forward strand.
TCTGGCACCGCCGCGCCCACGAGCGCCGCGAGCTTGTCGGGCGCGAGCTCACCGGAGCTCGGCGCGCCGTCGCCGAGATACACGACCACCTTGCGCGATCCGGCGCCCGCGCCCCGTGCGAGGGCCTCGCCCGCCCCGATCATCATCGCGCCCACATCGCTGGCGCCGGCGAGATCCTGCTCCTCGAGGAAGCGTCGCGCCGCCTCGACCGCTGGGGCCGAGGGCGCCTGCAGCCCGATCGGCAGCTCGTCGCACGCCGTGTCGCATGCGAGCACCGTGAAGCGATCGCCGCCGTCCATGCCGCCCGCCATCGCCTCGACGAGCCCGCGCGCCACCGTCCACAGCTCGGGCGTGGTGCTGTGGCTGCGGTCGACGACGAACGCGAAGTCGATCGGTCGCGCGTCCTTGCCGAGCTCGAGCTCGGGCTGCAGCGCGAGCATGAAGTAGGCCTGGCCGTCGCGATCGAGGTGCGTCTGACCGTGCACCCGCTGCCGCGCCGCGGCCGTCGGCAGATCCACGCCCAGATCGTAGGTGGGCTGGAAGTTGCTCTGCTCGGTCCACAGCTTGACCATGCCGCCCTCGTCGCGGCGGTCGAGCGCGAGCATCGGCGTGGCGATGTCATCGAGCCGCGCCGCGTCGAGCTCGTCCTTGTCGACGTTGACCGCGAACGAGAACTTGTCGATCTCCGTGCCCGACGCCCCGGTGCCACCCAGCGGGAACCGGTAGCGCACGGTGTCGCCCACCACCGGCAGCACCTGCGTGTACGACAGCTTGACGCGGCGCTCGCCCCGACCGGGGATCGGGAACAGCCGCAGCTTGAACACGTTGCCGCGCTCCCACTCGAGCAGCGCCGGATCGCGGGGCACCGTCGCGTCGACGATCTGCTGGAAGATCTGGCGCGCGCGCTGCTTCTCGACGACCTCGCCCTCCATCCAGCGGTTGCCGACGAGCAGCTGCAGCCCGGAGATCGAGCCGTCGCCCGGCAGCGGGAAGCGGTAGATGCCCTCGAGCACCGCGGGGCGCTCGTTGAAGAACGCCTGCTCGATCTCGGTGTGGGCCATGCGGCCGCTGATGTTCACGGTGACGCGTTGCTCGGTGAGCCGGATCTTCTGGCCCAGCTCGGCCGACGATCCCGGCACACGGGCGGTGAGGCTGCCGACGCCACGCGGCACGGCATCGACGGCGGCGGCGGCCTGCTCGAACGCGCGCGACCAGCCGGTGTCGGCGAGCGGCTGCAGGCTCAGCTCTGGCTCTTGCGGGCGCTCGGGGGCGGCAAGCGGCGTGGTGATGCGCTCGCCGGCTCCCAGCTCGACCCGCTGTCCGCCCGACTCGACGATCGCGCGCCCGTGCACGACCGCGACGTGGCGATGGATGCCCTCGTGCACGAGCTGCACCTCGCCGGCTTCGACGCGCACCGTGTCGTCGCCAGCGCGTAGCTGCAGACCTCCTGGGGTGCGCGCATCGACCAAGGCCACGATCTCGCCGCGGCTCAGGATGACCTCACCACCTGTGGCGGGCACGACGAGCGCGGTGTCCTCGTTGAGGCGCAGTCGCGCGCCACCCTCGAGGGCGAGCTCGGCGAGGGTTCCCTTCGGAGTCTCGATGGCGCGGCCGGCCTCGAGCTTCGCCGACTTGCCGAGGTACGTGCCCTCGGGCATGCCCTCGGATCGCAGCCCGCCCGGCCCGCTGACCGCCGTCACCTCCGCGGCCACAGGCGTACTCGCGGCCTCGACCAGCGCGGCCGCCGAGACCGCCTGGGCGCCGAGCTGCTCGGTCGGCACCTGGTTGCAGGCGAGCAGGAGCGCGGCGGACAGCGCGAGAGGAGGGCGGCCGAGGGGGCGACGATGCATTTGTGGACCTTCCAACGCGGGGCCGGAGCCGCTTGCCAACGCACGGCCCCGGCGGCGGGTCTCGGAACGCGACCCCGAGCGCGCCTCTTACACGCAAGCAGCTGCGCAGGGGCACGCAGCTGCGCACGGGCACGCCCCCTGCGCAGGGGGCCGCGGGCCCCGTGGTGGCCCCTGCCACGAGATGGCGCCCGGTGCATGACAAGACGGGCCTTCGCGACCTACCCTGGGCCCGGATGCTGAGCCCGCGCGAGTCGTTCCTCGCCCAAGTGCGCACGCCGGACGTCGACACCGAGGTGTTCGATCTGCGGCACAACCTGACCAACCTCAAGCGCGAAGCCTTGGGTCAGGTCAGCGCTGTCGACGAGACACGGGCGAAGATGGTGATGCCCGGGCTGTACGAGCAGCTGGTCCAGATCAAGGTCCAGCTCGCCGGCCACGTCGGCATCGGGGTCGCGATGGCGCTGGCGGTTCTCGACGAGCACAACAGCGGTGCGTCCCTCTCGCACTTCGATCGCGAGCTGCGCGAGCAGATGAGCGACACCGCCGCCGCCATGGCCACGCGCCAGGGATCTCGCCTGGCCACGATGGTCGCGCAGATCGAAGCCCAGCGTCTGATCTGGCGCCACAGCCACGAGTTCATGTCGTGGCTCGCCTTCCGCCGCGGCGACGAGCGCTACCCCGCCAAGGATCGTCTCGAGCGGCTCGATGCCTTCGGCGTGCAGTCACGATTGCTCGAGGCCAGGCAGGTGGTGATCAACATCGCCGGCGTGCGGTTGTCGGCGGCGCTCGAGGGCGCCGATCGCTTCAACCTGGGCAATCGCTGGCGGCTGTCGGCGACGCCCGAGCACGCGCTCGAGCGCTACGTGTGGCCACTGCTGTCGTACATGCCGGCGACTACGGTGAAGATCGAGCGGTTCCGCTGGGAGTTCGACACGATGGTCGAGAGCGGCGCGCCCGATCAGATCCTCGAAGGCGAGCGGGCCAAGCTCACCGGCATGCTCGAGGCCCAGTTCGCCGACGCGCTGGGTGACGTGCCCGAGTCGGCGCGCGCCGGCATGCTGTAGAGGCCGGCGCCGCCTGCCCTAGGCTGGGCGTCAGCCGTTGCCGAGGCGAGCGAGGAACGCCTCGATGTCGATCGGCGGCTCGACTCCGCTCTCCGCGAATTCCTCCTTGGCGAGCACGCCGTGGCCGTGGGCGATCTGGTACTCGCGCAGGCGCACGTCGAGCATCGCCGCGAAGAAATAGCGGAGGCCGCGGCGCATCGCGTCGGGCTCGTTGTCGATGTGCCCGAGCAGGGCGTCGCGCACGAGTTGGATCTGGTGGGGCTCGGTGGCCAGCACCAACAGCTGCTCGAGGTTGCCGGCGGCTACGCGCGCCTGCTCGGCGTCGAGCGTGCCGCTCAGCATCAGCGGGACCATGCCGCGCTGCAGGCCGATGATCGCCGCTTCGTTGTCGGTCTGGACGTCGAGTTCGGCGCGCGCGAGGATCGAGGCGCTGTGCGTGGGCTCGAGCCCGAGCGCGGCCTCGTAGTGGTTGCGCGCCGCCTTGGGCTGCTTGCGTGCCCGTGCGATCTCACCTTGGAGGAACCGGGCCTCGGCCTGGTGCTCGCGATCGCCGACCTCCGCGTAGATCGCTGCCGCCGCCTTCGCCAGCTCCTCGGCCTGATCGAGCTCGCGCTGCTCGAGGGCGATGGCGGCGAGCATGAACGTCACCGCCGGATGATCGAAGCCGCCCTCCTTGGCCTGGAGCAGGAACGGCCGCGCCGCGCTGCCCGAGAAGCGCGTCATCTGCACGCCGGCCCACATGTACGCGAGATCAGGGGTGAGGTGGCCCTCGGCGGCGAGCGTCGCGAGGTCGACCTCGACGACCTCGCGCGCCATCTCGCTCACGCGCTCGTTGGCCGCGCACTGCTGGGCGAAGCCGGCGAGCCGCGCCCGCGCGATGCGGGCCTGGGTCGACAGCGCCGGCTCGCCCGAGTCGACCGCAGCGTCGAGGTTCACCAAGGTCGCTTCGACCGAGACGTCGCCGGGCTCGACGCGCGTGCCCTCGGAGTAGTCGGCCTTGCGATCGGTGGGGCTCGGCGTCACGCCGTCGGTCAGTCGCAGTGCGACGCCGCGGATGCACAGCGTGAAGTGCAACGCGGCGACATCGGCCCGCGCGACCGCGATCCAGTGGTGGCCGGCGCCGCCCGACGCGTCGGCGAGCGCCCGATCGGCGCTCGCCGCCTTGCCTTCGCGCAGCAGCGCCGAGGCGCGCTCGAGCGCGGTGACGGCGGGCGGCGGCGCGTGATCCTTGGCGACGTCGACGAGCGGCTCCAGATCGCGCCACTTCTGCCAATGGCCCATCGCGGTGGCCGAGCTGCCCGCCGCGCCCGGGGGAACGCGCGGCCGGCACGCGACCGGTGCGCCCGCCAAGGCGGCGCCGAGCACCGCGCCGATGATCTGACGCCCGCGTGCAGGCTTCGCGAGATGGGTTCGCTTTGGAGTCATCGGTCTGCCTCGTGCAGGCGGCCGCACCACGCCCGGGCTGCGTCGCGGACATGCATGCTCGCCGCCGCGCTCGCCAGCCGCTGCAGCGCGCGCGGGCCGAGCCACGCCAGGCCCTCGCCGTCGACGCGAGGCGCGAGCAGATCACCCACGGCGACCGAGTCGGTCAGCCACCTCTCGGCCTGATCGCCGGCGACCGAGTAGATGGATTCGGGCAGCCCGAGCCACGCCCGCGCGATGCGGCGCATCGCCTCGGAGCGGTGCTCGAGCAGCAGCGGCAGGACCTGGGCCAGATCGTCGCCGGCGGCGGTGGCCAGGGCGCGGGGGCCCGGTGCGGCCAACGTCTGGGTCGAGACGCCGAGCACCGCGGCGACGCCCTCGAGCAGCTCGCCGTCGGGGATCCCGAGGCGCTCCAGCGCGTCGCGCAGCGCTTCGTGGCGGTTCCGCGAGCCGCGTATCGGCAACGCGAGCTGCATGCGGCCGCGCGCCAGCAGGTCGCGCAGCCAGTCCCAGCGTTGACGCAGGACGCCCACGGGCCAGGTGTACCCCAACGGTGCCGGGCATGTAAGGCTGCGCGCGCGTCGGGCGTTCCGCGGCTCGAACGCCGGGGTGGGCCGTCCCCGCCTCGGGTTCTCGGAGTAGCGCCATGCGATCGCGAATCCTGTCCATGCTCGTCCTGTCGACCCTCTCGATGTCCGCGGCGATCGGGTGCGGTGCCCGCAGCGATCGCGGCAGCGCCGCGCCGGCGGCGGCCCCGATCGCCGGCCAGACGGTGACGGTGACGCTCGAGTCCCCCGGGATGGGCCCGCTGCCGGCGGCGCTGTTCGGCGGCTCGCTCTACTACGCCGGCCAAGACGGTCAGCAGTACGCCATCCGCATCGCCAACAACACCGCCCAGCGCGTCGAGGTCGTGGTCACCGTCGATGGGCGCGACGTCGTCTCCGGCGCTCTCGGTGACTATCGCAAGCAGCGCGGCTACATCGTCGAGCCCTTCGGCCAGGTCGTCGTCGACGGCTTTCGTCAGTCGATGGAGCAGGTCGCCGCGTTTCGCTTCAGCGGGCTCGGCGAGAGCTACACCGCGTTGCAGGGCACGCCGCAGCACGCCGGCGTGATCGGCATCGCAGTGTTCGAGGAGCGCGCGTCTCGCAAGCCGTCCGGTCCCCTCGCCACGGGTCCTGCCGCGCGCGAGCCCACGCCGTTCCCCGGCGGCGGCGCGCGGACCGACATGGAGGAGAGCGCGGAGCGCTCGCGTCGCTCGCTACCGGCGTCTGCGCCCGCCGATGACGTGGCCGCCGAAGCCGCTGCACCGTCTTCTGCCGACACAGGGGCCGCCCGATCGTCGGCGATCCCCGGCGGCGCGGGTGGTGACGGGTTCGCACCGCCGCCCGTGCCGCGCAACGAGCTCGGCACCCAGTATGGCGAGAGCCGCAGCTCCTCGGTCCACGAGGTCGAGTTCAAGCGCAACCGCAAGCGCAAGCCCGACGCCGTGCTCGCGATCTACTACGACAGCGCCCGCGGCCTCGCGGCGCGCGGCATTCCGGTGGGTGGCGGCGCGGTGCCGCTGGCGGCGAACCCCGAGCCGTTCCCGCAGCGCTTCCCGGCGCGGTGATCCAACGGGCACGCGCAGAAGAGCGCCGGTCAGCGGCTCAGCAGCGCGAGATCGACTCGAGCTCGTCGGTCGCCATCACGCACTTGGCGTACTTGGCCCACACGACGCGGCCGCGGAGCTGGATCTTGTCGAGCTTCTGCTGCACGCAGCGCTGCTCGAGCTGACCGATGACGGCGTCTTGACCGTCCCCGCCGACGCCCTGGTCGGCGGACTCGCGCATCGTCACGTCGATGATGTGACTGCACACTTGCTGCGGTGGCGGGGCGCGGACGAACGCGAACCACAGGCCAAAGAGCAGGCCGAGCGCGAGCAAGGATCCGACGGTGAGGGCACGACGCGACGCGGGGCGCACGTCAGCTGCCCCCGTCGATCACCTTGAAGGCGGCGCGACGCTTCTGCACGGCGTCGTCGTTGGTCGGGCGCGCGGGCTCGCCATCGGCGGCGCCTTCGACGGCGGCCTCGGCCGGCGGCACGATGTCGGGGCTGGTGTCGCCGTCGGCGTCGGCGACCGACCGCAGCGCCGGCTTGCCGGCCTGCGCCGCAGTCGGCGGCCGACCATAGCGGCTACGCTTGACCGAGTCGGGCATGTTCTGGTCGAGCACGATGCCGCGACCGGTGCTGCGATCGGCGACGACGTACACCGCACCGTACGGGAAGGTGCAGCGGGTGACATAGCCACCGAACGACAGATCGGCAGACAGCGTCGCCTCGGTGAAGTCGAGATCCAGCGGATAGCTCGGGTCGAGATCGATGATGAGTCGCTCGCGCCACTGCTCCCGTATGAAGTCGGGGCAGACGACGCCGTCCGCGGCCGCGTTCACGTGCAGACGCGGGCAACGGCCGGCCGCATACAGCGATTCGATCACGGTTTGTACGGGATGGACCACGCCGGGGGCGAAGCGTAGCGCAGGGCGCCCCCGCATGCACCGCCGGGGCCCTTGGCGCCCGAACCGGCGTTCGCCGGCCCCTGGCACCCGACGGCTCCCGCGGCTGGCTCCCGCGGCCCGCCTGGTTCGGCGGGCCGCGATGGGGCGATGCGCCCGCACCGCAGGCGCGAGCGGTCGGCCGGGATGAATCCGCCGGGAGGGCCGGCAGCCACGGGCGGCCGCGACGAATCAGCTGAACGCGGCGAGGCCGGTGAGCGCGCGGCCGATCGCCAGCGTGTGGACCTCGTGGGTGCCTTCGTAGGTGAACACCGTCTCGAGGTTGCACAGATGCCGCATGATCCCGTACTCGCCCATGATGCCGTTGCCGCCCAACATCGAGCGGGCGGTGCGGGCGGTCTCGAGGGCCATGCGCACGTTGTCGCGCTTGAGCACCGACACCTGCTCGGGTGACAGCTTGCCGTGTTGCTTGATGCGACCGAAGTGGTACGCCAGCAGCAGCGCCTTGCCGATGTCGTTGTGCATCTCGACGAGCTTCTGCTGCGTGAGCTGGAACGACGCGAGCGGGCGATCGAACTGCACGCGGTCCATCGTGTAGCTGCGCGCGCGCTCGTAGACCGACATCGCCGCGCCGATGACCCCCCAGCCGATGCCGTAGCGCGCCTGGGTGAGGCATCCCAGCGGTCCCTTGAGACCGTGTACCCCCCCCAGCAGGTTGTCCTTGGGGACGCGGACGTCGTCGAGGACGATCTCGCCGGTGACCGAGGCGCGCATGCTGAGCTTGCCGTGGGTCTCGGGCGTCGAGAGGCCCTTGGCGCCGCGCTCGATGACGAAGCCGCGGATCACCGGGGCGTCGCTGCCGAAGTCGGTGGTCTTCGCCCATACCAGTGCGAGATCGGCGATCGGGCTGTTGGTGATCCAGAATTTCTGGCCGTTCAGGATGTAATCGCCACCTTTGCCGTCCTGCTTGGCGGTCGTGCGCATCGCGCCCGGATCGCTGCCGGCGTTGGGCTCGGTGAGGCCGAAGCAACCGACGATCTCGCCCTTGGCCATGCCCGGGAGCCACCGCTCGCGCTGGGCCTCGTCGCCGTAGTGATGGATCGGCCACATCGCCAGCGAGGTCTGCACCGAGCAGAACGAGCGGATGCCGCTGTCCTGGCGCTCGAGCTCGATCTGCGTGAGGCCGTACTCGACGGGATTCATGCCGGGACAGCCGTAGCCCTCGAGCGGCCCGCCGAGAAAACCCATGTTCGCGAACTCGCGGATGAGCTCGCGCGGGAAGGTGCCCTTCTCGTAGTGCTGCTCGATCACGGGCGCGACGTTGCGCTCACAGAATTCCCGGGCCGTGCGCCAGACGAGCTGCTCTTCGTCCGTGAGCAGGTGGTCGATGGTCACGAGATAGGCCGTGGCATTGACGGGCATATCGAGCCACTACCACGCGGCCGGGCGCAGTGGGGCGCCCGCGTCCGCGATTGGGCACCGCGGGCGGGCGCGAAGGATCACACCGGCGGTGTGCGAACGCGGGTGGACAGCATCGCGACGCCGATGCCGCCGAGCAGGGCGACGTCGCGCAGCAATGTCGGCCAACCGACGGCCTCGGCCTCGGTCTCGGTCTGCTTGCCGAAGCAGCCGCAGTCCAGATCGATGCCGCGTACCATCACCGACGCGATGAGGGCGATGAACGCGACGGTGAGCGCGCCGAGGACCACGGCCCCCGCCCGCACCCAGCGCGTGCGCCCACTCAGCAGGGCGGCCGCGCCGACGAGCTCCACCATCGGAACCACCGCCGCGAGCACGTAGAGGCTCCACTCGGGGAAGCTCTGATAGTTGCGGATGTCCTCGGCGAAGCCGACCAGATCGCCGGCCTTGGGCACCGCGGCCGCCACGTACGTGGCGCCGACGGCGAGGCGCGCCGCCCACACCATCGCAACGCGCATCCACGCGAGGTGGCCATCTCGCGCGGCGCGGTGGGTGGGCTCAGCCACTGCGCGGCTCCCCGGTCGTCACTTCGAGAGGCCCGTCGGCGGCGGTCCAGGCCCCGATGCCGCCGTCGAGCACATAGATGCGATCGCAACCGAGGGCCGCATCGAGCACGCGGCCGACGTACTGCGCATCGAGTCCGCCCTCGTGGTCGCAGTACACCACGATGTCGCGGTCCGTCGGCAGCGGCAGCGACTCGCTGCTCACGATCGCATCGATGTCGGCGGCCGGGAGCGAATGGGCGCCGGGAAGGTGGCCCATGCCGAACGCCTCGGCGGAGCGGGCGTCGACCAGCACCACCTGTGCCATGCGTGCGCGCAACTCGTCGGCGCCGAGGCGCCGCAGCTCGGGCTCGGGCGCCATCGCAAAGTCGTCGTCGGCGCCGCACACCGCGGGCTCCGGTGGCGGAGGCGGCGGGGTCCACGGCACGCCCGGGCGGATCGCGAGACTCGCGACGCCGAGCAGCGCGGCTGCGACCCCGAGCAGCGCGGAATCTCGGGCGAGGGCGAGCAACGTCATCGGCGCTGGCCATGGTACATCGACGCGTGGCGCGGGGCCGCGCGGTGGCGCCCGGCGGCGCGGCGCGCAGGGCAAGGAGCGATCACGCAGCGCCGGGCACCCGCCCGCGCGGCGCGCGACCGCGGCTTCGCCGGTCTTGCGGTGGTCCCACGACCCTCTGCTAGCATCCGCGCCGGGGAGCCGCACACCGTCGTGCAGGCAGCCGCAGGAGTCGATGACGATGCATCCAAAAACCGCCCAACCCTCGGAGCGTCGCACCCCGGCCCAGCGGCGGGCCACGCGATGGGCCAGGCGCCGATTCACAGGATGGCTCGGCGCCGCTGCGCTCGCGACCGTGCTCGCTGCCCCCGCCCTCGCGTCCGCAGCCCCTGCCGGCGGATCGGCGTCGGGCTCCGTGGGTACGAGCGGCGTGAGCGGCTCGCGCTCGGGCAAGAAGACCGGCTACGACTGGCCGGAGCGGGTGGTCGCGGGCAACGGCATCTCGTTCCTCGCGCCGCTGCAGTTCGGCCTGGTGAGCTATCTGCCCAAGGCGCGATTCGCCTTCCAGTACGACCGGCAGATCCGCAAGGGTCACTGGTTCCACATCGGCGTCGCGGCGTTGTTCGACAGGGGTGACTTCAACAACTTCCGGATGGACGACTGCGGCCTGGGTACCACCTCGGGCGTGTGTGACAAGGGCGGCGTCGTCGGCGTCGACGTCTACGCCGGCTACACCTACAAATTCTTCCTCGCCAACCGGCCGTGGTTGGTGCCGTTCGTGCGCGGCTCGATCGGCTACACGTTCTTCGATCTGCCCAAGGTCGGCGGCGGCGCGGGCAACCGCGAGCAGGCGCGAGTCCACTCCCAGGGCATGACGATCCGCCCGGGCGGCGGCATCCGAGTGTTCCTACTGGATCAGCTGGGCATCGGCGCCGACCTCGGGCTACCGCTGGGCTTCTTGGTGCACAAGCTGCGCAACGAGAACGGCGACGAGGGCCGCGACTCGGCGTTCCTGCTCGGCATCGAGGTGTTGCCGCTGGTCGTCGAGTACCGCTTCTGAGGCGCGGGCTCGGCCATGGCCAAGCTCTACTTCCGCCATGGCGCGATGGACAGCGCCAAGACGATGAACCTGCTCGCGGTGGCCCACAACTACCGCAAGCAGGGTAAGCGCGTGGTCCTGCTCGCGCCCCGACTCGACGATCGGTTTGGCCACGGTCGCATCGCCTCGCGCTCGGGACTCGAGGCCGACGCCGACATGCTCGTCGGCCCAGACACCATCTTCGCGCTCGACGCGTTCCGCGGTGTCGATTGTGTGCTCGTCGACGAAGTCCAGTTCATGGCGCCGGCGATCATCGATCAGCTGCGCATGATGTCGCTCGTGCTCGACATGCCCGTCATCTGCTACGGGCTGCGCACCGACTTCCGCACCGAGTCGTTCCCCGGCGCCAGGCGGCTGATGGAGCTCGCCGACAGCATCGAGGAGGTCAAGGTGACCTGCCAGTTCTGCGGCCGCAAGGCGGTCTTCAACCTGCGCATGGTCGATGGCCGCGCCGTGGTCGAGGGCGAGCAGATCGTCCTCGGTGACGCCCAGTATGCGCCGGTATGCGGCCATCATTATGTGGAACGGGTCGGTATCGCCGGCCTCGTTCGGCTGGGGATGACGATGCCCACGGGTATCGACCCGACCACGGGGTGAGGATCGTCGGGTCGGGGGCGGGCCGCCCCCCGACCGCGTCTCTTCAACAGCTCAGACCGGGCAGCCCTTTTCGCCCGAGTCGCAGCAGAAGCAGTTCGGCGGATCCGAGGCGGGGTCGCAGAAGCCGCTCTCGTAGGTGATGCCTTCGTCGTCGCCGATGGTGTTGCAGAGCGTCGCGCAGCTGTCCTCTGTGACCCGGCCCCAGATGCACGCGTTGATCACGTCGTCGTCGACGCAGGTCCCATCGTCGCCGCTGCATGCATCGCCGGAGCCGTTGCCGCAGACGAAGGTGATGGCGTTGCCGTCGTCCACGCAGCCATAGGAGAACGAGTATAGATCGAAGATGCACGCGTCGTCGGGCGTGACGTTGTCCTCGGTCCAGACGCCGTCGACGCACGTGTAGTAGATGCTGCCCTCGGGTCCGGCCGCCTCGGTGTTGCTGCAGAACAGCGCGTCGGGGGTGTCGGCCGTGCATTGGGCGGGGTCGGGGAGCTCGCCGCTGTCGTTGGTGTCGTTGGTGTCGCTCGTGTCCGTGGTGTCGGCTGCCGTCGGGTCGGTGGTCTCGGTCCCGGTCTCCGCGATCGTGTCGCTGACGGTGACATCGGTCGCGTCGGTGATGTTGCCGGTGCCACTGAAGGCATCTTGGGCAGGGTCGAGGCAGCAGCTGTAGTCGTTGGCGTCGTTCGGGTCGCACCAGATGTAGCCGCCCGCACAGAAGCAGGTGTTGCCGTCGAGGACGTTGTTGGGCTGGTTGCACTCGCCGGGCTTGCCGGGGATCCGGTCGCAGTCGTAATCGTTCGGGTCGTCCGCGTTCTCCCACGTGTACCCGGCGTCACACTTGCAGCCGTCGCCGCCCGCGGTCACATGGCTGTTGGACAGGAGACTGCCGCACTCGCCATCGTCACCGCCGCTCGTCGAGATGACGCAGCCGAGGCCGATGCCGGCCACCGCGCCGGCAACGATGGAGAGGAAGGTCTTGGAGAGGATGCGTGGGGTCATGGACAAGTTTTTCCTGGTCGCGGAGTGGCGACGTCGCGCTGGGACGCCTGCGTCGTGCCCTTCATTCTGGACCAGCGGGCGCCCGGGGGAAACCTCGGCCGCGCCGGCGACGCTCTGCGGGTGATGTGAGACCCGGAGATGGCCGCAGGTGGCTGGAGACAGGCGGGACCGAGCACGATTGCGCCGGCTGCGGCGGGGCGAGTAGAGGGCCTATTCGACCGTCCAGGTGTGGCCGCCGCGGAGCAGCTTGTCGATGTCACCCGTGCCGAGTCGCGTCAACGCATCGGCGTTCTGGGCGCCGACGGTCGCGTCGTAGCTCGGCATCGGATCGCAGAACAGCACACCGAACGCCATGGGGAAGCCGGGCAGCGCCAGCTGGGCGAGCATGAACCCGAGCGTCCGGTTGGTCTGGTCGTGCACGGCGACGTCGGCTTCGGTCACGCCGTTCTCACCGATCGTCACGACCTCGACGTGGCGGCCGCCGGCCGCCAGCCGCAGGCCGCGGTTTCTGTCCTTGCCGAACAGCAACGGCTTGCCGTGCTCGACCCACAGCTGGTGCTCCGACGCCACGTCGCGCATCGTGACGGCCTCCCACTCGCCGTCGTTGAACACCGGGCAGTTCTGCAGGATCTCGACGAAGCTCGTGCCGCGGTGGCGGTAGGCGGCGGTGAACAGCTCGCCCAGCGTGCTGGTCGAGGTGTCGATGCCGCGGGCCACGAAGCGGGCGTTGGCGCCGAGCGCAAAGGCGCACGGGTTCAGCGGCATGTCGATGGAGCCCATCGGCGTCGACGGCGTCTTTGCGCCGACCAGCGACGTGGGCGAGTACTGGCCCTTGGTCAGGCCGTAGATCCGGTTGTTGAACATCAGGATCTGCAGATCGACGTTGCGTCGCAGGACGTGCAGCAGGTGGTTGCCACCGATGCTCAGCCCGTCACCGTCACCGGTCACCACCCACACGTCGAGGGCCGGGTTGGCGAGCTTGACCCCCGTCGCGACCGCCGGCGCGCGGCCGTGGATCGTGTGGAAGCCATAGGTGTTCATGTAGTAGGGGAAGCGACTCGAGCAGCCGATGCCCGACACGAACACGGTGTTCTCGCGCGTCGCACCGAGCTCCGGCAAGGTGCGCTGCATCGCCGCGAGGATGGCGTAGTCGCCACAACCGGGGCACCAGCGGACCTCTTGGTCGGAGACGAAGTCCTTGCGCGTGAGCTTCTGTGGGGTGTCCATCGTGTGATCTCTGGGGTGTGATCGGTGACGTGCGGGATGGGGCGCGGGCGCGGTGACGAGGCTCAGGGCTTGGCGAGCGCGTCGCGGATGCCCTGGGCGATCTCGGAGACGCGGAACGGCATGCCCGAGGTCTTGTCGAGGGGCTGCGCCGGCACCAGGTACTCGGCGCGCAGGATCTTGACGAGTTGGCCGGTGTTGAGCTCCGGCACCAAGATGCGCTCGAACCTGGACAGCAGCGCATGGAGATTGCGCGGCATCGGCCACATGTGGCGCACGTGGACGTGCGAGACCGACAGGCCCTCGCGCCGTGCACGGCGGACCGCCTGTTGGATGGAGCCGTAGGTCGAGCCCCAGCCGACCACCGCGAGATCGCCGTGGTCGTCGCCGCAGTCGACCGTCTGCTCGGGCAGCGAGTTGGCCACGCCCTGCACCTTGGCGGCGCGGGTGTCGGTCATCTTCTGGTGGTTGTCGGCGTCGTAGCTGATGTGGCCCGAATCGAAGTCTTTCTCGAGGCCGCCGATGCGGTGCTCGAGCCCCGGCGTGCCGGGCTTGGCCCAGTTGCGCGCGAGCGTCTCGGGGTCGCGCAGGTAGGGGTTGAAGCCGGTGGGATCCTGGCGGAACTTCACCGTGATCGCGGGCAGATCAGCGAAGTTGGGGATCGACCACGGCTCGGCGCCGTTGGCGATATAGCCGTCGGAGAGGACGATGACCGGTGTCATGTACTCGAGCGCGATGCGGACGGCCTCGATCGCGAAGGCGAAGCACTCGCCGGGCGTGGCGGGGGCGAGGACCACCAGCGGCGAGTCGCCGTTGCGACCCCACACCGCCTGGAACAGATCGCTCTGCTCGGTCTTGGTCGGCATGCCGGTCGAGGGGCCCGCGCGCTGCACGTCGAGGATGACCAGCGGCAGCTCGGTCATGATCGCCAGGCCCATCGCCTCACCCTTCAGCGCCATGCCGGGGCCGGAGGTCGCGGTGACGCCGATGACGCCGGCATAGGCCGCGCCGATCGCCGAGCAGATCGCCGCGATCTCGTCCTCGGCCTGGAAGGTCGTGACGCCGAAGTGCTTGAGGCCGGCGAGCGTGTGCAGCACGCTCGACGCTGGCGTGATCGGGTACGAGCCGAAGAACACCGGCAGCTGGGCGAGACGTCCGGCGGCGGCGAGCCCCCACGCGAGGGCCTCGTTGCCGGTGACGTTGCGGTAGTGGCCCTCGGACAGATGGGCCTTGGGAATCTTGTAGACCGAGATGCCGGTGGGCAGCTCGGCGGTCTCGCCGTAGACGTGGCCCGCGTTGAGCGCGGCGATGTTGGCCTCGGCGAGGTCGGGGCGCTTGGCGAACTTGCGGCGCAACCACTCGACGGTCGGCGTGCGGTCGCGGCTGAACAGCCAGTACAGCAGACCGAGTATCCACAGGTTCTTCGCGCGCAGGGCGTCCTTGGTGCCGAGGCCGTGGGGCTCCACGGCAGCGAGCACCAGCTTGGAGACGTCGATCTCGAGCGTGCGGTAGCCATCGAGCGTACCGTCCTCGAGTGGGTTCCTGGTGTAGCCGGCCTTCTTCAGGTTGCCCGGCGTGAACGCGCCGGTGTTGAGGATGACCAGGCCACCTTTGGGCACGTCGCGCAGGTTGACCTTGAGCGCCGCGGGGTTCATCGCGACCAACACGTCGGGCTCGTCGCCGGGCGTGAGCACGTCGTGCGACGCGAAGTGGATCTGGAATCCAGACACGCCGAACGTGGTGCCTGCGGGCGCGCGGATCTCGGCGGGAAAATCCGGGAACGTCGCCAGATCATTGCCCGCGACCGCGGTCGCCTCCGTGAACTGCATGCCGGCCAACTGCATGCCGTCGCCGGAGTCGCCCGCGAAGCGAATCACGACGGAGTCGAGGATTTCGCGGCCTTCCGCGTCGGTGGGTCGAACGGGGGTATCCATGGCGTGAGGGTCTCCCGAGTATGTCCCCCGGGTGGGTCGCTGTCACCGGTGCGGCCGCATGCGACGGCGCCGACACGCCGTGCCACTTCGCAGGGGCCGCGCCGATGCGCAGCGCACTCGGCGACAGCGCGCGAGTCGGGGCATGCGCTCGCTCACGCCCACGACCCTGCGCGTTTCATGGCCACCGCCGTTAGTGTTGCGCCCCATGGCCAAGGGCAACACAGCGGATCTCGACGAACTCGTCGATCGTGGACTGCGCGCCGTCGAAGACGACGAGCTCGACACTGCACAGAGCATCCTCGACGACGTGAAGGGATCGGCCGGCGAGAACCAGCCGCGCGTCCTCCACCTCGCCGGCATGCTGGCGTGGTCGCAGGGCGACCTCGAGCGAGCGACGGGCTTTCTGATGCAGGCCTCCGACGGTGCCCCCGATCGCGCCGACGTGCAGCTCGACTGCGCCGAGTGCCTGTTCGCCGGCGACGAGATCGAGGAGGCCGAGGCCCAGGCCCGCGCCGCCTTGGCGCTGCCGGGGATCACCAAGGCGCAGAAGGACGACGGGCGGCTGCTGCTCGCGCAGATCCGTCTGTCGGGTGACGACCCCGACGAGGCGCTCGAGATCCTCGGCGAGATCGATCCGGCGCTGCACGTGCATCCGGCGTTCCTGAGCACGCGGGGCTCGGCGCACATGGCGGCCGGCAAGCTCGACCGCGCGGTCGAGGATCTGCGCGCTGCGCTGCAGCACGAGCCCGAGGACGGCGACCTCCACTACCAGCTCGCGCTGGTGCTCGGCGCCGCCGGCGACAGCGAAGCCGCCGTGGCCGAGATGCTGCAGGTCCGCGAGCTCGACGCCGCCGAGGACGGCGAGACGACCGAGCCCACCTACGCCGACGCCCAGGAGCTGCGCTCGCGGCTCGAGGACGTCTTCGAGCAGCTCCCCGATCCGTTGCTGCGCCTCGTCGCCCACGCGCCGATCACCGTGCAGACCCGGGCCACCGAGGAGCAGGTCCGTGCTGGCGTCGATCCGCGCAACGTCGTGGCGTTCTGCGGCACCCGCAAGAACGGCGACGAGGAGGCCGAGCTCACCGGCATCGTGATCATGCGCGATTTGCTGCCGGTCGAAGAAGACGGCGGCGAGGGCGAAGCCGGCGACGGCGACGGCGACGACGACGCGATCGAGACCGAGATGTTCTACGGTCTGATGGACGAGCTGCAGAGCTTCTTCCAGCGCGACGACGTCGTCATGGCGGAGAACTGAGATGGCCGATCCGGCGGCGAGTCTCTACGACTGGAACGAGAAAGAACGCCACGGCCCGCTGCTGCGCGAGCCGCCGCGTTTCGTCGACGAGACTCTCTGCCACGGCCTGCACGCGCCGGCGGCCAGGAACCCCGACATCGAGCAGAAGATGGGGCTCGTGCGCCTCATGGAGAAGCTTGGGATCGACGCGGTCGACCTCGGCATGCCGGCGGCGAGCCGTCGCGAGCACGACGACGTCGAGCGGCTCGCGCGGATGATCGTCGAGGAGCATCTGCACATCCGCCCGGGCTGCGCCGCGGGGGCGACCGAGGCCGAGATCCGCCCGATCCTCGAGATCTCGCAACGCGTCGGTACGGCGATCGAGGCCGGTATCACGGTGGCCTCGAGCCCGGTGCGTTCGTTGGCTCCGCGCTGGGACATCGCCGCGATGCGTGCGGCGGCGCACTCGGCGATGGCGCTGGTGGTGGCGAACTCGCTGCCAGCGGCGCTGCGCACCGAGGACGCCACGCGGGCCCATCCGCGGCTGCTCGACGGATTGTTCCGGGCCGCCATCGACGGCGGTGCCACGCGGGTGGTGCTGTGCGACAGCACCGGCCACGCCACGCCCGATGGTCTGCGGTCGCTGGTCGGGTTCACCCGCTCGGTGCTGCGGGCCCTCGACGTCGAGGACCGCGTCGAGCTCGACTGGTACGGCCACGATGATCGTGGCTTGTCCCTGGTGCTCGGCCTGTTCGCGCTCGAGCACGGCGTCGATCGCATCCACGCCTGCGCCCTGGGCCTGGGCGAGCGCGCAGGCAGCACGCCGATGGACCTGCTGCTGCTCAACCTCTACCTGCTCGGCCAGCTCGACGCCGAGCGCCACGATCTCGCGAGCTTGGTGCAGTACGTCCAGGCCGCGAGCGAGTGCACGCAGGTCGCGATCCCGCCGTCGTATCCGCTGACGGGACGCGATGCGTTCCGCACCGCGCTCGGCGTCCACGCCGACGCAGTGCTCGAGGCCGAGGGCAAGGGTGACTTCGAACTCGCCGACCGGGTGTTCTCGTCGGTGCCAGCCCGTGCGTTCGGACGGCAACACGAGATCGACGTCGGGCCCGACAGCCGCCCCAGCAACGTCGCGCACTGGCTGCGGCGGCGCGGCATCGAGGTGACCGACGCGGTGGTGACCCGCGTCCTCGACGTTGCGGTTCGCGAGCGCCGGGTGCTCACGGGTGACGAGATCGAGACGCTGACCCGGCTGGCGTGAGCGGGCGCAGGGTGACCAAGGTGGCGCCCCAGCTGCCCTCGCCCATGCCGCCCAACCGGAAGCTCGCCACGTCGGGGTGTTCGGCCAAGATCGCATGCACCGTGCGACGCAGGGCGCCGATGCCCTTGCCGTGCACGATGCGGAGCTCGACGATCCCGCGCTGCTTGCAGACGTCGATGTACTCGAGCACCAGCGGCTTCACGTCGCGCGGCGAGAATGGGTGGAGGTCGAGCTCGCCGTCGATGGCGAGCGCGGCGGGGACCGCGACCATCGGGGTGTGCAGGGTGCCAGACCACGGAGCGCGCGGGACGACCCCGACGGGCGCCTGCGCGTAGCCCTTGGGCGCGGAGGCGGCGTTGGCGAGCACGACGGTGGCGGCGCGCTGCCATGGCCAGCGCCACCTTCGCCAGGTGCGGTGCAGGATCGGTCCGCGGGCGGTCGCGAACACGAAGTCGCGGCCCAGGGGAGGCGCGGCACCGTGCACGCGCACGCGCACGCGCACACGCAGGTACCCGAGCAGCGCGGCGGCGACGAGGTCGATCGCGAGGGACTCACCGTCGTCGTCGTCGTCGTCGTCGTCCGCAGCGGGCCAGCGGAAGCGCTCGGTCCAGTCGAGGATGGTGATGGCGACGCCGCATGCGTCAGCATCGAGGGCCACTTCCACCGGCAGTGGTGCGCCTGCGCCGGCGGCCGTGCGGGACCCGCGGAGCACCACGGTGTTCGTGCCCCGGTGCTCGCGCACGATCGCAGACGCATCCGTGGCGTCGAGCTCGGCGAGCAACGCCTCGAGTGCAGGCCACACCGGCGCTAGTTGAACACGCGGCCGATCCACGCGTCGAGCCCGCGCAGATCCGCGGGGCCTGCGAGTCGTCGCAGCGCCGCGGCAAAGGTCGCGGCAGTGGCAAAGCGACGCTGCGGCGCTGGTTGCAGGGCGATCATCATGACGTCCTCGAGCTCCGCCGGCAGGTCGGCGCGCACCTGCGACGGCAGCGGCACCGCGCCCATCGCCACGCGGGCACGCACCTGATCCGGGGCGAGGCGATGGTACAGCCGCGACCACGTCGCCAGCTCCCACAGCACCACGCCGAGGGCATAGACGTCGCTGCGGCGATCGAGGGGCTCGCCCCGTGCCTGCTCGGGTGACATGGAGGCGACGGGCCCGAGGTTGGGTCGCTTGCCCGTGCGCGGGGCCGCGAGGCGACTGTGCGAGGCGCCGAAGTCGGTGAGGATCACGCGGCCTGTGGGGGCGATGACGATGTGCGCGGGCGAGACGTCGGCGTGGACGACGTGCAGCGCACAGCCGTCGTCGTCGACCCGGCTGTGGGCATGGTCGAGGGCTTCGGCCACCGACGCGACGATCGCCAGGACATGACGCAGCGGCATGCGCAGGCCGAGTTGCTCGGCGCGGCGAACCACGTCGACGAGCGCGTGGCCGTGGACGCAGTCCGTCGCGAACCATCCATGGGCGTCGGCGGTGGCCGGCTCGCGCACGCGGACGATGCCCGGATGATCGAGCCTGGCCAGCACGCGGGCCTCGTGCGCGAGCAATGCACGGGCGGCGTCGACGTGCTGCAGGTGGGGATGCAGCCGCTTGATGGTCGCGAGCGCGGGGGGCGATCCGTCAGCTTCGCGGGCGAGGAAGACCTCGCCGATCGGGCCGCCACGCAGCCGCCGCTGTGGGCGGTAGGGGCCGATCCAGGCCGGGAGCACCGGGGCATCCTCCGGGTCGACGCGCGGCGTCACCGGACGCACCGGCGTGACGTCATCGGCCACCGTCGTCGGCGCGCCCGCTTCGGCCCGCTCGCGATTCAGACCGCGGTGCTGGGCGACACGCCGCACGAGCGTTGGGTCGTGCCACGGCCAGGTGTCGGCCAGACTGCTGACCGGATCTCCTGGGCGCCGAGACTCCCCCACACCAAGGAGTGAGTCCACGCGGGGATCGGTTCGATGATGGGCGAAGATTTCGCGCCGTCACCACAGGACTTCGAGGCGGTGCTTGCACTCCTTCACGAGCGCCGCGAACAACTCTGAGTCGATCCATCGTGCTGGAATGCTCGGACGTCGGCCGGGGACCTGCCGGGCGTCGATGTGCGGCGGCGCCGAAGCCAGCGCGACCTGCAGCGGGAACACCTCACGACGTTTCCAGCCCTGGGCGCGGATCTCCGGGGTGCGTAGCGCAATCCATTCGCGCGGGCGATCGCCCCAGGTCACCCACTCGAGCGGCGGCGGCTCGCGCAGATCGTCGGCGACCCCGGGCCACAGGAGCAAAGCCGGGCGCGCCTGTCCCGAGTGCAGGCGGATCATCGCGGGCAGAAGCAGCGTGTCGGCGGCGAGCACCTCGGCGGCGCCGCGGAGATCGACCGGCCGTTCGGCCAGCGTGCCGGTGCTGCGCGTGATCCAAAAAGGATGGGCGCCGCCGATCACGTCGTCGACGCGCAGCGCCGCGAGGGTGCCGCCGCCGAGCTTGTTGCGGGTGGGCGTGAAGTTGGGGACCTTGGGCGCCGCCGGCTCGGTGGGGGCGGGGACGGGCTCGACCAGTGTCCGCTGGCGCAGCGGCAGATCGGTCCAGCCCAGGCCCTCGATCGCGCAGCGCCACAGCCGTCCGAGCTGGTCGTCGGATTGGGCGCCGGCGAGCACGAGCCCGTCGCCGCCGGCGAGCGCCATGCACGTCGCCGCGCGGGGCAGCTTGGTCGTCTGCGCCTCGGGCAAGTGGGGTGGCTCGTCCTTGACGCCGGGCGGTGCGGCAGGCTGCTCGACGAGGAATCGGTGCAGGACGCCGCGCGGACGCAGCACGTAGATCCAGCGCTCGTCACCGGCGATGGCGAGCGGCATGGCGCTGCCGAGATCGATCGCGGGCACGCGCTCGCCGAGCGGACGCAGCGCACGGTTGGTCCAGCACAGCGCGCCGTCGCGGGCGGCGAGCACGACGTGGCCTGCCGAGGTCTTGCCGACCGCGACGATCGCCTCGGTGGGGACGTCGTCGACGCTGGTGTGTCGCAGCTTCAGCATCATGTAGCCCGACAGGTGCTCGGGATCGATGACCCACGCGTGGTTGCTGCCGTCGATCCACACCGCCCGGCCGTCGCCGCTGGCGACCAGGCCAAGCGCGCCGTGTTCGGGGACCTTGCGGCGGTGGGTGACCTCCTCCTTGGCGAGGTCGAGCAGCACCTCGCCGTGGCCGCCGACGCCGCACAGCATGCGCGGCCGCAGCACCGCGACGTGATCGACGAAGCCGCCGAGCTTGGTGCCGAATTTCTCGGCCTTCGCGGTCCACACGCTGCCGCGGTGCAGGTGCTGACCACCGAACCACAGCGCGCCGTCGTCCTCGCCCAGCGCAACCGAGGGCGCAGGGCTGCCCAACTCGATGGTCTTCTCGACCTCGAGCGTCTCGGCGTGGAGCACCCACAACTCGTAGGGCAACGTCACGATCACGCGCTTGCCGTCGTGACCTATCGTCAGCGCCAGCGGACGATCGTCGAGCGTCACGACGTCGTCGGTCGAAGACCCGCGCGTCGCAATGGTGCGGCGGGATGAGCTGACGACGGCGCGGCGAGTCATCGGAGGCCTGACGATAACAAACGTGGGGTCGAAAGGGCCAATGGCCCAGGCCGGGCGGGGCGGGCCGGGTGCGGCGGGCCGGGTGCGGCGGGCCGGTGCGCCATGGATCACCGCGGGACGTCGGCGAATTCGCTGGTGGGTTTCCACTGCGGCGGCGCCGGGTCGTCGGCGATGCGGGCGACGAGCGACGCCACCGTCCGCACGTCTTGCAGCGTGCCGGCGAACGACCACGCCTCGTCGAACTCGTCGTCGACGGTGTGGTAGCGCTGGGCCAGGCCCGCGCCGATCCTGCGGCCCTCGGTGACGCCGCCCGCTTCCATGTCGGCGCCGCCGCGGATGTAGATCGCCGGCACCCCGCGGCGGGCGAAGCTGAAGTGATCGGACCGGTAGTAGCCGCCGCTGGCGGGGTGCTCGTCGGGGACCACGCGGCGCCCCTCGGCGGTGGCGACCTCCGCGAGGGTGTCCTCGATCGTGGTGTGGCCGGGGCCGATGACCTGGATCGTCCGGGTGCGGCCTTGCACGTTCATGCTGTCGAGGTTCACCACCGCGGCGATCCGATCGAGCGGCACCGTCGGTTTCTCGACGAACCACATGCTGCCGAGCAGGCCCTCCTCTTCACCGGTGGTGGCGATGAACAGCACGCTGCGGCCCAGCGGTCGGCCCGACGCCACGCGGCCGTGGAGCGTCGCCGCCACCGCGAGCATGCCGGCGATGCCGCTGGCGTTGTCGATGGCGCCGTTGAAGATCGCGTCGACACTCGGCGGAGCGTCGGCGTCCTTGCCGAGGTGATCCCAGTGGGCGGTGATGGCGACCACTTGTTCAGCCATGCGCGCGCCCTCGAGGCGGCCGATCACGTTGACGTCCTGCAGCCGCGATTCCGTGGTCACGAAGCTGCCCCGCAGCCGGCCGCAACTGCGCCCGCGTGACGGGGCGGACGCCGACTCGAGCGCGGCGGCACGCCACGTGTCGAGGCTGGTGCCGCAGCGGGCTGCGAGCGCAGCGGCGGCCTCGGTGCCGAGCCAGCCCTCGACCGGCAGGGCGTCCGGCGGCGGTCGGCCCGGCGCGGCCACGTGGGTGCGCGCGTGGGTCCATCCGGTCTCGATCACGTTCCAGCCGTACGACGCCGCGGCCGCCTCGTGGACGATGAGCACACCCGTGGCGCCGTGGCGCAGGCCCTCCTCGAACTTGTACGACCATCGGCCGTAGTAGGTGAGCGCGTCGCCGGCGAACCGGCCGTCGTTGACCGGCGGATCACCCACGAGCACCACCGCGATCTTGCCGTCGAGATCGACGCCGTCGTAGTCGTCCCAGCGATACTGTGGGGCGGTGATGCCGTAGCCCACGAACACGAGATCTGCGTCGAGTGGGTGGGTGCCGGCGGCGCCGAACGTGCTGATCACGATGTCGGTGCCGAACTCGAGCGCCGTGCGCACGCCGCCGTGATCTGTCTCGATGTGGGTGCGCGCCGCATCCACGGCGACGTCGCGCATCGGTACGGCCTGCATCCACCCACCGTCCTCGCCCGCCGGCGCCAGGCCGAGCTCGGTCATGCGATCGATGATGTACGCGACCGTACGCGCGCCCCCCGGTGTGCCAGGGCGGCGGCCCTCCATCGCGTCGTCGGCGAGGGCGCGGGTCATCGCCCGGAGATCCTCCGCGGTCGGAGCCGCGGGGTTCGGACGCTCGGGGGCCGGCGGGTTCGACGGCGCTGCTGCGGGCGGCGCGTCGGCATCGCCGGTGGGCGCATCACGAGTGCACGCGAGCGCGAGCGCTGCGGTGAACACGGACCAGAGCGTGCGCGTGGACATCGGGCGGCGCGAGGATAGCACCGCGGCCGCGCGGCCCCGCGTCGAGCATCCCGCGGCCCCGCCTCGATCGCCGCGCGCCGAGTGCGGACATCCGGCCGAGGCGCCATGCCCTCGCTGCTCGAACGTCACCTCGGGATCGCGTGATCCCGCGGCGGGGCGCGCTCACGTTGCGTCGTCGACCACTGCCGTCGGCGCCAACGGGTTGCCGGTCGCGCCCGGCGGCGTTGCGACGGGCAAGGGCGCGGCCTCGGGCATAGGCACCGTGACAGGCGGTGGCGGTGCGATCGTCGTCGACGGTGCGATCGTCGGCGGCGCGTAGGTCCGGGGCATCGATTGTGGCACGAACACGCGGCGGGTCCGCTGTGCCCGGGGCTGCGACGCCGGGGTCACGCGCGACACCGAGGTCACGCGGTGGGTCACCACGTTGCGCCGGGCGACGGTGCCATACGGGACGCTGATCGCCAGCCCCACGACGACGGCCAGCCCGGTGTTGTTGAACCGCGGCATGCGGTCGATCGCGATCCGACGACCCCATTGCTGCCGCACCTCGGCGGTGAGGGCGACATAGTTGGTGAAGCGGGCCTCGAGGCCGCCGTGCACGTCGAAGGCGAACCGGCCGACGGTGCGATCGATGGCGGCCGCGTCGCGTCGCGTGTAGCGGAGCCTGACGATGTCGGCGCCCACGCCCGCGCCGACGAAGGGCCGCACCGGGAAGTGCTTGAAGGCGTAGAGATTGAATCCGAGCGACACGGGGACGGAGATGTACGTGAGCGAGGTGGCGTCGCCGCGGCCGTGGCGAGTGCCGCCGGGCGCGTCGATGTCGGACTGACCGACCTCGTAGCCGCTGCGGAGGAAGCCGACGACGCGCGGGGGCCGGTGGGCGTCTTCGGTGCCGTAGACGTGCAGGCGGAAGTCCGCGCCACGCAACGCGGTGCACGAGGCCCGCTCGGTCGACCCGATGCACGCGTGCATCGGGTTGGCGTCGTGACGTTGCGTCGGCGACAGCGAGCCCGTGCGCGACAGCGGCATCGCCACCAAGCCCGCCGACACCCCGAACCATGTGGTCTCGGTGCGGGTGTCGGTGCGGGTGGGTGCGAGCCGCTCGGTCACCTGGATCGTGCGTGCGCTCGACGACGGCCCCGGCGGTGCCTGGGTGCCGGGGATCGGGCCGGTGTCGTCGGGCTCCTGCTCGACCGACTCGATCACCACCACCTCGACCCGATCCGACGCGCGTGCTCGTTCGGGCGCGAGCCAACCCGACACCAGCGCGATCGCGATCACACCGTTGCGCGTCGATCGTCGAGTCCCCACCTCGCCAGCGTAGCGGGCCCACGCCGATCGGGTAGCCGCATTGCTGGGGTGAACGTCACATGCATGCCTGTGATCGCGTGCGTAGGCACCGGCGGTGAACGGTCACCGTCGGCGCGCGCATCCAGTGCGCTTGCTTTGTCCACTTCCCATTGTCGGTGTCCGCCGACACCGACGGCGGTCCCGTCTTCATCGGGCCGATCGGAGCCTCGACGGTGCGCCGTCAGCCGCCGCCGAGCAGCGCATCGAGGCTTCCCTGCGTGATCGGGTGATAGCCCGGGCGCGCGCGGGCGAAGATCCGCCGGGCATCGTCGCCGCGACCGGCGTCGAGCAGTCCGCGGTACAGCGGCACCACGAACTTGCGGCGCCCGATCGTGAGCAGGAACTGCTCGAGCGCCGAATCGAGCTCGCGGTATCCGTGGCGCACGCCGATCTCCAGCCACAGCGCGAGGATCTCGGTGTTGCCGCTGGTGCCGAGCCCGAAGCGCGTGTCGAGTGCACGCAGGCGGGCGAGCTCGGTGTCGCGCGGCAGGGCGCGCAGGAAGTGCAACCACTGCTGGGCGGACCAGGTGTCCGTGGCGAGCGCCGCGGCGGGCACGGTGCCGGCGACGAACTGGGGGATCACCGCGTCGATGCGAGCGAAGGCCTCGGCCTTGGGCACCGGGGCATCGGTGGGCACGCCGGGGGCGTCGAGCCAGGCCGAGAGATCCACGGCGTTGCGGCCCGGCAGCGGCGTGGCATCTTGCAGGTGCTCGGCGACGAACGCCTCGAACTGCACGGTCGTGACGCTGCCGAACGCATGCCTGTCGAACCACGCCAGCAACACCGGGTCGAACACGGCGCGGCCGTAGGTCTCCTCGAACGCGCGCAGCAGCAGGGCGCCCTTCTCGTAGGCGACGTCCGAGAGGCCCACGTCGGGGTCGCGGCCGGCGAGGTCGAGGCGCAGCCGCTGATCGTCGGGGGCGAGCTCGCCCAGCGCCTCGGCGAGATCCTGGCGCCCGAGCACCGCGTCCATGTCGGCGCGTTCGCGACCGAACAGCGCCTCGATGATCCGACGCTCGAGGTAGACGGTGAAGCCCTCGTTGAGCCACAGATCCGCCCAGGTCGCGTTGGTCACGAGATTGCCCGACCAGCTGTGCGCGAGCTCGTGGGCGATGAGCGATACGAGGGAGCGATCGCCGGCGATGATGGTCGGCGTCGCGAAGGTCAGCTTGGGGTTCTCCATGCCGCCGAAGGGGAACGCCGGCGGCAACACCAGCACGTCGTAGCGGCCCCAGCGATAGGGCCCGTACAAGCCCTCGATCGCGAGCATCATGCGCTCGATGTCGGCGAATTCGTGGGCGGCGCGGGGCAGCACCGAGGGCTCGGCCCAGACGCCGGTGCGTTCACCCAGCGCGGCGAACTCGAGGTGTCCGACCGCGAGCGCCACGAGGTACGCAGGGATCGGCTGGCGCATCGCGAAGGCGGCGACTCCGGCTGGCGCATCGGGGATCGGATCGGCGGCCATCAGCGCCCGCAGCGGCGCAGGAGCCCGGATTTCGGCGTCGTAGCTGGTGCGGATCCCCGGTGAGTCCTGGCACGGAAACCACGAGCGGGCGTGGATGGCCTGCGACTGACTGTAGAGGAACGGCGCGACGCCATCGGCAGTCTGCGCCGGCGTCAACCACTGCAACCCAGATGCGCTGGGCGCCGTGCGATAACGGACGCGCACCACGTCGACGTCGGCGGTCATCTCGATGATCAACGCCGCACCGAGATCGGCGTCGGCGGTGCCCATGCGCCACGCCGCGGTCTGCCACGGCGCGTCCAGTGTGGCGAGTCGCGCGGTGCTCGCATCGATGGGAGCGGGCGCATGCGCGACCTCGACGCTATCGATCGTGAGCGCGCGGGTGTCGAGCACCAACGGCGCGCCCTTGTCGGCCCGCTGCACCGCGAGCGTGATCACGCCGGTGAGTGTTCGCGCGTCGAAGTCGACCTCGAGCTGCAGACCGAAGTGGCGCACCCGGACCTCGTCGGGGCGGGCGAACGAGTGCGGGTCGGGTGGGGACTGCATGGCGACGGGCCCGGGGGCGACGGGCCCGGGGGTGACGGGCCCGGGGGTGACCGCGGTGTGATCCGTCGCCGCGCGGTGGCACGCGACGACGAGCAACAGGAAGAGCGACAGCGCGCGCAACACCCGGTCCGAGTACCGGCGGCCCAGGAGCCCGTCAATAGCATTAGTTTTGATAGTTATTGCCCGCTGATGGTCCAACCTGCTGAAAAGCGAAGAGAAGTCCTGTGGATGACCGTCAGAGCGCGCGTTGGACGAGTTCGCGGCGGCGCCGCCGTCTTTTTTACTTGATAGCATTTATGTAATATGAATTAATGCCGAACAAGAGTTCGTAGAGGAACCCCATGCCGCACCGCCCACGCTACACCTCTGCCCTCGTCCTCGGTCTGCTCGGCGCCACGGCATTCCTCGGGGGCTGCGATCTCCAAGAGGTCTTCGATGATCTCGACAACCCGCGGACCCTCGTCAACGTCTCGGTGACCCACCACGCGACGGCCGAGGGCGGCACGTTCCCCGATCGCGGTGGCGACGGCGAGGCGCGAACGTTCGAGACCGACGAGGGCTGGACCATCACCTTGGTGTCGGGCTTCGTCACCACCGCGAGCATCACGCTGCACGGCTGTGATGGCGACGACATCGCGCTCGACATGTACTGGGGACCTCTGGCCGAGGACATCACCGGCCACGATCTCGCCATGTCGACCGTGGGTGGGGTGAGCGTCGCGGCGGCCGAGTTCTGCGGTCTGGGGGTGGAGTACGGGCCGTATCCCGCCGACGGACCGATGGATGGCCTCGACGCGCGCGTCGCCGGAGCGACGTTCTACTTCACCGGCGCGGCGACCAGGGGCGACACCGTGGTGCCGTTCGAGATCCGCTCGAGCGCCTCGCTGCGGACCGAGCTCGACATGTCGACGATCGCAGCGGGTGCGCCGCTGCGGGTCGATGGCGGCGAGGATTTCCCCGTGGAGCTGGCCCTGTCCAAGACCTACGATCGGCTCTTCGATACCGTCGACTTCGAGACCGTGTCGCCCGAGGATCTCGCCGAGGGCGTCGGCGCGGTGCTCACGCTCGAGTCGCGGGTCGGCCTCGATCGCGTCGCGCTCTGAGAGCGCGACAGCGAACGGGAGGGGGAAGGTTCCGCCGGGCTTTGCCCGGGGGAAGGGGGACCGGGCCGGTCCCCCACAAGGACTGAGCCCCGAGGGCGGATCGCCTCGAGCCGGGGCGTCGAGCGGGCTGTTCCGCGGTGGGGCGGACGTGGCCGCGGGGCCCTTGGCTTTGCTACCATCCAGGGCGAGTGAGCACCTGCGCGCAGTGCCGCGCGCCGATCCTCTCGGGCGCGCGCAACTGTCCCCGATGCGGGATCACGCTCTCGGGCGTCGAGTTCGAGACGATGCCGGGGACGGGGGTACACATGGGCGTGCCCGCGACCGATGCGATGATCGGCCGCTGGATCCTGGAGCAGTACCGGGTCACGGCCAAGCTCGGCGAGGGCGGTATGGGAGCGGTGTACCTGGCCGATCAGCCCGCGATCGGCCGGCAGGCGGTGATCAAGGTGATCCATCCCTGGCTGTCGCGGGATGCGGGGGTCGCCAACCGCTTCGCGACCGAGGCTCGGGCGGCGGCGCGCCTGCAGAACCCGCACATCGTCTCCATCTACAACTACGGGCGCATGCCCGACGGCACGCTCTTCTTGGCGATGGAGCATCTCGCCGGTCGCACCCTCGCGCAGCTGCTGCGCGCCGAGAGACGGCTCGACGTCACGCGCGCCGTGGGCATCGCGACGCAGGTGTGCGAGGCCCTCAGCCACGCCCACGCGCGCGGCGTCGTGCACCGCGATCTCAAGCCCTCGAACGTCATGTTGGTTGCGCGCGACCGCGGCCCGGACTTCGTGAAGGTCCTCGATTTCGGTATCGCCAAGCTCGATGGCGGCGAAGGAAATGCGGCCGGCGCGATGCTCGGCACGCCGCAGTACATGTCGCCCGAGCAGCTCACGGGCCGCCCCATCGACGGCAGCAGCGACGTCTACACCCTCGGTGTGGTGCTGTACGAGATGCTCGCCGGCCGGCCACCGTTCGTCGCCGACGCTGCCCTGGGGTACGTTCAGAAGCACACCCAGGAGCCGCCGATGTCGCTGGCGCACGCGTGCCCGGGCGTGCGCGTGCTGCCGGCTGTCGAGGCGTGCCTGATGCGGGCGCTGGCCAAGGCGCCCCACCAGCGCCCGCAGACCGCAGATCTCTTCGCCGACGAGCTTTGGTCCGCGCTCATGGCCACCGTCGACTCGTCGCACGTGCCGATGCCGCGGGTCCGGCCGCCGGCGCCGTCGCGACTGGTGGTGGCGGCCGCTGTGGCGCTCGGGGTGGTGACGATCGGCGGTGGTGTGCTGGCGACGTACCTCGCACGGCAGACCGCGCCGCTCGCCGACCCTGCCCAAGGCGGTTCCGCGCCGCCGATGCCCGCGGGCGCTGCGAGCGAGCCCGCGATGCCGCCCGTCGCGGTGCCGGCTCCCGAGCCCGAGCCAGCCCCCGAGAAGGCCCCCGAGAAGGCCGCCCTGCGCGCGAAGTCGGTGTCGGAGCTCGAGGCGATCTTCTTGACGATGCCGAGCCCGCAGGGCATCGCGGCCCGCCGCGAGATGCTGTCGCAGCTCGAGCACGCGACCGCGGGTAGACCCGACGCCGACGCCTTCGTCGCCAACCGCCTGATGCAGTGGATCGCCGATTTCGGCGAGTCCGACGAACCCATCGAGATCATCGACGATGCAAAAGCCGACTGACGATCCTCCCGCCGCCGCCGCCGCCGTGACCACCGCCATCGCGACGGTCTCCGAGACTGCCATCGCCGCCGCGGCCCAGGTGGTGATCGAGGACGACCGCACCGGCATGCACCGGCTGACACTCGAGCGCGCGGTGCTCGACCACCTGTACTACACCTGCATGAAGGATCCGCAATCGGCGACGCTGCTCGACGTGTTCAGTGCGATCGCCCACGCCACCCGCGATCGCCTGGTGCAGCGCTGGATCCGGACCCAGCGCGCCTACTACGGCCAAGGGGTCAAGCGCGTCTACTACCTGTCGGCGGAGTTCCTGATGGGCCGCGCGCTCGGCCACAACCTGATGAGCCTCGGCGCCTACGACATCGCCAAGGAAATCCTCGCCGCGCATGGCATCGATCTCGCGCACGTCCTCGAGGAGGAGAACGACCCGGGCCTCGGCAACGGCGGCCTGGGGCGGCTGGCGGCGTGCTTCCTCGACTCGATGGCGACGCTGGGCTACCCCGGCTACGGCTACGGGATCCGCTACGAGTTCGGCATCTTCGAGCAGCAGATCAAGAGCGGTTGGCAGGTCGAGCGCGGCGACGCGTGGCTGCGCTACGGCAACCCGTGGGAGATCGCGCGGCCCGAGTACACGGTCACCGTCAGCATGTACGGCCGCATCGAGGAGAAGGCCGACGAGCAAGGTCGGCTGCGGGTCGCCTGGGTCGACACCACCAAGCTGCTCGGCGTGCCGTACGACACGCCCATCGCCGGGTACGGCAACAACACCGTCAACACGCTGCGGCTGTGGCGTGCCCGTGCCTCCAAGGAGTTCAATCTCGACGTCTTCAACGACGGCGACTATCGCCGCGCGGTCGAGGACAAGGCCGACAGCGAGACGATCTCGAAGGTCCTGTACCCCAACGACGACTCCGCAGAGGGCCGCGAGCTCCGCCTCAAGCAGCAGTACTTCTTCGTGTGCTGCTCGATCCACGACATCATCCGCCGCTTCAAGAAGTCCGAGAAGGACTTCGATCGGTTCCCCGACAAGAACGCGATCCAGCTCAACGACACCCATCCGGCGATCACCGTCGCCGAGCTGATGCGTGTGCTCGTCGACGTGGAGGGCGTCGAGTGGGAGCGCGCGTGGGACATCACCACGCGGACCACCGCCTACACCAACCACACCCTGCTGCCCGAGGCCCTCGAGTGCTGGCCGGTCGGCATGTTCGGGCGCCTGCTGCCGCGGCACCTGTCGATCATCACCGAGATCAACCGTCGATTCCTGCGGCAGGTACAGATCGCGGCGCCCACCGACGAGGCCCGGCGCAAGCGCATGGCCATCGTCGACGACGAGCAGATCCGCATGGCTCACCTCGCGGTCGTCGGATCGCACAGCGTCAACGGCGTGGCCCAGCTCCACACCGAGCTGCTCCGCACCCATGTGCTGCGCGACTTCGCCGAGATGTTCGGCCACAAGTTCAACAACAAGACCAACGGCGTGACCCCGCGTCGGTGGCTGCTGCTCGCCAACCGCCCGCTCGCGGCGGCGATCACCGAGCGCATCGGCACCAGCTGGATCACCGATCTGCCCCAGCTGGCGCGTCTGCAGGCGTACGCCGACGACACCGAGTTCCACGCGGTGTTGCAGGCGATCAAGCGCGCCAACAAGGTCGAGCTCGCCGCGCTGATCCGCGAGCGCAACCGCGTCGACGTGAACGTCGACTCCATCTTCGACACCCAGATCAAGCGCCTGCACGAGTACAAGCGCCAGCTGCTCAACTGCCTGCACATCGTCGCGCTGTATCAGGCGATGAAGGCCGATCCGTCGGCGCCGTGGGTGCCTCGCACGTTCATCTTCGGGGGCAAGGCGGCGCCCGGCTACGCGATGGCCAAGCTCCACATCAAGCTCATCAACGACGTCGCCTCGACCATCAACGACGATCCGGCGATGCGCGGACGCCTGCGGGTGGTGTTCATCGCCAACTATGGGGTGTCGCTCGCCGAGCGCATCATCCCCGCGACCGACGTTTCCGAGCAGATTTCACTGGCCGGCAAGGAAGCCTCGGGCACCGGCAACATGAAGTTCACGATGAACGGCGCGCTGACGATCGGCACGCTCGACGGCGCCAACGTCGAGATCCGCGAGGCCGTCGGCGCCGAGAACTTCTTCCTGTTCGGCATGGACGCCGCCCAGGCTCAGGCGCGCCACGACGCCGGGTTCCGTCCGGCAGAGTTCGTCGAGAAGAGCCCCCGGCTCCGTGGCGCGATCGAGCTCATCGGCTCGGGGTTCTTCAGCCCCGAGGATCCGCGCCGCTTCGACGCCGTGGTCCACGACATGCTCCACACCGACACGTTCATGGTGACCGCCGACTTCGATGAGTACGTCGCCTGCCAGGAGCGCGTCGCTGTGGCCTACGGCGACGCGACCGCCTGGGCGCGCATGGTGGTGAACAATCTCGCGCACGTCGGTCGTTTCTCGAGCGACCGAGCGATCGAAGAATACGCCCGCGAGATCTGGAACGTGCAGCCGGTCATCGTCACGATGCGCTGACAGAGCGACAGCGAGAGGGAGGGGGAAGGTTCCGCCGGGCTTTGCCCGGTGGACGGGGGACCGGGCCGGTCCCCCAGAAGGACAGAGCGACGGCGAGAGGGAGGGGGAAGGTTCCGCCGGGCTTTGCCCGGTGGACGGGGGACCGGGCCGGTCCCCCAGAAGGACAGAGCCGGCGGCCGAGCCGCGAGCGCGCCCACGTCACGACGCGTCGGCGGCGTCGGTGTCGGGCTCACCGCGCGACGCCCATGGATCCTCGAAGCCCGCGTCGACGAGCAGGACCTTGAGCAGCGCGTTGCGGTTCTTCGCGCCGGTTCGCAGAAGGACAGCAGCCACGTGATACTTCGCCGTGCGCTCGCTGCAGCCCAGCAGCCCAGCCATGCGCTTGTTCGAGTCGCCCCACAGCAGGCGCCACGCGACCAGCGTCTCGAAGTGCGAGAGCCCAGCGATGTGGGCGAGACGGGCCATCGCCCGCTGCGTGTCGAGCCCGAGCGGCGCCGGGATCGTCGGCGCCGGAGCGGTCGCGTCACCGGATTCCTGACCGAGGGTGTGACGCCACTCGAGCGTGGATGCGACCGTGCTCGCCAACGTCGCGAGCAGGTTCGGAAACGTCTCGGGCTTGCGCACGTAGGCATGCGCACCGCAGCGAGCGCTCTCCAGCGCAGTCTCGTCATCGACGGCGCCGGTGACGACCGACGAGCGGCACAGCGGGCGTCGATCGAGCAGCTCTTGCACGAGCGACGCCGCGGTGCCGTCGGGCAACCGGTAGTCGAGCAGCGCGCCGTGGACGTCGAGCGCGTCGCTCAACAGGGCGCGTCCAGCAGCGAGTGTTCCTGCGGACAGGACTTCGTAGCCGGCTTCGGTGAACGTTCGGGCATACGCGCGCCGGAGCGGCTCGTAGTCCTCGACCAACAGGATGCGATAGGAGGGCGTCACGGAGGCGAGTGGAGGCTAGCAACATGTGGCGCGCTGCGATGCTGGCCGAATGGCCAAAGCGCTGCGATCCGCGCACGCGCGCTACAGAACATCGTTCTGATCGCAAGCGTCAGCGCTCGCCTCGACGCGCCGTTCGCTCCGTCGACGCAGCGTTCGCTGGACGTCGGGATCCCGCGCGGGCCCGGGCCGCTGCAACGCGGTTGCGCGGGTGTGGCGCGGCACGGCGCGATCATCTCGGCGCGCCGGGGCTCGCGCGGGCGTGCTCGACGGGCGCCCGCGGATCGTCACGCCGATCCGGCTACGGCAGCTGCTCTGGCGTTCGGGCCGGCGGCACCTCGCCGATGTCGTTGCACGGGTACTTCGACACGCAGCCCAACGCGTACGGCGACGCGTCGGCGTTCTTCAAGAAGTTGCCGAAGGTGTGGAACATGAACCAACCGATGTCGAAGGTGTTGCCCACGATCGCATCGATGTCGCACTCCTCGGCGTTGCTGCCGAAGGTCTCGCGACAGATCCCGATCGCCCAGTCGGTCATCTGGCCAGGCAGCGGGAAGCCGTGCTGGCCCTGGGGGATCGCGTAGGGGAACGTGGCCCCCGAGATGCCGCCGAGATCGTTGCCCCACACGTCGCGGGTTCGGGCGATGCGCAGCGGCTGGTCGAGGCGGGGTACGTTGTTGCCCCAGATGTCTTCGCCCTCGGCGAAGTTCTCGACGTCGTAGTGCACGCCGCCCGATGCATCGAGCGCCAGCAGATCGCGGATGTTCTCGTTGCTCGGAATGTTGGCGTAGCTGTAGCGCTGAAGCGTGTTCACCGACTCGGCCATGTGGGTGTCGATGAGCACCTGGTTGACCGGCTTGCCCCACCTGGGATCGGGGTTGAGGAAGTCGATCACGCCGGCGGCGCGGCCGACGGTGATGCCGCCGCTGGCCGGGACGTTCATGTCGCCCGTGGTGGTGACGATGAGGAACCGCGCGCCCGTCTTCTGCCCGAGCAGCGGGTACTCGAACGGTTCGGCGGCGAGGTAGCGGGCGAGCACGCCGGGGTCGGTGGGGTCGAGCACGAGCTGGGCGAGGCTCATGAGCCGCCGGAGCGACGGCCGGTTGCGCGCCAGGCCGAAGCCCTCGGCGAACGCCCGCAACTCGCCCGCCTCGATGGGGATGCCCTCGAACTTCATCGCGTTGCCGTCGGCGTCCAGGGGCGCCGCCATGCGATCGATGACGTGGAGCGGCTCGACGTCGGCGACGAGCTGGCAGTGGCCGCCGCCGGCCTCGAGCACGTCGCCGCGATAGATCCGCAGCACGGTGGCGTCGCCCACATCCGACGGCAGCGAGATGCGGCCGCGGCCAGCGATGCCATCTTGCGGGTCGTCGTCGGGCAGCAGGTACGAGCAGCCGATCTCGCCGTTGACGAGGTTCTCCGCGATGATCGTGTCGCCCACCTGCAGGCTGGCGACGTCGGCGATCGGGATGTTGGCGAGGCGGTTGAGCTCGGTTACCTGGGTGTGCAGCCGCGTCATCCCGTCGTCGCCCATCGTGGCGAGGTACAGCGGGCCCATGACGCGGACGAGCACGGCCTCGGGCACGCCGCCTTGCTGCGAGCGGTTGCCAACGTCCATGAGGCGCCCGGCGCCGGCGATGGGGATGATGGCGTCGATCTCGGGCTCGAGGCCGCCGAGGGTCGTCGCCATGATGCCGCCGAGCGAGCCGCCCAGCACGTAGATCGGCGAGTCCTTGCCGATGTCCACGGAGCCATCGCCGTCGAAGTCGCCGGCGAGATCGGGCACGCCGTCACCGTTGACGTCGACGGTCTCGAACACGCCGTCGCCGTCGGGGTCCCATTCCCACAGCTTCTTGCCGTCCCAGCTGCGGATGATGCGGATGAGCTGCATGTAGTCGAGCGCCGACTGGCGAACCATGTCGCGCATGTGGAACAGGTACGCCGTCCAGAAGTCGGCGCCGCTGTCGATCGTGCCGTCGCGGTCGAGGTCCTGGTCGTGCACACCGTCGCCGTCGACGTCGCCACCGCGGGCGTACAGCACCGCGTCCATCGCCGGTCCGAGGCCGGCGCCCGCGAGCACGGGGCGGAACGTGCCGGCTTGATCGGGGGTGACCGGCACGCCGTGGGAGACGTTGTCGGTCGAGATCACGGCCATGCCGAACTGCGCGAGGAAGCCGGCGAACCCCAGCAGCTCGGTGGCGCGGTTGCTGGTGTAGCCGTGGCCGAGCAGCACCACCGGCGCCATCTTGCCCTGGCCGCGGACCGAGACCTCCTTGCGCGGCACGACGAGCCAAAACGGGATCTCTTCGGGACGCGTCGCCGCCGGGGTCCTCTCGAGATCGGCGGGCCACGATTGCAGATCGAGTGGCAGCCGCTCGCCGTCCGCGTCGAAGCGGTCGAAGAGCTGCGGCGAGAAGTACGTGCCCTGGGCGTGGAAGTCGATGTAGTCGTGGCCGTCGATGATCGCCGAGAACTGCTGGCTCATCGTGTCGCCGCCCGCGAAGAAGGCGGTCAGCAGCAGGCCGAGGATCGGCTTCCAGTCCTCATGGTTGAGGACGAACGGGTTCTTGCCCTCGAACTTCTCGCCGGGGCCGGTGTCCTTGAGCGGGAACAGACGGGCGATGCGGGCCGGGAACGCCTCGGCGATGTGGGCCTGCGGGCCCTCGCCGTACAGCCCCTCCCGCACCGCGATCCAGTCCTTGGTGATCGACTCGGTGGTGTAGGTGAACGCGAACGCGATGTCCTCGGGCTCGAGGCCGTCGGGCAGCACCTCGAGCAGGGGCTCGAGATCGCGGGTCTGGGCCGCGTGGTTGACGTAGGCGAACGGCGAGCCCACGGGGTTGCCGTCTCGATCCTGGACGCGGCGGGTGACGACGACCGCATAGCGGGTCTTCTCGCGAAGGGGCAGCATCGGCGAGACGACCAGGGTGTTGGTCTCGCGCTCGTAGAAGCTCATCAAGGCGTCGGCGCGACCAGCCAGGTCGCTGCGCGCCGGGGCGCGCCCGGGGAAGTAGTTGGGCCGGTCGAGCACGCCGTCGGCGTCGCTGTCCTCGGCGAGGTCGAGCACGCCGTTGCCGTTGCGATCCTCGGATGGCTGCAAGACGCCGTCGCGGTTCGTGTCCTCGCTCGGATCGAGCACGCCGTTGCCGTCGAGATCCTCGTTGGCCTCGTCGAACACGAGGTTGATCGCCCACTGTCGGGGATCGTTGAGACCGTACTTGTCGCTGCGCTCGAGGATGATGGGGTAGTTGCCCTGACCGATGTCGACGTACTGCAGCTCGCCGAACTCCGGCGAGTCGCGGTCGACGTCGATCAGATAGATCGCGTCGTTGCTGGTGTCGTAGTCGTCCTCGTCGTGGCGCTCGCGCAGCGCCATCACGTCGATCGGACCGGTGAACGGGATGTTGATCGGCTGATACACGCCCCATCCATCGAGACCGTCGATGAGCGCGCGGGTGCGGCGCTCGTACTGGGTCGGCGCGATGAGTGACGCGTTGATGCGCAGGCCGGTGGGCGAGCTCGGATCGGGCCGGGTGGCGATGTCGTTGGGCAGGGGGATGTCGGGCAGCGGCCGGTGATCGAAGTCGAACTTGACCGTGACCTCTGCCGGCTCGGCGCGTACCAGGCCCTCGGGCTCGGCGCAGCCGCCGATCATCACGCCGAGCGCGACGATCGCAGCGCCCGCGAGCCACCGCGTTTGCGGGGTCTCGCTCCGGTACGCGCTCGTGTTCGAATCCCCCAGATCGTGCATGGGCCGACGCATCGTTTCCTCTTATACGCGACATCCCGTCACGCCCCCAGGTGGCCGCCGCGCGGGCTCACGCACGCGGGGCGGCTTGGTCCGCGGCGGCCGGCGTGGCCCTGGGGCAGGAGAACGCCGTTCTCGTGCGCCTCTCGTCGACCGACGCCGGGCCTGTGGTGCAGCTGCTAGGGTCTGACCCATGACCGAGACCGCCGGCGTGGAGAGCTTCCGCGAAGCGATCATCGGCGCGAGCCTCGAGCTGGGGCAGTCCTACGGGGAGGATGGCGTCACGATGCGCGCCATCGCGAGCAAGCTCGGGACGAGCGCCACGACGCTGTACACGTGCTTCGAGAGCAAGGCTGCGATCATGCGTGAGCTGAGAATGCGTGGGCTGATGTCGCTCGGCGGATCTCTGCTCGAAGCGTTCGCCATCGCGCGCGCGCGCGATAGCCTGCTCGAGATCTCGCGGCGCTACGTCGCGTTCGGTCGCGACAACCCGTGGCTGTACACGGTGTTGTTCGTCGACGAGACGCCGACGGCCGATGTCGTCACCGCGGCTCAGGCGGAGATCCTGCAGGGGCTGCAGCGCGAGGTCACGGGCCGCTTCCTCGACCGCTTCGTCGAGATCACGGGCCGCAGCGACGTCGATCCGCGAAGGATGTTCGCGCGCTGGTGGGCCGGGGTCCACGGCATCACGTCGCTCGTGATCACGCGGCGCATCCGCGGCGACAGCATCTATCTGCCGGTCGACGACGTCGATGGATTCGTCGAGGAATACGTGGTCGGCGTCCTCGACAGCCTCATGGCGCCCCGCGTCGTCCGTTGAACCCGCGCTCGGACCCGGCCGCGGAGGGACGGTCGACGCGGGCGCGAACCCGCGTCGACGCGTGGGGTCAGCTCAGCCGCCGCAAGAACTCGCGGGCTGCGCTTGGTGCTCGCGCGCGAGCGCCTCGCGGAGCGCCCGAGCCTTCGCGGCCCGCCGCTGCGCGCAGGGATGCTGCTGCTCGCCGCCTGTGCGAGAGAGCTCCTTGCGGGCCCATCGACGGACCTTGCTCTTCGCGCCCAGCTCCTCGGCCAGGTAGCGCAGCGCGGAGTTCTGCTCGTCGGGGCTGCGGCCGGCATCGAGGGCGACATCCAGGAACCGCGTGGCGATCTCCTGGCGCCGTGCGGCGAGGTCGAGCTGGGCCTCGCTGTGCAGCGCGCGTCGCTGGACCTGCGTCACCAGATCGCTGCGTGCCTGGCCGTGCACCCAGGCGGCGGCAGGTAGGCTGACCGCGAAGAGCGAGGCGACGAGCATCCAGCCCGACAATCGCCGACGCGGCATCGCCGGCGGTGGTGCCACGCGGGTGGCCTTGGCACGGGGTGGATGGAGCGCCGCCAATTCTTGCTCGAGTTGGGCGATGCGTGTGTCGTCGTCGTGGTTCGAGTCCATGCTTGTCCGAAGCTCCTGCAACGTGGCGACTCTAGCAGCCGGATGTCCAACGGTCACGCGCCGGGACGCGTATGCACGAAACTCGGTCGCTCGGCGTGGATGGCGACGATGGCCGCGAGGTTGGCGTGCCGCCCAACGGGGTAGGTGTCGCGGAACACCATCCACTCGAGCGAGGTGACCAGGGCGATCTCGACCACGCTCAGATCTGTCACGATGGGGGCCGGGGCGGGGCCCAGATGGGGTCCCATCTGGGCGTCGAGCCAGCCGAGCGCAGCGCTCGCGCGATCGTGGTGTTTGCGGAGGTACGTCGACTGCTCGGGCCCCAGCCCGTCCCGCGACAGGTACACCAGGTTGATGAGGGCGTCCGTGGCGCCATCGATCACGGTGAGCGCGTTGCGGGCGCGGGTGTCGCTCGGATCGAACGGCTGCAGCCGCCTCAGCCCACTGGGCCCCTGCTCGGCGAGCAGCCGCTCGATGATGAGGTGTGAGTCGAGCAGCGCCTCACCGTGCCACACCGCGGCAGGGACCTTCCAGACGGGCGTCAGCGCCCGCAGCTCGGCCTGCCCCTGCTCGCCGCCCACGTCGACCAGGGTGTGCTCGACGCCGAGCTCCTCGGCGACGATGCGGACCCGGCGAACGAAGGGTGAGGTGGTCGTGCCGTACAGCGTGAGCATCGCCGGCGCATCGTAGCAGTCCATGCGTGCGGCTGGGGCACACGCCTGCGCGGGGGCACGCGCTGGCGCGCGGCAGCGGTGCGCGACTACAGTGCCGGCATGCGCGTCGTCGTCACGGGAGCGAATCGTGGGATCGGACTCGAGCTCGTTTGCCAGCTGCACGCACGTGGCGACACGGTCGAGGCCTGCGCCCGTCGCCCCGCCGATGCCGACGCGCTCGGGCGGTTGGCCGGCGACCGGGTGCGCCTGCACGCCGTAGACGTCACCGACCCCGAAGCGGTGCGCGGGCTCGCGGGCGCGCTCGAGGGCGCGGCGATCGATTGCCTCTACAACGTCGCCGGATCCTACGGCGGAAGCACCCAGAGTCTGGGGCAGATGGCCGACGCGCTGGCGCTGCCCGATGTCGCCGCGACCTACGACATCAACGCGATGGGCCCGCTGCGCATGACCTTGGCCCTGCTGCCCCACGTGCGCCGCGGCCAGGCCAAGCGGTTGGTCCACGTCACCTCGGGCATGGGATCGATCGCCGACAACACCAGCGGTGGCTACTACGCATACCGCATGTCGAAGGCCGCGCTCGACATGATGTCGAAGTCGCTCGCAGTGGATCTGGCGGGCGAAGGGATCATCTCGGTGGTCATCAATCCGGGCTGGGTGCAGACCGACATGGGTGGCGCCCGGGCGCCGACGACCGTCGAGGACTCGGTGCGTGGCATCCTGCGCGAGACCGACGCGGTCACCGTCGCCGACTCGGGATCGTTCTTGAACTGGAAGGGCGGACGGCTGCCCTGGTAGCGGGCACGTTCATCGCGAACCCGTCGAGTCGCGGGCTTCGGCGATGGCGGCCAGCAGCGCCGGATCGTCGGGCTCGATCGCACGGGCGAGGCGAGCCGCGCGATCGAGGGCGTTCTCGGACCGCTCGAGCCGTCCTGCCCCCCGCTCGAGGCGCGCCGCTTCGAGCAGGCTGCGGGCAGCCGCGCTGCGATCGGTGCGGAGCTGGAGCGCGATCGCGGCCTCGAGGTGCACCAGCGCCTCGTCGATCGCACCGCGGGCCTCGGCGTCGGCGGCCAGCCGCGTGCGGACCTCGGCGACGGCGCGGGGCTGGGGCGGCGACGACGCTTCGCGCAGTGTGAGCAGTCGCTGCAAGAATCCGGTGGCGCCGCGGTCCCGACCCATGGCCCTGGCTGCCGCGGCGGCCACGGACAACCCCACCAACTCCTCGTCCCCGCCGCTGCCCGCGACGATCGCCAGGGCCTGCTCGGCATGTTCGAGGGCGCGCTGCGGCAGCCCCTGCTTGAGCGCGATGGCGGCGAGGTTGTTCACCGACGCGGCGACCTTCGGGTGCCGCTCGCCCAACACCCGCCGCCGCAGCTCGTACGAGCGCGTCACGTACTCGGCGGCGGCGACCAGGTCGCCGCGTTCGATCTCGACGTTGCCCATATGGTTGAGCGACATCGCGACCTGCGGATCGTCGGCGCCCAGCAGACGCTGCTGGATCTCGAGCGCGTCGCGATAGTGGACGAACGCTTCGTCGAGTCGCGACTGGCGGTAGAGCACGCCGCCGCGGTTGTGCATCAGCGTGGCGCGCATCAGCTCGTCGGTGCCGACCCGGGCGACGGCGGCGTCGGCGAAGCGTGCCCACCGCTCGCCGGCGACCGTGTCGCCGCGCTCGACCCCGGTGACCCAGACCAGCCGCAGCCACGCATCGGCCGCGGCGATCTCGTGGCGCGCGGCCTCGGCCTGCCAGATCGCCTCGAGGTACTCCTGCTCGGCGCCGACGAAGTCGCCGGAGCGCTCGAGCACGCTACCGAGCCGCAGCCTGGCCTCGGCGAGGACCGGGGCATAGCCGAGCACGGCAGCCTCGTGGACCACGCCCTGGGCCACGCCGAGCGCCGATGCGTACCGCCCGGCAGCTTCCTTGGCCTGGGCGTCGGTGAGCCGCAGGCGCAATTGCTCGACCGTGGACCGGGCCTCGGCGTCGGCGGGCGGCATCACGCGGGCGGCGAGCGCCCCGGTGTCGGCGCAGGCCTCGAGCCGCTCGAGCTGCGACGCGGCCTCGACCGCGTGCTCCACCACCTTCGCGTCGGCATGCCGGAACTCCTCGGCCAGCGCCGTCAGCTCGCCGAGCCGCGTGCGCATGCACGCCATCCGCAGATCGAGCAGCTCGGTCGACTGGTCGCGGTGCACGTGAGTCGCCCGGCAGGCCTCGCGGTGCTGCAGCGCCCACTGCTCGGCGTAGGTGTCGAGGCTGTGCTCGACCCCGGCGTGGGCGGTCTCGGCGTAGCTGAGCCCGGTGCGCATGAACATGCCCCGGATCTGGTCGCGAACCTCATCGTTCCAGACGCCGTCCAGGCGCTCGCGACCGCCGTCGCAGCGCGTCGGTTCGTGCGTAGTCAC
This sequence comes from Nannocystales bacterium, assembly GCA_038325765.1. Lineage (GTDB taxonomy): Bacteria > Myxococcota_A > Polyangia > Nannocystales > Nannocystaceae > Xiheibacterium. Next base: position 148,986 of record JBBQJI010000004.1, read on the forward strand.
GGCATAGGCGAAGGCTGCGCCCACGCCGACGCCGCCGAGCACCGCGCCCCAGCCCAGGCGCCGACGCACTCGCTGCGCCGATCGCCGCTGCAACGCGGCGAGCAGCGTGTGCATGTCGGGATAGCGGTCGTCGGCACCCTGCGCCAGGCCGCGGCCCAGCACGCGGCGCAACCAGCTGGGGACGCCGGTGCCCTTGGGCGGCTCCTGCAGCAGACCCTTGACCACGTTGACCGCAGTCGACGTCGCCGACTCGCCGCGGAACGGTCGCGTGCCGTACACCGCCTCCCACAACACCACGCAGAACGAGAACTGATCGGAGCGCGCGTGCACCGGATTGCCCAGGTGCTGCTCGGGGGCCATGTATGCCGGCGTGCCGAGCTGCGCGCCGGTGCGCGTGAGCTCGATGTCGAAGCTCCCCGATCGCGAGGCGAGCTTGCTCAGTTGCGCCTCGAGGGCGGCGTCTTCCTTCGACGCAGTCCCCTCGCGGGTGGTGGCACGGTGCGGGCCGCTGGGCTGGCGGACGTCGTCGTGGGTGCGGGCCCGGCGGGCGAGCCCGAAGTCCAGCACCACCACGCGCCCGGTCCGATCGACCAGCACGTTGTCGGGCTTGAAGTCGCGATGGATCAGATCGGCGGCGTGCGCCGCAGCGAGGCCCGCTCCCGCCGCGCACAGCACGTCGAGCGCCTCGGACCACGTGCGCGGCTTCTCGCGCAGCCAGTGCCGCAGCGTGACGCCGTCGATGAACTCCATCGCCACGAACACGTGGCCCTCGAACGTGCCCACGTCGTGCACCGTGACGACGTTGGGGTGGGTGAGCTTGGCGATGGCCTTGGCCTCGCGCATCAGTCGCTGACGCCCGCGCGTGCTGGTGGTCTCGCCGTGCAGCAGCTTCAGCGCGACCTTGCGGTCGAGGTCGGGATCGTAGGCGGCGAAGACCACACCCATGCCGCCCGAGCCGAGCTGGTACAGCACGACGTAGCGACCGATGGTCCGGCCGCGCTCGAGCACCGGTCTGCGCACAGGAGCCCGGTCACCCCCGGCACTCCCGGGCGCGGAGCCCGGCTCGATGGGCACGGAGATCCGCTCGCCGGATCCCGACGCCACGCCTGACAGCGAAGCGCCCGGGCTCGGAGACGAGCCGCGCTCGTCGGCATCGGATGCGTCGTTGGTGTCGCCGCCCACCGCAGCGCGAATCATGCCACGGATTTCAATCGTCTCCGGCGGGCGTCTCGGCGCCGCGCTTGTACGGCGCGTATCCCGAGAGCTCCACGAGGTGGCCCGCGATCGCGGCGCGCTCTTCGTCGAGAAAGCGCCGCACCGCGTCGGCCAGACCGGGATGGCGGATCCAGTGGCTGCTGTAGGTGGGCGTCGGCGAGAAACCGCGCAGCAGCTTGTGCTCGCCCTGCGCGCCGGCCTCGAACAGAGCGAGCCCGCGCTCGATGCAGCGCTCGATGCCGGCGTAGTACGCCAGCTCGAAGTGGAGGAACTCGATGGACTCGTCGCAGCCCCAGTAGCGGCCGAACAGCGTACCCTCGGTCTCGAGGTACAGCGCGCCCGCGACCGTCTGGCCACCACGTCTCGCGCGGGCCCACTGCACGCGTTCGGGGGCGAGCCGGCACAGCTCGGCGAAGAACCCCGGGCGCAGGTAGTCCTGGCCGCCGTGGTTGTCGGTCGTGGCGCGGTAGAAGCGGTCGATCGCCCGGAGATCACCGGGCTCGAGATCTGCGGCGCCGACGAACTCGATGCTGTCCACCGCCGCCCGGGCGCGGGCCCGTTCCTTGCGGATCTGCTTCCGCTTGCGCGAGGTCAGCGTGGCGAGGAAGTCGTCGAACGTCGCGTAGCCCTGGTTGCGCCAGTGGAACTGGAAGCTCGCCCGCGGCGCGAAACCAGACTCGGCGAGCATCGCCTGTTCGGCCTCGGTGGTGAACAGCCAGTGGATCGACGAGCACCGCTGGGCGTCGGCGATGGCGCGGACGCCCTCGGTCAGCGCGGCGACGATCTCGACGGTGGACGGACCTCGGGCGTCCGGGCGACGCAGCAGCAGCCGCGGCCCACTGGCCGGGGTGACGGGGGCGGCGACGACGAGCTTGGGATAATAGGGAAGGCCCGAGCGGGCGGCGGCCCGCGCCCATGGGAAATCGAAGATGTACTCGCCGTAGCTGTGATCCTTCACGAAGCACGGGACCGCGCCGACGAGCACGGGCGAGTCGGCACTGGAGTCGGCACTGGCCGATGCGCCAGGACCCACCCATTCGGCCAGGAGGTAGTGCGGATCCCAACCCGAATCGCCCCCGATCGATCCGCTGTGCTCGAGCGCGGTGAGGAAGCCGTGCTCGAGAAACGGGCTGTGGCCGTGGTCTAGACGGTTCCAGGCCGCGGGATCGACGCCCGCGAGCGTCGTCAGAACTCTCAGGGTCAGACCCACCGCATCTTCCGTTTACGCTGATAAGCGTTCACCGACAACCCGGAACGGTTTGCTAGACTGCGGCCACGACCTCATGACCGAGCGACGCGACGAAGAGCGACAGACCGGCGTGGCCATCCGCGAGCGGGAAGAGAAGAAGGTCAAGCGACCGCGGATGTTCCGCGTGGTCCTGCACAACGACGACTACACGCCGATGGACTTCGTGGTGCGCCTGCTCGAGACGGTCTTCCACCGCACCGAGGCCGAGTCGACCGCGGTGATGCTGCACGTCCACCACCACGGCCAGGGGGTCGCGGGGGTCTACACCCACGAGATCGCCGAGACCAAGGTCGCGCAGGTCCACCTGCTCGCGCGCAAGAACGACCATCCGCTCATGGCGTCGATGGAACCGGAAGACGAAGACGATGCTGAGTGACGAACTCAAGGAGACGATCAACCACGCGATCGAGGACACTCAGCGGCGTCGCCATGAGTACCTCACGCTCGAGCACCTGTTGCTGGCGCTCATCGACGACCCCAGCGCCCAGCAGGTGATCCGCGGCTGCGGTGGCAACATCGACGCCATCCGCCGCGACCTCGAGAGCTTCCTCGAGGACCACATGGAGTCGATCCCCGAGGGCGACGCGTTCACCTGCCACCAGACGATCGGGGTCGGGCGGGTGCTGCAGCGCGCCGTCTATCACGTCCAAGGGGCGGGCAAGCGCGAGGTCACCGGCGCCAACATCCTCGTCGCGCTGTTCGCCGAGCCCGAGTCCCACGCGATCTATATCCTGGGCAGCCACGGCATCACGCGCCGCGACGTCACGCTGTTCATCTCCCACGGCATCCCCAAGGGGGCGCCCGGCGCCTCGATCGCGAGGCGAGGCGGCGGCGGCGGCCCCGGCGGCTCCAACCCCGGGCCCAGCGGCGCCGACGAGCCCGACGGCGGCGAAGTGTCCGACGATCCGCTCGCGGCCTACGCGGTCGACCTCAAGGCCCGCGCCGAGGCCGGCAAGATCGAGCCGCTCATCGGCCGCGACTCCGAGCTGCTCCGGATCATCCAGGTGCTGTGCCGGCGTCGCAAGAACAACCCGGTGCTGGTGGGCGAGCCCGGCGTCGGCAAGACCGCGGTGGTCGAGGGCCTCGCGCTGCGCGTGCACCAGGGCAAGGTCCCCGCAGCGATGAGGGACGCCCACATCTACTCGCTCGACATGGGGGCGGTGCTCGCCGGCACCAAGTTCCGCGGCCAGTTCGAGGAACGGCTCAAGGCGGTGATCGGCGCCATCGAGTCCGACCCCGACGCGATCCTCTTCATCGACGAGATCCACACGGTCGTCGGCGCCGGCGCGACGTCGGGCGGATCGATGGACGCGAGCAACCTGCTCAAACCCTCGCTGTCGTCGGGCGCGTTGCGCTGCATCGGCTCGACCACCTTCAAGGACTTCAAGGCCTCGTTCGAGCGCGACGCGGCCCTCGCCCGGCGCTTCCAGAAGATCGAGATCATCGAGCCCAGCAAGGAAGAAACCGTGCTGATCCTCCAGGGGCTCCGCGAGGTCTACGAGCGCCACCACAACGTGCGCTACACCCCCGAGGCCCTGGAGGCCGCGGTCGAGCTCGCCCACAAGTATCTCCGCGACCGGCACTTGCCCGACTCGGCGATCGACGTGATGGACGAGACCGGCGCGGCGGCGCGCCTGGGCGCGGCGGCACCGTTGACGTCGCTGAACGACGCCCTCGAGACCCCGGCCCCCGGCGAGCCGCACGAGTTCTCCGACGATACGCCGACGGCGGCCGACGCCCCGGAGCCGACGGTCGTCGACGTGCCGCAGATCGAGGCCGTCATCGCCCGCATGGCCCGCATCCCGCCCAAGTCGGTGTCGACCGACGATCGCCGGGTGCTCGAGCGGCTCGAAGAGGGGCTGCGCGAGGTCATCTACGGCCAGAACGACGCGGTCAAGGTCATCGCGCACTCGATCAAGCGGGCGCGGGCGGGGCTGTCGCGGGCCGACAAGCCCATCGGCTCGTTCCTGTTCGCCGGACCGACAGGCGTCGGCAAGACGGAGCTCGCCAAGCAGCTCGCGCGGTTGCTCGCGGTGCCATTTCTGCGCTTCGACATGAGCGAATACATGGAGAAGCACTCGGTCAGCCGTCTCATCGGCGCGCCGCCGGGCTACGTCGGCTTCGATCAGGGCGGCATGCTCACCGACGCGGTGTCCAAGCAGCCGTTCGCGGTGCTCGTGCTCGACGAGATCGAGAAGGCGCACCCCGACATCTTCTCAGTGCTCCTGCAGGTGATGGACAACGCCACGTTGACGGACACCACCGGCCGCAAGACCGACTTCCGCAACGTCATCCTCATCATGACCAGCAACGCCGGTGCGCAAGAGATCGCCGCGCGCAAGGTGGGGTTCGCCGACGAGGGCCCGCAGGCGTCGGATTCCAACAAGGCGATCGAGCGCACGTTCAGCCCCGAGTTCCGCAACCGGCTCGACAAGATCGTCACGTTCCGCGGCCTCGACGAATCCGTCATCCAGCGGGTCGCCGACAAGATGCTCGGTGAGCTCGAGCTCCAGCTCGCCGACCGCGACGTCCGCATCACGTTCACGCAGGCCGCCCGCGAGTGGATCGCCAAGCGTGGCTTCGACAAGCTCTTCGGCGCCCGGCCCATGACCCGCACCATCGACGAGCACATCAACGGCAAGCTCGTCGACGAGCTGCTCTTCGGCAAGCTCGAGCACGGCGGCAGCGTTCACGTCGACCTCGTAGACGGCGAGCTGAGCTTCGCGTTCGAGGCGACCGTCGCGAAGGACGCGGCCCCGGACGGCGCGAAGCAGTACAACTGAGGCGGTCGCCCGGCCTCACGCGACCGTTCGCATGCGTGTGGTCGTGCGGCGGACCGTCCAGCTGGGCCGCCCGTGCTCGATCGCCGTCAGCTCGTTGAGCATCAAGCGCTCGGCGCCGGTCTGCAGTGATCCGGCGATCGCGGTGATGATCTCCCGATCGCACCGCATCGCGAGCTTGCAGCCGAGCAGATCGGTGGCGAACAGGCGCGAGCGATAGCCCACGGCGGGGAAGGGCAGAGGCGGGGTGTCGTCGAGGGCGACCATGCCGACCGCCGCGAGGACGCTGGCGAAGCCGGCGTGGGAGATCGTGAAGGCGATGCGCTTGCCGGCGTAGATGGCGGTGGCGAGGCACGCCTGGGCGACGAGCCGGGCGATGCCGGTGCCGCTGGTCGACGGCGTGGTCCAGAGCGCGGCGAGTTCGACGGTGTCGTTCTCGGGCAGGCTGCGCACGCGGGCGCGAGCTTCGGCGAAGTGGCGCAGCGTGCTCTCGGCGGGGAAGCCGAGGCGAGCGTGGCGGGCGTGGACGCGGCCCCCGCCCAGCAGCACCCCGTTGTCGTCGCGGACGACGACGACGCGGACCAGCGCGTGCTCGTCGTCGGCAACCGGCGCCGCGAGGTCGGCCACGCCATGCCGGGCGTAACACTCGTGCAGACCATGCGAGAACGACACGTCGAGGGTCGGTCGCATCCCTGAGGGGACGACTTCGAGGACAGCCACCTTCGCCTCGTGGGGCAAGATGGGGCGGGGCGCCAGCATCCGGCCCGCATCGGGCCGGCCCGGAATCGGCCCGCTGTTGGCGCCATTGCGGTGGGCACGCGGGCCCCGTCGGCGCCGGTGCCCACGGACCAAGCGGTGCCCGGGCGCATGATCAGTCGGTTCGATCGACGGGCGCCGGCGCGACCTGGGTCTTGTCCGCCGGCGCGACCTGGGTCTTGTCCGCCGGATCGTCGTGTGCGCCCGTCTGCTCCTCTTCGAACAGCTCGCGTAGCTCGTCCATCGCGTCGTCGATGAACTCGCGGATCGGCTGATCCTCGCTCTCCATCAGCTCCTCGGGGGTACCGATGTAGGCGAAGCGGTGCTCGTGCAGCATCGCGATGCGGTTCGAGGCGCCGAAGGCGGTGCGCATGTCGTGCGTCACCACGATCGAGGTCACGTGCAGGGTTCGCTGCAGCTCCTCGATCATCTGGGCGATGTTGGTGATGTTCTGCGGATCGAGGCCCTGGGTCGGCTCGTCGTAGAGGATGATCTCGGGCTCGATCGCGATCGCTCGGGCCAGCGCGACGCGCTTGCGCATGCCGCCCGACAGCCCCGAGGGGAACTCGTCGATCGCGGTGCGGCGCAGGTTGACGATGTCGAGGCACTCCATCGCCCGCTCGCGGATCTGCTCGTAGCTCTGTTTGGTGTGCTCGCGCAGGGCGTAGCCGATGTTCTCGGCCACGGTCATCGAGTCGAACAGCGCGTCGTTCTGGAAGACGTAGCCGACCTCGCGGTGGAGCTTGTCGAGCGCGGCGCGGTCCATCTCGGCGACCGACTTGCCCTTGTAGAAGATCTCGCCCTCGTCGACCGGCAGCAGGCCGGCGAGGAGCTTGAGGAACACGCTCTTGCCCGAGCCGCTCTCGCCGATGATCGCGAGGGTCTCGCCGCGCACGAGCGTCAGGTCGGCGCCGTCGAACAGCACCGTGGACCCGAACGCCTTCGCAACGCCGCGCGCTTCGAAGATGATCTCGGGCTCGCTCATGGCTGGAAGTGGACCTCCGGCGCCGACGGTCGCGCGACCCCGACCCCGACCCCGACCCCGACCCCGACCCCGACCCCGACCCCGACCTGGCCGCCGGCGGCCTCGGCGGTCTTCGATGCCGACTCATCGAGGCGCCAGTCGCGATTGGTGATGAGCCGCGCGCCGCGGCGGTAGCGGACGTACGACCACATCCACTGCACGAACACGAGCAAGCGGTTGCGGAACCCGACGAGATACATGATGTGCACGAAGCACCACGCCAGCCACGCGACGAAGCCCTCGAGCTTGAGGCTGCCGGTCTGGGCGACGGCGCGGGCGCGGCCGATCGTGGCCATCGATCCCTTGTCGAAGTAGACGAACGGTTCGCGGGCGTGACCGCGGAGATCCGCGAGGATGTTCGCCGCCGCCGCCCGACCTTGCTGCATCGCCGCGGGCGCGAGACCCGGCACGGTGCCGGACTCGTCGGTGAACGACGCCTGGTCGCCGAGCACGAAGACCTCGGGGCGGCCGGGGATCGACAGATCCGGCTGCACCGCGACGCGCCCGGCACCATCGAGTGGCGTGCCGAACACGCGGTTGAGCGGCGACGCATGCACGCCCGCGGCCCACAGCACCGTCCGTGCCCGCACGTACTCGGCGCCGGCGCGGACGCCCGTGGCGTCGATGTCGGTCACGCTGGTATCGGTCCACACCGTGACGCCCAGGCGCTCGAGGCTGCGCATCGCCGACTGCGATAGCTCGGGATCGAACGACGAGAGGATCCTCGGCCCGCCCTCGATGAGGATCACCCGCGTGTTGGCGGGATCGACCCGGCGGAAGTCTTTTGACAGGGTGTGGCGGCTCAGCTCGCCCAGCGCGCCGGCGAGCTCGACCCCCGTGGGGCCACCGCCGACCACGACGAAGGTGAGCAGCTCGCGACGCCGCTCGCGATCGGTCTCGAGCTCGGCGAGCTCGAACGCGGTGAGCACACGCCTGCGGATCTCGGTGGCCTGCTCGAGCGTCTTGAGCCCTGGCGCGTGCTCTTCCCACGCGTCGTGGCCGAAGTAGCTGTGCGTGGCGCCGCACGCCATGATCAGATAGTCGTAGGCGATCGTGCCCGTGCTCGCGTGGACGACACGGCCGTCGAGATCGATGTCGTGGACATCGCCCATGCGCACCGAGAGCCCGGGGAGCCCCTGGAGAATCGACCGGATCGGCATCGAGATGTCCGCCGGCGACAACCCCGCCATCGCCACCTGGTACAGCAACGGCTGGAAGAGGTGGTGGTTGCGGCGATCCACGACGGTGACCTCGAGATCGGGGCTGCGTGCGGCCCCCAACGCGCGTGCGGCCGCGAGCCCCGCGAATCCACCTCCGATCACCACCACCCGCGTCGGGCCCGGCGCTGGCGCGGTTCTTTGTGAGCTGCCTTGTTTCGTCTGGTCCATCGTGTCCCGAGCGCTGGGAGCGGCCCGCGCCCCGGCGGCAGTGTAACCGCCCGATCCATCGCGGCACGCCGCGGGCGGCCGGTTTTTCTGCCGTCCGCGGGCGATTGGCCCGGGCACGCGGGCCACAGCGCCGCCCATGGGGCTCAGACCGGACCGCCACGCAGCGGCCGGGAGCCGCGGTGACCCGCGGAGCGCACGGCTGAAAACTGGTGGCGGTGTGTCACGCGGGCCCGGCGAAGCCGCGACCTCGCTCCTTGGCGATGCCGTCCGTGGCGTCCCGTCATCCCCGGCACACCGCTTTCGCAAAACGCCCCTTCACTCCGTCGCCAAAACGTGGAAAATGCGCTGCTCTCACCCTCGGGTGATCCGGGCCAATCCCGCCGATGTCGTCCACCCGTGCCCCACGCCTGCGAACCCTCGACCCGTACCTCGGTGCGGTGCTCGGCGGGCGCTATCGCATCGATCGTCTGATCGGTCGCGGCGGCATGGGCCTGGTCTACCTCGCCTTCGACACCGTCACCGAGGGCGAAGTCGTGATCAAGTTGCTCGCGCCGCACTGGCTCGAGGACGAGACCGCGGTGTCGCGGTTCGAACGCGAGGGCAGCCGCTTGCAGCAGCTCGCCCACCCCAACGTCGTGCAGCTGCTCGAGTGCGGCCACGATCGCGGGCAGTCGTACATCGCGATGGAGTACCTCGACGGCGAGCCGCTGCGGCGATTTCTCAAGCGCCGCGGGCCGCTCGATCTGCGGGACTTCACGCCGATCGCGGTGCAGATCCTCGCCGCCGTCGGCTACGCCCACGATCGCGGCATCATGCTGCGCGACATCAAGCCCGCCAACATCATGTTGTGCGAGCGGGCCGGCAAGGCGAACTTCGTCAAGGTCCTCGACTTCGGCCTGGCCAAGCTCGTCGACGGCAACGAGGACGAAGAGGTCACGAAGTCCCACGTCATCGGCACCGCCGGATATCTCGCGCCCGAGCAGATCAAGGGCGAGGAGTCCGACCTGCGCGTCGACGTCTACTCCATCGGCGTGATGCTCTACCTGATGCTCGCCGGCGAATCGCCGATCCAGGGCGAGAACGACGGCGCGCTGCTGTACAACCACGTCCACGGCACGCCCAAGCCGCTGGCGTCGGTCTTGCCCACAGGCCACGGCATCCCCGAGTCGCTCATCGCGCTGGTGCACCAGTGCATCGAGAAGGATCCGGCGCGCCGCCCGGCCGATGCCAGCGAGATCGCCGAGTCGCTGTTCGAGTCGGTGCCGCCGCATCGACTGGCGCTGCCCGACGCCGATGCGGACTCGCGCGCGGCCCTGGCCGAGTACCGCAGCGCCCGTGATCGCGGCGCGGACGCGGAGATCGGTCCGCACAGCTCGGAGTGGACCAAGCCGGTGGTGCGCAGCGCCGAGCCGACGCCCGCGGAGCTGTCGGCGTCGGGGCTGCCGCGGCCGGTCGTGGCCGAACTCGCGTCCGATCGTCCGCCCCAGCCGCCGCGGCGGGGCACGGGGCGTCCGCTCGGGCCGCGTCGTCCATCGTCACCGGAGATCGCCGCGAACACGGCTGTGCCAAGGGTGCCCGTCGTCGCCGCGCCGCCGCGACCCGCCCCCTCCACGGGCGCGGTGCCGCCGGTGCGGATGGCGAAGCCTGCGCCCGCTGCCCGGCCGATCGACGGCGCACCGATCGACGGCGCACCGATCGACGGCACACCGATCGACGGCGCACCGGCGGTCATGTCTTCGCCCCCGCGCCCTCCACCCGGTGGCGAGGCCTCCGCGCCGATCCCCGTGGCACATCGGGGCAGCGCGGCGTTGCTCCTGCCGCCCCCGCCGGTGTCGCGCCGGTGGTTCGCCGCCGCTGGCGTGCTCGCGCTGCTGCTCGGGGGCCTCAGCGCGTGGGCGATCTTCGGCCCCGGTGGACCGGCGGCGACGCCATCGGTGCTCGCGGCCAGCTCTGGGCCAACGCACGGCGTCGTGGACAACGCCTCTGCGACGCCAGGTGCATCGGACGCGCGGGCGCCGGCCGACGACGTGGATGTCGACGATGAGCCGGTGGTGCTGCCCGCCGACGAGGCGCCGACCTATCCGGTGGTCGTGCGCGGGGCCGAGGGTGCGCGCGTCGAGATCGACGGTGTCGATGCTGGCGCGGCGCCGCTGCAGACCGCCCTCACGGTCGGCAGTCATGCGGTGCGCGTCGTCGCTCCCGGACAGGCGCCGTGGGAGCAGACGATCGACGTGGTCGCCGGGCAGAACCCGATCGTCGACGCGCGCGCGCGGCCGACCGCCACCCCCAAGCGCCGCAAGGCCGAGGTCGCCCCGCGCGTGCCCGCGCCGGAGATCGACGACGTCATCGAAAACGAAGAGCCCGAGCCCGCCGCCGAGGTGCTGCCGGACAAGACTCCGCCGGCCGTGCCACCGGTGCCGGCGCCCGTCCCCAAGCCGCCGCCGGCGCCCGAGCCGACCCGAGGGCCGCTGCTGCCCACGACCCCCGGCTGAAGCCGAGTCGCTCGCCGATCAGAACGACTGATAGCAGGCGCTCTGGCCGGTCACGTACATGACGCCCTGATTGCCGAGGTTGACCTCGGCGAACCGGCGCTCGAACTGCATCAAGAACTCGGGGCTCGACGCGATCCCCAGGGGAAAGCCCGGGTTGGTGTCGACGTTGCGCCACTGGCCCGACGGGGTGCGCGTGGCCTGATCGTCGCGCACCCAGATCGGCCGGCCGCCGAGGCGAGCGGGCGCCTGCCAGATCGCGTCGTGCAAGGCGACGATGCGCGCGTCGTCCTGGGCCTCGCCGTCGAAGACGTCACCGGGCACATCGACGGCGGCGAGGGCGAAGCGGCGGCTCCAACGGCGGAGCGAGCGGCACGGCAGCGGGCCGGTGTACGGGCCGCGGGCGAGGTCATCCTCGCCGAGGAACACCACCGCGGCGTCGGCGTTGCCCCAGTGGAAGGCGCGGTGATAGGTCGCGTTGCTGAGGAAGAGCATCATCGCCCGGGCGCCGGGGGGCACGCCGAACAGGTGCAGGCCATCGAGATCGATGGTGAACACGTGCTCCATCCGCACGTCGCGGGGGTCCCAGCCGGCGAGGGAGTCGGGCGACAGCAGCTCGCGCAGGCGGGGATAGGTCGGCCACAGATCGTCGGTCACGCCGACCGGCGGCCCGAACACGCGGTTGAGCGAGCCGGGCTGCGGCGCCGCATCGAAGTCGGGGAAGTACAGCGTCAGGTTGCGCTCGTTCGGCCGGAACTGCCGCGCGTACGCTCGGATCTCGTCGATGTAGTTGACCGTCACGGTGCCGCGTCCTTCCCTGCGAAGCGGGAGCGGTTCGCTGCGTCCGACATGGTGGACGCTGGAACACTGGGTCAGACGGACGCGGGCGAGCGCGGTTGCAGCAGGACCCACATGACCGCGCGCATGCCTGGGTCAAACAGCATGCCGTGAGGCGCCCCTGCCGCGCAGTGCTCAGCCCATACGCGCGATGGGGCCCGCCGCTACGCGGCTCGGCTCGGATCGTCAGGCTCCGCGCGGCCTCGCCGTGCCGCGCGTCGGGGTCGCCCGCTCAGCGGGGGCGATAGGTGATCCGACCGCGGGTCGGATCGTACGGCGACACCGCCACGGTGACGCGGTCACCGAGCACCACGCGGATGCGATAGCGACGCATCTTGCCGGCCAACTTCGCGATGACGTCGTGACCCTCGCCCACGTTGACCTTGAACGTGCCGCCGCTGAGGACCTCGACGACCTTCCCTTCGAACTCGATTGCGTCGTCGCTGCTCATCTAGACTCGTCGCGTTGCGCTCGGGCGCGGGGGCGTTGTTAGCACAACCACGTGTCCGGATGCTCGGGCGCGGCACGACAAATCGCACGGCAGCGCAGATCGGGCCCGTGGAATCGACCCCAGCGCAGGTTACGCAGAACCGCCCAGATGGGTCTGGGGGAGGCGCCAGGTAGGGTTGGCGCGCCGCCAGCCGCCGAAGTCCTGCTCGAGGGCGCCCGCCACCGCGAGCGTGACGTGATCGTTGCCGCGGCGGCCGATCACCTGGACCGAGAGCGGCAGGCCGGCGGCCGAGCCCATCGGCACCACCGTGGCAGGGAACTCCAGCACGTTGAAGAGGCCGGTGCACACGAAGTCGAAGGGCGTCAGCATCGGGCCGAAGTGCCGCGGCGCCGGCCGTGAGTAGGGTGGGTGCAGCATCACGCCGCGCGGGCCGAGGACTGCCTCGAGCTCGGCCTGCAGGGCCTTGCCATCGGCGATGGCCTGCTCGACGCGGCTGGGCATCCGCGCGGCGAGCTGCTCGAGCCCGACGATGATCACCGCAGGCAGGGTGTGACGCGAGCGCCCGAGAGCGATGCGCGCGAGCTCGCGGACGGGGGAGATCGCGTGACCGTTGCCGAGGATCTCGGCGTAGCTCGACCCGCCGCCCGACGTCATCATCGCGCTCCAGATCATGAAGGCCCGCTTCATGCGCGCGGTGTCGAGGGTGGCCAGCCTGGCGCCGCGCTGTTGCAGCGCCGCGGCGGCGTCGCGCACGACCTGGCGGTTGACCTCGCCTACGCGCGTGCTGCCGTTGCTCTCGACCGGATAGACGACGACGTCGCGGAGATCGACCGCGTCGGGATCGCCCAGCGTCCACTTCGTCACCACCGTGTCCTCGCCATCGGGGCCCGCGAGCACGCGGAGGATCGGCATCATGTCCTCGACCTTGCGACCGAGCGGGCCGCACACGAGGTACGCACTGAGCTCGCCCTGCGCGCTCGGCCAGAAGCCCGTGTTCGGCACCATCCGCCCCGTGGGTTTGTGGCCGACGGTGCCGCAGAACGCAGCTGGCAGCCGGATCGATCCACCGACGTCCGCGCCGAGACCAAACGCCACGCCGCCGGTCGCGACGATCGCCCCCTCGCCGCCGCTGCTGCCCCCCGCGGTGTGCCGCGCATCCCAGGGGTTCACCGTGCGCCCGTAGACGTCGTTGTACGTCTCGAGCCACAGACCGCCCTCGGGCACGTTGGTGATGCCGACGAGGATCGCACCGGCGTGGGCGAGCCGTCGCACGGTCTCGGCGTCCTTGTCGGACCGCACGTCGCGGCGCGACCAGATGCCCGCGGACAGCGGCATGCCCTGCGCCATGATGTATTCCTTGGCGGTGTAGGGCAGGCCGAGCAGCGGTGGCAGCGACTCGGGATCGGCCGCCGCCATCACGCGGTCCTCGGCGGCCGCGGCCTCGGCCCGCGCCCGCTCGAAGCGCTGGGCGATGACCGCGTTGATCGCCGGATTGACCACGGCGATCCGATCGATGTGGGCATCGACGACCTCGCGCGGCGAGACCTTACGCTGGCGGATCCAGCGGGCGAGCGTCATCGCGGAGGCGTCGAGCAGCTCGGTCATCAGGCCGCGCCGCACGTCGGCGGTGTCACCACGCCTGTGGTGATGTCGATGTCGGCCTCGAGGCACACCTCGGGCGCGGTGCAGTCGGCATCGACGCCGCAATCGCCACACACGCCGAGTTGCAGCAGGGTCATGATGTCGACCACCGCGCACAGGCCCGACGTGCACGCGTCATCGCCGGTGCCCAGGTGATCGCAGCCCTCGCCGTTGGCCACCGAGCCCGCATCCACGCAGACCCGCTGGCCGGAGATGTTGAGCACGTCGTACGACGGCGAGCACAGCTGGCCACCGTCGCAGTCGGCGTCGGTGATGCACTCGCTGCACGTCGCGGCCTCGAAGATCCCGGGGATCTCGAGGATCGTCGCGCAGGTGTAGTCGCCCTCGCAGACCTCGTCGCTCATGCAGCCGGCGCCGGGCTCGCCCATGTTGCACACGGCGCCGGTGGGCGGCTGGGCCAGCGGGTTGGGCAGGCTGCAGCCGCCGCCCTCACAATCGGCGTCGGTGTTGCAGTCCCCGCAGATGCCGCCCAGAGCGCTGTTGTAGTAGCAGAAGCCCGAGATGCACTCCTCGTTCTCCTCGCACATCGTGCCGTTGGGGCCGGGCTCGGGGGGCACCTCGCCGGAGGAGTCGGCGGTCGTCGCGGTGTCGCCGACCGTCGTCATGCCGGCGGTCGTCCCCGTCATCGGGCCGGTCATGCCTGCGGTCATCGTCGCGCTGGGATCCGTGGCGTCCCCGCTGCTGCCGGTCTCGCCGACCGACGCGGTGGCGTCCGGATCATCGTCCTCGTCGGTAGAGCAACCGGTCGCGGTCGCGAGGAACAGAGCTACGGTTGCACACCACGTGTCGCTGCGCATTGGAATGTCCACCCCTTCAGGCTCGCCATCGTAGTGCGCGGCGGCGGAGCCACGCAACGGCGCGCCGTCGTCCCGACTCGGGGACCGTCTGGAGCGCGGCCACGGTGGCGCCCTCGGCGGGCGGCTGCCGCGTGAGGCTTCTCCCCGCCGGGCGAAGGCTGCCGGTGGAGGTGTGCTCCGCGGGCGCGAAGGCCCACGGGCGGGCGCGCACCCCCCTTTGGCTCGCGCTGGTGGCGGTGGTGGCATGCGGTTTGGACGACGCGGCCGGCGGGTCTACGATGCGCCGATGCTCCGGACCCCACGGCTCGTGACCGCCTGCGCGCTCGCGATCGCGATCGCGATCGCGATGCCGGCGGTCGCCAGCGCTGCGCCCCAGTCCGACGCCGAGCGCCCGTGGGGGCGCGGGACCATGGTGCCGACCTTCGGCTTCGGGCTGGGCCTCGGGCGCGACGCGACCCAGCTCGGCTTCGGCCTGGGCTTCCGCTACTTCGCCATCGGCGGCCTCGGCCTGGGCCTGTCGCTGACGGACTCGATCACGATCTTCTCGGACTCGCTCAAGACCCGCTACCCAGGGCTCACCGATCGGATCCCCACCAACATCTTCCGGATCACGCCGTCGGTCCAGTACGTGTTCTTTCGCAGCCGGTGGTTCTCGCCGTACGTGCACGCCGGCGTCGGGCCCTCGTTCTTCAACAACCGCCGCGGCGTCGTTGGTCACTGGGTCGCCGGGCCGGGGGCGTACATCGGCATCGGCGGACCGGTGTCGCTCAACCTCGGCGTCGACTTCTCGAGCATGTTCCCCTCGGACAAGTGCAACCGCGCCTATCGCTACCAGGGCGCGGCGGGCGACGTGCAGTTCACCGGCTTCTGTGGCTTCAGTTGGGGGCCGAACATCGGCATCGTCGTCGCGTTCGGTGGCGGGCGATCCAAGCGCCGCGCGCCGCGGTCGGCTCCGCCGGGCAATCCGATGATCGAAGCCGAGCCCTACGACGCCGCGCCGCGACCCGAACCGCCGGCCGCAGACCCGCAGGTGTCCGCGCCGGCGGCGGCCGAGCCCGTGGCGCCGATGGAGCCCGATCCGATGGCGCCAGCGCCCGTGGATCCCGGTCCGGTGGCGCCGATGCCGGTGGAGCCGGCCGCCCCGGTCGATGCCCCGCCGCCGCCCGCGGGGCCCAGCGCCGGGGCCGACGAGTCCAGCCGGCCCGTCTCTGCGCCACCGCCTGGCGCCTGACCGCGGTCGTCTGTCCGCATGCACGCGCCATCGTCGCCCGTGGGCCACGGCGGTTTCTTCCCTCGCGGCTGCGCATGCGCTACCAGATCCGTCCACCGTGGATCACCGCCTCGCAGGATCGCTGCTCTGCCTCGCGCTCGGCTGCGACGCGCCGGGCGAAGACGTCTCGGACGCCGATGACCCGGGGGCGATCGCGCTGGACGACCGCGAGGCGCCCACCGACGACGCGGCGGTGACCCACGCGCAGCCTCCGGTCGGCGACGTTGCGCCCGCAGCCGATCGCGACGCCTCACCGTCGCTCGAGTCGCCGCCCGTGCGCGCGCCCGTCGAGACCCGCATCGCGCGGCAGACCCTCGTGCTGCGGGACGGCCCCGATCCGCGGGCGCCGCTGCGCGGACGAATTCCGCTGGGCGAGGCGTTCTACGTCTACGCGCTCGTCCCCGGTCGCGACTGCGGCGGCAAGGGCTGGGGCGACATCGGCGAGGGTGCGTATGCCTGTCTCGAGGCCACGCGCAAGGCCGGCGACGCCGTGCCGCGCAAGCTCCCCGAGCTGCGCGATGGCGACCTCGCGCCGTTCTTCTACGCGAAGGTCAAGCAGGGCCAGACCGCGCGTCGGTGGAAGTCGCTCGCGTCGATGCTCGCGGGCGAGGAGCCGACCGGCACGCTCGAGGCCGAGCACGACTATGCGTTCGTCGGCCGCCGCCGCGCCAAAGGTCAGATGATCCTCATCGACGAGCGCGACAACGTGGTGCTCGAATCGGAGGTGATGCGCTATCGCCCCAGCCGCTTCGCCGGCCGCGATCTGGTGCAGACGCCGGTACCCTCTGGCTTGCTGCTGGCGTGGGGCGTCACGTGGCCGTCGAATCCCGCGCTCGCCGAGCCCCGCGAGGCCGCGGCGCCGATGCCCGCGCTCGCCTATCAGGCCGAGATCCTGTTGCTGCCCGAGCCCACGCGCAACGCCGAGGGGCGGTGGTGGGCGCTGGATGGCGGCGGCTACCTCCACGATCGCCACGTGGGTCGCTGGTCGCGACCGATCCCGCCCGAGTCGATCGGCGCGGTCGAGGTGTGGATCGACGTCGAGATCGATCAGCAGATCCTCACGGTGATGCGGGGCCCCGAGCCGCTGTTCGCGACGCTCATCTCGAGCGGCTTCAAGGGGCCTACGCCGCGGGGCCTGTTCCGCATCTCGATGAAGCAGGCGATAGGTCAGATGCAGTCGCGCCCCGACGCCGAAGAGTCGTACAACGTCGAGGCCGTGCCCTACGTGCAGTACTTCGCCGGCAACTTCGCGCTGCACGGCGCCTTCTGGCACTACCGCTTCGGTCACCGCATCAGCCACGGCTGCGTCAACCTCTCGCCCCGCGACGCACGTCGGGTGTTCGACATGACCGCGCCGCACGCGTTGCCCGGGTGGTTGAATGCGTACGAGAGCGAGTCGGCGCCAGGCACCACCGTGCGCGTGCGCCGGGGTGACGAGGACGTGCAGGACAAACGCGCGCCGCCGCGGCTGTTGGAGGGCTGAGAGAGCGACAGCGATCGGGAGGGGTCCCCCAGAAGGACTGATCCCGCCCGAGGCGGCGTCGCCGCCGTGTCGTCGAGAAGTCCGCGGCCCCCGGTCTCCCCGCGAGATCGGGTCCCGTTGGCGCTGCGGTGGCCGCCTGTGGCCCTCTGCGATATGGTTACCCCGCCCGCGCCGTTTCCCCTTCGCGTCGCCCATGCCCACCCGCGTACTCGAGCTCGCCACAGGGGTCGCCTTCGACGCGACCGACGCACCGCGGCAGGTGGCGTGGGACTCGCTGATCGAGCAGCACACGCGGCGCGTGGTCGTGGCCCTGCTCGCCCGCGGACTGCCGCTCGAGCGTGCGAAGGAGCTCGCCGACGACGCGTGGGTCCGCATCATCCAGCAACACCGGGCCGGTCGGCTGCCGGATCTCAAGATCCCCGGCATCGTGATCATGCAGGCGCTGTTCCTCGCGCGCGACGCTCAGCGCGTCTCGATGCGGCGCGCGGCGGTCGATGCCCGCGTCGGTGGCGACTACGGCCTGCACGGCGGCGGTGGCGACGTCGAGGGTCAGCTGCTGGCGCGCGAGCAGCTGCGGCGGATCGCGAAGGTCGTCGAGGCCGCGTCGCCCACCGCACGGCGCGTGTTCGAGCTGAGTTACGGCGAGTCGACTTCGAGCGCCGCGGAGATCGCCGAGGTCGTCGGTATCTCGGTGCAGCGGGTCCGGCAGATCACCTGCGAGCTGCGCAAGCGGATCCGCGGCGTGGTCGGGGAGGGTCGCGATGACTGATCACCCGGACGACGCGACGCTGGTCGCCTGGACCGATGGCACGCTGGGCGACGAGGCTGCGACGGCGCTCGAGCGTCACATCGTTGGCTGCATGCACTGCGGCGTGCGGCTCGAGCAGTGCGCCCGCCTCGACGAGGCGATGCGCGAGGCCGCCACGTACATGTGCGGCGCACCGCGTTCGCGACCCCGGCAGCGCCCGTCGATGCCGGCTGGGCTCGCGCTCGCGGCGTCGCTGGTGCTGGTGCTGGGCATGCCGGGGCGGTGGATCTCGTTCGCGGGCGGCGAGTCCGTCGCAGGTGGTGCATCGCAGGGCGCGTCGACGATGCAAGCCACGCCGTGGGGCGAGGCGCCGACGTGCGCCGTCGAACCCGAGCCCGGCGACGAACTCTGCGACGATCCCACCGCCGGACTCGACGGCGCGCTGGCCATGTCGATGCCGGATTCCGCCGAGGACGACCACGGCGATGATCTGTGTCTCGACGACCGCGAGGGCGACGGGCTGATCTGCGGCGTGGGTGAGCTGGTCAGCGGCTGACTCCAGCCTGCGACCGCGCGAGGATCGGCGCCAGCGCGGCGCACACCGCCTCGAGCTGCGCCTGGTCGGTCGCGTCGAACGCCGCGGGGTCGTCGGAGTCGACGTCGAGGACCGCGAGCACGCGACCGTCGGCGTCCTTGATCGGCACCACGATCTCCGAGCGCGTGCTCGCGGCGCAGGCGATGTGGTCGGCGACGGCGTGTACGTCGGTGATTCGCTGGGTCTCGCCGGTGCGCGCGGCGGCACCACAGACCCCGCGCGCGAACGGAATCCGCAGGCATCCGAGGCCGCCTTGGTACGGGCCCACCGCCAGGAGTTCGGGTGCGATCACCCGATAGAAGCCGGTCCAGTGGAAGTAGGCGAAGGCGTGGTGCAGCTCGCACGCCACCGTCGCCATCGCGGCGACTGCATCGTCCTCGTCCTCGAGCAGCGCGGCGATGCGGATCCCGAGCTCGGCGTAGTGCTCGCGGCGGGCGTCGGCATCGGCGGTCAGCGGCAGTGCGGTGCTCACGGCCGCCAGGGTAGCGCGGCGGCCTCGGCGGCTGGCCCGGGCAAGGTCCGCGCCCAGCCCGCCGCGTAGGCGACGATCCCGCGGAATGCGCCCCCGCTCCGCCGACGAATTCTTCCCCGCACGCCTAGGGGATTGTCGGGTATCGTCGTTTTGTGATCCGACCCTTGCGCCGCGAACACGTCCTCGCCCTCGTGGCCCTCGGCCTGCCCCAGCTCGCCCAGGCGGCGCGGGCCCCCGGGCCGGACGGCAGTGAAACGTTGCGCGGCGCCGACGGGCGGTCGGTGCAGCGCGAGCGCGACGTCGCCTTCCGAGGCGCGTCGGTGCACAGCGTACCCCGTCTGGGCACGGCCACCGCCGCGGGCACGGCCACCACAGCCCGGGCTCGGGGGGCGACGGTCGCGAGCCTTCGGGCCGATCTCGGCCGCAGCTGGATCGCCTGGGACGAGGTGACCGCGCTGCCGCAGCGCGTGGTGCTCGAGGGCACGCCGGCGCCGGGCGTCATGGCGTCGGAGACGACCGCCGCCACCTTCGCGACCTCGCTGCTCGGCCGTCATCTGGGCACGCTCGCCCCCGGCGCGCGGCTGGACGACTTCGTGCTGGTGACGAACGATCTCTCCGCGGGGATCCGCTCGGTCGGCTTCGTGCAGCACCACGGCGGCGTGCCGGTCGTAGGCGGTCAGATCAGCTTCCGCTTCAAGAACGATCGCCTGGTCGTAATCGCCAACGATGCGCTGCCGAACGTCGAGGTCGAGCACCGCACGCTGGCGCCGGCCAAGGCCGAGCGCGCTGCCCACGAGTGGCTGGCCCGCGACGTGCCCGGCACGAGGCGCAGTGTCGCGGTCGTTCCCGAGACCGTCGTGCTGCCGCTGTTCGTCGACGGCGCGATCACCTATCGCGAGGTCGTCCGCGTCGAGGTCGACGTCGACGCCCCCCGCACGCGCTGGTCGGTGTACGTCGACAGCCGCACCGGTGCGCCTGTGGCACGTCGCCAGGATCTGCACTTCGTGACCTCGGGTCTGGTCTACCGCGTGCCGCAGCGCTCGCCGCAGGACGCCCGCGCCAACTACGGTGCGCCGTTCGCCGACATCGTCGTCGACGGCGTGCCGCTCGTCACCGACGGTGCCGGCGTCTTCGAGTTCACGACCTCGCCGGGGACGGTGTCCAACACCCCGACGGGCCCCTTCGTCGCGGTGACCAACGCCGATGGCGAGGGGGGAGGGTTCGCGTTCGTCGCCAGCCCCGGCAGCGGCACGGTGTGGCAGGCCGAGGGCGACGAGATCGTCGAGTCACAGCTCTCCACGTTCATCCACGCCTCGCTGGTCAAGGCCCACGTCCGCAACTTGGCGCCGGATCTTGCGTGGCTCGATCAGCCGCTGCCGGTGGTCACCAACATCGACGACTCGTGCAACGCGTTCTCCGACGGCAACTCGATCAATTTCTATCGGTCGAGCGTCGCCTGCGAGAACACCGGTCTGCTCGCCGACGTCGTCTACCACGAGTTCGGGCACTCGGTGCACTTCCAGTCGCTGCTGCCGGGGGTAGGGTTCTTCGACGTCGCGCTGTCCGAGGGTATCTCGGACTATCTGTCGGCCACGATCGTCGACGACGCCGGTGTCGCGCGTGGCTTCTTCTTCGATCAGACGCCGCTGCGCGACATCGATCCCGAGGGCTTCGAGTATCGCTGGCCCGAGGACCGCGGCCCGGTCCACGACGAGGGGCGCATCATCGGCGGCGCGCTGTGGGACCTGCGCACGCTCATGGTCGGGAAGTACGGTGCGGCTGGCGTGTTCGCGACCGACCGCATCTGGTACGAGTCGACGCGGCGCGCGGTCGACATCCCGTCGATGTATGTCGAGGCGCTGCTCGTCGACGACGATGACGGCAACCTCGCCAACGGCACGCCGAACGTCTGCGAGATCAACGCGGCGTATGGGCCCCACGGCCTGTTCAGCGCCGGTGAGGCCGCCGAGTCGGTGCTGGCCACGGCGCAGCCGGACGGCATCGTGGTCGAGCTGCAGCTCGCGCTGCCCGACTTCCCCCAGTGTCCGGTGGGCGCGTCGCCGACCTTGTCATGGGGGCTGCGGGGCGAACCGGACGAGAACCTGTTCTCGATGACCGAGGAGGCGGGCGGATGGTCGGCCACGATCCCCGCGCAGGCGCCCGGGTCGGTCGTGCAGTATCAGGTCAGCGTCAACTACGACAACGGCACCCTGCGGTCGCTGCCCGACAACTTCGTCGATCCCTGGTACGAGATGTACGTCGGCGACGTGGTGCCGCTGTACTGCACCGGCTTCGCCGACGGCGCCCCCGACTGGGGCCTGCCCGGCGGCTGGGAGGTAGGCGCGCCTTCGGGGACGTCGGGCAACCGCGATCCCGCCGCGTCGTACGACTCCGATGGATTCGTGCTCGGCAACGGCCTGTCGGCCGGTGGTGGTCTCTACCCGCCCAACGCGTTCGCGATGGCGACGTCGCCGACCGTGCCCACGGCGGGCTACGCCAACGTGCGCATACAGTACCGCCGCTGGCTCACCGTCGAGGACGGCTTCTTCGATCAGGCCGAGATCTTCGCCGACGGCACGCCGGTGTGGTCGCAGTTCGCGTCGGGCGACGACTCCGGGGCCACGTTTCACCACGTCGATCGCGAGTGGCGATTCCACGACGTCGACATCTCGAGCCAGGCGGCCGATGGCGAGGTCACGGTCGAGTTCTCGCTGACGAGCGACGGCGGGCTCGAGTTCGGTGGTTGGACCATCGACGAGTTCTGCATCGTCGCGACCGGTGATGCCTCGCCGCCGTGTGGCAACGGCGTCCTCGATGTGGGTGAGGACTGCGAAGACGGGAACGTCGCGGCGGGTGACGGCTGCGATGGTAGCTGTCGGCTCGAGGACGTGCCGGGCGAGGCGGACGGTGGTGGTGAGGACGACAGCGGGGAGTCCGACGGCGAGGACGGCGGGGCGGGGCTCGACGGTGGTCGGGGGTTGGTCAGCCGCGGCTGCGGGTGTGATGTGGACGAGCGGGGGGCGCCGTGGATGTTGATCGCCGCGATCGGGCTGGTGCTTCGGCGGCGTCGCGCACGGGCGGGTCGACGGGCAGGCTAGGGCTCCCAGGGCGGTGCCAGCAAGCGGCGGTGGCCGTCAGTCGAGCGCGGGATGTCGGGGGCTTCGCCCTCGGGTAGATTCCGATCCCACAGCTGACAGGTCACCTGCTTGTGGTGCTGATCGAGGGCCTCGCAGTAGTTGGTGAACTTGCACCGCCGCACCGCGTCGCCGTGGCCGAGCTCGGTCTTCCGGAACCAGTCGGGGTCGGCGAGCGACTGACGGGCGGAGCCGACGATGTCGGCCGCACCGGCGGCGAGGATCGCCTCGGCCTGCGCGAAGCTGCAGATGCCGCCCGACACGACGACGGGCGTGGTGAGGCCGCCCTGCCGGATCGCGCTGCGCACCGCGTGGGCGGCCTCGACGTTGCGCCCGAAGGGGCCGCGAGCATCCGAGATCACGCTCGGCATGCACTCGTGACCGCTGGGCCCCGTATAGGGATAGGCCGCATCGCCGATCTTCGGCTGGGCAGCGTCCTCGAACTTGCCGCCGCGCGACAGCGAGAGGAAGTCCATGCCGGCGCGGGCGAAGCCGACGCCGTAGCCGATCGCGTCGGCAACGGTGCTGCCGCCGGCGATGCCCTCGTCCGCGAGGAAACGGCAGCCCACGGCGAAGTCGTCGCCGACGGCCTGCCGCACCGCGCGGTAGACCTCGAGCGGCAGACGCACGCGGCCTTGCAGTGAGCCGCCGTAGCCATCATCGCGCTCGTTGTGACGCGAGAGGAACGACGCCATCGTGTAGGCGTGCGCGTAGTGGAGCTCGACGCCGTCGAAGCCGGCCTCGCGCGCGCGCATCGCCGCCGCCGCGAATAGGGCCGGCAAGCGCGTCGGGAGCTCGCGGATGTGGGCGTGCTGGACGTCCGTGACCCGCTCGCGCAGGCCCATGCGCAGCGCCTCGCGCTCGCGATCATCGAGGATCCGATCGAGCTCCGCCGGCGGCAGGCCGAGCAGCGCCTCGCGCACCGCGTCGTCACTGCGGGCTTGGGGCACCGCCGCGCGGTGACGATCGGTCAGCACGAGGTGGCGCCGCACGAACACCGCCCGCTCGGGCCGTCGGCGGATCGCCAGGAAATCGATCAGCTGGATGAACAGCCGGGTCTCGCCACCGCTGCGGGCGCGGACCTCGTCGACCACCGCGCGCAGCCCCGGCACGAAGCGGTCATGGCCGATGCGCAGCAGGGGACCGCTGGGCACGTCGCGGATGCCGGTCGCTTCGACCACGATCGCCCCGGGACGGCCGGCGGCGAATCGCCCGTACCAGCCGATCACGTCGCCCGTGACCACGCCGTCGTCGGTGGCGCGCCACGGCACCATGGCCGGGATCCACGTGCGCCTGCGCAGCGTCACCGGGCCCACGTCGAGTGGCTGGAACCATCGCGCCTGGCGTGCGGCTTCGGCGGTGGGCCAGCCGCCCTCGGGGTGGACGTGCCTGATGCGCTCGGCGGGCCTGAACATCGCGGCCCCGCAGCGTAGCACCAGTGACGCGGGGGCACCGGTGGCACGGGTCTTCGCGAGCGCCGATGTGCAGCGCTCCACGTAGCGCGCGCGAACGCGTTGTTCCTCGCGCGGGCGGCCGGCAAGCTGGCGCCGGGGCCACGGGTCCCGGAGGCCCGCGTGCAGCACTCGAATCGAATCCACGCCGTCGTTCTCGCCGGCCTCACGACGCTCGCACCCGTGGCGAGCGTCGGTGCCCACGCGCACGCGCCCATCGCCGCCGACTGCGGCCTCGAGCTGCCCGCGCACGCCCTCGGTGCGCCGCCGGTGCCGCGCAAGTCCGCGTCGCCGCCCCGAGGCGCCTACGCGTCGCCGGTGGTGCGGACGTCGAGCTCTGCGCTGCGGAGCTCGGCGTCATCGTCGACGACGGCGCCGGCGCCCTCGAGGGCCCGCCGACCGAGCTCGGCACCGAGACCGGCTGGGGCGAGGTCGCGCCGCCGATCACCTCCGATGCCACCGCGCCGTTCGCCGCCGGATCGGCGCGGATGCTCGCGGGTGTCGCGGCCGCGACCGGCGGCCTGGTGTACGCGCCGAGCTTGGCCGCATCCGGCTACTACAATGTCTACGTGTCGTTCGTGCAGGGCCCCGATCGGGCCCCGGACGCCCACCGGGTCGTGCGCGGGGGCCATCTCCGGCGGTGAGGGCGATGGCCGTGGCTGTGCCGCGGACGATCGGCGCGGCGCGTCATGGCTGCTGCTGCCGGGACAGTTCGTGCTCGCGCGCCGCCGCCGATTCACCGACGGATCCTGAAGGCAAGGAGCCCAGCGAAGGAGGGATGGGAGGCCGCCTAGCCTAGCCCGAGCAGGGGCGCACCGCGGCCATGCGGGGAGCCGTAGTCGATCACGGGCCCCGAAGGCACGATCCGCGTGGGGTTGATGTGCACGTGGCTGCGGTAGTAGTGCTGTTTGCAGTGGTCGAGATCGCTGATCGCGGCGACGCCCGGCAGCTGGTACATGTCGCGCACGAAGCCCCACAGGTTGGGGTAGTCGATGACGCGCCTCAGGTTGCACTTGAAGTGGCCGTGGTACACGGGATCGAAGCGGAACAGCGTGGTGTAGAGGCAGATGTCGGCCTCGGTCGGCATGTCGCCGCACAGGAAGCGACTGGCGCCCAGCCGGGCCTCCCAGGCGTCGAGGCCGGCGAACAGCTCGGCGACGGCGCGATCGTAGGCCGTCTGCTTCTGGGCGAAGCCCGAGCGATACACGCCGTTGTTGACGGGTTCGTACATCGCGTCGAGCGCGGCCTCGATCGCGGGGCGCAGGGGCTCGGGCGCGAGGTCGATGCGGCCATGACCGAGCGGCGCGAGCTCGGTGCTGAGAATCCGCAGGATCTCGCGCGACTCGTTGTTGAGGATGGTGCCGCGCTGCTTGTCCCACAGCACGGGCACCGTCACGCGGCCGGTGAAGTCGGACTGGGCGGCGACATAGACCTCCCACAGCCGCGTGGCGCCGTGGATCGGATCGGGGATCACGCCGGGCGCGTCTTCGAACGTCCAACCCTGCTCGCCCATGAACGGGTTCACCACCGAGATGGGGATCGCCTCGCCGAGGCCGAGCAGCGCGCGGGCGACCAGCGTGCGGTGGGCCCACGGACACGCGAGCGCGACATAGAGATGATGGCGGCCCGGCTCCGCTGCCTGGATGTGGCCGCGAAACGTCGTGGCGGCGCGCGTGAACGAGCCGGATTCGTCCGTGGGAAAGCCCACCTGGACCTTCCAGGTGCCGTCTTCGAGGTGACCCATGCGCATAGCGTGCAAGACGGATCCACACCCCACAACCCCGCGCCCGACGATCGGGCCGCAATTTCCGACAACACACCGTCGCTCAACTCGACGATGCTCGTGACCTTAGGTGCACAGAGCCGGGCGCACGAGATCCGGCGCAGGTCGAATCCGGCGCGCAGGGCGAGGGCGCGCCGTGGACGGCGCGCCTATGGTGCGCTCCGCTGAAAGTAGATCCCCGTGACTCGATGTGCCCCGACGACGACACCGGCGCGGGGACAGAGACCCGCGACGGTGGCGACGAGACGGGCGGTGCGACGTCAGCCGCGATCGAGACCAGCACCACGGCGACCGAGCCCGAGCCGACCTCCGGCGAGCTCGAGGAGACCGGCGTGGATTCGGGCGGGATGGGTTCGACGGGCGTGGTTCCGACGGGCGTGGTTCCGACAGGCGTGGTTCCGACGGGCCTGGTTCCGACGGGCGTGGTTCCGACGGGCGTGCGCGTGCGTCTTCGACAGCTTCTGCTGCGACATCGAGTGGGACCATTCGTGCGCCATCGTGGCGGGCGACTGCGGCGCGCCGTGCTGATGGCGCCCGGGCTCGGGCGCTGGTGTACGCTCGCCGCGTGATGCTCCGCGCCGCGCTGCTCGCCGTCTTGCTCACCGCCGCGTGCCGCACGCTGCCCCCCGCCACAGGGCCGACGTCCGCAGATCAGACGGCGCCACCACCGGCGCCGGTCGATCCGCTGCGCGCACGTCTGGCCGCGCTCGACCAGACGGTCGATCGTGAGCGGGCGCGGCTGGGCGTGCCCGGGGCCGCGCTGGTCGTCGTGAAGGACGGCGAGGTCATCCACGTCCGCGGCTACGGCACACGGGCCGCCGGCGCCGAGACACCGGTGAGCGCCGACACGCTGTTCGCGATCGGCTCGACGACCAAGGCCTTCACCGCGATGTTGGTGATGATGGCCGTGCAGTCCGGCGCGATCGCCCTCGATGATCACCCGAGCAAGTGCATCCCCGGCTTCGCGATCCGCGGCGAGGGCAACGCATCGCTCACGATCCGCGACCTGCTCACCCACAGCAGCGGGCTGCCCACCGCGGATCTGGCGTGGTCGACCGGGCAGCTCGACAGCGCCGAGCTCATCGCGGTGCTCGGCGAGATCGAGCCCGTCGCCGGCGTGGGCAAGGCCTTCCACTACCAGAACCTCGGCTACCTCGCTGCGGGCATCTGCGCCGCCCGTGCGCTCGGCGGCGAATACGAGGCGCTGCTCCGCGCGCGGATCCTCGGACCCGCCGGAATGGAGGACGCGACGCTGCGCGTGGCGCAGATGCAGGCCCGCGCCGACGCGGCCCACGGCCACCATCGCGGGCATGACGGCAAGACCCACGAGGTGCCGATGCGGGTGCTCGATGCGATCGCGCCGGCGGGGGGCATCAACGCCTCGGCCGAGATGCTCGGGGGCTGGCTGCAGATCTTGCTCGCCGGGGGCGTCGCCGATGGCAAGCCCTTGCTCGACCGGAAACACTTCGACGAGCTGCTGCGCCCGCAGATCCCCGCCGGACCGGGCGTCGATTACACCTTGGGCTGGCTGCGCGTGCGCTCGGGCAAGGACTGGTACTTCACCCACACCGGCGGCATCGACGGGTTCACCGCGGTGGTCGGATTCCTGCCCGAGCGCGGGTTGGGCTTCGCGTTCGTCAACAACGTCGATCACGTCGATCTCCACGGCGTCGTCGCCCACGAGGTGCTCGCGCTGCTCGAGGAGCCCGTCGCCGCACCCGGTGCGCCCGGGGTGCCCAGCGTCGGCGAGGTCGGGACCTACGGGATGCTCGGGGGACTCCGCGTCGAGGTCGTGCGTGATGGTGACCGCATCGCGATGGTGGTACCCGGCCAGCCCCAGTACCCGCTCGTGTTCGAGAGCGGGCGTCACTATCGACTCGGCGGCGCGGCGCCGACCGGGTTCGCGGCGACGTTCCGTCCGCGCACGGATGATCCATCGCGACGGGAGCTGTTGCTCACCCAGCCCTTCGGCGATCTGGTACTTCCCCACCTCGAGCCGGCCGAGATCGCGGCGGCCGCGACAGCGCTGCCACCCGAGGATCTCCGCGATCTACTCGGCGTGTACCAGGGCGAAGGCGGCGGCACGTTCGAGGTGATCGCCAGCGAGGGGCGCATCGCGTTGCAGATCGCCGGTCAGCCCGCCACACCGCTGTCGAAGGCCGAGGGCGGACGCCTCTTGCTGGCGGGGTTGCCCGCGGAGTTCTGGGTCGAGGCCAAGCGCGACGGCAAGGGGGTGCGGGGGATCGTGCTGCACAAGCCTGATGGCGATCTCGAGCTGCCGTTGGTCACCTCGACGGCGCCGCCACGTCTCGCGGTCGAACGCGTGCTGGCCAAGCGCGCGGCGGCCCACGGCAGCACGGCGCTGGCGAAGCGCACCACGATGCGCGTGCACAGCGAGTTGGAGTTCGTCCATCAGGGGTTGCGCGGGCGCTCGGTCACGCTCCGCGCCAGCGGCGATCGCTGGGTCGACGACGTGCGTCTGCTCGGGGCCGGTCGCGAGATCGGCCGCGTCCGCGTCGGTCACGACGACGACGACGGCGCGTGGCAGCGCCTCTCGTTCGCGCCCACCGCGACGCTCGAGCCGCTGCAGGCCGACGCGATCGCCCTCGATGCGGCGTTCGACGGCCTCGGTCCCACGGCCCCCGAATTCTCGGCGGCCGCCGTGTGGCGCGCCGGCAAGATCGGCAAGCACCCGGTGATCGTGGTGCGCTTCACCACCCGGTGGGGCGCCGTCGTGCTCGACAGCTACGACGCCAAGTCGTTCCTGCTGCTGCGGCGCGAGCTCGATCTGCCCAGCGACGCCTATGGCGGCCGCATGCAGGAGACCCGCACGTTCGACGACTACCGTAGGATCAAGGGCGTGATGGTGCCGCACCGCGTCGAGGTCGAGTCGGTGCAGGGCAAGGTCGTCGCCCGGGTCACCGCGGTGGAATTCGACGTGGTGCTCCCGCCCGAGGCCTTCACTGCGCCACCGTAGCGACGCACCACCAGAAGTTCCGCCGGGTCGCCGCGGCGACCGTGCCCTGCCGTATGCTCGCGCGCACGCTGGCCCGCGCCGGCGGCGACCCCATCGCCCGCGTGATGTCCCATCGCCACACCTACACCGCCGTGTTCCTCGTCGCCGCGGCCACGTTGGTGCTCGAGATCCTGCTGACGCGCGTGACGTCGGTGGTCGCATGGTACCACCTGGCGTTCTTCGTCATCTCGCTGGCGATGCTGGGGATGACGGCGGGCGCCGTGTTCGTGTTCGTGCGCCCGGCGCTGTTCACCGACGCCAAGGTCGGCGCGCGCATGGCCCAGTGTGCGGTGGCCTTCGCCCTGATCATGCCGATCGCGATGCGCCTGGCCCTGTCGATCCCGCTGTCGCCGATCGCCGACCTGAAGGGCTTCTTCGCGATGCTGGGCTACGGCATCCTGCTCGCGCTGCCGTTCGGCGTCGGTGGTGTCGTGCTCACCTTGGCGCTCACCCGCGCGGGGCTGCCCGAGGGGCGGGTCTACGGCGTCGATCTCATCGGTGCTGCGGTCGGCTGCGCGGCGGTGGTGCCCCTGCTCGCCGTCGTCGATGCTCCGTCGGCGGTTTTCGTCGCCGCGGCGGTGGCGGCCGCCTCGGGTTGGGCGTTCGCCCGTGGCGCGAACCTGCCGCCGCGCACCGGTCGGATCGCGCTCGGAGCGGCGGGGCTGCTCGCTGTTGCGGCCTACGTCAACGTCGCCACCGGTGGCAGCTTGCTCGCGCCGCAGTGGATCAAGGGCCTGCCCGAGCTGCCCGAGCGCTACAGCTACGTCGGCTGGAACACATACTCGCGCGTCACCGTCGATCAGCCGATCGAGCTGCCGCCGACCTTCTGGGCGGCCGGCCGTGCGGTGCCGCCAGAGATGCTGCGGCCAATTCCCCAGCGGTGGATGTTGATCGACGGCGCGGCGGGCACGGCGATGGCCGGCCTCGACATCGACCCCACCGACGATCGCCCCGGATCACCACAGGACCACGCCTATCTCGCGTGGGACGTCACCGCCTTTGCCCACGCGATGCGTCCGCGCGGCGGCGCGGCGGTGATCGGCGTGGGCGGTGGTCGCGACGTGCTCGAGGCGGCGCGTGTCGGCCACGATCCGGTCGTGGGCATCGAGCTCAACGGCCTCATCGTCGGGCTGCACGAAGGACCGCTGCGCGCGTTCTCCGGCATCGCCGATCTGCCGGGGGTCGAGTTGGTGGAGGACGAGGCGCGCTCGTACCTCGCCCGCGACGATCGCCGCTATTCGGTCATCACGATGTCGCTCATCGACACGTGGGCGGCCACCGGCGCCGGCGCCTACGCCCTGTCGGAGAACGGCCTGTACACCGTGGAGGCCTGGCGCGTGTTCATGTCGCGGCTCGAGCCCCACGGGATCTTCACGGTCTCGCGTTGGTACAAGCCCGACTCGCCGGGCGAGACCGCGCGCATGCTGGCGCTCGCGTACCAGACGTTGTGGTCGGCGCAGATCGAGAACCCGCGCGCCCACGTGATCCTGCTGCAGAACCAGCACATCGCGACGTTGCTGATGTCGCCGTTGCCGTTCTCGCGCACCGACCTCGATCGCATGCAACAGCTCGCGGTCGAGCGCGGGTTCAACATGATGCTGACGCCGCGCAAACTGCCGGCCAACCCACTGCTGGAGCAGGTCGCCGAACTCGGCTCACCGCAGGCGCTCGAGGACTGGGCCGACGATCAACTCCTCGATCTGTCGGCGCCGACCGATGCCAAGCCGTTCTTCTTCAACATGCTGCGGCCCTCGACGTGGTTCCAGCCGCCGCCCGAGATCGACGCGCTGGATCTCGGGTTCCTCGGCAACCTCCACGCCACCCAGACGCTGGTGTACGCGACGCTGGCCAGCGCGCTGCTCACCCTGCTCGCCGTGATCGTGCCGCTGTGGCTGCGTCGCTCGGCGTTGCGGGGCTACGACGGTGGCGATCTGGTGGCGGCATGCGGCTACTTCGCGCTCATCGGCTTCGGGTTCATGATGGTCGAGATGGGGCTGCTGTCGCGGCTCAACGTGTTCCTCGGTCACCCGACCCTGGCGCTGTCGGTGCTGCTGGGCGGCATCATCCTGTTCACCGGCTTCGGATCCCTGGCGAGCGCGCGGGTGCGCTTGGGCACGCAAGGCGCTTCGCTGTGGTGGTCGCGGCTGTTCCCGCTGGTGCCCGCGGTCTGCATCATCGCGGCCCAGCTCGCCCTCGACCCGGTGATGCGGGGGCTGGGCGGCGCGGCGACGCCAGTCCGCATCGTTCTGAGCATCGCGCTCGTGGCCGTCCCGGCGCTGGGCATGGGCCTGTGCTTTCCGTTGGGCCTGCGCTTGTGCGATCGATGTGCGGGCGAGGGCCGCCCGTCGCTCGGACCGTGGATGTGGGGCCTCAATGGGGCCTGTGGCGTGGTCGCGAGCGGGCTCGCGCTGACATGCTCGATGGCGTGGGGCATCCGAACGACGCTCCTCATCGGTGCGTGCTGCTACGTAGCGCTGCTCGTGTGTACCGTGCGCTTGAGCCGGGCTCCCAAAGCGGGATAGCTTCGCCGGCCCCTGCCGGCCCCGCTGCTCATCTGGTGAATGACGCTCGGTCTCGCTGCGCCAGCCGAGCCCGCGGACGGGACATGGCTCGGCGAAGAGCACCCGTTGGTGTTCTGGGATCCGCGCGGCTGCGGACTGTCGCGGCGGCGGCCTGCGGGCGGGCCGCGCCTCGGGCCGGAGCGCGCTGGATCTAGGGGTGTGCCGGTGACCCGGGAATGGCAAGCCGCGGCGTACAATCCGTGCCGTCGGTGGCTCATGAGGTGATCGTCGAGATCGTGCGGGAGCATCCCGAGCACGTGCTCGCGCTGCTGCGTGCCGCGTTCGGGGTGACCTACGACGGCGCGCTGGAGGTGATCGAGTCCGCGGAGAATCTCACCGAGATCCGGCCGCCCGAGCGCCGCGCCGATGCGGTGATCGTCGTGCGTCGGCCCGGCCGTCGGCGACCCGTGAAGGCGCTGGTCGTCGAGGTGCAGCTGCGACGCGACGCCCGCAAGCGGCTGAGCTGGCCGGCGTACGTCGCGGTGCTGCACGCTCGGCTCGCGTGTCGCGTGTCCTCGGTGGTCCTGTGCTTGGACGCTTCGGTGGCACGCTGGTGTGCGCGGCCGATCGCGCTCGACGATCACGGCTCACGGCTTGTGCTTTGGGTCTTGGGGCCCGACGAACTCCCGCCCGTCGACGTCGCCCTCGCGCGGCGTCACCCGGAGCTCGCGGTGCTGTGGCTGCTTGCGCATCGTGGCCAGCCGACCACGGTCGACCTCGGCCGCGCGGTCCTCCCGGCCTGCGGCCGCCTCGATGGATCGCCGTCGTTCCGTGATCCGCGGGCGGACGTCCGGCATTTCCCCCAGAGGGCCAGCCTGCCCGGTTCATGGGCGGCGGTCGCGGGGGTGTCGTGCTGCTACGTGGCGCTGCTCGTGTGGACCGTGCGCTTGAGCCGGGCCCCCAAAGCGGGATAGCTTCGCCGGCACATGCCGGCCCCGCTGCTCACTTGGTGCATGACGCTCGGTCTCGCTGCGCCAGCCGAGCCCGCGACCGAGCCCGCGACCGAGCCCGCGACCGAGCCCTCAGAGAATGGCCGCGACTACGCCGGGCCGACGCAGGTCGAGTCCGCCGCCGATGCGCCCGATCCCGAGGTCGTGTCACCGGACGGTGACGCCGCGCCCACCACCGCCGAAGTGCCGGTGAAGGAGCCCGGCACGCTGGATCCCGGCGGCATCGAGCCCGGCGCCGTAGAGCCCACGGCCGGTGGTTTCGGGCCGGCGAGCGCAGCGCCGGACACGACCTGGATCGCGCCGAAGAAGCATCCGGTGCCGCGGCCGCTCGCGACGATCGAGGGCTACGGCTATCCCGCGAACGAGATCGCGACCGTCGGCAAAAAGCGCGTGCGCTTCTCGCCCGGCATCTCGGTGCGCAATCAGGTCGGCTACGTCTCGCCGTTCACGCTCGATCGCTTCGGCCAGGACTATGCCGAGGGCGGCATGACGACCGGCCGTATCCGCATCAACCCGACCTTGGCGGTGGGCAAGAAGTTCAAGGTCGTCGGCAACCTCGATCTGGCCAACGGTCGCTGGGCGCCCGAGGGCTCCGACGATCCGGTGATCGACGCCATCATCCAAGACGGTCAGCCACCGCCGCGAACGCGGATGCGCATCGTGGATCCCCGCGAGCTCTACCTCGAGTACCGGTTCGCGTTCGGCCTGCTGCGCGTGGGCCAGCAGGCGTTCACGTGGGGCCAGGGCATGCTCGCCAACAACGGCAACTACGTCGACCGCTTCGGCGATCTGCGCTTCGGTGACGACGGTTCGGGCGACATCTTCGAGCGCATCCTCTTCGCGACCAAGCCGTTCAAGTATCGCACCGGCAAGATCAAGGATCTGCAGATCGCGATCGGTGGCGACCTCGTGTACCGCGACGAGCGGGCGGTGCTCACCCAGGGCGATCTGGCGGGGCAGGGTATCATTGTGGTGCGGTACCAGCCCGAGAAGAACCCCGGCAACCACATCGGCGGCTACGCGGTGTACCGCAAGCAGAAGTCCGCGGACGATGGCGATGTCTACCCCGACGACGACACCCTCGAGGTCGGCGTCGTCGACATCACGGGCCAGGGCACCCACTGGGTGTCCGACGAGTTCCAGCTGCTCGGCGCGTTCGAGGCGTCGGTGATCTTCGGTCGCACCGACGTTGCCCGCGACATCGACGGTGCCCACAAAATCGCCCAGGGCGCGGCTGTGGCCCGCGGCTACGTCGGTCGCCACGACGGCTGGCTCGTCGGCTTCGATGCCGGCTACGCGAGCGGCGATCCGAACCCCACCGATCGGTGGATCAACAACTTCACGATGGACGCCGGTCACACGGTGGGCCTGGTGCTGTTCAACCAGGTCAACGCGTGGCGCTCGGCGCAGTCGCAGACCCTGTCCGAGAACGGCGAGCTCACCGGCGTGCCGCTGAACGGCACCCAATTCCTGCCGACCCGCGGCGGGGTGACCAACGCGCTGTACGTGCATCCCAAGGCGCGCTGGTCGATCTGGGAGCGGGTCGAGGTCTGGGGCGGTCCGCTGCTCGCGTTCGCGCCGGTGCCGATCGTCGATCCGTACACGACGCGCGTGGGCGGCGGTACGCCGACCAACAGCTCGGGCGGCGACGGTGCGAGGCGCTACTACGGCACCGAGTTGGATCTCGGCATCCGCGGTCGCGTCGACATCCGCAACTTCTGGTTGATGGCGGGCCTGCAAGGCGGCGTGCTGCTACCCGGGCCCGGCCTCGCCAACTCGATGGGCAACGCCGACAAGGCCGTGGGCGCGATCTGGTTCCGCACCGAGATTCGCTACTGAGTGGCGGATGAGATGCGCTCTGCGCGACCGCGGAGGGGCGCTGGGGCTCGCTCGCTGTGGAGGTTCACGCTGGATGCACACGTGCGCGGTGTGATGCAGCTCGCCTATCTGTCCCTGCTCGGTTGCCGCAGGCCCTGGGCGTGGGTCACACTGGGTGCGTGACGCGACGGAGTTTGGCTGTCCTCGTGGGGGCGTGCGCGTGGGCGCCGATGCTCGTGCACGCGCAGGATCCCGCGACGCCACCCGCCGTCTCGCCACCCGCCGTCTCGCCGCCCGCGACAGCGCCGGTCTCACCGCCGGCATCTCCGGACGTCGCGCCGCCGAGCGCTTCGCCACCACCGAGCGCTGCGCCACCACCGAGCGCTGCGCCACCGCCGAGCGCTGCGCCACCACCGAGCGCTGCGCCACCGCCCGCGACGCCACCGCCCGCGACGCCGCCGCCCGCGACGCCGCCTCCGGTAGCGTCTCCTCCCGCGACTCCGCCCCCCGCGATGACGCCGCCCCCTGCGACGCCGCCCCCCGCGATGACGCCGCCTCCCGCGACGCCGCCCCCTGCGACGCCGCCCCCTGCGACGCCGCCCCCCGCGATGACGCCGCCTCCCGCGACGCCTCCCCCTGGCACGCCGCCCGCCATGACGCCGCCGGAATCGGGGGTGACCGCAGCCGAGGCGAGCGCACCTCCAGGCGCGGACGTCGACGCTACGGTGCCGCCGGTCGACGACGCGACGTGGGCGGCGATGAAGGACAAGCCGGTCGTGCTCGAGCGCGGCAACGACGACGCGCCGGTGCAGGGCAAGCTGCTCGCGCACGAGGGGACCCACGCCGTCGTGTCGACGGACGACGGCGCGGTGGTGTCGGTGCGCAAGCAGGACGTGACCGCGCTGAAGTCTCCGGACACAAAGCCCGTCACGCCGCCGCCGCCGCCGGCCGAGAAGCCCATCGACAAGCCCAAGGACGACTGGAAGTGGCACAAGCTCGGCCTCTTCACGTTCCACGGCGTGGCGTACTCGCGGTGGCGGACCCCGAATTACCGATCGGGCGCCGCGACGTACAACCTCGACGCCGGCGTCGGCTTCAACTTCGGCCCGCGCTTCGGTGTCTACGCCCTCGCTGGCGGCGCGGTCGGGGCGCGGCTGCGCGAGAAGACGGTGCGCGGCAACTACGGGCACTTCGCCCTGTCGTTCCTGGTGCGCCGCAAGTACGTCGCGTTCATCCCCGGCATCGGCCTGGCGCTGTCGGGCCGCCGCGGCCCTGGCGACGTGATGATCCGCGAGACCGGCGTGGCGATCCCGATCAAACTGATGGGGCTCATCCCGGTCAAGGCCGGCCGCGCCGACGAGCTGCAGATCACCGTGGGCCTCGCCTACGATCTGGCGATCATGGCGAACACGCGGCCGCTCAACAGCATCGGGCTGCAGGTCGGCGTCGCCCGGTTCTAGCGTCAGCCGCGTGCCGCCGCGCGCATGTGCTCGGCGTGCAGGCGCAGCAGCCCGAGCTCCGCTGCATCGCAGACATCGACGAACGCAAGGTTGAGAGCGGTCAGCACCGCTGAGGCGACGACGCTGACGAGCAGAGGGTCGTGCTCGCCGACCAGCGCCCGGCGGACGATCGGATGGCGCGCGTCGACGACGATGCGCGCGTCTTCGCGGGCGACGATGCGCGTGCCGTCGTGCATGTCGACGACGACGTGACCGAGGTGGGCCTCGGTGAGCCCGGCGACGCCGCCTCGCAGCAGCGCCCGCAGCTCGGCGAGGAGGCGCCCGTGCAGAAGGACAGTGACGGTCGGCGCGGCCGCTGTTCGCTCCGATGCCGGCTCGGGCACAGGCGGTGTGTCCTCGCGTACCTCGGTGCGCAGCGGCGCCGGAGTGAGCTCGTGGGTGCGATCCCGCAGCGCCGACGGACCGAGCAGCCGCTCGAGGGCGGCGCGCTGCTCCGCGCCCAGCAGGGTCACGTCGCCGAAGCCCGGCGGAAGCCCGCAGTCGAGCGACCGCACGTGCTCGAAGCTCCCCTGGTGAACGATCGCGTCGAATACATCGCCCAGGCCGAGCCCACGGCCGGCGAGCGTGGAGAGGATCTGCACCTCGAGCAGCCGGGCCAAGCGCAGGACCGCGGCGTGCCGATGGCCGGCGCCGCTTCGCGCAGTCGGTTCTCGGCCCTGGCCTACCTCGGCGCGCAGCGACTCCGCGCTCGGGATCTCACCGCGGCCGAGCGCAGCCCGCAGCGCACCGTCCATGCTCGAGCAGTCACGGGGGTCGGCGAGCGCGAGGATGGCGGCGTAGGCAGCAGCGCGCGCCTTCGCGGAGC
Organism: Nannocystales bacterium; assembly: GCA_038325765.1. Taxonomy (GTDB): domain Bacteria; phylum Myxococcota_A; class Polyangia; order Nannocystales; family Nannocystaceae; genus Xiheibacterium. The sequence continues at coordinate 185,240 of JBBQJI010000004.1, forward strand.
GGCGGTCTCCGAGGACGATCCACAGCCGCACGAAGGTCGGCGACGGCAGGGCGAGGGCCACCATGTCGACGAGGATCTCGAACTCGTCCACCTCGGTCGCAGCGGCGCGGGCAACGACGGCGTCGAGGGTCGTCTCGACCGCCACCTCGACGGCGAACTCGATGACCGCCATCCCCCCGGCCCCGAGTCCGTCTTTGCCCTCGTTGGCCCAGCGCGGCTCGATCTCCAACGCCACCACGAGCCCGCGCAGACTCGGCGCGAGCTCGACGGTCGTGAGGGACTTGGACGCGACGAGCACGTCGACGCGGGTGAGCGGGGCCACCAGACCGATCGCGCGGACGATGCCGACGACGCCCGCACCAGCTGGGTGCTCGAACGGCAGCGGACCGAGCACGCACGGGACGCCGAGCGCGAGCGGACGACGCCTGCCATCGAGCGCCCAGCGCTGCGCGGCCTGCCACCGCCTGAACTCGGCGTCGGCGTCGCGGATGGCGTCGGCCCCGAACAGCGCCTCGATGAGGCGTCGGCGCGGATCATCGACGCGCACCGCGAGCTCGGGTGCGTCGTCGAGCAGTCGCTCCTGGGTGGTCACCACCCGCACGAAACCGTCCTCCTCGATCGCGGCTGCGACCTGCTGCACCGTCACCGCGTGCCCACTCGCGCTCGCGAACATCGGCAGCAACCACAGCGGGTGGGCGGCAACGTCACCGCGCTGCGCCCACGGCTCGCCCATGGCCCGAACGGCGGCGACGGTGGCCTCGTCGCCGATCCCGTAACTCGCGAGCACGGCGGGCAAGTGTTCGCCCTCCGCGGCCTCGACGTAGTAGTGCAGCAGCTCCTCGCGGATGAACGTCGGAATCCGCTCGTTCGTCATACGGGCACAGATCGCGCCCGCCTGCCGGTCGATGGCGACGAGCAGGGTGTGCACCGCTGCCACGAACACGGCGTCGCGGACGACGTCGTCGAATACGTCGTTCATCGTGAACGCGGCGGTGACGACGGCGTTCGTGGTGCTCGGTGCGGCTGCGAGCGGCAGCTCCACGAGCAGCCGGTCTTCGCAGATCAGCCGCAGCCACGACGGACCGTTGTTCGGCGCCCAGCCCACTTCGCACGCGGCGTTCGCGTTCTGCTCGCGGTGCTGCTCGACGTAGTGGTAGTAGCTGGGCAGCGCCGAAGTGTGGTGTCGCGCGGCCAGGGCCTCGCGGTTCTTCTCGCGTGCACTGACGCGGTGCACGAGCGCGGTCACATCCTCCAGCTGTGGGCCCACGACCAACGCCAGAGCGGCGCGCGTGGTGTCGTCGACGAGGATCACATCGGCGAGCGCGGCCGGTGCGGATCGCAGGTCCAACCCGGAGCACCGGACCGCGGGGGTGGCGAGGAGATCGGCCGTGGTTCGCCGGACGCCCGTGATCGTCGACCACAGCGCGGCACCGAGGAAGGCCGACAGCGGTCGCGCGTCGACACCCGCTTGCGCGTGGGGGCGGAGCGCGGCGATGCGCCGGCACACCACGTCGACCAGCGGTCCCAGCGGCGCTCGCCCCGCCGCAGCTTCGGCGGTGATCCACGTCGCGAGGGCGCGATCGCGGGCGATCTCGACCGCCGCGATCACTTGCTCATATCGCCCGTCACGGACCACATCGGCCAGCGACGCGTCGGTGCGCAGCGTCGAGACGTCGACGGTGCCGCGCAGCCCGACCCACGTCGGATCATCGAAGACATGGCGGGCGATCCACACCTGGTGCCGCACCAACTCGAGGTGCCCGGCCCCGCCTGAGGGCGTCAGGCCGATCTCGCCGAGATCCACCCCGTCGAACATCACTGGCTCCCAACGGGCGATCGCGGCGTCGGGCCGCCGGCGCTCGATCGGGGTGTCGTCCAGCACGATGGGAATCCGCGAGAACCCGCAGTGCACCTGCAGCAGCGCCCGACCACGCCCGGGCTCGTCGCCGAGGCGCAAGAACCGGCGGACGATGCCTAGCCCGAAGCGCGCTTTGAGATGCACGCCGATGCCAAGGCGGCCGTCCTTCACCCGCTCGAGCCGATCCGGCCCGTCGTTGTGCTGCTCGAGCCACGCACCGACCGAGCCGTCGCTGCAGGCGACTCGGACCCACCGCGGATCGGTGGCCATCGCGGCGTTGAGGGCCAACGCCAGCTCGCGCAGGCCGGCGGGCGGCGGCGCATCGGAGAACAGCAAGATGTAGAGGCTGCCGAGTTCGTCGTGGGAAAACGGCGTGGCGTCGCTGCGCATCTCCATGTCGTCGGCGTCGATGCGGATGTCGATGCGACTCGCACCGCGCGCGGCCATCGCCTGCACCAGCAACAGGATGTAGCGGTGGGGATCGGCGAGCTGGAATTCGCGCAGCTTCTCGCGGGCGCGCGCGGCATCGAGGGTGAATACGCCGGTCGCTTGGCCGGTGGCCCCCGCACGCAGACCGTCGAGGAGTGACTCGGTCACCGCCCATCTCCTAGGGGCACGCCATGGGAACGGCGTGCCCGTGCCTGCGCGCGTGGTCCCGGGCCGGTGATCCCGTCGTGATACGCTACCTGCGTGCACATGCTGACGTCGGCGACTCGCGCTGCGGCGATCGTCTCACTTGTGGCCGCGCTCGTCGCCTGCGGCGGCGACGGGGGCCCCTATCCCGATGACGGTGTCCAGGGCACCTCGTCCGCGACCGGCGACACCACGGCCGGCGAGACCGCGGGTACGACGGCAGCGGACACCGGCGCTGCCGATCCCCGCCTGGCCCTCTGCGTCGCCTCGTGCACGCACCGCGCCGAGTGCGTGGGTGTCGATACGACCCTCGAGGCCTGCGAGCTCGAGTGCGGGCCGGTGTACGAAGGCGTCCCCGAGCGCTGCTACGGCGAGATCGACGGGGTCTTCATCTGCGCCGCCCTTCTCGACTGCAAGGTGGCGGCGGACTTCGACGTCGGCGAGCCCATGGGGCCCTGTGGCGACCGGATCAGCGCCTACCGCACCTGCGTCGCTGGCTGACCTCTGGCAGGCAGCGGGTCGGGTTCGGCCGCCGCGTGTGGCCACGGCATGAGCGCGTCACCACCCAACGACGTCCACGTCGCCGCCAGCTCGAGCGCCCCCCGCGGGCCCGATCAGCGATAGGCCTCGGCCTGCAGCGTGAACAGCCGCGCGTAGCGTCCGCCGCGGGCGAGCAGCTCGGCATGCCCGCCGCGCTCGATGATCCGCCCGCCTTGCAGCACCACGATCTCGTCGGCCATGCGCACGGTCGAGAAGCGGTGCGACACCAGCACCACCATCTTGTCGGCGGCGAGGCGGCGGACCCGCTCGAACGCGTCGGCCTCGGCTTCGGCGTCCATCGCCGCGGTCGGCTCGTCGAGCACGATCACGTCGGCGTCCTCGCGCATGAACGCGCGTGCGAGCGCGATCTTCTGCCACTGTCCGCCCGAGAGCTCGCGGCCGCCGACGAACCACTTGCCGAGCTGCGTGCGGTACGCCTGCGGCAGCTCGGCGATGAAAGACTCGGCCGTCCCGGCCTCGGCTGCGCGTTGCCAGCGGGCCTCGTCGCCAAACCGCTCGACGTCGCCGGCGCCGATGTTCTCACCCACCAGCAGCTGGTAGCGCACGAAATCCTGGAAGATGGCGCCTACCCGCGCCCGCAGGCTCGGCGGATCCCACTGCCGCAGATCGAGCCCGTCGAGGGTGATGCGCCCCGAGCTCGGCTCGTACAGGCCCGCCAGCAGCTTGATGATCGTGGTCTTGCCCGCGCCGTTGTCCCCGACCAGCGCCAGCGCACGACCAGGGCGCAGCACCAGATCGATCCCCTCGAGTGACGGCGTGTTCGAACCGGGGTAGGTGAACGAGACGTCCTCGAACACCAGGCCGGCGCCGGGCTCGGGGCCGACCTTGGCGTGGCCGCGCGCCGTTGCCGTGGGCTGCTCGAGGTACTCGTAGAGGTTCGAGAGATACAGGTTGTCCTCGTAGATGCCGCCGGTCGCCGACAGGATCGCCGACACCGACGACTGACCCTGCTTGAACACCAGCAGGTACATCGTCATGCGACCGATCGTGATCGCGCCGGCGATGGCCGTCACCGCGATCCAGGCATAGGCGGCGTAGAACAGCGCGGTGCCGACCAGGCCGAGCACCGTGCCCCACACACCACGCCGCACGGTGAGCCGGCGATCCTCGTCGTAGAGCACCTCGAAGGTCTCGCGGTAGCGGCCGAGCAACAGCGGCCCCAGATCGAACAGCTTCACCTCCTTGGCGTTGGTGTCGGTGGCGATGACGTGCTCGAGGTACTGCTGCTTGCGGCGCTCGGGCGAGCGGCGCCGCATCATCCGGAAGGCCTCGCCCGAGAACCGGGTCTCGGCGACGAAGGCCGGCAATCCAGCGACCACGAGCACCAGCGGCGCCCACGGCGAGAACGTCCACAGGAGTGCGGCGTAGCTGCCCAGCGACAGCGAGTTCTGCAGCAACCCGAATGTGCGCATCACCAAACCGAGCGGCCGGCTCGACGCCTCCATCCGCGCGCGGGTGAGCTTGTCGTAGAACTCGCTGTCCTCGAAGTGGGACAGCTCGAGCGTCAGCGCCTTCTCGAGGATCATGACGTTGACGCGCTGCCCCATCTTGGCGCGCAGCAACGTCTGGCAGATCGCGATGATCCGCGACACCACGGCGATCGCGGCGATGACCGCGGCCTCGAGCAGCACGTAGCCGAAGACCTCGTCGCGGAGGCCGGTGTCGCGGGCCTCGATCACGGCGTCGATGATCAGCTGACCGGTGTACGCCGCCGCCGCCGGCAGGACACCACCGGCGACGGTGAGCACCGCGATCGCGACGAACAGCGCGCGGCTCGTGGTCCAGCACAGGCCCAGCGCGCGGGGTCCGAAGCGGAACACCGACCACCATCTCTGCTCGCCTCTGGGCGCCTCGCCTCTGGGCGCCTCGCGTCTGGGGTCCTCGGCCATCGCCGCCATGGTGGCCCAGCCAAGGGGAAACCGACTCGCCCGAGCGGGCAGGGACGCCGTTCAGACCCACAAGCCGCATCCCCGCCATGACTCCCGGGCGCGCGTGCTGCGGGCCGTGACCCCCACATCGACACGATCCCGCCGCGTCGCGACCCGCGGGGATCCGCGCAATCGGGCCCGAGCGCACTGCCTTCGAGGCGCGCAGGCGTAGCGATACTCACGCCGAGGTCACGCACAGACGTCGCGCAGCACCAACGCACCAGTTCGCCGATTTCTCCGCGGGCAACTCGCCGTTCCAGGGCGGCTACGACGTCGACAGCCACGGCGATCGCATCTACGTCCTCGGCTACGTCGGCGTGATCCAGGTCTACGAGGTCGAGCTGCTCGACACCGATGGCGACGGCAAGTTCGAGCCCAACCAGCACCCGGACAACCCCGAAGAGCTCGGCGAGATCGAGCAGCGCGTGCTCACGTACATCGAGGACTTGCCGCCGTTCGGCACGCCGCAGCTCAGCGTCTCGGAGATCTACGCCGCCGAGGACCGCATCTACATCTCCGGCACCCAGATCACCGAGTACGTCTACGCCACCGGCGTGACCCAGGTGATCTCGACGGCGCCCGCCGGTTGGCTCGGACGCTTCTCGCAGGTGGGCTATGACGACGTCCGCGGCGTCTGGTACGGCTCGAACGAGAGCCAGCGCCGCGTGTTCCAGTTCGACTCGGCCGGCAACGCGTGGGGCATCGCGTTCCTCTACCCGTCGCTCTCGGGCGATCACATGGATGGGCTCGAGGTCGTCACCGATCCGAACACCAACATCCCCTACGTCTACGTCTCCGACATGACGTCGGACTTCATCGGCCAGTACCGCCTCGATCCCGAGCTCGGCTGGGTGCAGCACAACCTGTTCAGCTACGCCGGCACCCAGGGCGCCTTGCTCGAGGGCATGGGCTACGGCGCGCTCTATCACTTCTGGGCGACGTCGGGCCAGACGCTCTACGAGGTCGGCGGTGGCGATCTCGCCGAGTTCACCGAGCCGCCGGGTTGATGACCAGGCTGCCGCGGAGCATGCAGCCGCACACGGGGCACGTCGATCCGACGACGCGACGCATGGCCGTGTGGCTTTGCGTCGCGTTCGCATGTGCGTCGCCGCAGACGGAGGACTCCGCGGCGAGCACCGGCGGGTTGCCCACCACCACGACCGACCCTGCCACCACCTCCGGCGAGACGACCGCGGCCCCGGCGTCGACCTCAGGCGACACCAGCGGGGGCGCGTCGAGCTCGAGTGACGACGGCATGCCCAGCGCCGAGGGGCCGACGCCCTTGCAGCCCAAGTCGTGCGACCTCGCGGTGATGGATCCGGCCGCCGATCCCACCCAGGTGATCGCCGCCGGCGACGGCGATGCCCAGATCCCGACGGTGATCGGCGACGTACTACTGCGCAACTGCGGCTGCCACTACAACGTCAACGAGCTGCCGATCGCCGACTACGTCGACTACGTCTCCGATGCCCAGCCCATGGCGACGTGGGCCGACTTCCACGCCGACTTCACCGGCACCTTCCCGATCGGCTACGAGACCATGCCGGCGTATCTCGCCGTGGAGCAGCGCGTGGTGTTCGAGCAGCCGTTGCCGATGCCGACCTTCCAGTGTGGCGTCGAGGACGAGGACGGCATGATCACGGTGGCGGATCTCGCCATGCTCACCGAGTGGTTCGCGGCCGGTGCGCCCGATGGCGCGACCTGGCTCGGGCGGTGACCCGCGCCGCCCTCGGACCGCTGCCGACCGGGTGTGCCGCGGAGCCCTCGCAGCGCTGCTGGCCTCGCGACCGCGGATCGAGGGGGGAGGGCGGCCGGGGAACATCCCGACATCGCCGCTGCGTTGGATCCGACTCTGAGATAGGGTTGCCCGCTTCGAGGGCGCCAGGCCGCGGGCGATGCTCTTCCCGACCTTCGACTTCCTGCTCTTCGTGATCCCGGTCCTCGCGGCGGCGTGGATGCTGGCGCATCGTCCGCGGTGGCGGACGCTGCTGCTGCTCGGCGCCAGCTACTTCTTCTACATGGCGGGGCCCAAGAACGAGCCCCTACCGACGCCCTGGTACTACGTCGGTCTGCTGCTGATCTCGACGGTGCTCGACTACGCCTGTGGTCTGGGCATCGCGGCCCAGGACGCCAGGGCACGGCGAAACGGTCTGAGCCCGCGGGTGACGCGGGCTCGCAACGCGATGCTCGGCATCTCGTTGGTGGGGAACCTCGGGCTGCTCGGCTACTTCAAGTACACGGACTTCTTCGTGCGCACCGCCGGCGATGTCGCCGGAGCACTGGGGCTGGACTGGACGGCGCCGACGATTCGACTGCTGTTGCCGATCGGCATCTCGTTCTACACGTTCCAGAGCCTCAGCTACACCATCGACGTGTGGCGCGGGCGGCTCACCCCCGAGCGCTCGTTCCCCAAGTTCGCGCTGTTCGTCACCTTCTTTCCCCAGCTCGTCGCCGGCCCGATCGTGCGCGCGGACGAGCTGCTGCCCCAGCTCCATCGCTCGCCGCGGCTGTGTGCCGCGCGCATGGAGGAGGGCGTCTTCTTGGTGTTCAAGGGCCTGATCAAGAAGGTGGTGCTCGGCGACTGGATCGCCGCGCGGCTCACCGACATGATCTTCGCGTCGCCCGAGAGCTACACCCAGGCCGAGCTGATGTTCGCGCTGTACGCGTTCACGCTGCAGCTGTACGCTGATTTCTCCGGCTACTCGGACATCGCCATCGGCGTGTCCAAGCTACTGGGCTACGATCTGCCGGAGAACTTCGACCGGCCGTACCAGGCCCGGAATCTCGGCGAGTTCTGGCGACGCTGGCACATGACGCTGTCGACGTGGCTGCGCGACTACCTGTTCTTCCCGCTCGGCGGTAGCAAGGGCACGGCGGCGCGGACCTACTTCAATCTGTGGCTGACGATGTTCTTGGTGGGGATGTGGCACTACAGCCAGGGCACGAGCTGGAATTTCGTCATCTACGCCAACCTGCATGCGGCGGCGATGGTGTTCAACCGGTGGAACCGCATCCGCGTGCGTGGCCCGTCGCGCCGGGCCGAGCTGGGGCGCTGGCTGCCGGGGCTCGCGGCGCTCGGCGCGGTGATCGCATGGCTGTGCCACGCCGCGCTCGATCTGCCGTGGGACACCAGCGGGGCGGTCGCCGGCTTCGCGCTTTTCATGTTCCTCGTCGTCGCGTGGCTGCCCGAGACCGGCACGTGGGGCAACACCGCGCTGCATATCCTGCTCACCTTCCACTTCACGGTGATCTCGCGCGTGTTCTTCCGCGCCGAGAGCTTCGAGGTCGCCAAGCGATTGTGCGCGGGCCTGCTGGCGTTCGACGGCTACGGCGTGCGTGCGGGCCTGGTCACGCCGTGGGTGGGCCTGACGCTCGCGGTGGGCTGCGCCTACCATTTCACGCCGCGGGCCTGGGTCGATGTGTGGGGCCTGGCGGCGGTTCGGCGGGCGCCGGGATGGTTGCTGGGCCTGGTGTTCGCCGCGCTGTGCCTGGGCGTGCTGCTGCTGCTCGGCGGCGGGCCGAGGGCGTTCATCTACTTCCAGTTCTGAGTCCAGTTCTGAGTCCAGTTCTGAGTCCAGTACTAAAGCCTCTGTCATGAACCCCCGCAACCACCCCGCAGATGGCCTGCTCGACGGCGACGACGAGGTGAAGCGCGTCGAGCTGGTCGGCGACGACGACGGCCGCCGGCCGGTACCGCGCGGCACGTTCGGCAAGATCGGGTCGGCGATGGCGGTGCTGTGTGCCGCGGTCGTGGCGAGCTACCTTCATCCATCGCTGCACTTCGCGCGGCCGTGGACCACGCCCGAGCCTCCCGCTGGCCTCGAGGTGCTGCGCGGCGAGCGGGACGACGCGGTTCCGTTCTGGAACGTGATCGGCCGCGAGCTGCTCGGCGAAGGGGCCGCCCAGGCGGGAGCGGAGGCCGACACTGCCCAGACCGAGGAGCTCGCGACCAAGGTGCTCGCCGTCGCCGACGACGACGTGGCGCCGATCGCCGATCGTCAGGTGGTGCCCGTGCCCGTCGGCGACGCGCTGCCGCCGTACCAACCCCAGGCGGGCGACGACGAGGCGCCCACCTTGGCGATCGAGCTCGGCGTGGCCGCGGCGCTCGACGGATTCTACGCCCGGCTCGCCCGCAGCGACGCCGGCTATGCGGGCGCCGTCACCCGCGTGGTGCACTGGGGCGACTCGGTGGTCGCCGCCGATCACGTCACCTCGGCGGTCCGCGCCCGCATGCAGCAGCGCTTCGGCGACGCCGGCCACGGCTTCCACCTGCTCGCCAAGCCCAACGCGAGCTACGTCCACCGCGCGATCGAGTTCAAGGACGGCGAGGCGTGGTCGCGCTGCTACATCATCAACAAGTGCAAGTCCGACGGGCTCTACGGTCTGGGCGGCACCACGGTGTGGTCGGCCGGGGGCGCCGAGAGTCGCTTCGCCACCTCGGATTCCACACCCAACGGGCGCAAGGCGAGCTTCATCGAGCTGTGGTATCGGGCCGAGCCGCAGGCCGGCAACGTGCGCGTGCGCGTCGACGACGAGGCGCCGGTGGTGGTCGCGACCGCGGCTGATGATCCCGTCGACGCCTGGCACCGCATCGACGTCGCCGACGACGCCCACCGCTTCTCAGTGCGGGCCGCAGGTGGCGGCAAGGTGCGGCTGTATGGCGTGGTGATCGAGCGCGACGTCCCCGGTGTGGTCTGGGACGGCATGGCCCAGCTCGGCGCCTTCACCTCGCGGATGCTGTACTTCGATCCCGCGCACATCCGCGATCAGATCGCGCACCGCGACGCAGCCTTGCTGGTGTTCATGTTCGGTGGCAACGATCTGCTGCTGCCCGAGCGGCGCCTGGACGCGTACCGCGACGACTTCCGCGGGATGCTGCAGCGATTCCGGGCCCAGGCCGAGCCGCCGGCGTGCCTGGTGATGTCGCCGGTCGATCACGGCATTCGCCAGGGGCAGCGCGTCGTCAGCAACCCGATGGTCGCGAAGGTCACCGCCATCCAGCGCGAGGTCGCCCTCGAGCAGGGCTGCGGTTTCTTCGACACCCAGGCGGCGATGGGTGGCGATGGCTCGGTGGCGCGGTGGCGCAAGGCCTCGCCGCCGCTCATCAGCGGCGATCTGGCCCACCTCACCGACGCCGGTCAGCGCGTGCTCGGGCACATGCTCTACACCGCGATCGTGGCCGGCTACGTCGAGTACCGCGGCCGCGTGGGCTGAACGAACGAACTCGCCCGCCGCGTCGCGCCGTTCAGTCCCGTTCGATGCGCAGGCGGGTCTGACCGACGAGCAGCTCGGCGCCATAGGGCACCACGTCGCCGGTGCGCAGCCGCAGCCACGTGCCCGCCTCGGCGCCGTGATCGACCAAGCTGGCGCCACGGTCGGTCCTGACGACGCTGCAGTGCAGCGCGCCGAGGTAGGGATCGTCGGGGAACTGCAGGTGGCCGTCGGTGCGGCCAAAGCCCATCTCGGCGTCGTCGATCGGGTAGCTCGCGGCGTTGGCATCGCCGCAGAGCATCACGTCGATCCGGCCCCAGTAGCCCGGATCCGGGCTGCCCAGCGACGGGGCACCGCCCGCGGATCGGCCCCGACGCAGGGCGGTGAAGCGAAGTAGCTCCTCACCGGCGCGGAACGTGTCGCCGCAGCGCAAGGTGGCGCGGTCGCGGATGCGTACGAACACGCCGTTGGTGGAATCGAAATCCTCGATCGCGACGCCGTCGGGCCGGAAGCTCAGGGCGCCGTGCTCGGCGTCGACGTAGGGATCGTCGGCGAACGCCGAGCGCGGGGTGCGGGCAAGGAGCCACGAGCTGCCGATGTCGTGGGACTGGGCCGCCAGCTGCTCGCCGCCTTCGAGGTAGCGACCGGCCACGACTACGCGCGCAGCGGCGATCGCCGGCACGCGCACGTGGGTCACGTCGTACGTGATGGGCGTGGGCACGCCCGCGGACGCAGCGGCGTCGCCGGCGGACGTGGAGTCGAGGGCGCCCTCGGGCGCGCGCATGCTCGGCGCGCGATCGACGACGGTCGTGCCGCGATCGGGCGTGAGCATCACCGGGGTGTGCTCGACGACGGTCGTGCCGCGATCGCACGTCGGCATCACCGGCGCGTAGCCGACGACCGTCGTGCCGCCGCTGTGCTCGGCTGCACCCACCCGCGGCGTGTGCACGAAGGTGCGATCCACCGCAGCCACACTCGTCGCCGCCGGGCACAGCCGCGGATCGGTCGCGACGACGAGGGCGAGGGCGGGCGTGAACAGCCGGGTCGGGCCCTCCTCACCCTCGGCATCGCACTCGGCAACGGCCAGGCGCAGGCGGCTGGGGGCGGAGACGTGCAGGGAAACGGCGGCGTCCATGCCCCATGTAGGAGCAACTCGCATGCCGCGCGAAAACCCGTGTCGGTGGCGGGGGACGGGATCGCCCGAGGGGGTTTGGCTGCTCGATCTGCGCTGCGATTGCCCAACTAGGGTAGGCGGGGTCGCGATCGGCTGGATGCGGCTGTCAGCCGACCCGGGCTCGTGCGAATCACGTGCCGGCGAGCTCGTACCGCGGGAGCCTTTGGTCGAATGCGACCGACTCACCGAGGCTGGCGGGCGCCGCGAGCCACAGGGTGCGGGCGAGGGCGTAGAGCGCACGCCAGTCGTCCATGCGCCCCCGATCGAGGATCTGCGCGAGGATCTCGTCGCGCGTCAGATCCAGCGAACTGCGGTTCCGCCGAGCGACCCAATCGTCCCGATCGCGCGTCCACCCCGAGCCCTCCCGACGCCCCCTCACGCGCGCGAGCCAGGCCGCATCCCGCGGCGCTCGGCGTAGCGGGCCTTCGCCGCCGCACCCTTGCGCTCGAGCATGGGCCGCAGCATCCGACCGAGGCGCGGCAGGAGGTAGCTCAGCGTCGCGAGCTTGCCCGAGCCATAGGGGATGTCGAGATCGAGGCCGGTCTCGTCGCTGCGGATCGCATCCATCACGCGGGCCGCGACCTGCTCGGCGGTCACCATCGGCTGCGAGAAGGTCAGCGTGCTGACGTTGTCGAAGTCGTCGTCGAAGAAGCCGGTGTCGACCGGACCGGGGTTCACGTTGGCGATGCGGATGCCGCGGCGCTGGAGATCGTCGGCGGCCGCCATCGCCCAGAAGCGCAGCCCGGCCTTGGTGCCGGAGTACACCGCCGAGCCCGGCACGCCGAGCTTGCCGGCGAGGCTCGCGACGTTGACGACGACGCCACCTTGCGGCAGGTGGTCGGCCGCGACGCGGGTGAGCACCACCGGCGCGACGAGGTTCACGGTGAACATCATCGCGAGCTTGTCGGCGCCGTGCCGCAACATGTCGCCGCGGTAGTGGACGCCAGCGTTGTTCACGACGATGTCGAGTCCGCCGAGTTGGTCGATCACGCGGCCGGGCAGCGCCGCGAGGGCGCCGAGATCGGCGACGTCGAGGGCGAACGGCGCCGCCGCGGGTCCGAGGGCCGCGCACGCCTGGGCGAGGCGCTCGGGGCCGCGGGCGACCATCGCGACCTTGGCACCGGAGTCGACGAGCATGCGCGCGACGGCCAGGCCGATTCCCGACGAAGCCCCGGTGACGATGGCGACGCGATCTCTGGGGTCCATGGGGCCGAAGGTACCGCATCTGGTGAGCCGGCGAGCGTCGAGGGCTTCAGGTCCAGCGACGTGCTCGGTGTCACGGATCGCCGGCGCAGAGCGCTCGCCGCCTCGACGCGTTATGGTTCGAGCGATGACGTCGGCGCAGTGGGGACGGACGGGCGCGGTGCTGGCGATCACGACCTCTGCCACCGCCGTGCTGACCGGGTGCATGCCCCCGCCCGCCGCTGCGACCGCTGCAGTGCGCCCGCAGAGCGCCGCCGACGTGGCGCGCATGCCCCCGCTCGAGCGCCAGGCCCACACGTTGGCCCGTGCCTGCGAGCACGACGACATCGCCGCCTGCGACCGCCTCGCCGCCACCTACTGGAGCGGCCACGGCGTGAAGCAGCACCGATTCCATGCGCTGTCGCTGTGGGAGTTCGCCTGCGCCAACCACGTCGGCACCGCATGCGAGCAGGCGGCGCAGGTCCACCTCGGCGGCGAGCTGCGGCCCGCCGATCCGGTGCGCGCGGCAGATCTCTTTGCGCAGGGCTGCATGGCTGGCCGCGCCTCGGCGTGCACACGTGCCGGCGAGCTGGCCGCCGAAGGACGTCAGTCGACCCCGTCGCCGCGCCGCGCGGTGAAGTGGTGGCGACGCGGCTGCGCCACCGGCGATCCGCACGCCTGCTACCTACTCGGCCTCGCCCAACTCGACGGTCGTGGCACCGGCCGCGATGTCGAGGCCGGCATCGCCCACCTCACCGGGGCGTGCGAGGCCCGCTCACCCGCGGCGTGTCGTCAGCTCGCCGGATTCTATCGCGCCGGTACGTTCATCGGGCCCGACGAGCAGGCCGCCGCCGTCGCAGAGCAGCGCGCGTGCGAGCTCGGCGATGGCCCCTCGTGCGTGGACATCGGGCTGCGCGCGCGCGACGACGGCCGCGGCGAGCTTGCCCGCACCCGATTGACGGAGGCGTGCGAACGCGGGGACGCCCGCGGCTGCGCACTGCTCGGCGATCTCCACGCGATGGGTGGTGGTGGCGTGGCCGTCGACAACGCGCGTGCAGCCGAGGCTTACGCGGATGCCTGCCGCGGCGGTCTGTTCGAAGCTTGCGGCCGGGCGGCGACCGTCGATGGCGGCGCTGGGATCGATCAGGCCGAGCTCCGTGTCCTGTACCGGGTCGCCTGCGATGGCGGCACCGTCGAGGCGTGCGAGTACCTCGCCGGCATGCTGCTCGACGGCGTCGGTGGTCCCCGCGATCCGCAGGCGGCGGCGCGTCTCTTCGATCGCGCGTGCATCGACGCCCACGCCCCGTCGTGCGTGCACCTGGCGTGGATGGGGCGCGCCGATGGTGGCCACGAGCCGCTGCAGTGGCTGGTGCGCGCCTGCGATCTCGACCAGGGCGCGTGTGTGGTGCTCGGTGAGGTCCACGAGCTCGGGCTCGTCGACGGTGCGCGTCTCGACGCGGCGGCCGCGGCGTATCAGCGTGGGTGCGCGGCCGAGAGCGCCGATGCGTGCTTCCGCCTCGGTGGCCTGCTCGCCCGCGGTGCCGGGGCCGAGCAGGACGACGCGGCGGCGGCCCGGCTCTACCAGGTCGCGTGTGAGGGTGGCAACGCCGAGTCCTGCAGCATGCTCGCGCGGTCGTACGCCGAGGGCGTCGGCGTCGAGCGCAGCGCGGCGATGTCGTCCCATTACCGCCAGCAGGCGTGCGCCCTGGGCGAGACGGCGCTGTGCGAGACCACGCCGGCCGCGACCGGGCCCTGAACTGGGTCGTGATCGGGACGCGGGGTCGGGCGATCGCCAACGCGCGCTGGACCGTGCGAGGGCGTTGCCGGTAGCTTTGCCCGCGACATGAGCAGCGTTCCGGACAAGCCGAGCCTCGACGGCCTCGAAGACAAGTGGGCGGCGTCGTGGGAGACCGCGGGCGTGTATCGCTTCGATCGCACCCGCGGTCGCCACGAGGTGTTCGCCATCGATACGCCGCCGCCGACGGTCTCGGGCTCGCTGCACGTCGGCCACGTGTTCAGCTACACGCACACCGACACCATCGCCCGGTTCTGGCGCATGCGCGGCAAGGCCGTGTTCTATCCGATCGGTTGGGATGACAACGGCCTGGCCACCGAGCGGCGCGTGCAGAACTTCACCGGCGTGCGTTGCGATCCGCGGCTGCCCCACGATCCTGCGTTCGTGGCCCCGTTCTCGGGTGACGTGCCCAAGGATCACCGCGCCATCGCGGTCAGCCGGCCCAACTTCGTCGAGCTCTGCTTCGACGTCACCGCGCTCGACGAGCGCGCGTTCGAGGCGCTGTTCCGCAGGCTCGGGCTGTCGTTCGACTGGAACCTGCTGTACACGACGATCGGCACCGAGTCGCGGCGCGTCAGCCAGCGGGCCTTCTTGCGCAACCTCGCCCGCGGCGAGGCCTACCAACAGGACGCGCCGACGCTGTACGACATCGACGAGCGCACCGCGGTCGCCCAGGCCGAGATGGAGGATCGCGAGACGCCGGGCGCGTACCACACGCTCGTCTTCCACCGCGAGGGCGATGGTGGCGAGCTCCGCATCGACACCACGCGGCCCGAGCTGCTGCCCTCGTGCGTGGCGCTGGTCGCCCACCCCGAGGACGAGCGCTACAAGCCGCTGTTCGGCAGCCGCGTGCGCACGCCGGTGTTCGGCGTCGATGTGCCGGTGCTCGCCCATCGCCTCGCCGATCCGGCCAAGGGTACCGGCATCGCGATGATCTGCACCTTCGGAGACATCACCGACGTCACCTGGTGGCGCGAGCTCGATCTGCCGTCGCGGGCGCTCATCGGGTTCGATGGCCGATTCGCGGCCGAGTGTCCGCCGTGGATCGACGTCGAGGCGGGCGTGACCGCGTATGCGGGCCTCGCAGGGCTCACGCCCAAGTCCGCCGCCAAGAAGATGGTCGAGCTGCTGCGCGCGAGCGGCGAGATGGTCGGCGAGCCGCGGCCGATCTCCCACCCCGTCAAGTTCTACGAGCGGGGCACGCGGCCCCTCGAGATCGTCGCGACGCGGCAGTGGTACATCCGCAACGGCGGGCGCAACGACGAGCTGCGCGCACGGCTGGTCGCCCGCGGCGGCGAGCTGACGTGGCATCCGGGCTACATGCAGCACCGCTACGACAACTGGGTCGGCGGCCTCGCCGGCGACTGGCTCATCAGCCGTCAGCGCTACTTCGGCGTGCCGATCCCGGTGTGGTACCGGCTCGACGCCGAGGGTGCGGTCGACTACCGCGAGCCGATGGTGCCCACCGAGGATCGGCTGCCCATCGATCCCTCGACCGACGCGCCTGCGGGCTACACCGAGGCCCAGCGCGGCCAGCCGGGGGGCTTCGTCGGCGATCCCGACGTGATGGATACATGGGCGACCTCGTCGCTCACGCCGCAGATCGCCGGTGGCTGGGAGGACGATCCCGAGCTGTTCGCGCGCGTGTTCCCGATGGACGTGCGACCCCAGGCCCACGACATCATCCGCACGTGGTTGTTCGCGACCATGGTCCGCAGCCACCACGAGCACGGCTGTCCGCCGTGGAAGCACGCGGCGCTGTCGGGGTGGATCTTGGACCCCGACCGCAAGAAGATGTCGAAGTCCAAGGGCAACACCGTCACGCCGATGCATCTGCTCGAGCAGTACGGCGCCGATGCGGTGCGCTACTGGTCGGCGAGCGGCCGGCCGGGGACGGACACCGCGTTCGACGAGGGCCAGATGAAGATCGGTCGCAAGCTCGCGATCAAGATCTTGAACGCGAGCCGCTTCGCGCTGGGCCTGGGCGATCCGGAGCCGGGCGCGGCGGTCACCGAGACGCTCGATCGCGCGATGCTGGCGCGGCTGGCCGAGCTCGTCGACGAAGCCACGGCCGCGTTCGAGGGCTTCGACTACGCGCGCAGCCTCGAGCGCACCGAGTCGTTCTTCTGGCGCTTCACGGATGACTACCTCGAGCTCGTCAAGCACCGCGCCTACGGAGGCCACGGTGCGGCCGCGGCCGACTCGGCCAAGCTGGCGCTGCGCGTGGCGCTCGAGACCCTGCTGCGCCTGTTCGCGCCGATCTTGCCCTACGTCACCGAGGAGGTGTGGAGCTGGTGGCGTGAGGGTTCGGTGCATCGCGCGAGGTGGCCCGAGTCGGCGCCGCTGCGCGTGCACGCTGGCGTGGGAGATGCGCTCGGCCTCGAGGTGGCCGCCGCGGTGCTCGGCGAGGTGCGTCGGGCCAAGACCGAGGCCAAGCGTGGGCTCGCGGTCGAGGTCGAGTCGGTGACCGTGATCGACACGGCGCAGCGCATCGCGGTGCTGGGGGCCGTGTCCCGCGACGTGTGCGACGCGGGGAAGATCCGCCGGCTGCAGACGGAGGCGGGCGAGACCGCGAGGGTCGAGGTGGTGCTCGTGCCGGCGGAGCCGGCGGGCCCGCAGGCCTGAGCCGGCGATCACGCCTGGGCGTTGACCACCTTCAGGTGCACCTCGTCCAGCGTGATCTCGCAGTCGATCGCCTCGAGCCTCACGATCCCTTCCGCGAGGGTCTCCTCCAGCATCCACCGTCCCGCGTTCACGCGGCTGTGCACCAGCGCCTCGACGACGAGCATCGGGTTCAGCAGCACACGTGGTCGCGCGTGAGCCCCTCGGCGTGTCGGGTCTCGCTGCGTCGACGACTGGATTGCGCTTCGCGAACAGCGCTCGGGCGACCGCATCAGATCGCCGCGTCGGCGCCGAGGAGCTCCCAGCCGCCCGTGGCGACCGACCACTCGAGCGCGCGGCGGTGTTCGACGTCGATCGCGGACACGCGGCGCACTCCGCGACGGATCGAACTCGCGGCTTCGACCACCGCGATGATCGGACGCCCGCGGGGTTGAACCGCGGTCAGTCGCACTCGCACTCTTCGCAAAACGGCGTGCCCTGGGCCGCGGCCCGCTGCAGGATCTCGATCTGATGCAGCACCGCAGCGCTCGGCGGCGCCTCCGGCAAGGGCTCGGGCTGGGCGACCGCCAAGCTGGCGAGGTCGCGGAGGTTCGTGATCGCGTCGGCCTCGCCGGGGCCGTCGCGGAGGTCGGTGCGGAGCATGCGGACGGGCAGGCCACGGACGGTGAGCCGCGCCATGTGCAGGGACTCGATGAGGCCGGCGACCACGACGAAGTCGCTGAGGCTGCGGCCGCGGCCGCCTTCGACCAGCGTCAGGTAGACGTCCCGCAACGTGTGCATATGCCGGGGATCGCGGGCGAGGCGGCCCAGGACGTCGGTCGCCTCGTCGGCATCGAGCACGCGCGACTCGGCGTCCTCCTGGTGTGCCGCGGCAGAGCTCGTGCGTCCCAGCGCGAGTGCGAATTCGTCGGGGCCCTCACGTAGCTGCCAGCGCATCGTGGTCGCAGTGTACCAACCCCGGAATGCCTTCGGATGATAGCGTGAGCGCCCGTGGCCCAGGCCAAGCGCACCATCAACGGGATCATCGCGCGCGCCCTGGTGCGCACCCAGGCCGACGCCCGCCCCGCGCGGGTGTGGGCCGTCGTCGACGCCGCTCGCGATCCACGGATCGACGCCGCCGTGCGCGAGCCCGGTGCCCGCGGCATCTGCTTGTATGGAGACGACGTCCCGCTCGCGCTCACCCGCGCGGCGCCATGGCTGGTGCCGATGCCGCCGGAGTCCACGTTCGGCGCCACGTTCGCGACCATGGGTCGCGGCCGCGCATGGGGTGTGGTCACCCGCAGCGCGGCCGACCGGCAGGTGGTCGCGCATCACTTCACCACGCTGCTGCGGGCGGTGTTGCCCGACGGACGCGAGGTGTTGTTTCGCTTCTACGATCCGCGGGTGCTGCGGGCGTACCTGCCCTCATGCACCCCGGACGAGCTCCAGCAGGTGTTCGGACCGTGCGATGGCTTCTTGCTCGAACAACCAGGCGGCGGCCAGCGCGAGTACGTCCAGGAATCCGGCGCGCTCGTCGTCGGCGAGCCCCGCTGGGATCTCTGGCTCGACTGACAGAGCGCCAGCGATTGGGAGGGGGAAGGTTCCGCCGGGCTTTGCCCGGTGGAAGGGGGACCGGTGCGGTCCCCCAGAAGGACAGAGCGCCAACTCGGTTGCCCGCTCGGAGCCGCGCAGGGAGATCGCAAGTCGCGACGGCGGGCGCCGGTTTGGTCTATCGTGATCCCATGCGGAGTTGGGCACGCATGGCGTCCGTCGCGGCGACGGTGGCCGCGGGTGGATGCGGCGACGAGATCGTCGGCTACATCGAGGCCAAAGATGCCGATGCGGCTGGCGACAGCGGCAGCTCGCGCGAGCCGATCGCCACGACCGCCGAATCGTCGGGCGGGGGCGCGACCGACACAGGGGCAACCGACGGCTCGGGGTTCTCGGCGCCGGGCTGTTTCGGTGACGACTTCGAGAACGCGACGATCGGCGCGATGTGGAACGCGTGGGTCGAGGAGGACGCGAGCATCTCCGAGGGCGCGGGCATACTGAAGATGACGCCGCCCAGCGCCGGCGTCTGGGACACCGGCGTCGTCGGGGCCTACGATCACGTGTTCCCGTTCACCACCGGTCACGCGCGCCTACGGGTGCCGGTGCCACCTGAGGCATCGCGGCCCGTCGTGCTGTTCTTGCAGGTCGGCGACGAGACCGGCGCGTCGCTGTCGATCCAGCTCACGGGCGGGCAGGTCACCGTGGTGGGCGCGGTAGAGCTCGTCGATGTCTATCGCAAGGTGTTCGTGGTCGAGAGCTACCCGCCGTGGATCGGGATCCGCGCCGAGGGCGACCTCGTCCACTTCGAGACCTCCGACGACGGTGTCGTCTTCACGCCGCTGACGACGCAGGCCAAGCACTCCGACTTCGCGGTGAGCGGCGTGCTCATCATGGCGCAGACCTACGGCGTGGACACGGATCGCGGGATGGTCGCCGTCGACGATCTCGAGGTCTGCGTCGAGTGACTGCCCTCGGCATCGCCGCGGGGCCCGGCGCCGAATCGGCGTAGAGTCCTGCGGATGCCCGATTCGCCCCCTCGCGATCTCGTCGTGGTCGCCGGCGCGTCGGGCTTCGTCGGGCGGTCGCTCGGCGCCGCGATGGCGGGGCGCTATCGGCTGCGGGGCCTGTCGCGCCGCGATCGCGACGGGACCGACGGCTTCGAGCGCTTCGTGCGGTGCGATCTGCTGTCGCTCGAACAGACCGTGCGCGCCCTCGTGGGGGCCCGCTTCGCGGTGTACCTCGTCCACAGCATGCTGCCGACCTCGCGCCTGACCCAGGCGTCGTTCGAAGACCTCGACGTGCTGTGCGCCGACAACTTCGCCCGCGCGGCGGCGAAGGCCGGCGTCGAGCAGATCGTGTACCTCGGCGGCCTGATCGCCGACGAGCACGGGGCGCTGTCCGAGCACCTGCGCAGCCGCCTCGAGGTCGAGCGCGTGCTCGCGGGCACCGGCGTGCCGGTCACGGTGCTCCGCGCCGGCATCGTGCTCGGCGTCGCGGGATCGTCGTATCAGATCCTGTCGCGACTGGTGCGTCGGTTGCCGGTGATGATCTGTCCGCGGTGGACCCAGACCAGGACCCAGCCGGTGGCGCTGGACGACGTGGTGGCGCTCATCGACTTCTCGATCGGTGAGCGCCGCTGCTTCGGCCGCACCTTCGACATCGCGGCGCCCGACGTCGTCAGCTACCTGCACCTCATGCAGCGCGTCGCGGCGCGCTCGGGCAGGCGGCGGTGGTGGCTGAAGGTGCGCTACTTCTCGCCGGGTTTGTCGCGGCTGTGGTTGTCGCTGGTCACCGGCGTGCCCAGGGCGCTGGCCAAGCCGCTGGTCGAGAGCCTGCGCCACGAGATGACCGCGCGCGACGACGCGCTGGCGCAGATGGCGGGTCGCACGATGATCGATCTCGAGGAGGCCCTGGGCCGCGCGATCGAGGGCGAGACGCCGCTCGACGTGGATCCGTTCGCGTCGGCGTCGCGGTCGTCACCGACGCGATCGACCGTGACCTCGGTGCAGCGCATGGCCTTGCCGCCGGGCCGCGACGCCGCGTGGGCCGCCGGTCAGTACGCGGCCTGGTGCGGCCGCGTCATGGGGTGGTTTCTCCGCGTCACCGTGGGCGACGACGGATCGGTCGCGCTCGCGCTGCGTGGCGTGGGCGCCGTGATGCTACTGCTCGTGCCCGAAGTCGATGCCGCCCACGACGGCAGCCGTTTCGCGTATCGCCTCGCTGGCGGTGCGTTGGCGGTGCCGGATCAGAGCGGCTCGTTCGAGTTCCGTCAGATCCCGGGCGAGACCACGCTGCTCACGATCGTCCGCGACTTCGAGCCGCGGCTGCCGTGGTGGGTCTATCGCGCCACCCAGGCGATCGTGCACGAGTGGATCATGCGGGCGTTCGCGCACTGGCTGCGTCACCGCCCGTAGGCCCGCGGCCGTCACCGCGCCGCGAGGGCGCGGGCCTTGGCCAGGTACACGCTGCGCGGGTGGGCGGCCGCGAGCGCCTCGATCGCACGGTCGCGTTCGTCCGCGCGACCGAGGGCGTGCAGCGCCTCGATGCGGCCCCAGTGCGCCTCCTCGCCGAGGGGACCCGCGCCACCATCGAGGTAGCGCGTGAACGAGGTGAGCGCGGCGGCATGGCGGCCGCGCTCGGATTGCACGCGCCCGAGCGACACCAGGGCAGCCCGCGACTCCGACGCGTCGGGGAAGCGACCGAGCAGCTCGCGGTAGGTGGCCTCGGCGGCGGTGAGCTTGCCCCGTCCGACCTGATCGCGGGCGGTGGCGAGCAGAGCACCGGGGCTCGCCGCGGGCGGCCCCACGCGGGGTGGCTTCGCGCCGGGCCGCGTACGCAGCGAGTCCGCGGCGACGCGCGGCGACTCGGAAGTGCTCGGGGTGGGGGGCTGGGAGATCGCGGTGGTCCTCGCCGCGAGCTCGGTGACGGGCGCACCAGCGAGGCCCGCCCGCGCCCCGGGCTGGAGCTCTGTACGGCCGCCGTCGTGCACCAGTGTGACCGCCCACGCACCCACGGTGATCTCGCCGGCGCTTGCGTCGAGCGTCACATCCATGGCGCCAGCCTCGCCCCCGGCCTCGCCCCCGGCCTCGCCCCCGGCCTGGCTGTGGACGAGGCCGATGGTGGTGACGATCTGCAGCGCGCCGTCGGTCGTGACGTGGCCATCGCCGAGCTCGATCGCGTCGCCATCGAGCACGCGGATGCGGGTGCCGACGTCGCCGCAGACGCGGCGGCCGGCCACACGGAGGCAGGCGGGGGCGCCCTCGGCCACCAGCCACACGCCGCTCTCGACCCGGTCGCCCGCAAGGACGCGCGCTTGCTCGACGAGGAAGCTGCCCTGTTCGATCTCGAAGCCGCGGGTGGCGGCGGTCGGCACGACGAACCACGCCAGCGCGAGCGCGGCGGCGAGCGAGACACTCGTCGCAATGACGGCGCGCGCGCGGGCGCGTCGACGCCGGGCGGCGCGGAACGACGCGACCACGCCGAGGCCTATCGCGATGTCGGCATCATCGGCCGCGGCGGTGCGGCCGAGCGAAGCGAGTCCGGCGGTCACCGCATCGTCCTGCGCCGGGCCGATCCGCTCGACGCGATCGATGGGGCTAACCACGCCCGCCTCCGATCGCGCCGCCGCGCAGGCCGACCAGGCGGTCGCGGCGGATCGCCTTGCGCAGCGCACGGAGACCGAACAACAGCCGCGACTTCGCGGTGTCCACCGGGACGTCGAGCAGCTCGGCCACCTCGGCGACGGAATACCCCAGCGCATGGCGGAGCACGAGGGCCTGGCGCTGGGCCTCGGGCAATCGGTCGAGGTACTCGGTGATCGGGCCCGGCAGATCGTCGACGAGACCGTCGTCGTCGTCGCTTTGCGGATGCTGCTCGTCGACCGCGTCGTCGATCGGCCGATGGCGACGCAGCGTTTCGTTGAGCCGCAGACACGCGCGCACACCGATGGTCCGCGCCCAGCGCTCGATCGGCGCGTCGCCGCGATAGGAGTCGGCCCGCTCGAGCACCCGCATCAGTGCGATCTGCACGCCATCGTCGGAGTCGCTGCCGCTGCCGAGGATCGTGCGGGCGGCCGCGCGCAGCACGGGCATCAGCCGTCGCACCAGCTCGACCTCGGCGCGGGCATCGGCGCGGATCACCGCGCGCACCAACGCGATGTCAGCGTCATGACTCATCGGCGAGCCCCACGGTCCCGCGTCCCAAGCGATGGCGAGGGCGATGCCCACAGCGAAGACGACGCGCGGCCGGGCCGATCCGGGTGAGCGAAGCTCGGCACTGCCCTCAGAATTGCACGGAAAGGCCGGCGCGGGTGCGGGGGCGCACGCGCCACGTGTCGGCGACCACCCGCCGGGTACCCTCTGCGCACACCGGGTCGCTGCCGCCCTCCGTCGGTGCGGCGACACAGGTCACGAAGTCCACGTCGAGGATCGCGACCGTCAGGCCGATGCCCAACTCGAGCCCGACACCGCGGCCGAGCTCGACGCGCAGCGCGGCGTCGGCCCCGACGCGCGGGATCGGCCGCGGACGTACGCGTCCCCGATCGTCCGAGCGCCACAGTGCGAGCTCGAGTTCGGGGCCGCCGCGGAGCTCGAGCGCGAGGCGTCGCGCCAGCGGCAGCGCGCCGGCCACCGTGAGCGCGACACTGTGGTGCCACGCGCGGAATCCAGGCGGCTCGTCGAGCCTGCCGGGGGCGAGGAACTGGTAGCCCGCACCGATGCGCAGGCGCGGACGCACGGCCCACGCGATCGTGCCGTACACGCCGCTGCGCCACGGGATGGCGCGGGCCAGCGCCTCGCCGGCGTAGCCGAGGCCGACGTGCAGACCGACGCGCGCGCGCGGGCGTGCGGGCGCCGGCGGCCGGAGCTCGGTCGGCTGTGGTGCGAATCCCGGAGCCTCGGGCGGTGGTTCCTCCGTCACGGGCGGCTCGTCGATCGCCGCGGGGTTGGCCTCGGCCATGTCGAGCGCGTGGCGTCCGGCGAGCGCCGTCGCGGTGGAGCGCGTGATCTGCCACGACGCCTCGATCGACGCCTGCTCGGCGCCCGCGGTGACGAGGATCTCGCGGACCAGCGGCCGCATCGTCGCGCACGGCAGCACGTATAGCCGCCACTCCTCGGGCCGCTGCGCATCGAGCCAGAACACGCCCAGGGTGCCGGGTTTGCAGGCGCCCTGCGCCGCGTCGAGTCGCGAGCGGCTCGGATCCGGGGTGCCGACGCGGATCCGCGGCGCTGCGTTGTCGCCGTAGCGCTCGACGAACGTGGCGAGCTCGTGGGCTGCGGCGCCGTCGTCCTCGGCGAGCTGGACCACGATCTGTTCGTTGCCCGCCGACGTCGCCGGTGCCGGCCCCACGCTGAGGACCCTCAGCACGCTGAGGGCCCCAGGAAGGATCGTTGCCACGAGCACGCTCATGCGCAGGACGAAGGGGTCCCGGGGATGCCGCGCCACGCGGTCGACCCGGAACAGCGCGTGCGTCGACGTTGCCACGGGCACAGCGGCGAGGGAATCGATCCGTGCCACCGCCCACCTTCGTGGCTTCGTTCACCCGAAACCTGCCGTCATCGGCACAACGCATCATGGAGAAATCCAACCTGCTCGGAATCGCGGTCGTCCTGGGCATCACGGGTTGTGGGGCAGCCGGCGAGGGGAGCTCGGCAACCGCCGACGATGGCAGCACATCGGGCGAGGGGACGACGGAATCCGGGCCGACGGGCGACGAGGGCGAGGTGGATCCCTCGATGGTATCGACCGCCGGCTCCACCACCGCGCCGAGCGGATCCTCGGGCTCCTCCGACGCGGGCGAGTCCGATCCCGACACCGGCAGCACGTCGGGCGAGACCGAGACCGGCATCCCCGTCTTCGTGGCGCTGGGCGACGGCGGCTGGACCGCGACCTCGTGCGATCGGGGCCGGAGCTGGTCGGTGCAGGCGTTCTCGGACGAGCGGGGCGATCACACGCCATGGACCGCCTTCGGCGGGGTCGCCCACGGCGCAGGCGGTTTCGTCGCCGGCTTCGGGTGGGGCGCACCCGGTCACCTGCTGCACTCGCCCGATGGTCGGACGTGGACCGATCTGCCCGCGCGCGCCTTCCTCGACGGTGGCGACGTCGTCGGCTACGGCAGCCACACCGCGGGCGTCGTCCACGATGGTGCCGGCTTCATCGCGTTCGGATCGTCGATGTGGCGCTCGGCTGACGGCGCGACGTGGAATGCCGAGCCGGGCACGCTGCCGCCGGGCGCCGAACAGCTCCGGCAGGTGCGCGGCTTCGGCGACGAGGGCCTGGTCGTCGCCGCGGTCGAGAGTCAGAGCGGCAATCAGCACCCGGCTGGCAACTTCGTCGTCGTGAGTGAGGACGGTGGCGCGAGCTGGACCGAGGGCACCGGCTACGATCCGGCCTGCGGCAACCCGATCCAGCACTCGGGCGACATCGAGATGCGCGGCGACGTGGTGCTGGTGGCCACGGGCACGCTGTGCCGCTCGCCCGATCGCGGCGCGACGTGGACGGCGTTCGCGGATCCCGTCAGCGGTGACATCCGCGACCTCGGTCGCACCGACGACGCCTTTCTCGCGGTCACCGGCGACCGCGTATTTCGTTCCGAGACCGGCGAGTCGTGGACCGAGCTCGGGCAGATCGGCATCGAGGCCCGGGCGGTGGCCCACGACGACGGCGTCTTCGCGGCAGTCGGCACCATGGGCACCAACTTCGCGTACAGCGACGACGGCGCCGTGTGGTCGCCCGCCGAGGTCGAAGGCGCGACCGGCGAGGTGTGGGTCCGCGACCTCGCGGTCGGCATGGTCGACACCCCCTGCGAGTGAGCAGGCGGTCGCACGGGCGATCAGCTGCTCGCGAGCCACGGCAGCATGTCGCCCGCGGCGTCGAACACCGCCGACGGATAGAACTGCTGGCGGCCGTCGCCGATGAACACCTCGCCGTAGCCGCCGTGCTCGCCCGACTCGTACTCCGAGGCCGGCACGCCCATCACCGAGAGCACGTTGCCGAGCCACTGGTTGTAGCAGAGCCCCGGGTGCAGCTGCTGCGACGAGCCGTCGCCCCACCCCGCCATCCCGTCGTCGTCGAGGTTGCGGTAGTCGAGGTACTGCCCGGTGGCGATCTCGCCCGCGGCGCTGCCGAAGGTGACCACCGGGCTCGAGATCGACTCGTGGGTGTGCAGTCCCGACTCCTGCGACCACATCATCAGGGTGTTGTCGAGCATGGTCACGCCGTCGCCTTCGTCGATGTCGAGCTTGCGCGCGAGATCCAGCATCACGTCCTCGAAGAACCGTTGGTGTGCGGTCCACAGCGTGTTCTGAGCGCCGCCGTCGGGCGTGAGGGCCTCGTGGGCGACCGACTGGTGCCAGTCACCCTGGAAGTCGGAGAAGTTGTCGGTCACGCGCAGCACCGCGATGCGGCTGGTGCCGCAGACGAACGCCGCCGCGATCACGTCGTTGAACAGCTGCCAGAAGCGCCGCTGCGCCGCCGGATCGTAGGCGAACGACGATCCCCACTCGTCGGTGGAATTCGCGGTGGGCACCGGCACATCGCCGCACGAGACCACGACCGCGAGCCGCCGCTGCAGCTCGTCGAGGCGCTCGAGGTGGTCGTCGATGCGCTGGCGATCGGCGGTGGAGAGCCGGCGATCGCTCTGCCGCAGCGCGCGGTACTGGTCCAACACGCGGTCGACCACCGGCGGGCGGGGGTTGGTGATGACGTCGTCCTGCGGCACGAAGACGCGGTTGAACAGCTCGAGCGACGAGAACACTGGCGGCAGCTCTTGGATCGATCCGGTGCCGCTCTCGGGGCTCGACCAGCCCCACGAGATGCGGTTGCCGACGACGAGGGAGCGTTCGAGGATCGTCGACAGATCCGGGTAGAATGATGGCGAGTACGCCATCGTCTGGTCGATCGTCGGCCGCGGGAACGCCTGCATGTATTGGCCGTCGGCGCCGTTGCCGTCGTTCTCGGCGTAGTTGCCGAGGTGACCACCGCTGTGGTGCCCGATGTAGAAAGGATGGTCGAGGCCGCGCATCACGTTGAGCTTGGCGGCAAGCGCCGGGGTCAGTACGTCGGCGGCGCCGCTCAGTACCGGTGAGATCCGGGCGGTGTTGCCATCGACGGCGAGCGCGATGTCGCCGCGACGGACGGTGCGGGCGGCGTACGACTGCTCGTCGGTCAGCGTCGCGGCGCCGGGGAACATGAATTCATCCCAGACGCCGCCGTGTTCGGTCGCGAACGCGACGAAGCGGGGGTTGGCGGCGAACGGCGGATCGCCGGCCCAGGTGTCTCTGGGCATGAGCGAGCGCAGCACCGGCAGGGCGAGTGTGAACCCACCGATGCCGTGCAGGAACTGGCGACGCGCGAGGAGAGGCTTGTTCGGCGTGGTCATGGCGGTCACTCGAAGCGGCGTTGGCGGAATTCGGGACGCAGGGCGACGGCGCGGAGCACCTCGACGAGCGGCACTCCGTCGACCAGCTGGGTGGCGACGTCCTGCAGCGCACAGCCGTCGCCGAGCTCGTCCTCGGGGCGGGCCATGGTGAAGCGGACGAGGTTGCGGGCGAGGCAGGCCTGCGGCTTGTTGCTCTCGAGCATCAGGCCCGCGACATCGGCGGCGCCTGACGACGGTCGCATGTCGCCGGTGACGATCTGCGGGATGCTCGTGGTGTCGACGGGGCGCGCGCCGACCACGTTGCCCTGGGCGTCGAACAGCGTCTGCTCGGTGCGGCTGCGGCCGAGCGAATCGAAGTTTTCGGTGGCGAAGCCCAGCGCGTTGATGAAGGTCGAGTGGCAGCCTGCACAGGCCGAACCTTCTTGCTCGGTGATCTCCTCGACCACCTCGCGCGTGGTCATCTCGTCGCTGAGCTCGGGCGGCATGGCGGCGGCGTTGTTGGGTGGCGGGGGCACGGACTCGCACAGCAGGCCCTTGCGGATGAACACGCCCTTCATGATCGGCCGGGTGTTGCTGCCGCCGGTGGCGACGAGCGCCGCGCGGGTGAGCAGGCCGACGCGCGCCGGATCGTCGATGACCGGCGGCTCGCCGCCCTGCCATGGCGGAACGCCATAGATGCTCGCGACGTCCTCGGTGCGCGCGAACGAACGATCGGTGAGGAACAGCTCCTCGAACGCGCCGCCGCTGGTGAACGTGTACCACCGCGCCATGTCGACGACCTCGGCGACCATGTTGGCGGTGGTCTCGGGGCCGGGCTCGAAGTCGCCTCGGACTGCGTCGAACAGCGGTGTGCCGATCAGGCCGTCCATCGGCGCCACGTCGTCGAGCCACAGCCACTCGCGATAGAACTCGCCGAAGGTCACCTCGGTACGCGGGTCGGCGATCAGGCGATCGACCTGGGCTGCGTAGCCAAGGTCGGTGAGCAGCGCGCCCGAGGCCGCCGCCTCGAGCAGGGCATCGTCGGGCGTCGTCTGCCAGAAGTGATACGAGAGCCGCGACGCGATCTCGTGACCGCCGAGCCAGAACCGGTCGGTCGTGCCCTCGACTGCGGCGTCGCCGTGCTCGACGAAGTAGAGGAACTGCGGCGACACCAGCATGAGCGTGATGACATCGATGAGGCCCTCGGGATCCATACCCTGGGCCGCGCCGTCGCCATCGAACACGTCGCGGAACAACGGCAGCTCGTCGGGCTCGAGCGGGCGGCGCATGACCCTGGCGCCGAAGCGCGTGATGAAGTCTTCGAGGCACGCCGCGTCGTTGCCGGTGTCGGCATCCGTGGCGCAGGTGCCGACCACGGTGGTGCGCCGTGGCTCGGTCGCGACCAACTCGCGCGCCAACGTGAGCGCGACGTCATACGACGCGTTGACGTGGGACTGGTGCACTGTCTGATCCAGGCGGCGAAAGCCACCGTGGGTCTCGCCGGCGAGGGCCTTGCGCGCGTCGTCGGGGACGGTCGCCAGCAGCGGATCGATCTCGGTGAGGATCGCGTCGGCATCGGTCGGCAGCGCCCAGCGGACCAGGTCGGCGAGCGTCGACTCGTACTGGGTCTTGCTCAGCCGCCGCAGCGGCAGCTCGGGCGCTACCGCGTCGGCGTCGCACTCGAACTCGTCGAGGCCGGTGTCCGCGCCCGCATCGGCGCCCGCGGTGCCGTCGGCCGCCGTGCTTTCGCCGTCGGCCTGCTCACCGCCGTCGCCACCACCACCACCGAGCCCGGAGTAACAGCCTGAAACGGCTGCGAGGAGCACCACGCTCGCGACAGTGACCTTGTTCGGGGGCGTCGACATCGAAGACCGTCATGGCACGATGCGCCCGCGGGCCCGTGAGGGTGAAGCTTTTTCGACCGAGGATTCCATTGCGTTGCGCTTCAGGTAGGTGAGGGTGCGTGCGGCGGCGTCGTGCGATCTGGTTTCACCCACGGCTGCCAACGGGCGTGTCGTGGGGATGCACCGATGTCCGCGCATCCGAAATTCACATTCGCCGTCCCGGGCGTCGCCGTCCCGGGCGTTGTCGTCGCGGGCGCGCTCCTGCTCGCGCTCGCTCCCGCGTGCTACTCGGGCAGCCAGGGGGCGGCCGACCCCGAAGGCGGCGCATCGGAGGGCGATACCGATGATCCGGGCGGTGGCCCCTCGGAGCCCGACGAGCCGTTCGAGACCAGCCAGTTCGCGTGCGACCCGACGCAGTTGCCCGCCGATCTGCCGCTGCGCCGGCTGTCGCGAGTGCAGTACACCCACGCCGTCCACGACCTGGTGGCGTTGCTGGTACCCGACGATGTCGAGCTCGTGATCGGCGCCGCGAGCTCGCGGATGGGGGGCATCCCCGTCGACGCTCGCTCCGGGCCCGACGCCCGCTATGGCGGACTGCGGCGGCTCGACCAGTCGATCTTCCAGGAGACGGTCGAGGGCTCGTACTACGTCGGGACGACGATCGGTCGGGCCATCGCCGACAATCCCAGTCGCCTCACCGTCGCTGCGGGCGGTTGCGCGACCGATGCCGACACGGGCAACGACGCCGAGTGCGTCGACGCCTTCGTACGCAGGTTCGCGCCGCGGGTGCTGCGTCGACCCCTCACCGAGGATGATGTCGCGTTCTACGTCGACGTCGCCGGCGACACCATCGAGGGCGAGGATTTCGCCGACATCATCGGCGTGCTGCTGTCGGCGCCCGAGTTCCTGTACTTCGTCGAGCAGGGTTACGGCGACGCCGTCGGACCGCGCACGCCGCTGGGCGCCCACGAGCTCGCGTCGCGGCTCTCGTTTCATTTCTGGCAGACGATCCCCGACGACGAGCTGGTAGCCGCGGCCGACGCGGGCGAGCTCCTCGACGATGCGGGCTACGCCGCACAGGTGGAGCGACTGTTCCACGACCCGCGCAGCGCCGAGGCCATCGGCGAATTCTACGGCGAGTGGCTCGATCCTCCGCACGTCGCCGAGCTCGACGCCGGCGTCGGCATGCCCGACTACGACGCGTTCCTCGACGGCTTCGAGCCGAGCCCGGAGACGCGCAGGCACATGGTCGACGAACTCCGCGAGATGGGCGCTCACTACACGCTCGGCGATGCGGCGGACTTCGTCGCGTGGTTCCGCTCGAACCTCAGCTTCGCGCGCACCGACGACATCGCAGGCATCTACGGGGTGCCGGTGTGGTCGGGCGGCGCTCCGCCGGAGCTGCCTGCGGGGCGCGAGGGGCTCGTCACCCGGGCGCTGGTGCTGGCCAGCGGCAGCGCGATGACCCATCCGGTGCTCAAGGGGGTCTACACGCGCAAGACCTTGTTGTGCGATCCGGTGCCGAATCCGCCCGCGGATGCGATGGCGGTGGCGATGGGGATCGAGGACTCCGGCCTGGGCGCGCGCGCCCGCGCCGAGGCCATCAGCGAAGCGCGGGCCGACTGCGCCACGTGCCACACCCGCTACATCAACGGGCTGGGCTACATCACCGAGGACTACGACGCCCTGGGCCGCCATCGCACCAGCGAGCCGGTGTTCGACAAGCTCACCGGCGCCCTGATCGCCGAGGCGCCGATCGACACGACCGCGGTGCCGAACATCACCGGCGACGACGAACGCGCTGCGTCCAGCGCGGCGGAGCTCAACGCCCTGATGCTGGAGAGCGAGAAGCCCCAGGCGTGCTTCGCCCGCCGCTACTTCCGCTTCACGTTCGGCCGCGTCGAGGACGACACCACCGACGGCTGCACGCTCGCGCTGATGCACGAGGCGCTCACCGAGGGCGACGATCTGGGCACAGTCGTCCGCGAGATCGCGCTGCGACCCGACTTCCGCACCAAGACCATCGAAGGGGCTCCTTAGTCATGCGTCCTCGAACCAACCCCGGCGCAACCCGCCGCATGTTCCTGCGCGGCACCGGCGGTGCGCTGCTGGCAATTCCATTCCTCGACTCGCTCGCGCCCCGCGACGCCCGTGCCGGCGGCGGTGGGTTGCCGCGGCGCTTCGCGGCGTTCTCCACGGGCCACGCCGGGATCCGCGGCGCCAACATGTTCCCGGCTGCCGAGACCCTGACCGCATCCCAGAGCTTCGCCGGCCACCAGATCCGCCACGGCGCGCTGCAGCTCGACGTCCAAGGCGGCGTCGCTGGCCTGTCGCCGGTGTTGAGCGCCGACTCCGGCGTGTTCACCAGCGGACTCGCGGCCAAGATGAACGTCCTGCGCGGGCTCGATGCCGGCTTCTACCTCGCTCACACCACCGGCGTGCACCTGGGCAACCTGGCCGGACACGACACCGCGCTGGCGCCGGAGAGTGAACGCCGCCCGACCATCGATCAGGTGCTCGCGTACTCGCCGAAGTTCTACGCCCAGGTGCCCGCGGTCCGATCGATCCAGGTCGGGCCCCACTACTCGATCTCGCTCGGGCACCAGAACCCGTTCGATCCGACCAGTCCGCTGCAGGCGCTGCCCACGTCGCGGCGGTCGATCGATCTGTTCAACCAGATCTATACGCCCCCGGACAAGAGCGAGGTGCCCCGCGGACCTGTGGTCGACCGGGTGCTCGCTGACTACCAGCGGCTGCGGCAGAGCGCGCGGATCTCGGCACAGGATCGATCGCGGCTCGACGCCCACATCGCGCGGCTGGTCGATTTCGAGGCGCGACTGCAGGCGGTGCAGAGCTGCGGCACGGTCGAGCCGCCGAGCGAGGAGGCCGAGTCGCTCTTCCATCAGCCCGGCTTCGGCACCGACCCGGAGTCGCAGGCGGCCTACTACCAGCTGTTCGGCGAGGTCGTGGCGATCGCCTTCAGCTGCGACACCTGCCGCGTGGCGACATTCGCCGCCGACGCGCTGATGGATTACTCGGGCCCCGACTACCACCAAGACGTCGCCCACCGCGCGGATGTCGACGCGCCGATCGAGGGCCCCGACGATCCCCTGGCGCAGGTGTTCGGCCAGCAGATCGTTCGCGACGGGCACCAGCGCTTCTTCGAGTCGGTGTACCTCGACTTCATCGCCCGCCTCGACGCGATCGACGACGGCGAGGGCGGCACGTTGCTCGATTCGTGCCTGGTCGCGTGGACGCAGGAATCGGGAATCTATACCCACGACGCGATCGACTGCGGCATCGTGCTGGCCGGCGGCGCGGGCGGGACCGTCGCCACCGGGGGCTTCTGCGACTATCGCAACACCGCCGTGATGGGCAACCAATTCGGCCAGCCACACCCTGGTCCGTGGCCGATGTATCCCAGCGAGAACACCCCGGAGTACTCCTGGTTCGGCCTGATGTTGCAGCAGTACTACGGCACCGTGCTGCAAGCGATGGGGCTCGACCCGGAGGACTACGAGGAGACCTCGTACGGCGGCTACGGGCCGATGCGGATCGACCCGGGGTATGCAGCCCATCCCGATTCGGTGCTCGCGGCGAGCCACGAGATGCTGCCGTTCATCGGGGTGTGACGGCGGTCGCGTGGACGCGTGGCCCGTTCACACCCATGTCTGCGTCGCGGGATCCCACCGCCGCCACACCCCCGCCAAGTCCTGGTACAGCTCGGCCGATCCCGCCTCCACGCGGAAGTAGGCCTTCCTGAACAGGCTGTCGCGCGAGTTGTAGCTGTCCTCATGAGGTCGACGAACGCGTAGCCCCGCGGCAACGTCGCGAGCGCCGCGTCGTAGATGGGCGCGAGGTCCGAGCCCGAGTCGGCGAGCACGTCGTTCACCCACGAGGCCGAGACCGAGCCGGCGACACGAGAAGCGGGGTAGTCGGCCGCCGTCGCAGCGGCACGGAGCGCCTCGGCGTAGGCGCCACCTTCGAAGGCGTCGATGTCGACGATGTAGCCGCTCGCGTCGTCCGGAACGCCGCCTGAATCCTCGAGCTGGGCCGTAGTGAGGACGACCGTGGCCCGGATAGGCGTCCTCGGGCACGAGGTGATCGCTGCGGTGGGTGCGGAGATCGGTGAGGACGAGGTGCACGTGCCGACCGAAGGTGGAGTCGCGCCAGATCCGGATGTCGTCGGGCGCGGGTGCGGCCGATCTGGCTGCCGAGGCGCTGGCCATCGCGCTCGACGACGAAGCGGTAATGGTAGACGGTGTCGGGCTCGAGCCCGGTGACCCGGAACTTCACACAGTGGTCGTGGTCGGCGGTGGCGAGCTGGACGTGGCCGCCGTCCTCGTCCCACTGCGCGGGGATGGTGCGCTCGGCATCGGCGAACAACTCGAGCTCGATCTCGACGTCGTCCGCGGCGTCGACGCGGGTCCACAGGATCACCGACGTGGGGCGGGGATCACCCGACGCGACCGACTGCGGGAAGTGCTCCGGTCCGTCGACGACCTCGCGCGGCGTCGATGACGACGACTCGCCGCAGCCCAGAGCCCAGCCTGTGATCGTGACCGAGTTGGCGCGGAGGAAATGGCGGCGTTGCATCGTCGAGCTCGGAGCATACCCCGCGGCTGTCGGCTGTGCTTCAATCACGCCCGATGCCACCGGTCGAAGAAGGGCCACCGGGAACACCGTCCCGTGACATGGCGGTTGCACCTGAGCCTTTACCTGGATCGGGTCCGCCGGTGGCACCCGGTGCGGCGGCGCCCAGGCCGGGTCGTGTGGTGCACGGTCCGCTCGGGGCCGAGCCGCGGACGGTCATCCGCGGCAGCCTCGCAGTCATCGTCGCCGTCGCGACACTCGTGTTCGACCTCGCGTGGCCTGGTCCGGCCACCGGCACCCTCGCCGTGCTCGGCATGCTCGGTCTGCTGATCGGTCTGGTGTTCGGTCTGTTCCGGACGCGGAGCCTGCGGATCCGTCGCCGCATCGGCGCGCTACTCGGCGCCGACACCATCATCTTGCTGTCGATGTTCGCGCTGTTCGTCGCGCGGGCCTTCATCCTCACGCAGCAGTACGGCCAGCCGACCGAGGGCTACGACCGCGCCGCCCGCACCTACGTGGTGCTCTTCCTCGTCGTCGGCGTCCTGCAGGGCTTCTCCGAGGCGATGCCCGCCAGGCTCGGCCGACTCGCGCTCAAGCTCGCCCAACGCCCTGCGCTCATGCTCGCGGGCAGCTTCGCGGCGATGATCCTCGTCGGCACGATGATGCTCACGTTGCCGGTCGCGGTCGAGAACATGGCGTACATCTCGTTCGTGAACTCGCTCTTCACGATCACCTCGGCGGTGTGCGTGACGGGGCTCGTCGTGAACGACCCCGGGACCACCTACACGTTCTTCGGCGAGATCGTGATCCTGCTGTCGATCCAGCTGGGGGGCATCGGCATCATGACGCTCGCGGCGTTGGCCCTGAGCTTCGCCCGCGACACGGCGCTGAAGACCCAGCTGCGCTACGCGGCGATGCTCGACGCGCGCACCTTGGGGGATCTCCGCACCACGGTGCAGAGCATCGTCGTGGGCGCCCTCGCGGTCGAGGCGGTGGGCGCGGTGCTGCTCTACCTGCAGTTCTCGGGCGACCCGCGCATCGACGGCCAGTCGGCGGCGTGGATGGCGGTGTTCCACGCCGTCTCCGCGTTCTGCAACGCCGGCTTCGCGCTGTTCCCCACCGGCCTGATCATGTTCGCCGACGACTTCGGCGTGCAGTCGATCATCATGGGCCTCGTCGTGCTCGGCGGCCTGGGTTTCCCGGTGATGCGCGAGGTGGTCCTGACGTTGCGCGGGCGCATCGCCAGGCGTCTGGTCCGCGAGGCACCGGCGGTGCCCCTGATGTCGCTCGTCACCCGCGTCGTGCTGTGGACCACGATGATCCTCATCATGGGCGGCGCGGCGCTGACGCTCGCGTTCGAGTTCCGGGGCGCGTTCGCCCACTTGAACTGGGGCGAGAAGGTCATGGCGGCGCTGTTCCACTCGGTGAGCACGCGCACCGCTGGGTTCAACACCGTCGACATCTCGGTGCTCGCGATCCCCACGTTGCTGTGGACCTGCGTCCTGATGTTCATCGGCGGATCGCCCGGTTCGACCGCCGGCGGGATCAAGACCACCACCGTCGCGACGATCTACGCCACGCTCCGCGGCGAGCTCCATGGCCACGAGCCGACGCTCGGGCGCAGGGCGATCGGCCCCGAGGTGTTCCGCCGCGCCATCGCGGTCGCGGCGATCTCTGCGTTCATCGTGCTGTGTGCGATCACCTTGCTGGGCTTCACCGAGACCCACGCCTTCGAGACCCTGCTGTTCGAGGCGGTGTCGGCGTTCGCCACCGTGGGCCTGTCGACCGGCATCACGCCGACCCTCTCGATCGCCGGCAAGCTCATCATCATCGTGACCATGTTCGTGGGTCGCTGCGGCCCTTTGACCATCGCCTTGGCGGTCGCGAGCGCCGAACACACGCGGCCACCGTACCGGCTCGCCCGTGAGAGCCTTCCCATCGGATGAGGACCCAACAGCATGGCTAGACGCATTCTCGTGATCGGACTCGGACGCTTCGGATCGGCCCTGGCGGAGTCGCTCGCCGGCAGCGGCTGCGAGGTCGTCGCCATCGACAACGACATGAGTCACATCGACGCGATCAAGAACAAGGTCGCCTATGCACTGGAACTCGACGCCACCGATCCGAACGCCCTGCGATCGATCGAGGCCCACCGCTGCCAGGTCGCGGTGGTGGCGGTCGGCGAGAACTTCGAGGGCGCGGTGCTCGCTGTCGCCGCCCTGCGCGAGGTCGGCATCCAGAACATCGTCGCCCGCGCGAGCACCCACCGCCATGGGCGGATCCTCATGGCGGCCGGCGCGAGCCGGGTCGTGGAGATCGAGACCGAGATGGGCCGCGCGCTGGGCCGCGAGCTCTCCGGCGGGGCCGATCTCGCCGCGCAGGCGACCGCGGCGATGTTGGCCGCGCAGCACGGTGCGGGCGGCGGCGTGCCGCCCACGGGGTTTCCGAGTCCGTGAGCGCGGCCGCCCCGTCGCGAGGTCGCGAGGCGGGTAGGGGAAGCGTTCAGAATTCGCAGGTCGCCACGGTCGCCCGCGGCTGCTCGGCGCTCCCTGATCCGGCAGGGTGACGGCGGAGCGGCATGGTGAACGCAGGACAGCGCACCGCGCGGGCCGATGCCGATGGGCGGCCGTGAGCGGGAGTGGCGGCGGCGAACGGGCTGGGTTCTCGCGGCGGAGACGGTCGGCGCGGGCAGACGAGGTTGCCGGTCGCGCCCGGTGCTGTGACGCCGACGACGATCTTCCGCGCGCCGTGCTGCCAGTACCAGTCGATGAGCGCGTCGAGGAAGCGCCCGACCACGCCGGCGCCGTGCAGTCAGCGCGCTTCGTCGCCGTCGCGCCGCACCCGCGCGGTGCCGACGACGACGACGCGCGGGCTGCCTTCGGTGGGCGACAGGACGAACTCGAACTCTGTGTCGCGCCCGCGTACGGCGACGGGAGCGTAGTCTGGTACGGAAGCGACATGGATGTGCCTGGCGAGCCGGAGAGCATCGTGGCGGCGCTCGGCGACCCCAGCCATCCGTTCTCCATGTCGACGACGCGTCCGAGCGCGACATGCCAAGCAAACCCGATCACGAACGACTCGACAAGAATATTCGCCAACGCATCGGCCCCGTTGGTCTCGGCGAGCAGCGCGTCAGCTCGACCCACAGCCGCGTGCGATCGAGCGGGGCGTCGTCGGGGTCGGACGCCGCGAGGGCGCCCAGGCCCCGGCGCGATCGCCCTCGCTCGCGAGCACGCGCACCAGCAGCTCGGCGGCCTCGTGATCGTGGGCGTCGATGACCTGGGCCTCGCGCACCCACGCCAGCGCGTCGTCGAGCTGATCGTCGGCGAGCAGGTGCTCGACGCCCTTGATCCGCACCATGCGGCGCAGGGCGACGCCGGCCTCGGGCGGGATGCGGGTCTTGCCTTGCGGAACTCGCGGAGCGTCCGATCCTCGTGGCTGACCGTGGCCAGGTGCGTCGTCCGTACACGCGCCCTCGGACAGCCGCGTCTATCGCATGACCCCGAGATTGCTTCAGCCCAGCGGCCATTCGATCGGGCGCCGTGCCGACTCCAGCCTGCACGCGCGTCGCGCGCCAGCCCGCCGCGCGACGGAGGAGCTCGAGCGTCGGGCCGAGCTCGAGCCCGTGATCGCCGAGCTCGAGCGATCCCCCTAGTTGACGTCGGGGACACGTCGGTCGCCGGCGGCTCGCGGCCAGGTGGCCAGCCAGCGGGCCCCGCGTTGGGTGGCTGGGCCACGTCGGCGCGACCGCAGCGGTGGCGATCGCCGTCGCGATCCATTGCACGCCAAGCCGGGCTCAGCCGCGACTGGCTCGCCGCGTGCGACCAGGGTCCGATCGAGTGGTTGCTGCGACGCGCGACCGGGCCGTGACATCCGCGAGCGCACCGCCCGAGCCAGGCGTCGCGAGCGATGCAGCTGCTGGCGAGCGGTCCTCGCGTCGGGCATCATGTCCGCGGTTGCCGAATCGACCCACGCGCGGCCGCGGCCTGCTGATCGCAACCGACGATCCGTCGCAGCTCCAGCCCCCGCGCCCATCACCGGGTGCGGACGCGGGCTGGGCCGTCGCCGAGCTCTTCGAGGCTGCGTGGCTCGCGAGCGGTCGCGACGCCGCCGAGTTTGCCCGCTCCCCGCGAGATCGACATGTCGCCCGAGGCCGGTAGCTGGCAACACGACCTCGTCGAGTTTCTGGATACGCTCGAGCGTCATCGCGTGCCGTTCTTGATCGTCGGTGGCTATTCGGTCGCACACGCTGGGTACCTGCGCGCGACCAAAGACGTCGACGTGTTCGTTCCGCGGCGACCTGGGCTCGATGCTCTGCTCGCACAGGCGCTGTCCGAATTCCTCGGGTCAGAGGTGACCGTCGAGGATGCGACGCGCACGTTCCTCCGCCTCTTCGTGGACCGTCCGGGTGCGATCGACGTGATTCGCGAGCTTCCGGGAGTCACATGGTCCACAGCATGGAAGGGGCGATCACCCGGCCTCTTCTTCGGTCGTCGCACGCCATACCTCGGGCTAGACGCTCTCATCCGCAACAAGCGTGCGGTCGGTCGACTGTCGGACCTCGCCGACGTCGAGGCGCTCGT
This sequence comes from Nannocystales bacterium, assembly GCA_038325765.1. Lineage (GTDB taxonomy): Bacteria > Myxococcota_A > Polyangia > Nannocystales > Nannocystaceae > Xiheibacterium. The sequence goes on from JBBQJI010000004.1 coordinate 223,110, forward strand.
TCGGATTCGGCGCGAGCGCAACCGCCGGCGCTGATCCGCCCCGCCTGCCCGCTCCCCCGCGAGGCCGACCGAGTCGCCGAAGGCCGGTCGCTGGCACCACTGAACGTGCGAGACCTCGGCTGCGGCCGGCACCCGGTCGAGCCCAAGAAACTCCAACCCAAACCGCAGGTTCGCGAATACCTGCGGGGTCTCCGCGGCGTTCAGTTCGCCGTCGGGATGACCGACGCCCCCAGATAGACGCCCTCGAGGCCGATCTGCCGTGCGCGTGCCTGCCACTGCTCGTCCGTCGTCTCGCCGGACAGCCAGCGCGCGACCTCCGGGCGCGGTCGACACTCGACGTCGCCCCAGCGCAGCACGACCGCGTCACCCGGGGAGGTCGATGCGGTCCAGCCCAGGTCGATCAGCGCCACGCCGATCGCGGCCGACCACCTGGCGGCCGATCCCGACTCGAGCTCCTCGTCGGTCGGGTCCCCGAGCATACGGCCGCGTCGTTCGAACGCGTGCCGACGCAGCTATCGCCGCGCGGAATCATGGTCATCGACGTGTACGCGAGATACGGGCGCCAGTTCGAGACGTCATCGCGCCATCTGGATATGTGGATCGCAGCGACGTCGGCCCAGGCGATCGCGTCGAGTTCGGCCTCGTCGCTACGTCCGAAATGCACGAGCCTGCGCTCGATCCAGTCGACGTCGCTGACCGGCGCGCGCGCGCGGCGGGCGTCGGGATCCGCGGTCGGTACGGCGAGTGCGCGCGCGTCGGCGATGCGCTCGCAGAGCGGGGGATGGGTGTCGTACTCGTCTGCTTCCGCGTGCTCACTCGCAGCGGCCCGGATCGCTTCGATATTCGCCGCGATCTGCGGTGTCGACAGGAACTCGCGGAATCCGGCGAGAATGGGCGGGCGGCGGCCACGATCGAGAACTGGCGCGGACCGAAGTCCTCGCCCACGAAGTTCGACGTTCGCTCCCGATCGACGATCGAGCGCACGAATCCCGCGCGCGCCTCGAACAGCCACGGTGCGATCTTCGTATCGCCGCCATGGAAGTGACCGAGCTCGTGCGCGAGCACCGAACGGAGCTCGACGGTCGTCAAGCAATGCGACGACCACGAGGGCGCACGCGACCAGCAGCGCCCCTACGTAGAAACCGACGAGCGCGGCGATGGCACCGACGGGCCCGAGCCGCGGGGCGTGGTCCTGCTGTGGGCGTGGAGGATCACGGGCCGTGACGCCGACCATGGATCGAGAGTGCGGCCCGGGGGCGCAACGATCCAATGAAAGAGGGATTCGGGAAGGCTGATCGGGGTCGCGGCACGCGACGGGCGGCGGACGGACTCTCCGCGAGCTGCGGCGACGATCTCGTCGTGGCTCGCCGCACGCGACCCGCGGTAGCGTCGGTTACCCGTGCCTCGGCGAGCCGACGCTCGAGCACCGGCGGGACCGAGTCGACCGGCGTGGGGGCCGGCGTGGATGAAGGTGGTGGCGCTGGCTGCGGGTGCGCCAGCGACCATCGCGCGACGCCCTCGGCGTTCGCGCTGGTCCTCGCGCTCGGTCTCGGGTTGCGCCGCCGGGCGCGGCCTTCTGCCTGTGGTCCCCTGGCAACCTGATCGGCACGCCCTCGCCCGCAGGTCGCGCGCACCGTGATCCGATGCTGACGGATTGCAGCCGGGCCGGAGAAGTCCCGCCATGACCCTTGCGCACGCCGCCCTCGCTCCCCTCGTGCTCATCGCGAGCGCCGGGCCCTTCCACGAGGCCGCCGTCGATCCGGAGCTGCGCCGCATCGCGGACCGCGACCCCGACCGCGAGCTGGTCGCCACGGTGCGACTGCCGGGCGATCCAGCGGCGCGCAGCACGGTGCGTGCGGCACTCGCCGCGCACGGGGTGCGGCCCCGCATGGGCCCACGCGGTCCCGTACGCCTCGGTCGGCTCGACGTGGTCGAAGCGACGGCGCGCACGCTCGCTCGCGCCGCTGCTGCTGCGGGCGCCGAGGTGTTCATGGATCCGCCGGTCGAGGCGCTCGCGGTGGGCCCGTCCGATCCGTCGGGGATGGCCTCGGCGTCGGCCCACGGTCCGGTGCCGCTTGCCGGCCCACGCGGCCGCGGCGTCCGCATCGCGGCGATGGACACCGGCGTCGACATCTACCACCCGCACTTCTTCGCGGCCGACGGCGGCGCGTATCCGTGGGTGGATGTCGACGGGGACGGCGTGCTCACGCCCGGCGTCGACGCGGTCGACACCGATCTGGACGGCCTGATCTCCGACGACGAGCGCCTGATCCTGCTCGACTACGGTGCCCGTTTCGCGCGCTCCTTCGAGGACATCGACTACGAGGCGCCCGACGGCGCGCTGCAGCCGGCGACCGACTATCTCTTCGCGGACTTCGACGACGACGGGATCCGCGGCTACGGGCCCGCGTACGGCGAGGCGACGCCGGGCTGGGGCGAGCCGCTCTTCGTGCCCGACGACGCCGACGGCGACGGCACGATCACGCTCGACGAGCGCGTCTTGCTGCTGCGCACGTCCAAGATCGCGGCGGTGAGCGATGGCGCGCGAATGCTGCGACGGGGCGTCGATCTCGCGACGTGGGGCCGCACCACCGCCGCCGAAGAAGATCACGGCACCGCGGTGCTGGGCATCCTCGTGGGGGGGCAGGATCTGCTCTTCCGCCGCCACCGTGGCCTCGTACCCGACGCCGAGGTCCTGCTCTTCGATCGGCTGGCCGAGGCGCCGATCGCCGCGGGCGTCGCGTGGGCGCGGGACGAGGGCGCGCGCGTGATCCTCCACGAGTACGCGTCGTACTGGGTTGAGCTCGACGGCACGAGCAGCCTCGACACGGTCGTCGACGAAGCCACCGCCGAAGGGCTCGTCAACGTCTGCGGCACCGGCAACGCCGGCGCTGCGCGCAAGCACTCGCGCGGCGTCGCCGGGGAATCGCCCCACATCGTCACCGCCGAGGTCCCCGCGCAGTACCTCGACTTCCCGGTGCAGTGGCTGTGGATCACCACCCACTGGCGCGATGCCGCGGTGGCCCTCGACTGCGCCTTGGTCACCCCCCGGGGCACGGTCATGCCGCTGGTCCCGAACACCCCCACGCCGTTCGACGGCGGCGAGGTGACGCTGTCGATCACGACCACCACCGCGGGCACCCGAATCGTCCGCGCCCAGCTCGCGTCGCCGGAGGGCGTCGATCTCGCGGGTACCTGGCAGCTCGCATGCGAGCACGACGCTGCACCCGACACCACGGTACTCGCGGTGCTGCGCGACCTCGCGTCCACGGGCGTCGCCTCGGTGGTCGAGGGTGACGATCCGCGATCGAGCCTCGGCTCGCCGGGCACCGCCGACACCTGCATCACCGTGGGCGCAGCGCACTTCGACGATCGCGATCGTCGACCGGGCGGGCTCGCCGACTACAGCTCACGTGGGCCGCGCATCGACGACGGTCGGACCGTCGATCTGGTCACGCCCGGCGATCCGATCGGGCCCTACCCGTCGACGGACTCGGCGGCCGTGGGGCTCGAGCCGCCGCTGGCCCAGAACAACTACCGGCGCTTCATCGGCACGAGTGCCGCGATCCCGCACGCCGGCGCTGCGATCGCGGCGCTGCTCGAGGTCGAGCCCGACCTCACGCCCGCCCAGGTGCGCGAGCGCCTGCGCGAGCGCGCGAGCGTCGACGAACGCGTCGGCGACGAGGACCACTGGGGACGCGGCCGCCTCGACGCGCGCGCGCTCGTCTACGGCGAGCCGGCGACGACGCCGCCCGAGTTCGTCGACGTCGCACTCACCGTCGACTTCGTCGCCACCGACGAGGGATGTGTCGCGACGCTCGCGCTCGATCCCGCCGGTGGAGACGATGCCACCGCGCGGTGGGACGACGACTACGACGGCGCCTGGGACACCGAGTTCGTGCCCGGCGCGGCGCGGGAGCTGGCGATCCCGGTGGCGGCGCTGGAGCTCGCGGTGCGCGTCGAGATCGGCCGCGGCGGATGGCGGGTCGGCGGCGCGGCGCTGGCCGCCGTGGCTCCGGCCTCGTGCTTCGTCGAGCCCGGTGACGACGGGGGCGAGGTATCCGACGAGCACACGGGCAGCTCCGGTACAGACAGCGATACCGGCAGCACGGGCGACGGCCCGCGCGCGGACGACGGCGGGGGTGGCTGCGGATGTGCGACAGAAGCGGGCCCCGGGAGGAATCTGGTCGCGCCTTGGCTGCTTCTCGTCGCGCTGGGCCGCAGACGCCGGGCACGGGGCGCAGCATGACGAGCTTGGCGTGGCTTGGCGTGGCGTGGCGTGGCGCCCACGCTCAATCGTCGCGCGCCGTGCCGTCGAAGTACGGTGCTCGGGCCGTCCCCGAACACCAGGTACTCGCCGGCTCTCACCGTGAACTCACCGAGGCCGCCGGGGAAGTATGGGCTCCCGATATAGGCAGCGAGCAGCTCGGCGGCCGCGCGCGAGAGCGTGCTGTGCCCCGAGACGAGACCGGGAAACGCAGGCGAGGTCCTCGCGTGGAAGGTCGAGGAGGCGAAGGCGCTCGAGCGTGCGATCGAGTACGCGATCGAGCTCGAGGACTACCGCATCGACGGGGCCGCACACGCACCGTTCATGAGCGAGCTCGAGATCACCTACGCGACGATGAAATGGTTCACGGTGGCGCAGAAGCTGTTCTCGATGATCTCGCAGCTCGCCGCTGGGACCGCGGCTACCGTCCCGCAGTTCTACGCTGGCGTCGCGGGAATCGGGGGTACTCCTCAAGCCGGTGCGATCACGGGCGGCATGGCGGTGAGTCGCACCATCGACAAGGTCGGAAAGGCGCTAGAGAAATTCGCCGAGTTCATCGACAAGGCCGCCGATCTCGTCAAGACGTTCGCCGACGCCGAGAAGCGCGCGAAGGAGACCAAGAAGAAGGGCAAGGAGGCCGACTACGAGAAGAAGCGCCAGGGCAAGGAACTCGCGGCGGCCGACATCCGGCTGCTGATCGCGCAGTTCGAGCTCGACGAGCTCGGCCGCACCGGCGACGAGCTCGATGCCGAGTGGGACTTCCTGCGGCCGAAGATCGCGACCGAGGCGCTCTACGACTGGATGGTGGGCCAGCTGTCTGCCGTGTACTTCCGCGCGTTTCGACTCGCGGAGTCGATGGCGCGGCGGGCCGAGCGTTGCTATCGCTTCGAGCTGGGACTCGTCGACAGCGCGGTGATCGGCACCGGCCACTGGGACAGCCTGCGACGCGGCCTGCTCGCCGGCGAGAGCCTCGCCCACGACCTGCGCCGACTCGAGAGCTCGTATCTCGAGCTGAACGTGCGCCGCAAGGAGACGACACGCACCGTGTCGCTGCGTCGCGAGCTGCCGGATCGGCTGTTCGCGCTGCTGACCACCGGATACTGCGACGTGCCGGTCGAGGAGCCGCTGTTCGATCGCGACGATCCCGGCCACTACCAGCGGAGGATCGTGCACGCGAGCATCACGGTCGAACGACCCGATGCACGCGAGGACGACAACGTCGTGTGTGTCGCGACGCTGCTACATACCAGCGTACGGCTCGTGCCCACGATCGGCGATGGCTACCCGCGGCAGCCGGCGCCGACCACCGATCTTCGCTTTGCGGATCAGTTCGCGGCGGTGCACGGCATCGTGACCGGCAACGCATTCGACGATCCCGGTTTGTTCGTCCGTGACGTCGGGGCCGGGCTCTCCGATCCGCGCTACCATCCGTTCGAGAACGCGGGCGCGATCAGCACGTGGCGGATCGAATTGCCGGCGTCGCGCAACGCGATCGATCTGTCGACGGTGACCGACGTGAAGTTGCACCTGCACTACTCGGCGCTCGACGGAGGTGGCGCGCTCGCGATATGGTCAGAGTATCGCCGGATCACTTCCGCTGTGCGATGTCGACCTTGGTGCGGGCCGTGTTGCCGCGGAGCTCGGGCGTGTACATGGCGTGGGCCTCGGCGGGTGGCATGTCGTAGGTGCCCGCCGCGATCGCACGGAGGAACACGGTCGTGTGGTGCTCGCCTGGGCCGAGCAGGTCCGCGAAGATCACGGCCTTGTCGCGGCGCAGCTCCTCGTGGCTGACCCATTTCCCGCGGCCACCAGCGAGCACGCGCGCGCGGCCCCCCTTGCCGAGCGAGGTGTCGACCGCCTCGAGCCCCGGTGGCAGCGGTACTTCGACGGCGACGTAACGCTGCGAGCGATCGATGGTGACCACGATATCCATCGCGACGAGATCACCCGCAGCGATCGCAGTGCCTTTGCCGTCGGTGGCGCGCAGCGATCTCGCGATCGCGAAGCCGTTGCTCGCCGCGACCTTGCCGGCGTCGGCAGGCGTCCACGACATGCCGACGCGATAGTAGAGGCGACCCTTGCCGATGCGCTGCACCGTGACCTGGGGATCGGTCGCGCCGATCTCGACGGAGCCGATTCGATGCACCGGCGCGGGGGTGCGACCCTTCAGGTCCGCAGCGGGTGTCGGGTGCTTGCCCAGCCAGACACGGGTCGACAGCGCGGGCACGTCCTTCTCGCGCGACCTAGCGTACTCGGCGAGTGCGAACATGGTGTACGCGCGCTCCTGCGTGTTCGCGATCCTGCCCTCACCGCGCGCGACGCCGAGGCCGCGTGCGAGCTTCTCGAGCCGCGGAT
>JBBQJI010000005.1:0-216290 GCA_038325765.1 Nannocystales bacterium
TCGTCAACCTCATCAGCGCGACCACGACCAAGACTGGCCTCGAGGTCCGCTGCGAACTCGACGACAACATCTACCCGACGGGCCGCAAGGTCGCCGAAGCAGAATTCGCCGCGGTGAACATCGAGCGTGACCCCTTCCACGTGCTCGTCGAGTACTCCGGTAGCGACCGGCTGTACCTGCCAGTCGTGCGCCTCGGCGAGATCGAGCACTACGTCTCGGCCGAAGCGAAGCCGCCGAAGCTCGACAAAGATGGGCGGCACGACGTTCGCGACCAAGACCGCGAAGGTCGAGGCCGAGGTCCGTCGGATCGCCGAGGAGCTGCTGCAGATCTACGCGCAGCGCGAGGCGCTCGGCGGCTTCGCGCATCTCGAGGTCGGCGAGCCGTACCGCGAATTCGAGGCGACTTTCCCGTTCGAAGAGACCACCGATCAGGCCGAGGCGATCACCGCGGCGCAGCGCAATCTGGGCAAGCGCCGGCCGATGGATCGACTGATCTGCGGTGACGTCGGCTTCGGCAAGACCGAGGTCGCGCTGCGAGCCGCGTTCCGCGTCGCGGCGGCCGGCAAGCAGGTCGCAGTGCTCACGCCGACGACCGTGCTCGTGCAGCAGCACTTTCACACGTTCCGCGAGCGCTTCAAGCCGTTCGGCCTGAAGGTCGGCGTGCTCGGTCGCTTCGCCGACGACAAGTATCGCACCGCGGCGATCGAGGGCGCGAAGAACGGCTCGGTCGACGTCGTCGTCGGCATCCATCGGCTGCTGTCGACCGACGTCCGCTTCCGCGATCTCGGCCTCGTCGTGATCGACGAGGAGCAGCGCTTCGGGGTCGCGCAGGTTGCAGCGTCACCTCCCCATCGACTTCCCGCACGAAGCCAATCGTTTCGCCGGTGAGCCGAACATGTCCGCTCCGGTCCCAGTCCTCGGAATGCGGACGGACCGGGGCAAAAGTTCGTTCCAGCCCCTGAAGAATGCCCGGCGCATCTCGACTCTCGAGCGCCTCGAGGAGCGATGAGTGCGGGTCGGGGTAGTGCCCCACCGACGGGTAGCGCCCGGCGAGCGTCGGCGCCGCGGCAGGACTCGGCGCCTCCCGAACCGGTCCGGCGACGGGCCCCGGGGTCGCCTGGTCCGCCTCGACTGCGGGTGCTTTCGATCCGCACCCCAGGAGCACCAGCGCGAGCCCGACCGATCGACGCAGCATGTGCGCGACATACCACGGCATGCGCGCGCCGAACTCCGGGGCCCGAGCTCGCGTTGACCCAAATCAGTGCTGCCCCCAGTTCTGGAGGAACAACGCGTTGTCACCGGCCGCGAGGCGGTAACCCAGCATGCTGGAGTCGGCGATGGCGACGACCTCGCCCCAGCCCAGGGGTTCGAAACCGACGATCGCCTCACCGCCGTCCATGGCTCCGAGCGCGACGCCGGAAGCACCCAGCTCGACGTGGCCGGAATAGTAGACGACGAGGTCACTGACGCCGTCGGTCAGCGGCGGCGTCGGGGTGAGCACGAGGGCTGTGTCGGAGAGTGGCGCTCCACCATCGCCCACCATGCTCAGGGAGCTGCCCAAGGCGCCCAGCAGCTCGTTGTGGCCCTCGGCGTTGCCCCAGCAGCCGTTCTTGCAGTGCTCCATCACCAGCACCAGTCGGCCCCCAGCCTCGACGAGGTCGAGAGCCGCGGCATCCACGGTGGGGTCGAAGTCGCTGCGTGGGTTGAGGTACACGAGCGTGCCAAAACGACGCTCGAAGCCGACGGGTAGGGTGTCACCGAGTTCGGTGTCGACGCCGGCGCCCGTCAGCGTGGCGAGGACCTGGTTGGGGTAGAGGTCCGTACCGGGTCCACCGCCGCCGGAACCCGTCCACAGGAACACGCCGCCAGCGACCTCGGGAGGCGCTCCGCCAGACAAATCAGTCGACGTGTCCTCCGCCGCGCCTGAGGCCGCGTCGGCAGTCGCCGAGCTTGCCGAGCCGGATTCTGATTCGGACCCGGCCGGGCTGTCAGCACTCGTCCCCGACGTTGCCGGATTCATGCCGCTCCCCGAGGACGCCGAACTCCCCTGCGTGGACGCAGCGCCCGAGCTCGCGGTCGTCAAGTCGTCGGACGAGCTGTCGCGATCGCCGCAGCCGAAGCACAGGACCAAGAGCGCGGACGCGAACGTGCGGATCATCGACATTCAGACGGAGCGAGCCGCACCTGGTTGCACCCCTACACGATCCGCGAGCGCCACCACTGCGAACGCAGCGGCTCAGTCCACGCAGGCCCCAGTCTCCCCCCTGCGTGCCAACATCTCGTGAGACACCACGCCCCTCGCTTTTAGTGTAGCGCAGGGCGAGAGTCCGAAGTCAGAGATGCCGATGTCGAAGTCCCAGAAGCCCGGGTCATCCTCGGGGAGTGCATCTTCCAGTGAGGTCGTGCCACCGAAGAGGCGCAGGGTGTTCTCGCCCGCCGAGAAGCTCCGCCCGATCCAGGAGGCGGCCGCATGTGGCCCCGGCGAACCGGCTGCCCTGCTCCGACGCGAGGGCATCTACAGCTCTCACCTGGCGACCTGGCGCCGCCGACTCGAGACCCACGGCACCGCGGGTGTCGCCGCCATCAAGCGGGGCCGCAAGTCCAAGCTCGACGCCACGGGAGCCCTCGTTGCGTCGACGCCCGCCGGGCGACACCGATCGCGGGCTGCGCGAGCTCGAGCTGCATCGAGTTCAGCGGGATCGTCGCCGTCGTGCCGTCCGAGCACTCCGCCGTGGGCGTCAGGATCCCGGTCGTGTTCACCGCCAGCGACCCGAGGTAGAACGGGCAGGCCGCCGATGCATTTCCATCGCGGCACGGGCTGAACCCCGCGGAGCCCGACACGGTTCGCCACCACTGGCCCTGGTTGGTGATCACGCGGAGTGTGCTCGAACTGGCCCAAGGCACACGAAACGCCTCGCCCCGCCCGACCACGCTCTCGGACGGAGTGGGACGCTCGGCGACCGCGGCGCACACTGCCTCGTCGAACGACGTGCAGCAGCTCGACGGGCAGCTCGGCTACGGGAGCAGCTCTGGTCCCAGTCGCCGCGCGAACCAAAAATCCGAGGACCACGCGAGCGTGCGATCGCCGGTCGCGGGGTCGAACACGTCGAGCGCGATGCCGTGGCTCTCGGCGGTGAACACCGCGACGCCGGTCGCCCCACTGCTGGCCCGCAGCTCCCCGGGTTTGCCGCCGACTTCGGGTTCGAGCACGACGATCTCGACGGTGAGATAGCCGAGACCGCCGAGTACCTGGCGATCGGGACCGCAAACCTCGGCCTGCCAGAATGGACCTGTGCGGTAGTTGACGGCGCGGAGCGGGAACCGAAACCCGCCCGCCCCGGGGCTGAACGTGGCGTAGTAGATGGTGCTGCCGGCGTGGGCGCGGCCGACCTCGATCGCGACGCCGGGATCGGTGGGCAGCGGGCCGAGCTCGAGCCGGCCCACGCTCAGATCGAAGTGGAGCTGGCCCGACGATTCGCTCAACACCGAACTCACGCCCGGACGGATCCGGGTGGTGCCGGGGCCTGGAACCAGATCGCCGCGGCGATCCCCGTTGGCCGTCATCCCGACGTCGTAAAACGAGAGGCCGTGGTCGGGATCGGGACCGTCGTGCTTGCCGCTGGCGAGCTGCTCGACCCACCACGTCGGCGGCGGCTGGCCGAGCTCTGTCGTGAGCGCAGCGACGAACGAAGTGACCGCAGCTGGATCGAGGGTGTTGTTGGTTGGGTAGGCGGTGAACCGGCGCTCGGCCTCCCAATGGGCGAGCAGCCGGACGCTCGCGCTCGCCTTGGGCCCGGTGAGCGTGGCCGGATCGAGCGCAGCCCATCCGCTGCCCAGCGTGGCGCCATCGCAAGCGAGGGCGAGTCGGTCGAGCTCGGTCAGATCCACGGTCGGCTCCACGGTCGGCTCCACGGTCGGCCCAGTTGGTTGGTCCACGGGTGCATGCGTCGGTCGAGGCTCGCTGCTGACGACGGATTCACGCGTGTCGGTGCAGCCCAACACACCGACGCCGATCGCCAGCCAGACTCGACAGGTCACGCGCCAGGGTACACCAGCAACATCTAAACCCGTAGCGTCGAGTCTTCGCCGCCGAACCACTCGGAGGCGATCCGCACGGCATTGGTTGCGGCACCGAGCCGAAGGTTGTCGCCGGCGACCGTCGAGCACCAGCGACGTCCGCTGCGATCACGGTGGTCACGACGAAGTGGGCCAACCAGCGCGGAATCGCAATGGGGCTTCGAAACCGCCGAGGCTGTCCTTCGCCTCCGCGGCTCGCGGCCAGCGGCGGAAGGCACCGTCGGTGACGAGCGCGTGCAGGTGCACGAACAATCCGAGGTCGTAGCGCGGGCCTCGGTGTGCGCGAGCAGCTCGGGCAAGTGCCGACGCACCAGCGCGACTGCGTCGCATGTCGCAGTCGTCCTCCACCCGGTTCGCAGTTCAGAACGCTTGAGCACGACGGCGAGTCGGTGCCGATCTCGCTGCTCGGCGATCACCCGGGCCTCGAGCCCGCCGCCGACGAGTCGATCGCGTTCCCCGTCGAGGAGACGACGTGCACCGACACCGCGAGCTGCCCCATCGTCAGCGCGTGCGACGATTTCTGCGGCGCCGCGGGGTGCCGCAACGCCGACGGCCAGCTGTTCGCCGAGACGATCACGGTCAGCGTCTGCGACGCGGCCTCGTCCTGCGAGTGAGTGTGACACGCGCGAGCACCTCGCGCCGGAAGGGGTCAATCCGCGCGCTGGGCGGTAACGACCGGCGTGCAGCGCTGTCCCGCCGACGGCATGGCCGCGCCGAGATCGTAGCGAATGCGCTGACGCAGCTCGCCGACCACTCGCCCACGCAGCGACGACGGTGGTAGCTCGGTCAGTGCGGTCGGAACCTCGCGCGCTCGCGGTGGTCGCTTCGGTCGGAACGCCGCGACCCCACCGCGTGCAGCCGCGACCCAGGGATGCTCGTGCAGCACGACGCAGCGACGCACCTCGAGCGTGCGAAAGCCCGCGCGCCCCAGAAGTGTGCGGATCGTCGACTCTCCCCAATGAAAGAGATGATCGGGCAACTCGAGAAATCCCGCGCGTTCCGCCGGGATCTCCGCGACGTTGCCGGTCTCGAACATCAGCAGCCCACCCGGCTCGAGCAGCTCGCGGATGATGCGGTGCTCGCCGATCGGATCCGACAGGTGGGAGAGCACGTTGCGCATGAACACCACCGCGAAGCTGCCCGGCACGAACGGTGCCTCGTGGAGCGTGCCCTCGAACGTCGGCACGCCGAGCACTTTGCACGCAAACTCGCACAGCTGCTCGGTGAGATCGAGACCCTGCACGTCGAAGCCGGCGTCGCGTGCCTGCGCGAGGAACCAGCCCGCCGCCGATCCGATCTCGAGCAGGCGCCCGCTCGTGCGATGCAGTCGCAGCACCGCGAGCATTCGCTTCGCGAGCGCCGTCCGCCAGTCGCGGTCGAGCATGTGCGAGCGCAGATCGATCTGCGTCTCCTGGCCCTGATACAGCGCCTTCATCGCCTCGATCGTCGGGCGTTCACGCAGGTACACGAGGCTGCAGCGCCGGCACCGGACGGCGAGATAGCCGTTCTCATGCGCGTAGGGGATCGTGTCGTCGACCTCACACAGCGGACAGTCGATGCGCTCGATTGCGATCGCCGAATGAGTCGGTTCGTGCGCGTCCACGTGTGCGGCGCAGGCTACCACGCGCGCGGGGGCGACCGGGATGCGGTAGTGTGCGGCGACGGCCTCGACCAAGCCCGCGCTCTCGCCCGCGATCGTGCTCGTGCCCGCCACCGCCAGTCGTCAGCTGCTGCCCAACCAGCCGTTGCAACTGGCGAATGACATGAGCTGCGCTCATCTCATTCGCAGCTGAACGCCTATCCGTTGGGCAGTCACTGCGCGCCAGCATTGCGCCCTTGGCAGCCCCCGCGGTCACCGCGCGCGTCGCCTCGCTCCGCGATCACCCCGACGACGGCGGAGCAGCCCCACCGCGGCGAGCATCCACACCGCCCCCTCGCCGCGGCGATCCGCCGCGCAGCCGCACCCGCCCGCTCCGTCGTCCTGCCCCGCACCGTCGCCGGAGCTGCCCGACGAGCCGTCCTCGCCCGCCGTCACGCTGACGCTCGCGCTGCCGTCCGCCGCGGTCGCACCGCCGGACGCGGTGCCCGTATCCGCAGTCCCACCCGTATCCGCAGTCCCACCCGTATCCACCGTCCCGCCCGTATCCACCGTCCCGCCCGCCGTGCCATCCGCCACCTCGGTGGTCCCCCCCTCACTCGAGCTCCCCGCCACCACCTCCCCGACCTGGATCGTCACCTCGTCGCGATCCCACTGCCCGTCCTCATCCACCACGAAGACCTCGAACACGTACTCGGTGCCCGGCTCCAGATCATACACATCGGCGGTCGCCTGGTCCGCGCTGGTGAGCGACGCCTCCGGCCCGCCGGTCTGCGTCCAGCTCCACGTCACCGCGTCGTCGTCGGTGACCACCGCGGTGAGCTGCGCCTGCGTGCCCTCGACGTCGAAGTCATCGGGCGCGACCACGTCGGGCCGATCCAGATCGAGGAACCAACTGTAGATGCCGTCGGGATCGTTGACCGCCGAGTACTCGCGCCACTCCACATCGACACCGCAGCCCTGGTCGATCGACCACTCGCTCGCCGCGAACCCCGATCCAATCGGATCGATCGTCTGGATCCACGACGAGTGCGCCACGTTGTCGAACATCGTCATGCGCCCCACCGGACGCGGCTCGCCCACCGCCGCCACGCACGCTGGCTGGGCGGGGTACCCCTCGGGGTTGTTGTAGATGTAGAGCATCTCGGCCTGCGCGCACGGATCGAACACGCCCGGCCCGAGGTTGCCGTCCTGATCGTTCTCGCCGTGGAAGATCCACAGCGCGGTGTCGGCGAAGCTGCAGCTCGCGGCGAACTGCACCTGGCCCCCCGGCGCCGGCACGGCCGCAGTGAAGCGACGCGGATACTCGGCGACGTACTGCATCGTGCCACGCCCGCCCTGGCTCATCCCCGTGAGGTACATCCGCCGCGGATCGACGGGGTAGTTGGCGAGGACGAACTCGAAGTACGCGTCGAGATCGTCGAGATTCCACTCCAGCTGCGAGCCGGTCGGGACCGGGTTCTGCGGCGACACCATGATGAACGGCCGCGCCTGGTCGTCCCACGCGCCCGTGCGCATGAGCAGCTGCGGTCCCCACGTCAGGTTGCGGCACAGGCCGTCGCCGTTGTTGCACTGCTGCGAGGTGCACCAGTCGGCGCCGCCGGGACACGCCGAGTCGGCGTCGTACTCGCCGATGCCAGGCAGGAACACCACCAAAGGCAGCAGCTCGTCGTCGCCGAGATCGTCGAAGCTCACCGGCAGGTACTCCCAGTAGCCAAGCACCCACGCGTCGCCGGGCTCGCGGGCGATGCCCCGCAGTGCGCCGGGCGTGATCTGATCGGCGTAGGGGATCTCGGCGTGGGCGACCGGCGCGAGCAAGGCGGACGCGAGTACGACGGATGCGAGGGTTGGCAGGCGATGGCGGAGCATGGGTGGCGCGCGGTCGATGATGCCACGACGCGCTCGACACCACGACCAGCGAGCTGCTGGACTTCTGGCCGGCTCCCGGCGTGCCACTGCGCAGCCTGCTGGCGTTCGCCTCGGGGTACGACGACGAGGCGCCGTGCATCAACCTGCCGGGCAGCGACTTCGCGGGCTGCGTCGCGCAGATGTACGGCGCAAGCGTGGGCGATGCGACGGCACCCGGCGTGGTGTTCCACGACTCGGGCGCGCACATGCAGACGGCCGGGCTGATGGCCATCCGCGCGACCGGAGCCGCCGACTGGGCCGAGATCTTCGCCGCGTGGCAGGCGAGCACGGGCCTGTTCCCCAGCGGTGCGTACGATCTCCCCTCGGCGAGCAATCCGCGGCTCGCCGGCGGCATGCACTGGACCGGGCAGGAGTACCTCGACTTCCTCGTCGCGTTGCGTGACGCTGCGGTACTGAGCGATGAGATGCGCGCGGAGATGCTCGCGAACCAGCGCGGCGACGCGATCGTGGCCGCGCTGGTTCGCGCTCCTCGGCACCGGCGAGGACTGGTCGTACGGTCTCGGCAACTGGCTCGAGTGCTCGCCGATCGCGTCGAGCGCTGGGCGCAGCGCGAGGGCGAGCACCGTCGTGCGACCAGGACCCCGCATCTCCAGGCCGCGACACGTCTCGCGCGCACCGCTGCAACGCCGCGTTCCTTGCGGTCGACGGCGGGCGGGATGCAGCCCGAGCCCGCCCCTACGCCCTCCCAGCCGACACCCGTGACAGGCCGCGTCAACCCACGGCGACGCGACCGGGCCGCGGCCGCGCTGCTCGCATGCGCGGCCGCGTGCAACGCGGTAGAGGGCGCCGAGCCGATCGTCCCGCGCCAGGCACCGGCGCCGCAGGCCCCAGAGACGATGCCGATCGCGTCGCCCGACGCCACACCACCGCCACCGCCACCGCCGATCCGGCTCGCGTTCGGCGGCGATGTGCACGGACAGTCGTCGATCCGAGACACGCTCGCGACCGGCGGCAATCCGTTCGCCGAACTCGCGCCGACGCTGCGCGCCGCCGACCTCGCGATGATCAACCTCGAGACGGTGATCGGCCATGCCGGCCGCCCCGAGTCCAAGCGCTTCGTGTTCCGCGCGCCGCCATCGCTGCTCGGGGCGGCCGTCGACGCCGGCGTCGACGTCGTGAGCCTCGGCAACAACCACGCGTGGGACTACGGTCAGGCGGGGCTGCTCGCCACGCTCGGACACGTCGAGCGCACGGGCCTCCGTGCGGTGGGTGCGGGCGCCGACGGGGCGCGGGCGAACGCGCCGGTCGTCCTCGAGATCGGGGGCGTACGGGTCGCCGTGCTCGGCTTCTCGCGGGTCGGGATCGACTGGCACACGCAGGCGGGCCCAGGGCGTCCGGGCACGGCCAACGGCTTCGCACTCGCCGACACCGACCTTGCGATCGCCTCGGCCGCGCGCGCGGCCGACATCGTGGTCGTGTCCGTGCACATGGGCTCGGAGCGTCGCGCGTGCCCCACGGCGCGCGACCGCGACTTCGTCGAGCGCTCGTTCGCGGCCGGCGCCTCGATCATCGTCGGCCACCATCCGCACGTACTCCAAGGCATCGAGCTGCACGGCGGCAAGCTGGTCGCGTACAGCCTGGGCAACCTGGTGTTCGACGCCCACGGCCACCATGCGCGGACGACCGGCGTCCTCGTGGTCACGGCGAACGCGGATGGACGCGTGCTCGAGTACGAGTGGGAGCCGGCGCGGATCGTCGGCGACGTTCCGATCGCCTTGCACGGAGCGCCGCGTGATGCCGCGCTCGCAGACCTCGCAGCGCTGGGGCCTCAGGGATCGCGGTGCACCGGCTGGATGGGCGAGCGCGATCGCATCGCCCGACGAACGCCCCGCTGAGCCGCGCGCGCACCATCGCGTTCGGGATTCCTCGCCCGGTGTCGAACGGCGAGCGCGCCGCTGCGCAGCAACCCCCTCAGCCGCAACCACCTCAGCCGCAACCCCCTCAGCCGCAACCACCTCAGCCGCAACCCCCTCAGCCGCAACCACCTCAGCCGCACCCCCCTCAGCCGCAACCGGGATCCACGAGCACCAGATCCTCGCCCTCGACGACCCACGCCGTATCCAGGCGCTCGGACAGCGCCATCGCCCGATCGCGCACCTGACGACCGAGCCCGCCAGTCGCCGGCACCGGGTGTTGCACCGGCATGCGCTTGATGTACGCCGGATGCAGCACCACGCGCTCCAGGCAGCGACCATCCCTGCGCGCCTTCACGCGCAGCACGCCGGTCAGCCGCGGGATCGCGTTGGTGTTCTCGAACAGGAAGTTGCCCAGGGAGTAGGCGACCAGCCCGTTGCCGTAGCGCTCGACACCCTGCAGCACGTGCGGGTGGTGGCCGATCACCAAGTCGGCGCCGGCGTCGACGAGCGCGTGCGCGGCCCGAATCTGGGCAAGACCGGGGGCATCCGCATACTCGTCGCCCCAGTGCACCGCGACGATCACCAGATCATGATCGGCACGCGCCGCCGTGACCACCGGCACCACGGTGGTCGCGATGTCGCCGGTGGTGAGGTACGGCAACACCGGCATGCCCTCGCGCAGCGGCGCGTTGGTGCGGGTGGTGATCGCGACGAACCCGAGCCGCCAGCCGTTCTTTTCGACGGTCTCGACGCGGAAGACCGGTCCCTCGCGCACCGCACCGCCCAGCGGCACGATGCCGAGCTCGCGCAAGATGAGCGGCGTCTCGTCGATGCCGACCGCGCGCTGATCGAACCAATGGTTGTTCGCCAGGCTCACGGCGGTGAAGCCGGCCGAGCGCAGGTGCTCGGCGTGCTCCGCCGCGGCCCCGAACGAGAACCGCGATCCGACAGGAGAGCGTGGCGGCAGCGCTCGGACCAGCGGCGTCTCGAGGTTGCCGACCAGCACGTCCGACGCGAGCTGGGTCGCGATCTCGCCGAATACCGCGAAGTCGCCTTCGGGGATCGGATCATAGCCGGCGAGACGGTAGCGACCAAAGATGATGTCGCCCACGAACGTCATCTCGAGGGTGTCCGCACGTGCGGCGGGCACAGGCTCGCTGGGCTGCGCAGGCTCCGGCGCTGGAGATGACGCGGCCGCCGCTGCAACCGCCGGTGGAGCCTTCGCCGATGACGGCGGCGGCGCGGCGCTCTGCGAGGTCTGGGGCGACTCGCGCTCCTTTGCAGCGCACGCGGCAACCAGGGCGATGCACGCAACCAGACAGGTTCGGATCACGGGCAGGCCCATTGACCTCGCCACCTTGCGACGGCGCCGCGGCGAATTCCAGTCGGCGGCGGATCCAGCCGCCGGACCCGCCCGGGCCCCGGAGCGGCCGGCCGCCGGGCGCCGGGCAGTCCCGCGCGCCGGGGCCTACTGCTCGCAGTGGCCCTCGCCGTCGATGTGCCCGAGCGTCTGGCTCTGCGCGGCGATGAAGTCCCACAGATTGTCGATGGGGCGGCTGCCGACCTGGTACCGCGCCTCGGCCGAGATGTCTTGCGCGCGCAGCTCGTCGGCGGTCACCGTGCCGTCCATGTCGGCGTCGGCGGCGGCGACGAGATCGAAGGCGACGTTGGGCTCGGGCGACTCGAGGTCGTCGTAGAAGAAGTGGTCCGCGTGGATGGTCATCACGGTGGTCGCGCGGCCGTCGGCGGGGACGTCGGCGACGACCTCGCAGTCGGCGTAAGCGGTGTCGGTGTCGAAGCCCCACGCGAACGAGATGGTCTCGGAGAGCCGCGTCGCGGTCCCCGCGACGAACACGGAGTAGCCCATCCCCTCCATCATCGCCGCGTCGGGATCCGGCGCGTTGCCCAGGCTCTCGCCGCCACCGGGCGCGATGCGGTAGTCGAGCTGCTGCGGGCCTTCTGGCACCACCAGTGTGCCCACCGCGTGGCCCTCGCCACCCGAGGGCTCGGTCAGCTCGAACACGTAGACACCGGGATCCTCGACGCCGTCGGCGGACACACCGTCGACCGCCACGAGCATGCTCGAGAACGTGACGGCCCAGCCATCGACGAACGCATCCGCAGGAATTCCCTCCTCGACGAAGGCCTCGCCGTAGATGCGGGTCTCGAGGGTGCCCTCGCCCTCGGCCGCGCAGGCGGTGGCGAAGGGGGCGGAAAGGGTCATGAGGACGAGGATGGTGTTGGTCTTCATCGGATGCTCACTCGGTAGTGGTCGTGGACTTGGAGCTGACGGGTCAGCAGGTTGTTGGGGGTCTCGCCGGCGACGAGCTCGACATCGCCGTCGCCGTCGCCGTCGGCCGCGGCGAAGTCGATGCCATCGAACGCGGTCTCGGGCTCGAACGGGTCGACCATGAGCACCTGTAGGCCCAAGGTGACGTCGCTCGAGGAGTCGACGCGGAACTCGGTCTGCTCCGTGCTGATCTCTTCGCTGATCGGCAGGCCGATCACGCGCTTGCCCTCCTCTTGATCGACGAAGCCGTGGAACGTCCACGACTCGCCGCCACGGGTGGCGACGCCCGCGATCTCCATGGTGTGGCCGATGATCGGGTCGTCGGCGGCGACGCCATCGTCGGCCGTCGCGCGGGTGAAGACGAAGTTCGCGCCGGTGTACGTGGTGCCGAGCAGCAGCGCCTCGCCGAGCACCGCGCCGTCCTCGAGCCAGTCGACCACGAACCGTCCGGTCATCTCGCCCGTGATCTCGCCGCCGGCGTAGTGACCGGGGTGGGCGAAGGCGGTGGGCACGAGCAACTCGCCCACGCCCGAGCCGAACCGGCGCAGCAGCGAGCCGTGCATCTCGCCACCGGTCGTGAACTCGACGTCGTCGAAGGCGACGCGGAAGCGGGTGAGCGTGATGGCGTAGCCCTCGGCGTTCTCGAAGGCGGTGATGCCCCCGGCGTCGACGACCACCTCGAGGGGGACGCGCGGCGCCTGCGCGCTGTCGCAGCCGACGGTCGCGGCGAGCAGACAGGGCGCGATGAGGGCAACCCGCGCGATCGCGAGCCGGGAATTCGAGCTCGTGGGGAGTGTCCCAGGACCTGGGAGAGCGCGAGGTTTCTGGGGAAGCACGGCGCAGGTACGCAGCTCCCGGCGCACGGGATCGACCGCCCTGAACCTTCGCCCGCACGTGATCCGAAGACCCGCCGCGCTCCGTACGGGCCGCGTGACGAGCCGGTGACGTGTTCCCTCCCCCCGTGCCGTCCGCATCTCGCCGCCGTCTGGGTCCTGGGCCTCGGCCTCTGCTCGGCCGCCGCCGCACCGGCGCACGCGAGCCCCTACGCGGTCGTGCATCCCGTCGAGCCCACCGAGGCCGAGCCGACCGACGGCGAGCGCGTCAGGGTGCGCACGGTGAAGGTCCGCACCCGCAACGACGGGCTCACTGCATCTTCGCGTCGGATCGGCAGCGCCCAGATCGGCACGGCGCCGCGGCGCAGCGCCGAGGACCTGCTGCGCATGGTGCCCGGCCTGCTCATCGTGCAGCACGGCAACCAAGGCAAGGGCTATCAGTTCTATGTCCGTGGCTTCGACGCGGTCCACGGCTCCGACATCGAGTTCGAGGTCGGCGACGTGCCGATCAACGAGCCGTCGAACGTGCACGCCCACGGCTACCTCGATCTGGCGTGGATCATCCCCGAGGCGGTGAAGCAGATCGACGCCCACAAGGGCGCGTTCCGCCTCGAGCAGGGCAACTTCGCGACCGCCGCGAGCATCCGCTACGAGCTCGGCGTTCCCGCCAAACTCCGCGGCACGCGGGTGTCGTACGAGGCCGGCTCGACCAACCGTCACCGCGTGGCCGTCGTCCATGCGCCGCGCCACCGCGGCGAAGAGACGTTCGTCGCCGCCGAGGCCCTCACCGACGCTGGCTACGGCGAAAACCGCCGAGCGCGGCGGCTGTCGGCCATGGGCCAGGTGCGCCTGTTCGAGCGCGATGGCTGGGGCCTCGACGCGCTCGCCACCGCGTACACCGCCGACTTCGGACTGCCGGGCACGCTGCGACTCGACGATCTCAACTCGGGGCGCAACGATTTCTACGACGCATACACCGACCGGGCGCAGGGAAAATCGCAGCGCACCATCGCTGCGTTGCGCTTCGGCGGCGCCCAGGGCGAAAACCGGATCTCGAGCACCTTGTGGGCCCAGGGCCGCCGGCTCTCGCTCGACGAGAACTACACCGGCGCGCTGCTCGACCCCGACCGCGGCGATCGTCACGTGCAGCGCCAGGACGCGGCCGCGCTCGGCGTGTCGATCGACTACGAGCGCCAGCTCGGCGACATCGTGGCCTTGCGACTGCTCGGCTCGTGGCGGGGCGATGCGATCGACCAGGCCCAAGACGAGGTGCTCGAGGACGACCGCGTGTGGTCGACGTCACGCGACCTGGTGATCCTGCAGCAGAGCTTCGGCATCGCGCCGGGCCTGCGCATCGCCCCGCGGCGGTGGTTCCTGCTCGACGCCGGGGTGCGCTTCGACGCCTACGACGCGCACGTCCGCGATCGACTCGGGCAACCGGGCGAGCAAGAGCACGGGGGCACGTTGGTGCAGCTCTCGCCGCGGCTCGGCAGCCGCTTGACGATCCGCGACAGATGGCAGCTGTTCGCCGCGTACGGTCGCGGGTTCCGCACGCCCGAGGCCCGCGCGTTCACGCTGCCCACGCAGACCCCGGAGAACGTCGACCTCGACGTGTACGCCGGCGGCCAGCCGCTCATGACGACGACCGAGAACGTCGAGGTCGGCGCGCGCGTGCAACCGGGCCCGCTGTTCGACATCGGCGTGGCGGCGTTCGGGATCTGGATCGGCCGCGAGAGCCTGTTCGACCACGTGTCGGGCTTCAACATCGAGCTCGGCGGCACCCAACGGCTCGGCGTCGAGGCCGATGTCCAGATCCACCCCACCCCCTGGCTGGATCTCGGCGTCGACATCACGGCCGTGCGCGGGCGGTTCACCGACACCGACGGTCCGATCCCCGGTGCGCCGCCGCTGTTCGCCCAGCTGACCGCCGCGCTCGATCATCCCAAGGGCTATCGCGCCGGCGTGCGATGGTTCGTGCTCGGGCCCAGACCGCTGACCTACGGCGCGAAGGCGGGCGCCGCGACGGTCCTGGACGTGTCGGTGGGCTATCGCATGAAGTGGCTGCAGCTCGATCTGTCGATCGACAACGTGCTCGCGTCACGCTGGCGCGAGGGCGAGTACAACTTCGCCTCGTGGTGGGACCGCAGCGAGCGGGCCAGCCAGATCCCCGCGATCCACTACGTCGCGGGGCCGCCCACGATGGCACGGCTGACCGCGAGCGTGTTCTGGTAGCCCGTCCGCGTCGCCAACGTCCGCTACCGCAGGTGCTTCGCGAAGAACCCGAGGCAGCGATCCCACGCCAGCGCCGCGGCCTCGGGCGCATAGCCCAGGGTCGGCATCAGCTTGTGACCCTCGACTTGCGTCTCGTTGCAAAACGCGTGGTCCGCATCGTAGCGGTGGAACTCGAAGTCGACGTCGCCCGCGCGCAACTTGGCCTCGAGCGCGTCGACCCCCGCGGTGGGGAACAGCACGTCGCGGGTGCCATAGTGGCCCTGCAGGGGAATCGAGATCTTCGAGGCGTCGACGAACTCCAGCGGCGGATACCCATAGAAAATCACCGCGGCGTCACAGCCGGGCACGAACATCGACGACAGCACCGTGAGCGCGCCGCCCATGCAGTAGCCCATGACGCCGCACTTGCCACCGCTGCTGCGGAGGTAGTCGGCGGCGCCGCGGATGTCCTGGCCGGCGGCGTCGGCGAAGTCGAGATCGTTCATCAGGTGCTCAGCCTCGGCGGCCTCGACCGTCGACTTGCCGCGGTAGAGATCCGGCACCAACGCGCGATAGCCCTGGGCCGCCAGACGGTCCGCGACGCCACGGATCTGATCGTTGAGGCCCCACCACTCCTGGATGACGACCAGGTTGGGTGCACCGGCAGCACTGGCGGGCTGCGCGAGATAGCCGCTGACGCGCTTGCCGTCAGGGCGGGAGAATTCGACGGTCGTGCCCATGGGAAGCTCCTGTGTTCGCGCGCACGCGACGGGGCAGTAGAGTACGCCGAGCGCAGCGACGTCAAGGCGGGCGTGGGTGACGGCGAGGCATCGAACCTGTCGTGCGCACCCGCGATGGACCGCAGCCGCCCAGCGGCTCACCGCGGGAACGCGCGGCTGCACTGATCGAGCAGCCACGGCCACTCGCCCGCGTCCTCGTCGACGAGCAGCGTCACGCACACCGCCGCGGATGCCGATGTCTGGGCCTCGCACGCAACGAGGTCCGCGTCGTGGGTGGCCGCGAGCCGCTGCACCAGCGCGTCGCCGCCAACCGAATCCATGCGTGGGTACATCGCCGCCGCCGCGTTCAGCATCGCCGTACACGCCTCGCGCACCGGCGGCAGCGGCTCGGGCAGGCGACCGGCGACGCGGCCTCGCACCTGCGCGGCGAGACTATCGTAGTCGGGCTGCTCGTCGGCGCCGCGCGAGGGGTTGCCGACCCGCAACGCCGCCGCGCTGCCGGCGGCGCCCGCAGGCCGGTCCGGTGCGCCCGCGTTGCCCTCGCCGCCCCGCGGACAGCCGAGCAGGATCGCGGGCAGCACCACCAGGGCCGAGGCGGCGGCGCGGCGTGGGTTCGTCGAGGCGGTCACGAACGGCGGCGCAGTGTAGCCCGATCTCGCGCGATGCGAGCCGGTTTCCCGAGCCCGGACGCCATGGCGCGCGGAGCGTGATGTCGGCGTGGTGCAAGGCCGTCGGGGTTTGCACGACGGGCTGATACGATGGCGGCCGATGCCCCGCCTGCGTGCCTGGCCCTTCGCCCTGACCCTCGCCTTCGCTTCGTCGCTCGCGCCGCGGATCCAGGCCGCTCCGACCGAGCCCGGCGGTCTCACCAACCCGCTCGTGCCCGCGACGACGTGCACGAACTGCCACAGCTTCGGCAACGCGCAGATCCACCAGGACGACCCGCTGTACGCACCGTTTCTCGGGTGGCAGGGCTCGCTGATGGCAAACTCGGCCCGCGACCCGGTGTTCTGGGCCAACCTCGCGATCGCCGATCAGGACGAGCCGGGCGGCACCATCGACTGCGTGCGCTGTCATGCACCGCGCGCGTTCCTCGAGGGACGCGGCGACGCGACCACGATGGACGAACTCCAGCCCGACGACCTCGGCGGCGTCGAGTGCGAGCTGTGCCACCGCGCCATGGAGGACGTCGGCGTCGCGCTCGGCAACGCCCGCTACACCCTCGACGACACGCTGGTCGGCGACACCGTGCCGCGGCGCGGGCCGTGGGACTACAGCGACGGCGTCAGCGAGCCGCCCCACCCCTACATCGCCGATCCCCACGTCGGCAGCTCCGAGGCGTGCGGCACCTGCCACGACGTGACGACCCCACGCGAGCGCGTCGACGACGACGGCGTGGGCATGGGCATCCCCTTCAACGAGCAGCGCACCTACAGCGAGTGGGCCAACAGCGCCTACGCGATCGAGGGCGACGGCTTCCGCTCGTGCCAGGACTGCCACATGCCGGCGGTCACCGACGTGGCCGGCTGCATGGCGAACACGAACGCCGGCGACACCCATCCCACCGGCGGCCGGCGCCACGATCTCGCCGGCGCCAACCGCTTCATGCTCCAGCTGATGCGCGGGCTGTATGGCCAAGACGGCAGCAACCAGGTCGACGACTTCTACTACGATGTCGCGATCGAGAACGTCGACGCGGTGCTCGCGACCGCGGCCACCCTCGAGGTCACCGCGCCCGCGCAGGTCGACCTCGGCGCCGGCCTCGACGCCCTCGAGGTCGTGGTCACCAACGAGAGCGGCCACAAGCTGCCCACCGGCTACTCCGAGGGCCGCGTGATGTGGATCGAGGTCGTCGCCCGTCACGGCGACACCGTGGTCTGGAGCTCGGGCGTGTGGACTCAGGGCGCCGGTATCGAGCAGGACACCCAGCTGCGCACGTATCGTGGCCACGCCGAGGACCACGCAGACGGCACCGTCTTCCACCTGCTGCGCAACAACCATTGGGTCGAGGACACGCGCATCCCGCCGCGCGGCCTCGTCGCCGACATCGAGACCGATCCCGTCAGCGGCAGGTATGTGCCGCTGCAAGACGGCACGTGGCCCCACTACGACACGGTGCAGTACACGTTCGCGGGCAACCCCGACATCGTCGATGCGACCCCCGACGACGCGGACGACGACGTGCTGCAGCTCGACGTGTCGCTGCTCTATCTCATCAACACGCCGGAGTACGTGCAGTTCCTCGCCGACGACAACGTCACCAACGAGGCCGGCAACGACGTGCTCACCCTGTTCGAGGATGCCGGCGGCGCCACGCCGCTGGTGCTGGCCACCCAGAGCCTGACGATCCCGATCACCGGCTTCGCCGGCGTCGGTGACACCTCGGGCGGCACCACGACCGCCGCCGACAGCAGCACGGGCACGCCCGCGGACAGCTCGGGGAGCACCGATCCCGTCAGCCCCCCCACGGGCGCCGACACCAGCAGCTCCGGCCCCGCCGCGGACGACGCGGGCGGCGACGGCTGCGGCTGCCACGGCGGACCCGAAGGGCGTGCCGCGCCGTGGTGGCTCGTGGGCGTGATCGCCCTGGGTCGACGTCGGCGTCGGCGCTGATGCAGCGGGGCGTAACGCGAGCGCGCGCGCCCTTGTGCACGCGCGGGCACTCGCGCGTCGGTTGACCGCGGGCAGAGCCCCCGATTACGGTCGCGATCGCGATGCGTCGATCTGTCCTCTTCTCCGTGATGATGATTGCAGCGGTGCCGGTTGCGTCAGTGCCCGCAGGCTGCGGCGACTCGGCACCCCCTGCCGCCGCGGACACCACAGGCGGCACCGCGGACAGCTCGGCGACGGCCGACGCCTCGAGCACCGCCGCCGACACGGGCGATCCGCTGCCGGCGCTCGATGGCGTCGCCGATCTGCACCTGCACATGTTCGCCGAGCACGCGTTCGGCGGCGGGTGGCTCCACGGCAGCGCGCTCGGTCCGGTCGAGACTGCGCTCGGCCCGTGTGACGGCGGCGAGCCCGGCGATCACGGCCGTCTGCGCGACGAGCTCGCGCCGCTGCTCGGCACCTGCGAGGACATGCCACTCGACGAGCTGAAGGCGATGGTGCCGCTGGTCGCCACGATCGTCGACGGCGGCGGCGGGCTCATCGGCGAGTTCATCGGCTCGGTCCCCGGCTCCGACAGCGAGACCGGCAAGCACACCGACCGCACCACCGGCGCGCCGGATTTCGCCGGCTGGCCCAGGTGGGACGTGATCGCCCACCAGCAGGTCTGGGAGCAGCAGCTGCGCGCGGCGTGGGAGGCCGGCGTGCGCGTCGAGGTCATCTCGGCGGTGTCGCTCGACTGGCTGTGCCGCGCGCTGCCCGACGACAACCGCACCCACCCCGAGTGCGACGAGATGGCCGATGTCATGCGCCAGCTCGACGCGGCCAACGCCTTCGCGGCCGCCAATGCCGACTGGGTCGAGGTGGCCCTCACGCCCGCGGATGCCCGCCGCATCGTCGCCGAGGGCAAGCTCGCCTTCGTCCTCAGCGTCGAGGCCTCGCATCTGATGGCCGAGGGCGACTGGCGGCCGCAGCTCGACGCCCTGCACGCCGCCGGCGTCCGCACGCTGCAGATCGCCCACCAGCTCGACAGCCGCTTCGCCGGCGCCGCGCCCCACAACGCGATCTTCCACCTCGCTCAGTACGCCGAGAACTGCCACATCGACGAGGACTGCGGCCTGACCACCGGCAGCGTGACGCTGGGCTTCGATGTCGACGCCAACTGCAAGAACGTCCTGGGGCTCACCGCCGACGGCGAGGCGCTGGTGCGCGAGATGTTCGATCGCGGCATGCTCGTCGACGCCTCCCACCTGTCGGAACACTCGATGCGGGATCTGCACGCGATCGCGGTCGAGTACGCGTACTACCCCCTGTACATCTCGCACGGACATTTCCGCGAGATCATGTTCGGCGACAAGAAGGACGAGGAGAAGACCTCGCCCGCGTGGGTCGTCGAGATGCTCCGCGAGACCGGCGGCATGTTCGGGCTGCGCACGGCCCACGAAGAGGTCGACTCGTACACGGGCTCGGCGGTCGAGAACACGTGCCACGGCTCGGCGCGATCCTTCGCCCAGGCCTACGACTTCGGGCGCCTCGGCCTGCAGGTGGCCATGGGCATGGGCTCCGACCTCAACGGCTTCATCCAGCAGACCCGTCCGCGCTTCGGCCCCGACGCATGCTCGGCGTCGTTCCCGATCGAGGCGACGTGTCAGGCGGCTGCCGAGCGCGCGTCGGCGAGCGCACCGCTGGGACGCGACTTCGACGAGACGGGCTTCGGACACATCGGCCAGCTCACCGATCTCCTCGACGATCTCGACGTGCTCGGCACCGACACCGCACCGCTGCGCAGCTCGGCCGACGACTTCGTGCGCATGTGGGAGCGCGCCGTCGCCGAGCGCGGCGGGGCCATGCCCGCCGAGTCGCCGGCCGACGTGTCGGGAATCGTCTCCGCGCCATCGCACTACATGCGCCAGCAGGAATTCCCCGAGGAGTGCGGTGTGCGCTACTGCGCAGGGGCCCTGGTCACCGGCGAGTCGTGCCGCTTCGCTGCCGAGTGCGAGTCCGATGTGTGTGCGGACGCCGGCGACTGCGGCTCGCCACGCGGCACCTGCGAATAGCGGTCGCGCCGCCGATCTCCTCGCCATCGCCGCGGCGGCGTCCCGACTCGGACCACTGGGGCCGCCGGTGCCCCGGGTACGAGACCCGCAGCCCCGACAAGGGCCCAAGGCGCAACTGGCCGGTGAACGGTCGCGAGCCTAGACGATCCCGTGACGGCCGCACCTGGCCGCTTCGCGCGATCATGCTCAACTACCTCGGCCTCCTCGTCGTCTTCGGGTGCGTCATCGCCGGCTACCTGATGCACCACGGCAACCTCGCCGTGCTCAACCAGCCGCACGAGTTCGTGATCATCATCGGCGCGGCCATCGGCTCGCTGGTGGTGAGCACACCCGTGAAGATCATCAAGATGATCTTTGGCCAGCTGAAGGGCCTGCTCGCCGCGCGCCCGGGCAAAAAGGAATACCTCGAGCTGCTCACCCTCGAGTACGAGCTGTTCCAGCTCGCGCAACGCTCGGGTCTGCTCGGCTGGGAGGAGCACATCAACGATCCCAGCAAGAGCTCGATCTTCGCCAAGTACCCCAGCGTGCTCAAGGACCACCACGCGCTCGAGTTCATGACCGACACGATGAAGGTCATCGTGAGCGGCTCGGCCGATCCCCACGACCTCGACAACTTGATGGAGGTCGACATGGACACGCTGCACAACGAGGAGGGCAAGGCACCGGCCGCGGTCGGCTCGGTGTCGGACGCCATGCCGGGACTGGGCATCGTGGCCGCGGTGCTCGGCATCATCATCACGATGGAGAAGATCGACGGCCCGCCGGCCGAGGTCGGCATGTCGGTCGCCTCGGCGCTGGTCGGCACCTTCATCGGCATCTTGCTCGCCTATGGCGTGCTCTCGCCGCTGTCGCTGGCGATGGGGCACCGCAACGCGGAGATGGGCAAGTACATCGAGTGCGTCCGCTACGGGCTGTTGGCGCACGCCAAGGGCGTCTCGCCGTCGATCGCCGTCGAGTTCGCACGCCGCTCGATCACGCCGGTCGAGCGCCCCTCGTTCGACGAGCTCGAGAAGGCCTGCCGCAGCGCGAAGGGTTGAACCATGGCCGAGTCATCCCCCGACAAACGCCCGATCATCATCGTCAAGAAGAAGGTCCACGGCCACGGTCACCACGGCGGCGCCTGGAAGGTCGCCTTCGCCGACTTCGTGACCGCCCTGATGGCGCTGTTCATGGTGCTGTGGCTCGTCGCCCAGAGCCCGCAGACCAAGTCCGCCGTGGGTGCCTACTTCCGCGATCCGCTCGGCATCGAGAGCGGCGGCAACACGGAGATCAACACCGGGCCCAACACCGGCGGCGCCGGGTTCTTCGACGGGGGCAACACTGCGGTCGCCGTCGACACCTCCTTCTCAGCCGGCAACGGCGCCGAGCAGCGACCGACCAAGGAGCTGCCCGAGCTGTCCAACGCGCGCAGCCGACTCACGCAGGCGCTGATGGCGTTGCACATGGACTCGTGGGCCCGGCACGTCGAGCTCACCGCCGTCGAAGAGGGTCTGCGCATCGAGATCCAAGACGGCGACGACGCCAACCTGTTTGCCGCCGGCGGCAGCAAACTCGATCCGTCGGCGCGACCGGTGCTCGAGGCGATCGCCGCCGAGATCGGGATGTTGCCCAACCACGTCGTGATCGAGGGCCACACCGACGCGACGCCGGCCGGACGGCGGCTGAGTAACTGGGATCTGTCGACCTCGCGCGCCAACGCGGCGCGGCAGTTCTTCGTCGACGCCGGCGTGCGCGACGAGCAGGTCGTCGAGGTCCGCGGCTATGCCGACCGTCGGCCCAAGCTGTGGCACAAGCCCAACGACGCCCGCAACCGACGGATCTCGATCCTCGTGATGATCGGCGGGCCCTCGGGAGCGGGCGGCATCCACAGCGCCGACGAGGAATCGGGTCATCCGCTCATCCAACGCCTGCGTTCGTTGGACGTGCAGGCCCAAGGCGGCAGCACGCTCGCCCTCGAACTCGACGGCAAGCCCGCGCTGCCACCGTGAGCTGAGAGAGCGTCAGCGATCGGGAGGGGGAAGGTTCCGCCGGGCTTCGCCCGGTGGAAGGGGGACCGGGCCGGTCCCCCAGAAGAACTGAGGGCGGCGACCGCTTCGGGCGCCACTGGAGTCGGTCTGAGCGTCGAGGCCGCGCTCTGAGGCTCGCCCGTGTCGACCGGGGGATCCACTGGTCGTGAGAGGTGCGACGTTGCGTGACCGCGGCGCTCGAGGTCACCTCAGGTGCGACCGATCCCACGCCGATGTCAGCGGTCTCGCTTACGGTTTGGCCGGTCGCGCCCCCGAATAGGATGCATGCCGAGGTGGCGAGACCCCAGCGGATCGTCGACGATCACCCTGAGGGATTAAACCATGCACAGACTCACGCGCTTTGCGTCGATCGCCGCGCTGGCCACCATTGGCACCGGCTGCGCCGATCCATGCTTCGACGACGGGCTCGCCCAGGGCGGGTGCCCGACGGCGGACACCGAGGCCGGCACCACGGTCGCCGATCCCACGAGCTCGGGCGGGGTCACGCTCGCCGACACCAGCGGCACCGCGACCGTCACCACCGATCCCACCGCCGGCACCGGCAACGCGGATGGCTACGTGTGCCCCGAGCTCACCGAGGTGCTGCTGCCGCAGACCCCCACGTTCCAGCTCGTCGTCGATCGCTCGGGCAGCATGGACGAGGACTTCGGCGGCACATCGCGGTGGGACGCGCTCGAGGACACGCTGGTCGGACCGGACGGCGTCGTGACGCAGCTGCAGTCGGAGATCCGCTTCGGCCTGACGACCTACACCAACACCGGCATGTGTCCGACGACAGCCTCGCTCGAGCCACGCCTCGACGGCGCCAACGACATCGCCGAGCAGCTCGACCTCGAGGGGCCGCAGGGTGAGACACCGACCGGCGAATCGATCCCCATCGCGACGGCGCTGCTGCTCGACGATACGTGGGTCGGCGAGAAGATCATCGTGCTCGCCACCGACGGCGAGCCGGACACCTGTTCGATCCCCGACCCGATGGGCGGCGAGGTCGACGAGGTCCGCGGCGTCGCGGTGGCCGCGGTCGAAGCCGCCTTCGCCGAGGGCATCCGCACCTTCGTGATCAGCGTCGGTCAGGATCTCGCCGCCGAGCACCTCCAGGATCTCGCCAACGCCGGCGTCGGCAATGTCGGCGATCCACCCGCGGAGTTCTGGGTGGCCAACGACACCGCGGCACTGGTGGCCGCGTTCGACGAGATCGTCGCCGGCGTGCGGCCGTGCGACTTCGAGCTGGCGGCGCCGCTGATGGAGGAACTCGCGCCGTCGTGCGAGGTCACCGTCAACGGCAGCGTCGTGGACTACCAGGGCGCCGATGGCTGGACGTTGGCCGACCAAGACACCCTCGAGCTCGTCGGCACCGCGTGCGAGGCCATCCAGACGGGGGTCGCCTTCATCGAGCTGACCTGCGCATGCGAGCCCCAGTGAGGAACGACATGATGCTTCGCGCCAAGCCCGACACCATCCGCACCTCACTTCGATCCGCGCTCGCCTGGGCTGTGCCCGCGGCCGCGCTCGCCCTCGCGCCGGCTGTCGCCGCCGCGGCCCCGGCCGCTGGAAACGACGCCACCGCGATGCCCGACGACGGGCGCCGCTTCACCCCCCGCGGCCGCAACGACGAGCGCAACGACGAGCGCAACAAGTGGATCCACCGCTGGGCGCCCGAGCGCCACATGTTCGAGTTCGGGATCTATGGCGGCGTGTGGTTCCCCAGCCGCCACCTCGAGCTGTACGGGCCCAACCCCGACCTGCCGAACTCCGGTCATCAGCGCCTGCGCACGGTCGCGCCCGAGTTCGGCCTGCGCGCGGCCTATTTCCCCCTGCGCTTCCTCGGCATCGAGATCGAGGGCGGCGCGATGCCGGGTCGCACGCGCGAGACCGACGTCCGCGCCACCGCGTGGGCGCTGCGCGGGCACCTCATCGCCCAGCTCGGGCTGTGGAGCATCACCCCGTTCATGCTCGCTGGCACCGGCCTGGTCGGCATGCAGAGTGACGCCGTGCCCCGCGGCCTCGGCACCGACCAAGACGTGGCGATCCACTTCGGTGGCGGCGCCAAGGTCTTCATCAACCGCTGGGTCATGCTGCGCCTCGACGTGCGCAACGTGGTCAGCAACCGCATCGGCGTCGGCGAAGGCCTGACCTCGAGCCCGGAGATCCTGCTCGGCCTGTCGTTCACGCTGCGCACCAAGAAGAAACGCAGCGCCCGGCCCAGCACCGGGGATCGCGACGGCGACCGCATCCTCGACAACGAGGACTACTGCCCGGACGTCTACGGCGAGGCGCCACGGGGCTGCCCGCAGGTGTGCATCGACGACAACGACGGCGATGGCATCGACAACGTCGACGACACGTGCATCGACGATCCCGAGACCCGCAACGGCTTCGAGGACGGCGATGGCTGCCCCGACGAGGTGCCACCCGAGCTCAGCGATCTCGCCGGCATCATGGAGGGCATCCAGTTCGACACCGACAAGGACACGATCAAGGCCGACTCGAAGCCGAACATCGACAACGCCGTGGCGGTGATGAAGAAGTACCCGACCGTGCGTGTGCGGGTCGTTGGCCACACCGACATCCAAGGCGGCTACAAGCACAATATCGATCTGTCGCGACGTCGCGCCGAGGCCGTGCAGAAGTACATGGTCGAGGCCGGGGTCGAGCCCGATCGCATCCAGACGGCGGGCGTCGGTCCCGACCAGCCGATCGACAGCAACGAGACCGCCCCTGGCCGCGCCAGAAACCGCCGCATCGAGTTCCAGATCCTCGACGATGCGGATGGCGCCGTCGCGCCCGAGGTGAAGACCAAGCCTGCGGCCAAGCCCAGGGCGAAGCCCGAGCCCACGCCGACGCCGGCGAACGAGCCAGCACCGGCGGTCGAGCCCGCGACGCCGCCGACGGACGACGGGACCTGATCACACGGACCTGATCTCGCGGTCCCCACGAAGCCCGGCCCACAGGTCGGGCTTCGCGGCATCCGCTGCGGTCCGTGCACGATCCCCAACCCGTCCCGGTCCCGGCATCGCGTACACTCCCGGCGACGTGATGGCCCAGGCCGCATCCGAGCCCGCATCCGGCGCGACGCTCACGCTGCGTTGCGACGGTTGCGGCGCGCAGATCCAGGTCGCCGCGGGCCTACGCACCGCCAAGTGCCCGTACTGCGCTTCGCCGGCGGTGATCGAGCGCCCCGCCGATCCGAGCCGGCCAGACCCCGCCTTCGTGCTCGGCTTCGTGGTCACCAAAGAGCGCGCCCTCGAGCAGGCCCGCGCGTGGATCCGCCGGCCTTGGTTCGCGCCCGGCGCGTTCCGCCGCGCCGAGCCCAGCGACGTCCGCGGCCTGTACCTGCCCGTCTACCTCTACACCGCGATGGCGAGCGCGGAGTACAGCGCCGAGATCGGCGAGAACTACATCGTCGTCGAGACCTACGTCACCACCGACAGCAAGGGCAATACGGTCACGCGCACACGCACGCGCACCAAGACCGAATGGCGATCGCTGAGCGGGAGTTGGGTGTCGTACGTCGACGACATCATCGTCAGCGCCTCGTCGGGGCTGCCCAACGACGAGCTCGAGCGGGTCGAGCCCTTCGATCTCCGGGCGCTGCACCGGTTCTCGCCCAAGGTGCTGTCGGGATGGATCGCCGAGGATCCGTCGATCGGCCCCGAGCAATGCCTCACCCAGGCGCGCAGCGAGACCGACGCCGCCATCGCCCGCCGCCTCGCCGCCCACATGCCCGGCGACAGCCACCGCGGGCTGCAGTATCGCTGGCGCGCCGAGCACGAGGATCTCGAGCTCATGATGCTGCCGGTGTGGGTGCTGGCGGTGAAGTACGCCGCCGACAAGCCCCTGGTGCGGCTCGTCGTCAACGGGCAGAGCGGCACGGTCGGTGGTCGCGCGCCGCTGTCGTGGGCCAAGATCGTCGCGGTGATCGTCGCCGCGCTCGTGATCATCGTGGTCGCGGTGCTGATCGGAGGCAGCCGGTGACGAGCGGCGCATGCACCCGCTGCGCGAGCCCACTGGAGCAGGGCGACTTCCGTTGCGCGATCTGTGGCCTGCCCACGCCGAAAGACGACATCACGCCGTCGCATGTCGCCGAGGTCAACGCCGCCGTGATGCGGTGCCATGGTTGCGGCGCCGCGGTCGCCTACGATGTGAAAGCCGCCGCGCCCAAGTGTGCGTTCTGCGGGTCGGTCACGGCGCTCGAGACACCCGAGGATCCGCTGGAGCAGGCCGAGGCGTTCCTCAGTTTCCGCGTCGATCCCGAGCAAGCCAAGGCCGCGCTGCGCACGTGGATGGGCGGCTTGGGGTGGTTTCGCCCCGGCGATCTGCGCGATGGTGCGGTCGTCGACAAGCTCGAGCCCCTGTGGTGGGCAGGCTGGGCGTTCGCGGCCGGCGTGCGCGTCACGTGGGCTGCCGACTCCGATGCCGGCGCGGGTCGATCGGCGTGGGCGCCCCACAGCGGTGAGTTCGGGCTCGAGCTCACCGACGTGCTCGTGCCGGCGTCGCGGGGGCTCACCGACGCCGAGTGCGAGGCCCTCGCGCCCGGCTACAACCTGCGCGACGCGACGGCGCAGCCCGACCCGCAGCGGCGCGCGCTCGTCGAACAGTTCGACGTGCAACGGTCGGCCGCGCGGGCGACCATCGCCCGCGCGCTCACCGAGACCGCAGCCCGCCATGCGGCCGACAGAGTGCCGGGCAACAGCAAGCGCAACGTGAAGGTCGCGGTGGTGCCGCAGCGCATGAGCACGCGGCGGCTGGGCTTCCCCGCCTACGTCCTCGCCTATCGCTATGGCGACACGGTCTACCGGGCGATCGTGCATGGGCAAGATCCCCAGTTCGTGGTCGGCAAGGCGCCGTGGTCGTGGACACGCATCTTCGTGATCGTGGCGGCGGCCATCGCCGGCATCGGGCTCGTCGCGCTCATCGTCGCCCTCGCCTCCTGAGCAGCGACGCGGCCGGCAGCCCCTGCCTGCCCGCCCGCGCGTGCCTCCGCAGCACCGCAACGTCGCGTTGCGCTCGGCCGCCCCGCGTCCTGCGGGTGACCGGCCCCCGTGACGTTCACGCATCGCCCACGCTTCGCCCACGCTTCGCCCTCGCTTCGCCCTCGCTTCACGCTCGCTTGGCCCTCGTTCGGCCCTCGCTTGGGGGGCCATCCAGCACGCGCGCGGGGCCGCGATGGTCGCGGGCCCGCGGGGGTTGTCACCGCCGGGGGCACCGGCTAAGAAGACGCGCCCGTGCGCGGGCGCCGTGGAGTCGCCCATGCCCGTGAAGACCAAGCCGTCGTTCGTTCCAGGTCTGCGCGTGGCGATGCTCGTCGCCGCCCTCCTCGCCGCGGTGCCCGTGCTGCTCGGCGGCGCCACCGCCAGCGCGGCCCAACCCCGCACGAGGGTGATCCTCAACGGCGACGCGGTGCCGGTGTCGTTCAACGACGGCGACAGCTTCCGGGTGCTCGGCGGCACCTACAGCGGCGCGCAGGCGCGGCTCGCCGGCTTCAACACGCTCGAGTCCCACGGCCCCGTGCATCAGTGGGGCGGCTGGTCGACGAAGGAGTTGTACGTGCTCGCCAAGCTGGCGACCAAGCACGGACGCCGCGGCATCTGGACGTGCACGAGCGACGGCAAGACCGACACCTACGGTCGCATGCTCACGTTCTGCCCCGACCTCGCCGAATCGCTGATCCGCGCCGGTCTCGCCCACGTCATGACCATCGACGACGCCCCCGGCAACCCCGAGCTCATCGAGGCCCAGCGCGAGGCCCAGCGCGCCCGCCGAGGCATGTGGGGCCACGGCATCCCGCCGTTCGTGCTCACGTCGCTGCACTCGGTCGAAGAGGACACCACGGGCTCGGGCACCTACAACCGCCTGGTGTCGAGCGAGGACGGTCACTCGGTGAAGTGGAAACACACCGATCGCTACGAGGAGTGCGCGACGATCTGCCACATGGTCTACACCGTCGACGAGGCCAAACTCGACGCGGTGACCGACGCCGTCGCGGCGGATCCCGAGGTCGCGGACATCGTCGGCAAGCTCTCGCGCGAAGACCTGCGCCAGGCCGTGCTCGAGTTCGCCAAGTGGCGCTACGTCACCCGCGCGATCGCGAAGGCGCGGCGCCTCGAGCTCGAGGCCTACCTGCAGGCCAAGGCCGACGCGGGGGCCTTCGGCACCCAGTCGAGTGCCAAGGGCTCGTGCGTGGTCCACGTCCCGTTCGAGCGTCGCTTCGGCGGAGGCCGAGCCGTATGTCTGCGCTGACCCGCGTCCGCCCGGCGGCGCTCGCCGCAGCCGCGCTCGCGCTGCTGCCGACCTGCTACGAGCTGCCCGCGCTGCCGATCTACGGCTACGAGCTCGACGACCAGTCGTGCAACGACGGGATCGACAACGACGGTGACGGCCTCATCGACTGCAGAGATCCCGACTGCCTGGTCGAGTCGACGCTGTGCGGCGAGGTCGTCCCCGAGTTCCCGACCGACGGCCGCGAGGACACCTTGTTGGCATGCCGTGACTTCGTCGACAACGACGACAACGGTCAGTTCGACTGCGGCGATCCCAAGTGCCGCGCCATCCCCGAGACCTGCTGCATCCGCGAGAACACCGACACCAGCTGCAGCGACGGCCTCGACAACGACGGCAACGGCTTCGCCGACTGCGCCGACTTCGGCTGTCGCAACGGGCTGTTCGTGACGGTGTGCGACGAAGAAACCGACGCCACCTGCACCGACGATCGCGACAACGACGACGACGGTGACATCGATTGCGACGACAGCAACTGCTCGGCCGTGCCGGCGTGCGCGGGCCCTCCGGGTCCCATGGGCTCCGAGACTAGCCTCGTCGCCTGCAGCGATGGCGTCGACAACGACGGCAACGGCTTCATCGACTGCATGGACTTCTCGTGCTCGATGTCGATGGATCCCGCGGTGCTGCAGTATTGCGACAGCCTGCCGTCCGAGGACACCCTCGAGGCCTGCACCGACGGCATCGACAACGACGGCAACGGCTTCGTCGACTGCATGGATTTCTCGTGCTCGATGTCCACCGACGAGGACATCATCGCGCAGTGCGCATCGCAGCCGATGGAGAACACCTTCGAGGCCTGCACCGACGGCATCGACAACGACGGCAACGGCTTCATCGACTGCGCCGACTTCTCCTGCACGATGTCGGACGACACGCAGGCCAAGGACGCGTGCGCGGAGGTCGGCGAGAACACGCCCGAGCGCTGCTCGGACGGCGTCGACAACGACGGCAACGGCTTCGTCGATTGTGCCGATTTCTCGTGCTCGTCGAGCGAGGACGATGCCGTCCAGCAGGTCTGCCAGGAGAGCATCGGCGAGACGGGCGAGGCGGCGACCGCCAAGTGCAGCGATTCGATCGACAACGACGGCGATGGTTTCGTGGACTGCGACGACTGGGACTGCAGCCACAATCCGCTCGTGACGACATGCCCGACCCCCAAGGTGTGCGAGTAGCACCCGCGAGACTGCGAACATCCCCGTGAACCGCGTATCCCTGGTCCTCCCGTTCCTGATCGCGCTCGTGTCGACCCTCTCGGTCTGGCTCGGGCCCAACCTCGATGTGCACGCCGCGGCCGAGCCCGACGTGCCAGCGGGGCCCGACGCCGACGATGCCCGGCCCGCGGTCGAGACCAACTGTGCCGACGGCGCCGACGACGACGGCGACACCGTCTACGATTGCGGCGACGACGATTGCAAGTCGGACCCCGCCTGCCGCAAGGGCGGCACCGAGAACAGCGAGACCACCTGCGGTGACTGGATCGACAACGACGATGACGGCTACGTCGACTGCGACGACTTCGACTGCGGCGAGGCCACCACGTGCAAGGGCTCGTGGGACACGGGCACCGTCCCGGGGTCGGGAATGGGAGCGACTGCCGGGAGCGGGGCGACCAACGCCAGCGGCGACGTCGTGCTCCGCCGCGGCCAGAGCGACGCCGACCTGCTCGGCAAGAACGGCGACAACGACGGCGAGCGCGACAACATCGTCTGTGCCGACGGCATCGACAACGACAACGACGGCCGCACCGACTGCGACGACCTCGGGTGCAAATTGTCGTCCGAGGTCACCGTCTGCCAGCCCAGCGGCAACTTCCGTTTGTCGGTCGTGGCCCGCGTGGCGCAGAGCTACAACGTGCAAGAGCGCAAGTCGAACACCGATTTCGACGTGCTGCAGCTGCGCGCGCTGGGCGAGATGCCGTTCATCCAGAACTCGTTCTTCCTGATCTCGGCGCGCATGGAGAAGACCCCGCGTGTGGTCTTCGCGTTCTTCCAGGTGCCGCTGGGCAAGAAGGGCCACTACATGAACGTCAACAGCGGCGGCGGCGGTCTGTCGCTCGAGCTGGTGCGCTCGGTCCACAAGCGCATGCTCGCCGACCCGGCGTTCTACGTGTACAACGCGTTCGAGCAGGGCAATGGCGCCGCGGTCGAGTTCGGCGGCCCGATCGACAAGAAGGGCAAGTTCCTCTACCGCACGTTCTTAGGCGGCGGCAGCGGTCGGTTCGCCGGCAACATCGGCGGCACCTTCTTCCCCGACAACAACAACAACTACACGTTCTCGGCCGGCGCCCAGGTGTGGATGAACTTGGTCGGCTACTACAACCGCTGGGATACGCCGTTCATCTACACGCCGTCGCCCCTCGCGGTGGCCCTCGCCGTCGGCGGCAAGTACGATCAGCGCTCGCAGGAGCGCTACCCCGCCGGCAACGTGCAGTTCATCGTGCGCTGGCGCCGGATCCAGTTCTCGGCCGAGAGCTACACCAAGCGCGAGATCAATTTCAAGAACTGGCAGACCGCCTACAACGTCCAGCTCGGCGTGCTCGCGGTCTCCAAGCGCCTGATGTTCGCGGGCGACTTCGGCCAGTACCTGGCCACCGAGTTCGAGAACCCGCCGGCGGTGCTCGGCAACGATCTCAGCCGTCAGCGCCGCGAACTGCAGTACCGCGTCGCCGCCCACGTCTACCTGTGGCGCGACGTCCTGTACCTCACGGCGATCTGGCGTGACCGCAGGCTCGAGCCCCAGCCGGGTGACGTCGGCATCGAGCTCCTACAGGACGCGCGGATCCTGATGACATACCGCTGGTAGGGCGCGGGGGCCTAGGAATCCTCGAGCCCCAGCGGCAGGGCAGCGATCGCGAGGGTGGTCGTGAGCGCCACCCCGCGGAGCTCGTCGGACTCGCCGGCGGCGACCCAGGCCCACTCGGGCCGCGCGATGACGAGGGCCGCGATCGCATCGGGGCCACGGCGCACCTGCACGATCGGCGCGGCGAGGTGGCGGCGGATGAGCTTCAGCCGGGCGAACCACAGCAGGATCTCGACCTTCAGCGGAGCGATGGCAGTCGCGTCGGTGGGGCGGAGCTCGCCGCCGAGGTTCTTATCGAGGCGACCCTGTGCGGTGAACCGCCAGCGCAGCTCGCCTTGGATCTCGCACTCGATCTTGACCTCGTCGTTGTTGACGTCCGCGATCTCGCCGAAATCCGCGGCGACGGTCGGCACGCGCAGCCCGGTGCACTTCGCCTCGTAGTCGCGCTTCGGGCCGCGGACGGTGAGCTGGAGCTCGTAGCGCCAACCTGGATTGCGCGGCATGCCGGAGCGAACGCCGAGATCACCGTCGCCGGCGTGCTCGCGAACGCGCGGGCGCAGGGCGGTGTAGGGTCCGAGGCGGAATCCGCCCTGGGCACGCTCGCGCTCCCAGCGAGGGTTCTTCTGGATGGTGGGGTCGACGGTCTTGAGCGACGCGCGACGCAGCGCGTCGCACCCTGCCCCGGCGCCGAGCGACGCGAGCACGAGCGGCAGCGCAAGTCGGGACGCGAGACGAGGACGGCGAATCGGTGGCTCCACGACGCTGCGGTCACTATCACCCGCCTGCGTCCGCGTCACCCATCCCCCCAAGCAACCAGCACGTCGCATCACCGAGCCTGCGCCGCGCACAGACCACCCAGACGTGAGCCACGATACCGCCGGCGCCGCGCATGTGCTCCGCGTTCGCTGCGCCGTTGTGAGCCCGGGCCAGTTGGTCTAGAAGGCATCTCGATGCTGCGCCGTGTCTTCTCCCGCTCCTTCGTCGCCCTCTCGCTGCTGTCCGGCTGCCTCGAGGCGGGCACGGACGACTCCGAGACCGGCTCCGCCTCCAACTCCGACGAGACCGGTGGCGGCGACCCCGAGAACACCGACGCGGCCTGCATGGACGGCGTCGACAACGACGGCGACAACTTCATCGACTGCGACGACTTCGACTGCATGATGAACCCAGCGGTCACAGTGTGTCCCGGCGGCGGCACCGGGGACGGCACCGAGAACGACGACCAGACCTGCGGCGACGGCATCGACAACAACGGCAACGGCTTCATCGACTGCGATGACTTCGACTGCGACAACACCGCGGTCTGTGGCGGATCGGGCAGCGGCGAGAACACCAACGAGCTGTGCGCAGACGGCGTCGACAACGACGACAACAGCTTCGTCGACTGCCTCGACTTCGGCTGTTCGATGACGCCCGGGGTCACCGTGTGCGACGGCCCCGAGAACACCGTCGAGGCCTGCAGCAACGGCTGGGACGACGACGACGACGGTGATCGGGACTGCGCCGACACCGACTGCTCGATGAACCCAGCCGTCACGTTCTGCGGGCCCGAGAACACCGCCGAGGCCTGCTCGGATGGCGTGGACAACGACGGCAACGGCTTCATCGACTGCGACGACTTCGACTGCCAAGACGAACCCGAGGTCACGATGTGCCTCGTCGAGAACACCGACGAGCTCTGCGACGACGGCATCGACAACGACATGAACACCTTCGTCGACTGCGACGACTTCTCCTGCTCGATGAACCCCAACGTCACCGTCTGCGGTTGAGCGTGCCTGGACGCCGTCGGCGCTTCTCGCCGCGGCGCCCTCACCGGTTCGTGATCACAGCCCCGCGAGCCGGTCGTTCGCGTCGGCGTGCCGTAGCGACTTCGCCTTGCGGTACTGCTTGCGAGCCTCGGTGACATTGCCCTGCTGGACGAGGACGTCGCCCAACGCGATGCGGGCGCCGCCGTCGTTGGGATTGGCGCTGACGGCCCGGCGGAAGTAGCTCGCCGCTTTCTCGAGGTTGCCGGCGCCGAGCTGCATCCGTCCGAGCCCGAGCAGCGCGCCCAGGTGCATCGACTCGCGGACGATCGCGCGTTGGTACAGCGACTCGGCGTCGGCGCCCCGGCCCTCGGCCAGCGCCTGATCGCCCGCGGCTACCAGATCGTTCGGTGTGGCCGCGACGTCGGCCGCGATGTCGTCGACCGGCGGCGTCACCTTCTCGATGCGCACCGGCGGTGGCGCCCTCTCTGGCTCGACCGCGGCCGTCTCGGCGGCGTCGTCGGACGTACGCATCAGCAGCGCGAGGCCGCCACCGACCACCAGCGCGACGCCGATCACGATCGCAGCGAGCTTGGCCGTGCGTCCGCGGCCGCCGATCGCCGCGACCATCGACGCGTCGAGGTCGGTCGCCGAGAACGACGCGTTCACGCTGGTGTACTGACCGGTGAGACCGCTGGGCGACGACGGCCACGGCGGGGCGATGCTGGGCGGCAGCGCCGACACGGGGATCAGCGCCGGTCGACCGACCGGCGGCGGGGCGGCGGTCGGGGGCGCCGGGGCGGCGGTCGGGGGCGCCGGGGTTGGCTGCGGCGCTGCGGCCACGGCAGCGGCGTGCGCGAATGCGACGGCCTGCGCGGCGGCGACGGTCTGAGCATCCGCGGCGGCCTGCGCGGCCGTCGCGGCGGCCTGGGCCTCCGCGGCGGCTGCCTGAGCATCCGCAGCGGCCTGCGCGGCCGCGGCGGCTTGGGCATCCGCGGCGGCCTGCGCTTGCTCGGCGGCCTGCGCTACGGCGGCAGCCTGCGCTTGCTCGGCGGCCTGCGCTTGCTCGGCGGCCTGCGCTTGCTCGGCGGCCTGCGCTTGCTCGGCGGCCTGCGCGTCCGCGGCGGCCTGCGCTTGCTCGGCGGCCTGCGCTTCCGCGGCGGCCTGCGCTTGCTCGGCGGCCTGCGCGTCCGCGGCGGCCTGCGCTTGCTCGGCGGCCTGCGCGTCCGCGGCAGCCTGCGCTTGCTCGGCGGCCTGCGCGTCCGCGGCAGCCTGCGCTTGCTCGGCGGCCTGCGCTTCCGCGGCGGCCTGCGCGTCCGCGGCGGCCTGCGCTTCCGCGGCCCCTGCATCCGTGTCGGCCGATCGCGCGACCACCTGCACCGCGCCCCCACCACGCCCTGCGACCGGCGTCTCGGCGACGGTGGTGAGGACATCGTCCCAGTCGTCTCCGGTCTCCGGTGCCGCGCCCGTCGACACGTCGCGCTCACCGGCGGCGAGCTCCGCCGTCGCCGCGAACTCCGGCCCGAGCACCGCGTCCCGCGAAATCCGGTTGCCAGGCAACGTCCGCGTGCTCGAGGCCGGCAACGTCGGCGTGCTCGAGGCCGGCAGCGTCGGCGTGCTCGAAGCCGGCAGCCGCGCGGCCGGGACCTCGACGAGCTGGGGCACGAACGTGACGGTCGTGATCGGTGCGACCAGCGTACGGTCGGAACTGTCGGGCGCCGAGATGTCGCCGAACATCCGCGCCGCGATGAACGGCGACGCCTGTACGTGGGAGATCTGGGTGCGGTCGGCCGCATCGAACTCCCGCTCGAGCGCTCCGGGACCCCGATCGGGACCCCGCCCGATCGCCGTGTCCTCGCTCGCCCGCGAGCGCGTACCCGCCACCTCGTCCTCGCGCTCGGTCACCGCGGTTTCGCTGCCGTCGAACGCGTGCAGACCGATCGGCACCGACCCTACCTCCTCGATGATCTCGAGGGGCTCGGCGTCGAGCGTCCGCACCACCGTGGTCTGTCCCTCGTCGGTGAACTCATCGGCGCGACGGGCGATGGTGACATCCTCCTCGACCGCCGGCCGCCCCTGCCCCGCGACCTTGCGCTGCAGCCCGGCGACGATGCGCGCGACCGTGCTCGTGTCGACATCGGGCGGCGGGAGATCGTCCCACGACGTCTCGATGTGGGCCTCGATCTGCGCCAAGCACAGCGCAGCCTCGGCTGCCGCAGCATCCTCGAACCGATCGTCGGGCTCCTTCGCCAGGCAGCGGTGGACCCACGTCGCGAGCGCCGGATGGACACCTCGGGTGCCACGCAGGCGATCGGCGATCGCCATGGGATCCTCGATCGCGTGGCGACGTCGCACCGCGTCGGCGGTGCCGGTGCGGAACGGAGCCCCGCCGGTCAACATCGAGTACGCGAGGCACCCCATGAGATAGAGGTCTTCGCGGGCATCCTGCTGCGTGCCCGAGATGCGCTCGGGGCTGACCGGCTGCAGCGCGGCGTCCTCCTTGAGCACCACGACGTCGCCGTCGAGCAGCGGCCCCAGGCCGAAGTCCGTGACCGCGACGGTGTCGGGGCGAGAGGTCCGCGCGCGCAGCACGAGCGATCCCAACGTGAGCGCCCGATGCACGAGCCCGACCTCGTGCACCGCGGCGAGCGCCTTGCACAGCTGACGCAGCACTGCGACCGTCCGCGTGACCGGCAGCGGCTGATTGCGCGAGATGTTGGTCAGCGGCGTGCCCTCGAGGGGCTCGGTCGCGATCGCCACGCGGCCATCAGGCAGGCGCGTGACGTCGATCGGCCGCACGACGGCGGGGTGGTTGATGCCGGCAGCGACGCGCGCGGCCTGTCGCGACGCTTCGAGCACGGCGTCGCTGATCACCGAGCCGGGGTTGAGCGCCATCACCTGCACGCGCGCGCCGCTCGATGCATCGGTGCCGCCGCTCACCTCGCCCAGGGGGTGGCGCCACATCCTGTGCAGCGCCCGGAAGCGGTTGCGCTCGGGCTTGGCCGACGATGCGGCGGCGCGGGTGGCCACCGCCGAAGCCGACGCACTCGGCGTGCCGGTGCTCGAAGGTCGCGACGTGATCGCGCCGGGGCGAGGAGTCGTCGCCGCCGGGACGCGAGTGGTCGTGATCGGCTTGGTCGGATCGCGGGGAATCGTGGTCGGACGCCCGGGCTCGGCCCGACCGATGACCGGCGGCGCGATCGGACGCGTCGCGATCGGAGGGGGCGGCGGCGCCTTGGGCCCGACCGAAGGCGGTCGCGGGGCCGCGGGGCTCGGTACCCGTGCGCCGCTCGGCGACGATGCGGCGCTGGGCTGACCGACTGCGCCGGTCTGGATCGGTCGCGAGCCCTCCCGCGACGCTGGACGAGGAGCGCCGACCGGCGGTGGAACGGCGCCCGTCGGGATCGGACGCGTGCCCTCGCGTTGCACCGGACGCGGAGCACCAGCAGGCGGCGGTGGGGGCGCTCCTGGGGCGCGTGGCTTCGGTGCCGCCGCCGGCGGGGCTGCGGCGCCGGTCGTCTTCCCGTCACCCCGATCCCGCGCGTTGCCGTCCGACACTGTTTGGCAGGATTGCACAGGGCCGCGGTCGGGGGCAACTCACGGCGAGTTGCGCGGGGTCGCGGCGGGGCCCGGGCGGCTGACACGGGCGGCTTCGCCCCACGGACGGGCGACGCGGGCCCCGAAAGCGGGTTCGGGGCGGGCGCCCGGCTCTCCGGCGATCACGCGGGATCTGGCGGCTCTGCGGTCTCTGAGGCGTCACGTCTGCCGCCTGCGGACGCGGGATCGCCGTTTTGCTGGAGCTTGAAGACCCGCATCAGCCACCACATCGCGGGCCCGAGCAGCAAGCCCCCGGCCGCGAGGGTCCACAGCACCGGCGCCACGACCTCGGCCACGACGCCCGCGTTGCCCAGATCCACCGCGCCGAGCACCAGCGCGCCGTCCATCGCGACGCCCCAGCCGATCACGACCGCGGCCACCTGCGCCGCCGCGGTCCACCGCGCGACCGCAAACCGGCGGGTCACCAACGCCCACAGGGTGAGCGATGCCGCCGTGAACGCGCCGCCGTGCACGAGCAGCGCGGTGCCGCCCCGCACCAGGTTGGTCCACAACGTGGGCACCTGCCACGCCGCGAGGCCAGCGACCCCAGCAGCTGCGACTCCGGTGAGCAGCTCACACACGATCGCGCGGCCGCGGTACGCCTCGCGCAGCTCGTCGTCGCCATCGTCGAGATCGGCGGCCAGGTAGACCGCAGCGAGCATCATCATGCACAGCAGCGTGAAGACGCCGACGCCGATCGCGAACGCCGACGTCCAGCCGGCCACGTAGCCCGATCGCACCGCGCCGTCCTCGACCACGATCTCGCCGCTCGACATGCCGCCCACGACGAGGCCCAGGCACACCGGCGTGATCAA
Organism: Nannocystales bacterium; assembly: GCA_038325765.1. GTDB lineage: Bacteria > Myxococcota_A > Polyangia > Nannocystales > Nannocystaceae > Xiheibacterium. The sequence continues at coordinate 37,466 of JBBQJI010000005.1, forward strand.
GCTCGACCACGCGAACACCCAGCCCCAGCGCGCCCGCAGATCAGAGCGCTGCAGACCGTAGGCGCGGAATGTGAACGCGGCGCCGCGCAGCACGATCCCCACCAACGCCATCGCGATCGGGATGTGCAGGGCGGTGGCGACCACCGCGAACGCGACCGGGAAGCCGGTGAACGCGAGCACGACCACGAGGATGATCCAGATGTGGTTGGCCTCCCAGATCGGCGCGATGGCGTCGGCGATGAGGGCCCGCTCGCGCTCGGCACCGCGTCCCCGCGCCAACAGATCCCACACGCCGGCCCCGAAGTCGGCGCCGCCGGTGACGACGTAGGCCACCAGCGCCATGCCGATGACCCACCGCAGCACCTCCGCGGCGATCATCGCCGTCCCCGCGGCAGGCTGCTGCGGACGAGGTTGCGCAGCAGCACCACCACGACGACCCCGAGCACCGCGAACAACGCGGTGAAGGCGAAGAACGTGACCTGTACGTTGGGCATCGGCGTGACCGACTCGGCGGTGGTGAGGAACCCGCGGACGATCCACGGCTGGCGGCCGACCTCGGTGACCGTCCAGCCCGCCTCGATCGCAACGATGCCCAGCGGCGATGCCAGCACCGCGGCGCGCAGCAATCGCGGATGCGACCACGGCGGCGGACGGGAGGCCACGCCACCTCGGCTGCGCCACCAGATCCACCCGCCCCACGCCACCAGCAGCAGCATCGCCGTGCCAGCCGCCACCATGATCTGGAAGGCGACGTGGACGATGCCGAGCGGCGGCCACAGCTCGGGGGGCGCCGAGTCGAGCCCGATCACCTCGCCGTGCGGATCGCCGGTCGCAAGGACGCTGAGCAGGTAGGGCACCTCGATGGCGCCCTCCAGCGTGCGGGTCTCGGCGTTGGGCCAGCCACCGATGGCGATCGGCGCCTCGGTGGTCGTGACGAACAGCCCCTCGGCCGCCGCGAGCTTGAGCGGCTGGTGCTCGGCGATGTGCTTGGCCGACAGGTCACCGCTCAGGATCTGCAGCGGCGTGCTCACGATCGCCATGCCCAGCGCCAACGCGAACGCGTGTTGGTGCATGCGATCGCCCGGCGCCCTGCGCAGCGCCACCGCATGGATCCCCATCGCCACGAACGCCACAGCCGCGTAGGCGCCCAAGACCACGTGGGTCGCCTGGTTGGCGAACGCTCCGCTGCGCAGCGCCGCCCATGGATCGATGTTGACGGCCTGGCCGTCGACGATGTCGAAGCCCACGGGCTCGTTCATCCACGAGTTGACCGCGGTGACGAACACGGCGCTGGCCGTGCCCGAGATCGCGACCGCGATCCCGCACGCGAGGTGCGTCCGCTGCGGCATCCGCTTCTCGCCGTAGAGGAACAGCCCCAAGAAGATCGCCTCGAGGAAGAACGCGATGCCCTCGAGCGAGAACGGCATGCCGATGAGTGGCCCGGCGTGGCGCATGAACTCCGGCCACAGCAGCCCGAGCTCGAAGCTCAGCACGGTGCCCGAGACCGCGCCCACGGCGAACAGGATCGCGGTGCCCTTGGCCCAGCGCCGCGCGAGCTCCCGCCACGCCTCGTCCCCCGTCCGCAGATGTCGCCACTGCGCGAGCGCCATGAGCACCGGCATCGCCATCCCCGCGATGGCAAACAGGATGTGGAAGCCCAGGGACACCGCCATCTGGGCCCGCGCCGCGAGCAGATCATCCATCGGTCGTCAGGCTTCCAGAGGAGCCGTGGCTCGCACCACGATCAGAGCAACCCGAGCCGCGCCGCGCGGTTGCGGATCTCGTCGTCGCAGCCGAACACCGCCGCGAACAGGGCGGCGCGGATCCACATGCCGTTGCGGACCTGACGCCAGACCATGAAGCCGGGGTGGTCCTCCCACTCCTCGGGCAGCTCGTTGATGCGCGGCAGCGGATGCATCAGCACGCAGTCCGGTCGCAGCAGCGAGCGATACTCGGGCTTGAGCACGAAGTCCTCGGCGCTGCCGCGCTCGCCGGCCTTGGGGATGCCGCCGTTGTCCGCGTCCCACTCTTGCTGCAGCCGCGTCACGTAGATCGCGTCGACCGACTCACCACCCTCGCGCAGCATGGCAGCCAGCGAGTTGTGCACGGAGGTGCGGACCTCGTGACGTTCGAGGTAGCGCAGCAGCGCGTCGTCGGGCGCGAAGGCGTCGGGCGAGACGAAGTGGATCCGCGGGCTGTCGAAGCGCGCCAGCAGGTATGCGAGCGACCGCGCGGCACGGTTGCGCGCCACGTCGCCGATGATCACCACGTCCTTGCCGTCGACGCCGCCCCGGTCGGCGAACGAGTAGCTCAGCGTGTAGATGTCGAGCAGCGACTGCGTGACGTGCTGGCTCTTGCCGCTGCCGGCCGAGATCACCGGGATCGGCCGACCCGAGCGCGACAGGGCCCACGCGGCCCGGGCGGCGAAGTCGTCGTCCTGGTGGCGACTGACGATCGCGTCGAAGAAGCTCGACAGCGTGCGGACCGCGTCCTCGACCGACTCGCCCTTGGAGAACGACGACGTCCGTAGATCGCTGACCTGGCGGGTGCTCGCCCCGAGCTTGTCGGCGGCGGCGATGAACGACTCCGCGGTGCGCGTGCTCGGCTGGGCGAATAGATTCATGATGCGGCGGCCGCGGAGCATCGATCGCAGGAAGTCGCGGCCGTCGACGTGCCGATCGAGCCGGCGGATCGCGGTCGCCGTGTTCGACAGCGTCTCGATGTCCTCGCGGAGGAACTGCTGGCTGAGCAGCACGAAGAAGGGTCGGCCGTCGCGCTGCAGCAGCGCGCGCCGCTCTTGCCGAGCATTCAGTCCCGCCTTGAACGATTCGAAGCTGTGCATCGCCTCTGGCCTCCCGGAGTCGGGCGCAGCCTAACCGATGCACGGTGACACGCCACGGCTCACCCGAGGCGGCGACTCACGGCTGGGCGTCGCGGCCCGGGCGGGCCGCCCTGAACGTCAAAACGAGACGCGGAGGCCGCTGGAGGTCACCGCGACGTCGGCCTTGGGCGGTTTGCGGCCCAGCGCCCGCCGCTCGCGAACGCCGCCGAGCACCTTGAGGGTGATCCCGATAGGCAGCAGGATCCCGCCGATGATGAAGCCTGAGAACGCCAACTGGCCCCCGAGCAGGTAGCCATCGCGACGGCGGCGATCTTCCTCGGCCGTCTGGAGGTTGACCTCGCCCGGTCCACTGGCCGAGCTGTCGAGGACGATCCCGTTGGCGGTCCGGGTGAGCGCGCCGGCCACACCCATCGCCAAGGTGAGACTGCCGAGCGTGATGAGGGTGATGCCGGAGGCGTTGAGGCTGCTCACCACCTGGCGCTCGCGCTCGATCCACAGGCGCCTGCGCTCGGACTCCTCGAGCGCACGCAGCTCCCGCTCGCGGCGCTGGTCCGCGGTCTCCACCGCCTTCGCGATCTGCTCGTCGATACGCTCGATGAAGCGCTGGACCTCGGTGGGATCGTACCCCTCGGATCCGCGCATGCGCTTGTCGTAATTCTCGAACGACTGCTTCGCGCGGCGGAGGTGCTCGACGTCGGGGTCGACATCGAACCACTTCCAGTTGGCTTGACCGAGGTTGAACAGCAGCAGCGGCTCGTTGCTGAGCTCCCACGCCTTCTCGAACTTCTCGATCGCGCGGGGATACTGGCCGAGCTCGTAGTACTTCGACCCTTCGAGGAACGCGGCGGCCGCATCGGCGCGCGTGTCCGCGTCGCGCGACGACGTCGCCTCTTCCTCGGGCGCGGAGGTCTCGGGCGCGGAGGTCTCGGGCGCCCTCGGCTCGACCTCGGCGGGCTGTGACGGCGCCGAGGACGTCGCCTCGGCGGGCGGCGGCTCGGCGGGTTCGGCGGGGGGCGTCGACCCGCGCGCGGCGGGCCCCGCCACGGCCGGCAGCGGCGCGGCCACGATGGCAGCCGCAACCATCCACGTCATCAGTGCGCGAGCATCACAGGCCACAGACATCGGGCATCGTCTCCGCTTGTTCTTGGGCGTTCTCGCAGGCGGTCGCGCCGAGGTTGCACCCCGCCTGCGACGACCAGAGGATCCCGTCGGGTCCAAACAGGTTGTCGAACAGGTCGGCCTCGGCCATGCCGAAGTTGGGCCTGCCCTCGGCGAGGCAGCGCTCGAAGTAGTCGTCGCACACCGTCGCCTGTTGACACTCGAAGCACGAGCCCGGCGGCAGCAGCTCCTGACAGCTCGCCGACTCGCACGACGCACAGTTGAGGATGACCGAGACCTCCTTGCCGGGGGAGACCACGAACTCGCCGTCCCGCGCGCCGTCGCCGTCGACATCGCCCACGACGTTGCGCACCACCGCGAACTGGGTGGTCTTGATCTCGTGGCAGAGGTTCGGGATGTCCTCGCACACCTCGGCAGCGACGACGTAGCCAAAGCGCACGTCGCCGCTCGCCTCGCCCTCGAGGCCCTCGATGAGCGTCCACTGGACCTCGTCGCTGCCGGGGAAGCGGATGCCGCCGCCGACGACGTTCATGTTCTCGGCGATGAAGCTGAGATCGATCGTGAACGCCGAGCCGGGGATCGCCACGACCTGGTCGACGTTCGACACGATGGAGACGCTGTCGTCGATCGCGGGGTCGAAGAGGGCGTCCTGCGAGGTGCCGGTGTCGAAAGGAGAGCCCCCGGCGCCGTCGACGAGAGCATCGACCGGGTCACCGCCGCCTGGGTAGGGGTTGAGCAGGGCGCAACCCCACCCGCCGAGTGCGAGGCCGAGCGCCGGGCCGATCGCGCGTTTCATCGCCGGCAACTATACCAGGGCCCGGGATTGCGCGAGCCCGGGTTCGCGGAGGAACCGGCGCGCGTGGCCGCGCATGCCCAGACCGGATGCGCGACTGCGCGCAGCGCTGGCCCACGGCCGCATGGCCAGCCGCGTGGCGTGCCTCAGCCCGGCGCGACGCCGGGTGTCGCCGCCTCGAGCGACCAGCGGAACTCGTCGAGCAACACCAGCGAATCGTAGATGTGGCCGCTGGTGTCCCAGATCGCCAGGCGCAGATCCATGATCTCGCCCGGGGTCACGTTGCCGCTCATGCGCAGCCAGCCAGTGCCACCGCCGGCGACGCTCTGGCCGCCCCCGCAGGCGTTGCCGTTCGCGTCGAAGCCGGTGCCCTCGAGCAGCGCCGTGCCCAGGCAGCCGTCGTACTCGCCGGAGAACCCTCCACCGTTCGCGCAGCCGACGTCGCCGTTCTCACACTGCGTGAACAGGCCGTCGGCGACCAACACGAGGTTCACCCCGAGCGGCCAGATTTCGTTGCCGTCATCGTAGACGGCGATGTTCTTGTCCGCGGGGTTCTCGGCCGTCGAGTCGAGCAGCGCGACGAAGAAGTCGTTGAACTCGCTGCACACCCACTCGGGGTACTCGGCCGAGAAATACTGCACCTGCACGCTGAACGACCGCGCGTTGGTCGGCACGCGCACGCGCAGATTCAACATGATCGGGTCGTGGGCGAGGAAGTCCCACGGCTCGGCGCACCCTGCCGGGTTGGGGAACTCGCCGCCGTTGGCCGCGAGCCAGTCGGCCGGCGCGTCGCTGGTGATGCCCAGGTTGATCCCGCTCTGGAACGGCGCGTAGGTGGGGTTGGTGTCGGTCGCGTCGGCGGCGTGACCGCTCGACAGCACGGCCATGCGGTCGCCGGCCTCGGGCTCGATGATGTCGCCGAAGTCGGCCCGCAGCGAGCGCTGCACCGGCAGGGGCAGCCCGAGGCCATTGGCGCGGGTCAGCGACGCTTCGATCACCCCCCAGACCCGGTCGATCTCGAACGCGGGGTCCTCTTCGGTGAACTGGCACAGCTCCATCGCGCGCGCGTAGTCCTGCGCGTTGCTCGACGACGACATCAAGCCGGCGTCGCAGGTCAGGGTGACCTCGTCGATCTCGCCGTCGCAGTCGTCGTCGATCTCGTTGTCGTCGACCTCGTAGGCGCCGGGGTTCACGAAGACCGCGCCCTCGCAGCCGCCGCCTTCGACGTCGCAACAGTCCGAGGTGCACGCGCCATAGCCATCGCCGTCGCTGTCCGAGTCGTCGACCATTCCGTCGCAGTCATCATCGACGCCGTTGGCGTTGCAGTCGTCGGCGATCGGGATGACCTCACCGTCGCAGAACGACGACCACACGCCGGCGTCGAGGCACAGCTGGATGCCGGGGGCGCAGGCGCCGATGCCCTCGGTCCCCACCGGCCCCGAGTAGCAGGCGCGCATGTCTCCGGGCACGCACGAGCTCACGCACATCTTGGTGTCGTCGTCGCAGAACGGACCGCCGGGATCGTCGATGCAGTCTTGATCGTTGCTGCAGCCCAGCTCGCCGGTCGAGTCGGGATCGACCGTCGTCACCGGCTCGACCGTGTCTTCGGTGGTGGTCGGATCCACCGGGGTGCCCGACGTGCTGCCCGAGCCGCCAGTGGTGAACGCCACGTCGTCCTGCGGGGTCTCCGTGCACGCCGCGGGCCCGAGGCCCAGCGCGGCGGCGAGCACCACACCGATGGGTTCGAGGCGGCGCGGGAGGATCGACTGCGTGGACTCGGACCCGGGATGCGACACGGCCCAGGTCCATACCACGGGGCCCACTGCGGTCGCCATGGAACGGGGGCACGTGGCCGCCGGTCCGGAGCAGCCGCAGCACGATTTTCGGCGCTCGCCGCGACGCTCCGCGCTTGGAGACATCACGCGACCGCCAGCTCACGACGGCTGTGGACATTCTGTCGCCGAAAACGCGCCGAGGTGTGACCCAAGCCGCCGTGCCTGGCATAACGGGGGCGTGAACGATCCCCACAGACCGGCCAACGGTGGACACGGCGAGCGCGACGCCACCTTGGTGGACGTCGGCTTCCAGACCGCGTTCAAGGCCGCGCATCGCGTGCTGCGTGCATGGTGGAGCATCCGCCGCCCCCACACCCGCGGTGCCCTGATCGCGCTGTGGAACGGCGGCGAGATCCTGCTGGTGAAGAACTCGTATCGCCACGAATTCACGCTCCCTGGCGGCTACGTGAAGTCGGGCGAATCGGTCGCCGAGGCGGCCGCGCGCGAGCTCGCCGAAGAGTGCGAGATCCGAGTCGATCCCAGGGCGATCGCGATCGCGTACGTCGGCGTGCATCGCTACGAGAACCGCGTCGACGACGTCACCATCGCCGAGGTGACCGTCGCCGATCGACCGCGCTTCGCCGTCGATCACCGTGAGGTCGTGTGGGCCGGCTTCGTGTCGCCCGAGGACGCGCTGGGCCGGCCGATCGTCCCTCACCTTCGCGACTACCTCGTCGCGCGCACGTGAGCGCGGCGTCGGTCCCACGAGACACGGAAGTACCTGGACCCGCTCGCGGCCCACTCGCCACGCTCGCGCCCAGGTACTTCCCCGATCCCCTCGCCTACCTACCCAACCCAACCGACGGCGTCCTGCCGCTCCAACCCTACCCAACCCAACCCACCTCTGAACGGGGCGCCTACCTTGTCGCCCCAGTTCCTGCTTCGCCCCGATTCCCGTCTCATCGTCGCCTCGGCTGCCCTCCGCGACACGCCCCAAGACTGCAGCGCTTGTGCCGGAGGGATCGATCGGTCGTGATCCCGGGCAGTTGGACGGCACGATGTGCGCATAGTGCGTGTTTGTACCTGCGACAGTATGACGCAGCTGTCCGGCGCAGGTGCCGAGCCCCCGGATCCCGGGTGACATGGATGTCGCGGCCTGACATCCATGCCCGTGCGGGCGTATCCCACCGGATCGCCCCTCACAACGACGCGCGTCCTCACAGCACGCGCGGGATGATCGCGCACCTACGGCGTGGGTAGTCGGGAAACTGCCGCTGATACCAGCGGTGGTGGGCGACCGCCCGCGGCACGAGGTTGGCGGCCGAGAACACGGCGAACGACAGGCCGGCGAGCGACCACGTGGCGATCGCCCACCCGAGCCACTGCACCAGCTCACCGAAGTAGTTAGGGCACGAGATGTCCTCGTACAGCCCACCGCGTGGGATCGCATAGTCCGCGCTGCGGCGACGCATCCGGTGCAGCACCGCGTCGGCCCAGCGGTTGACCATGAACCCGCCGACGAACAGCGACAGCCCGTAGACGAACCGCAGATCGAAGAGCCACCGCGTGGGATAGCCCGGCCCCAGCGCGCTCAGCCACCGCGCGTTGAGGTAGCTGTTGAGCACGTTGAAGGTGATGGCCATCGCCACCACCATGAGCGGCATCGTGCGGCCAGCGCTGCCGCCCATCCACAGCGGATCGAACCAGGCGCGCTGGACGTAGTGGACGAGCCACATCACCGCGAAGATCCGCGGGACCAGATCGCCGCTGTGCTCGCCCATGGCGAACACCGCCGCGAACACCACCACCGACGGGGTCTCCATCAGCGCCCAGCCCCAGCGCTTGGGCACCGACGGACCGAAGCCGGCGCGGGTGTGTCGGCCGTAGGGCGCGGTCACGACGCCGGTCGCGAAGAAGGTCACCCCCGCGAGCGCGAAGCACACCATGAGCAGCAGCCGGTGGATCTCGTACTCGGACATGGGCGCGGCAACGGTACCAAACCGGGGCCGGGCGGCGCCGCACAGGGCTCTTGGACGGCGCTGTCGAGTCCGGAGACACAACCATGACTTGTCGCGACGCAGGTGTGACCGCCATCCGGGCTCCCGTGGGCAAAACTGCAGGTCGATGAACCTGCTCGAGGTCCCCGATTCCCCGCCGCGCATCGCCGTCGGCCAGCATGCGCGCTCGTGGCGCGATTACGAGTGGCTGGCCACGTTGCCGTTGGTCGCGGTGCACGTCGGCGCCCTCGGTGTCTTCTGGACCGGGATGGATGCGGGCACTTGGCTGCTGTGTGCGGCGCTGTATTTCACGCGGATGTTCGGCGTGACGGGCGGCTACCACCGCTACTTCGCGCACCGCACCTACAAGACCGGTCGCGTGATGCAGTTCCTGCTCGCCTTCTTGGCGCAGAGCGCCTCGCAGCGCGGCGTGCTGTGGTGGGCCGCCCACCACCGCGACCACCACAAGTACTCGGACACCGAGCGCGACGTGCACTCGCCGGTGAAGTGGGGCTTTTGGCACTCGCACATCGGCTGGATCTTCGATCGCAACGGCGAGACCGACTGGCCGCGCATCAAGGACCTCTCGAAGTTTCCCGAGCTGGTCGTCCTCGACAAGCTCTGGTTCATGCCGCCACTGATGCTGGGCGTCGCGACCTACCTCGTCTTCGGCTGGCAGGGTGTGTGGGGCGGCTTCATGCTGTCGACGGTGCTGGTGTGGCACGGCACCTTCACGATCAACTCGCTGTCGCACATCTGGGGCAAGCGGCGCTATCCGACGGTCGACGACAGCCGCAACAACTGGGTGCTGGCGCTCATCACCATGGGCGAGGGTTGGCACAACAACCATCACCACTACATGGGCTCGACCCGCCAGGGGTTCTTCTGGTGGGAGATCGATCTGACCTACTACGTGCTCCGGGCGATGGCAGCCGTAGGCCTGGTCTGGGATCTCCGCGAGCCTCCGGCGCGGGTGTACCAAGGCGATCTCGAGCAGCCGAACGCCGACGCCCGCGAAGCGGCCTGAGCCGCACCCTAGGCCACGTACGCTTTGCCCTCAGCCCCGGCGCGGGCGCTTGCCGACGGTCGCGATCGCCTCGTCGATCGCGGCTTCGACCTTCGGCATGAGCACGGCCTCGAGCCGCGCGACGCCTGCAGCCGTCGTCGACCACAGAGCTACCAGGGCCTCGAGCGCCGAGGCAGCGCGATAGCTCTGCATGGTGCGACGGCCACGGGCGGAGCTGGGCGGCGTGGTGTTGCGTGCGCGCCTGACCATCGCCGACTCGACGTCGTCGAGTTCGGCCGCGATCGACTCGAGCAGCAGCGCCTGCCGCTCTGCCCTGACCACCGCCGCCTTGATCACGTCGAGGCGATCGACGGAGAAGTCGCCGCGCAAAGCGACGCTCGCCCGCACGCGCTGCTCGAACAGCGCATCGCCGACCCAGGCGAGGGTCCGCACCGAACGAAGGGCGAGGCCGGCGGGCAGCGGTGCATCCACGTCGGCGCAGCGTAGGGCCCACCGCCGCGCCCGGCAAGCCGTGGGTGGGTGACCGATCGCCAGGGCGCACTCGCGGAAGTCCGAGCGGCGGGGTAGCGGTGCGGGCAGTCTGATCGGGCATGAGCGGATCGAGTCGTGGGCTGGAGGAGCTGGTGCCGGTGACGGCGCCCGCCACACCAGATCGAGCACGAGCGCGGTGACGGCGACGGTGATCGCGAGGCTGCCGCGGATCACAGTGCGCGGCTCGGCGCCGAGCGGACCGTGCACGACGCGACCCAGCTTCGTCGCGGCCGCATCAGGCGCCGACGGCTGCCCCGCTCCGGGCGTCGCGACAGGCGCCCCGTCGCGCGGCGGGGTTCCTCGCGGCCCCTCTTCGACCGGTGGCGTCGGCAGTGATCGAAGCACAGGCAATGGCGGCGGGGTATGCTCGGGTCCGCCGATGCGACGCCGACAATTCCTCCGCGCCAACGTGGTCACCATCTCCGGCTGGGCACTTGGCTGCGGCCAGTCGTCGTCATCGCCGGAGCCGGACCGACCGATCGTCGCCGGTTCCGAGCACTTCCCGCAGTCGGTCGCGTCGGGCGATCCCAGGCCGGACTCGGTGATCCTGTGGACCCGCGTCGACGCCGCGGAGGACGTCGAGGTCGAGCTCGAGGTGTACAACGCGCCCGTCGGCGAGTACGTCGCGCCGGCGCAGTGGAGCGCAGACGGTGGCAACGTCCAGCTCGCCACCGCCGACCACGACCACTGCGTCAAGTTCCGCGTGACCGGGCTCGAGCCCGACACCGTCTACGAGTACCGCTTCGTCATCGAGCGTGATGGCCAGCGGCTCGGCAGCCAGACGGGCCGCACCCGGACTGCGCCCGCCGACGACGCCGACCGTCCGGTGCGCTTCGCGTTCGTGTCGTGCCAGGACTTCAGCGGGCGCTACTACAACGCCTACGTCCACATGCTCACCCAGCCCGACCTCGATTTCTTCGTGCACTTGGGCGACTACATCTACGAGACGGCGGGCGACGAGGGCTTCCAGGACACGGCCGGCGATCGCGTGGTCGAGTTCGACGACAAGGACGGGATGCTGACGGTCGCGCGCGGCGACGGCGACACCTTCGACGCGGCGCTCTCGCTCGACAACTACCGCCAGCTGTACCGCACGTTCCGCGGCGACGTCGCCCTGCAGCGCGCCCACGAGCAGCTGCCGATGCTCGCGATCTGGGACGACCACGAATTCTCCGACGACTGCTGGGGCGCGACGGCGACCTACCAAGACGGCAAGGTCGACGAGACGGACGTGGACCGCCGCCGCGCGGCGAACCAGGCGTGGTTCGAGTACATGCCGGTCGACTATGTCGATCCCGCGTTCGAATACGATCCGGCCGCGACGCCGCCGGGCGACATCCGCATCTGGCGCGACTTCACCTTCGGCCGCCACGTGCACCTGGTGCTCACGGATCTCCGCACGCACCGCGCCGATCACCTGGTGCCCGAGGACGCGTACCCGGGCACGGTGGTGCTCACCGCGGCGCAGCTCGAGGACACAGGCGGCGTGCCCGACGACGCGGGCGGCTACATCGTCGACATCGATGCGTACGAGGGTGGCGCCTATGCCGACGCCCTGCGTGCGGCCGCTGCGGCGGCGGACTACCCCAGCGACCGAGTCACCGGCGCGATCTCGGTGGCGTGGGTGAACGACGTGCTCGCCGACACGGGCTCGGATCTGCCTCTCATCGACGAGGCGACGCTCGCGACGTTGCCACGCGGCTACGCGTTCGTGGACCTGATGAAGGGCAGCTACAACTCGCGCATCGGCTCGCGCTACCTGGTGGCCCGCGACCCGTTCGCCCGCTACGCCGCGCACCGCTACGCCGAGACGGACGGCGAGAGCGAGCGAGCCATGGGCGCCGAGCAAGAGGCATGGTTCCTCGATACGATGCGCAGCTCGACGCGCACGTGGAAGGTGTGGGGCAACGAGTTCTGCCTGATGCCGCTGCAGATCGACCTGAGCCTGTTGGCGGTGCCGCCCGCGTTCCAGCGGGTGTTCCACATCAACGTCGACGACTGGAATGGCATGGGCAACCGCCGCGACGCCCTGCTCGGCGAGCTGGCGGACGTGGGCAACGTGGTCGCGATCACGGGCGACATCCATGCCTTCTTCGCCGGCACCCCCACCGTGCGCGGCGACGACAGCAAGAAGATCGTGGAGTTCGTCACCAGCTCCGTGAGCTCGACGACGTTCCAGCGGATCCTGCAGAACCAGGTCGAGACGGACCCGGTGCTGAGCCAGGTCAGCGGAGCTGCGAGCCTGGCCGGCGCCATCAAGGACCTGCTGCAGCTGCCCAGCGGACCGAACGGGCACCTGGCGTACGCGGATGTGACCGCGCATGGGTATACGCTGGTCGAGGCGTCGGGGACGGAGCTGAACGCGACCTTCTACGCGCATGCGGACACCGAAGCGACCGTGTCGCACTACGAAGATGCGGACATCGATCGGCTGTTTCGCAAGGCGTACTTCCGCGTCGAGGCCGGCTCGGCGGAGCTGTATCAGGACCTGGCGGGGGTGCGGCGGCGGTGGGATGCCGCGACGCAGACGTGGGTGTGAGCGGGGGATGGGGCGGCGGTCATTCGAGCCGCGCGCTCGACGTCGGCCTCTCTCGATCACACCGCTCGAACTGCATCGACCGCCGCTGCATGCGCCCGTCTTGCATCGGCTCCGCGAGCAGCACCTCGGTCGCGCCGTCCTGGTCGAGATCGAAGGTCTGGTGGACCCCCGAGTTCCCCCAGTCGACAGAGCTGGAAATCGGCTGCCGGGGCCCGAAGTCGCCGGCGGCGTCGCCGAAGCGAAACTCCGTCGTCGACGGCTACACGCGGCGAACTCCTCCGAATCACGCAGCGGTCCGAGCGCGGCGTCGCTCGCGTCGTACACCAGATCGCCCCAGCCCCGGTGGCGGACCACCCGCACATGTGTCGCATGAAGCGTTGGCCGATCGCAGCGCAAGGATCCCGCCGACAAGCAGCGCAAGCTCGGCCCCGTCAACCCCAACCTCAAGGTGCCCGTGATCGTGCACGACGGCACTCCGGTGTTCGAGTCTGCGGCGATCCAGATCTATCTGGGCGAGACCTTCGGTACCGACGAGGGCCTGTATCCGCCCGCCGGACCGAAGCGCGGTGAGGCCATGGCATGGCTGGTCTGGAGCAGCACGGAGCTCGCGGCGACCGTCGTCCAGTGGCAAGGCCATGTCGGGCACGAGGTACCGCCGCAGGACCGCGACGGGGCCGCAGGACAGGCGGCGCGCCGACGCCTCGACACGCTCATCGGCCTCGTCGAGCACAACCTCGCCGAGCGCGAGGCGATGCTCGGCACCGCGGTCTCGCTGGTGGACATCCACCTGGCCTCGTTCTTCCAGTGGATCACCGCGCTCGGCGTGGACCTCTCGCCGTTCCCGAGGACGGCGGCGTGGCTCGCACGCTGCTCGTCCCGCCCCGCGGGCGCCCGCGTGAAGTGACGCGCGCCTGACTCGCCGTCGCCCCTGCGGCGTCGCCCTCGAGCACGGTCGCGCGCGCGATGCGATCGAGGCGGAAGTGGCGACGCTCGCCGCTCTCGAGATCGAGGGCGTCCAGCGCCGTCTCGCGGCGACCCATGACCACACCGTGGATCCGCACGCGCCGCGTCGTCTCGATGCGCCTGCCGTCGACGTACGTGATGCGGAGCACCTGCTGCTCGAACCACGCCCGCTCGACGGCCTGCCGCACCGCCTCGGTGCTCGGCGAGGCCGGGACACCGATGAACGTCAGCTCGCCCTGGCGCGCGAGCAGCTCCCGTTGCGCGGAGGTCGACAGCGCCGCGCGGACCTTCTCGAGGCCAGACCCCAGCGTCGCGATGAACGGAAGCAGGCGCATCTCGATCGCGTGGCGGCCCACGGCGATGAGCACGGCAGCCTCGCGCGCGGTGAAGTTCACCGGCGGCAGGATGTAGCTGCGGTCCAGCGCATACCCTCCGCCCCGGCCGCGCTCCGCCGACACCGGGAACGACGCGCCTCGCAGCGTGTCGAGGTCGCGGTAGATCGTGCGGACGGTGACACCGAAGCGCGCCGCCAGAGCGTCGGCGGTTACGCCGGTGCGACGGGCGCGGAGGTGCTCGGCGAGCGCGAAGAGCCGCTGGGTGCGCTGCATGGTGCGCGACATATAACTGACATGACCGCGTGAGGGGGGCCTGGCGGCAGACCTCGCCTGCGGTCAGGCGCTCGGCGATGTCGGGGCTCGCGAGGCCAGCCGGGGCTCTTGGGCCCCGCGGCCTCGGGACCGTGTTAGCCTCCGTCTCCGATGTCGGACTCACGATCCGCGGTGATGCGTTGGCGCAACGGACACGCGCACGCGGCCCTCCGGCAGCGACAACTGCTGGCTACCCAGGGTCCGCAGCCCGAACAAGCGGTCGCGGAGGCGCTCTCCGCCCTCGCCGCCCTCGAGGCGATGGGGATGTGGCCGGGGCCACGCGACCCGGGGAGCGAGCACGCGGTCTGCGTGGTTCGCCAACGATGGGCAAGGATCCAGGCGCGTGCCCAGGAAGCAACGCGACCACGAGTACCGTGACGGCCCGCTCGAGTCCGCGCTGCGGGCGCTCGCCCGTGCGCTAGATTCGACGGGTGTACCTTGGACGGTGATCGGCGGGGTCGCCGTCATCGCACGCGGCGTACGTCGGATGACGACCGATGTGGATGCCGTCATCGCTGCTGGCGAGATCGACTACGGGGCTGTGGTGCGCGCACTTGCTGCGCACGCGATCTCGCCCCGCACCGCCGACGCGGAGGAGTTTGCGCGAACCAATCTCGTGCTCCTGCTGCAACACGGCAGCGGCGTCGAGATCGACGTATCCTTCGGCTGGACCGAGTTCGAGCGCGATGCCATCGAGATGAGCACCGTGGCCGCGTTCGGCAGCGTTCGCACGCGTATGGCGAGGGCTGACGAACTCGTGGTCTTCAAGGCGATCGCGGGGCGTCCGAAGGACCTCGAGGATGCGTCCTCGTTGTTGCTGATGCATCCCAGTATCGACGTCGACGCGGTTCGTCGACGCGTCGCCGAGCTGGCGATGCTCGCAGAGGCCCCTGAGCTGGTCGCAGGCCTCGACGCGATCGTTGCGGCATCACGCGCGGCTCGGCCGGAGGCCACGACGGCAGCAGCGAAGATCGGGGTCGGGGCCCCACGCCCACCGGCGAAGCGACGCCGATAGTCGACAGCCGTCCGCCCCGCAAGCGCCATGGGTCCGCTCGCACCCCGTGCAACCACCCGGGTTGTGGCGCCGCTCACCGAGACGCCGACCCCGCCCCGACACGTGTCACGGACGGCGACGGGGATCTCTGCTGTGGTGAGTGTGTCTCGGATTCGCGCTACGAGTGCCTCGAGCAGACCGCGGTCCTCTAGAAAGCGCAGAATGTCGGCCAGGTAGGCGGCCGGGCTGTAGATCGAGCGACACGACGTGCACGTGCAGAAGTCCATGCGCCCGAGCAGCCCCGCGACGGTGGGGAGTCGCGGGGGGATGAAGGCGGTCAGAGTCGCCATCGGCACCGCATGCGCGGGTGCGCCGTGCTTCATGAACAACGTGGTGGCCTTGGCGGCGGCTTGGCTGGCGCGCTCGTGCACGCGGCTGATCACTTCGCGATCGAGACCCTGCAGGCGATGGGCGAGCCCGGATGCAGGGCGGACGCGAGGAAGTGGGCGCGCGAGGGCCCAAACCGGCGCGAGCGGTCGCGCGGTGCGATCACGCAAAGAAAAGAACCTGTTGGCCCACAGTGGGCAGCCGAGGTGGAGGCCTGGCGCCGTGGAGCAGCCCACCTACGGTCCACCCGGCCCGCTGGCTGGCCACCTGGCCGCGAGCCGCCGCGCTCCGGGAGGGGTGCTGCGCATCGTCGCCGCGATCACCGACGCCGACGAGATCGCTCGCGTGCTCCACGGTGCCCGGCCGCCGCCCCGTCCACCGCCGGCCGGACAGTAGTACGCGCCCGACCACTTCGATCCAGTTCCCACCGACGTAGGGCGCATGCCCGGCCAGTACGTGGTGAAGCCGCGCCCCGAGCGAGTAGACGTCGGCGCGAGTATCCACCCGCTTGCCGGCCGCCTGCTCGGGCGACATGTACGCTGGCTTTCCGAACACCGTGCCGTCGAGCGTGAGGTCGCTGCCGTCATCGTCGAGCATCGCGGGGCGTGACAGCGACGAGCTGTCGGGCCGATCGTCGTCGAGCGCCTTCGCGAGTCCCCAGTCGATGGCGACGGTCTCGCCGAACGATCCGATCATCACGTTCGCCGGCTCGAGGTCGCGGTGGATCACGCCCTGGTTGTGGGCGAACGCGACCGCCTGCGCGCAGTCCAGCACGTGCGGCTGCAGGCCGAGACGATTCGCCAGCGTGCGCGCCTCGGCGATGACCGTGGACAGCGGACGGCCTTCGACCAGTTTCATCGCGTAAAACGGCTCGCCCGACGGCCAGCGCCCGGCCTCGTAGACCGGCATGATGTTGGGATGCTGCAGCCGCGCGGTCACGAGCGCCTCACGCATGAAGCGTTCGGTCGCCATCACATCCGCGCCGTCATGGAGCTCTTCGATCGCGACCTCGCGTCGCAGTCGCTTGTCGAACACCGCGACGACTCGCCCGATCCCGCCGGCCGCGATGGCCCCACGACTCTCGTAGCGATCTCGGACCATCACGGCGAGCTCTTGCCACGGCGTCGGGCTGGCGTCTGGCAGTGTCGGTTCAGGGTCGCGCTGGGCGACCGGCGCGAGCGTTTCGTCGCTGTTGCCCGGGTCGTCCACCGCCGTCCAGATCATACGCTGGCAGACCTCGGCTGCCGCGTCGGGCCGTGATCGCACTACGTGCGAGCGCGGTTCACTTGCGGTGGGACCAGTAGCCCGGGCGGCGCTTGTGGTGCGCGAACGCGACGACCACGATCTCCCCGTCGTCGAAGCGGTAGAAAATGCTGTACTCAGCCCTGGCCCATCGACCCGCGGATCCGCTCGGCCAGCGCACGACCGATCCCCCGTACGGCACACAGCGCGTCGACATCGGCGGTCCGGATCGCCGCCACCGAGCCGAAGTGCTTCACCAACGCGCGCTTGAGGGCGGGACCGACACCATCGATGTCGTCGAGGGCGCTGTGCAGCGCCCGCTTGCCCCGCCGCTTGCGGTGCAGGCCGATCGCGAAGCGATGGGCCTCGTCGCGGACCCGCTCCATCAGGTAGCGCTCGGAGCTGCCCGGACGCAGCACGATGGCGTCCTTGATCCCCGGCACGAACACGCGCTCGGGCCGGACCTCGTAGCCGGCGGCGCCACCGTCGGTGTCGCTCTTGATGTGGGCGACGACGTAGTCGAGCCACGCCTCGCCCGGCGCGGAAGACTCGGGTGCGGCGGCGTCGCGGGCGACGGACTCGCCGGCGTCGGGATCGCCTCCGTCGGCTTCGGGAGTCGTCGCACTCGCACTCGCACTCGCAGCCCGATGCTCGCGCAGCGCCTCGATCGCCCCGCGACCGCGCCCGATCTGGGTGCGCCGCTCCTTCGCCAGCGAGACCACGTCGACGCCTTCGGCACCCACCGGCACCCCGAGATCGTTCATCGCCGCGAGCACCTGGCCGAGCTGCCCCTTGCCGCCGTCGATCACCACGAGATCGGGCAGGGCCCACGCGTCGTCATCGTCGCCGCGATCGGTCGCCGACATCGCCCGTTGGAAGCGGCGGCCCAGGACCTCGTACATGCTGGCGAAGTCGTCGTTCTGGCGGTTGCCCTGGGCGAGCGCGGCCTCGTCCGGATCGGTGCCCAGACCGCGGATGCGAAACGAGCGGTAGCGCGACTTCTCGGGTGCGCCATCGACGAAGGTCACCATCGACGCGACGGTGTCGCTGCCCTGGATGTGGCTGACGTCGTAGCACTCGATGACGCGCGGCAGCTTCGACAGGCCCAGCCGCTGCTGCAGCCGGGCGAGCGCGAGCTCGCTGTCCTCGCGACGGTCACGGCGAGTGGCGAAATTCGACGCCGCGTTCTTGTTGGCGAGCGCGAGCAGCTTGCGCCGGTCGCCGCGCTCGGGCACCGCGATGGTGACCTTGCGACCCTTGCGATCCCGCAGCCACTCGTGCAGCGGCGCCGCGTCGTCCTCGTGCAGCGCGTGGGGCAGCACGACCTCGTCGGGCACGAACGCCGCCTTGTCGTAGTACGCCGACAAGAAGCTGCCGAGCACCTCGGCGTCGGGCAGCTCCATGCCTTTTTCCGAGTAGCTCTGCGTCTGCTGGATCTTGCCGTCGCGCACCTGCAGCACCACGAACTCGACCTGGCCACCTTCGCGGTACATGCCGACGGCGTCTTGGTCGACGTCGGCGGTGCCCACGATCTGCTGGGTCTGCAGCACGCTGCCGATCGCGTGGAGCTGGTCACGCAGCCGCGCGGCGGTCTCGAACTCGAGGGCCTGGGCGGCCTCGGCCATCCGGGTCTCGAGCCCGCGGGTGAGCTCGCTGTGGCGCCCCAACAGGAACAACCGCACGTCGCCGACCTGAAAGGTGTAGTCGGCGGCGTCGACCTCGTGCACGCACGGCGCCGGGCAGCGGCCGATCTGGTGCTGCAGGCACGCGCGGGTGCGGTGGTGCAGCACGAAGTCGGTGCACGTGCGGAGCTTGAACTGGCGGTTGACCACCCTCAGCGTGGCGCGGACCGAGCGCGCGGAGTGGTAGGGGCCGAAGTACCACGCGCCGTCATGGCCGACCTGGCGCACCAGCTCGAGCCGCGGCCACTGGGACCGCGGGTCGAGCCGCAGCACCAGGTAGTTGGCGTCGTCGCGCAGCTTGACGTTGAAGCGAGGTCGCTGCTCCTTGATGAGGTTGTTCTCGAGGAGCAGCGCCTCCTTGTCGTTGCCGACCACGATGGTCTCGATGTCGCCGACGATCTTGACCAGCAGCGGTACGAACAGGCGCGTGTCCGTGCCGTTGAAGTACTGGCGGACGCGCGCCCGCAGACTGCGGGCCTTGCCGACGTACACCACCTCGCCGCTGCGATCGCGCATCGTGTACACGCCCGGCTCCGCGGGCAGGCGATCGAGTGCGGACTGCAGGGTCGCGGTGTCGGTGATGCGCGGCGTGAAATCGGCGGGCGCGCGCGGGCTCGGGCTGGTACGACGGCTCGATGCGCTGTCGGACCGCGGGGCCGCCGAGGGTTCGCGACGGCGCGGCATCGATCAGAGCAGCCGGCGCACGTCGCCCACCGTGACGAGGGCGATGAGCGCGAGCAGGGCCAGCATGCCGTAGCCGTGGACCATCTCTTCGATCCGGGCGCTGGCGCGGCGGCGGCTGATGCCCTCGTACGCCAAAAATGCCAGGCGGCCGCCGTCGAGGGCGGGCAGCGGCAGCAGGTTGAACATGCCCAGCAGCGTGCTGATGAACGCGGTCATCAGCACGAACGGCACGATGCCGGCGTCGGCCGCCTTCGCGATGGTCTGTACCATCCCGACCGGACCTTGGACGCTCGCCTCGATCTGACCGGTGGCGAGCATGTACAGGCCCTGCAGCTGGGTCGCGGTGTCGCGCAGGGGATCGGACACCGCGTGGGCGGCCGCGGTGCCGAACGCCACGGGCTCGCGCGGCGCCACGGCTTGCAGGTCGACGCCGAGCGGCGCGGCGGATTCGGCCGGCAGCGTGGCCTGCAGCGTCTGGGTGGACTCGCCGCGCTGCACGACGATCTCGACCTCGCCGCCGAGGTAGCGCTTGGTCGCCGCCGACACGTCGCGACCACGCTGGGAAGGGTCGATGCTCGTGTCACCCACCGCGACCAGGCGATCGCCGGCGACGATGCCCGCCGCCTGGGCGGCGGAGTCGGCGTGCACACCGGCGACCTCGATGGCGACCACAGGCCCGGGCATGCCGGCGCCGATGTAGACGAACAGCAGCAGCACCATTGCCGCGAAGTAGTTCGCGATCGGACCACCCGCGATCACGAACATCCGCGCGGCGAGCGGCTTGTCGCGGAAGTTCGCCGGGCCTTCGCCGGGTCCGCCGTCGGCACCGCGGTGCCCCTCGACTGCGTCGGCGTCCTCGGGCTCCATGCCGCGGATCTGCACGTACGCCCCGAACGGGATCGCGCTGAGCACGAACTCGGTGCCGCGCCACGTGCCCAGCCGGAGGATCGGCGGACCGATCCCGAAGATGCTGAAGCGATCGACCTTCATACCGGTCGACACCGCGGCGATGTAATGCCCGAACTCGTGAAGGATGATCACGATGCACAGGGCGACGATCGCGACGACGGCCGTCATCGGGCTCACCGGCGCACTATAGCAGCCTGCTCCGCAGAATCGAGGCACCCTCGCGGAGGGTGGGCACCGGCCGATCCAGGAATCCCAGGCCCACACGCCCCGATTGGCCGCGGAGGAACACCAGCGCGCGATCGAGGCGCGTCGCCGACGGCGCCGGACACAGCGCAGGCGTCTCGCCGAGCCGACGCAGATGCGCGGCGACCAGGCGCTGGGCCACCGCGAGCCCGCCGTCGAGGCCACGCAGCACGTCGACGCCGATGCTGCGATGCAGCGCGAGGATCTCGCCCGGGACGATCGCCGCCCGCTGACCCACGATCACCTGGCCCACCGCCCAGGCCGCGAGATCGATCGCGACCGGCCTGTCGAACACGAGCCACACGTCGCCGCGGGCGAGCCGTGAAGCACAGCGCAGCGCGCTGCCCCGATCGAGGTCCTGCAGCGTGCGCAGCTGCGGGTGCTGACCGTGCAGCACCGACAGCATGCTCGACGTGTTGTCTCCCGAGCGCTCGTCGAGCGCGAGGATCTCGTGGACGAGGGCGCGGCCATCGATGTGGTGCCGCGACGCGACCTTGGCGTGGATCGACTCCGCGGTGTGCACCAACGACGCGACTGTGCCTTCGGCATCGCGAAGCGGGAGCAGCACCGAAACATCGACGTGGATCACGGCAGTTCTTCACATAGAAGGATCGCGGGGGCCGGGTCAAGCTGCGCGCAGAAGTGCCGCGGGCAAGTCCGGTCGGGGTTGGGCGCGACGGGCGCGCCCTTGGGTTCGGACGGCCTTCGGAGGACACGTTCCCGGCGGCGCGGATCGCCCGAGGGCCCTGTGACCCGGTGCAACGGCCTCAGATGGCGGGTCGAGTGTGGGGGCGAGTCGCGTTACCTTCGTGCGCACTTCCGCGTCGGCGACCAGCAGCGCGACCAAGGAACTCCCCATGGCGAGCATCAACAAAGTCATTCTGATCGGCAACCTCGGTCGCGATCCCGAGATGCGTTACACCCAGGGCGGCACTGCGGTGTGTCAGCTCAGCCTCGCGACCACGCGGACGTACACCAACAAGGCGAACGACCGGGTCGAGGAGACCGAGTGGCACCGCGTCGTGGTGTGGGGCAAGCAGGCCGAGTCGTGCAACCAGTACCTGTCGAAGGGCCGGCAGGCATACATCGAGGGCCGCCTGCAGACCCGCAACTACGACGACAAGGACGGCAACAAGAAGTACATCACGGAGATCATCGCCGACGTCGTGCAGTTCCTCGGCAGCCGCGGTGAGGGTGGTGGCGGTGGCGGTGGCGGTGGCGGTGGCGGTGGCGGTGGCGGTGGCGCGAATCGTGGCGGTGGCGGTGGCGGTGGCGGTGGCGGTGGCGGTGGCGGTGGCGGTGGCGGTGGCCCTCGCAGCAACGAGGGTGGCGGCCGCGAGCCCGCCGCCGATGATTTCGGCGGCAGCTACATCCCGTCCGAGCCCGGCGACGACGACATTCCGTTCTAGCCGCCTGCCCCCCAGCGGCGGCCGCCCTCGCGGCTGCCGCTGCGGCGGATTCGTCCCAACACCAGCAGCAGCACCAGGGCCCACGGAGCCGCTGGCGTGCGCGTGGCGTCGCATCCACAGCCGCTCGCGCCGTCTGGCGCCGCATCGACCCCGGTGCTGTCGCCGAGACCCGAGCCGCCGCCGGGCATCACGGGCCCCGTCGAGGACTCGGTGCCGACCGCTCCGCTCGAATCCGACGCCGCGGTCGTGGTGTCGGCACCGCTGCCGTCCGAGGACGCAGCCCCCGTCGAGCTCTCGCCGGGCGGCTCCATCGCCTGCGCCTGCGCCCACTGCATCATCACCCACAGTCCCGCGAGCACCTCGTCGCCGACCGGCACGATCTGATCGGGCGGTAACACGAACCCGATCTCCATGTCCTGCGGCCTCAGCTCCATCGTGATCGCGTGCAGCCCCGCGTCGGCGTAGCTCCAATCGATCGCGTTGCCCGCAGCCGGATACAAGGCGGCGCCTTGCAACGGGGTATACTGCGCCCCCTGCTCACCCATGGCCGCGGCGATGGCCGTCGCTGTCGCCGACAGGGCCGCGTCGTCGGGCGCCTCCGCCTGCACATCGCCCCAGGGATACAGCACGAGCTGGCCAAAGCTGTGCACGTCGAGGTAGGCCACGAGCTCGGGGTGGCCCTGCACGAAGTCGCGGACCGCGATCGTCTCGGGCTCCGAGAACGCCGACGGTCCGGCGTAGTTCTCCTCGAACGCCTGCGTGCCCGCACCCTCGCCGCCCCAGCCGTGACCGAAGTTGCGGTTGGTGTCCACGCCGATGCCATCGCGGCGATTTTTCCGCCAGTAGCGCTGGTCGGTCCATGTGTACGCGTAGCCGTCGGGGTTCACCACCGGGATCACGAAGAGTTGGACGTCGTCGAGCATCGCCGCGAGTTGGGGCTCGGACGCCCGCGTGACCAGCTGGTCGACGACGTACATGCCCGAGCTGATCGCGATCCACTCGCGCGCGTGCTGACCGGCGGTGACGATGACCGCGGGGCGATCGTCCGGGCCCTCCGCGGTGATCCGCACCGCACGGATCGCGCGGCCCTCGAGCGACTCGCCGATGTCGAGGATCGTCACCAACTCGGGGGCCGCGGCCGCGAGCGCGTCGATCTCGGCGTCGATCGCCGCGAGGTCACGGAAGTCGGTGAAGAAGGCCCCGCCACCGGGCACCGGGCGGACGGCGGCGGCCAGCCGAGCCCACTCGGCGTCGACGTCGCCTTGCACGTCGGAGGACAACACCCGCAGCGACCAGTCGTCGGCCCAAAGCGCGGCGCGCCGCTCGGGTGCGACCAGGACCGCGAGGCGGCCGGGTCGCGGGTGATCGGGCCAGGGGTCGACGCCGGTCGCGAGCAGCCGCTGCAATTCCGCGGCGTCGGGGACCTCCACCTCGACGAGCAGGTGATCGGCATAGGGGTGTGCCCTGGGGTTGTCCCCCATGGCCGCGGGCGCGGCGGCGATCCACGCGAGGCCGATCAGGGCGAGATATCCCATCGACGCAACCTATCACGGGCGGATCACGGGCCTAGCGGCCCGAGTGGAACGTGAGGCCGCAGTGGCGCGCCCGTTGGTGACACCGGCGCGTCATCGACGGCGCGGGCCCACTCGGGCAGCACAGCGACGATCTCGACGATGCGGTCGTCGGCGGGGTGATGCAGCCGCAGGTGGGCGGCGTGCAGGTGGAGGCGCGGGGCCCCATCGTCGCGTCCGTAGCGGCGGTCGCCGACGACGGGGTGGCCCAGGTGCGCGGCATGGACCCGGATCTGGTGGTGACGACCGGTCTCGAGGCGCGCCTCGAGCAGACTCGTGCCCTCGATCGCGACCGCCGCCGCGAGCCGCACGAAGTGCGTCCGCGCGGCACGGGCGTGGGGGCTGTCCGGAGCGACCTTGGCAGTGCCCGAGTGCAGTTCGAGGATCGGCGCATCGCAGTCGATCGCGGGCGCGACCTCGCCGTGCACGCGCAGCCGATAGCGTCGCTCGATCGCGTGCTCGGCGAACTGCCTATGCACGCTGACGTTGGCCACCGAGCGCACGGTGAACAGCACGAGGCCCGAGGCGCCTCGATCGAGTCGGTGCACCAGGCCGACGTAGGGCCGAAGCACGCCGTCCGCCTCGAGGCGACGGCGCAGCGCCTCGCTCAGCGTGCCGCGGGCGCTCTGCCGCGTCGCCGACACGGGCACGCCCGCGGGCTTGTCGAGCACCACCAAGTCGTCGTCCTGCCACACCACGCAGACCACGTCATCGGGCAGCTCTTGCTCGGCGAGCGCCTCCGGATACACGCTGATGCGCTCGCCCGCGGCGACGCGCGCCGTGGGCACGCGGATGCGCAGATGCCCCATGTACACCGCGCCGGCCCGCACCAGCGCCTTGCCATGATCGAGGGTGGTGCCGGGCAGTCGCCGCGCCACCAGGTGCCCGAGCATCATGCCCTCCTCGTATGGAACGACTCGGAATCGAACGGGCTTGGCCATACCTTGCGTCTGCGTCGGATCGGACGCTCGCGATACTACCAAGCACGGAACGCCCCGGCGCGTCTGCCGGCTCGTCCGCCACGAGCGTGCTTCGCGGTTCGTCCGCGACGCGGCCCTGCTACACTGCCCTCGTGACGGAGCCGCCCAAACGCGCCGTGTGGTTCCGCTACACCGACGCCGCATCGGTCGGCATCGAGATGGTCGTCGCCATCACCGTCTGCGCGCTCGGGGCGCTGTGGCTCGAGCGCAACGTCACCCACTGGGCGCCGTGGACGTCGCTGCTTGGGATCGGCATCGGCCTCGGTGCCGCCACCAAAGCTGTGGTGCGCACGGCGAAGAGCTACCGGCGGCAGCTCGCCGAGTCGCCGCCGCATCCCGAGTCATCGCTCGAACACGATGACCCGCCCGACGACGACCTTCGCGCGCCCTGACGCGACCGCGGCACTACCGTCATCCGAACAGCGAGGCCACCGTCGCCACGGTGGCGGCAGCCTTGACCCAGGCGCGCTGCTGCTGGACATCGCCGCAGGTGGTCACGCGGACGGGCACCGCGTCACCGATCGACAAGCCCCGCGCCTCGAGCACCTCGAGGATCGCCGATGCCAACGCCTCGACACGGCCGACTTCGCGACCCTCTTCGCGACCCTGGGCGAGGAACCGTCGGGCGAACTCACTTTGGTATTCGTAGTTGTCGAGCTGCATGTCGGCCTCGAGTGCTCGCCTGGCGGCTCGTTCAAAAAGGCGAAGACCACGTCAGTGTACAGGCGTCCCCGGGCATCGTCGAGGTCGCGGCAGGCCTCGAGCAAGGCGCGCCCGACCTCGGCCGCTTGCGGACCGGCGGCGTGCGCGAGCACAGACACCACCGCGAGTTCGGGCAGCGCCCGCGCCACCGCGGCATCGGTGACTGCAGGAATGCTCGCCGGACCGACCACGACCGGGCACGTCACCGAGCCAACCTCGTCCAGGGCGATCGGTCGCGCCGTGGGGCTTCGAGCGTAGCCCGGATCGCCGTACCCTCGGCCGCACCATGCTGAACCCATGCCCGGAATGCGAGCGTCCGGTCTCCGACCGCGCGGCGGCCTGCCCTGGCTGCGGCTTCCCCCTCGCCGAGCAGCGCGCCGCACAGGCGGCAGCGGCGGTGATGCTGCGTGATCGTGCCACGCGGGCGCACGTCGGCGACGTCGACTGCACCCACTGCGACGCGCGCGGCTTCATGATGCTCCCCATCTGCGACGACGAGGAGGGCGCGTTCGAGTGGTGTCTCGTCTGCGAGCACAGCGGTCGCGTCGAGCTGTGCCGCAGCGATCGTGGCTACTTCGCGGTCGACCGCGTTCACGTCGCCGCATTCTTGGCGGGGGAGCACGACGATGGCGACCACCACGTGGTGTTCCTGGGCACCGACGAGCCCGCGGCAGCGCGGTATCCCGCACCCGGGCGGCGCTTCCCGGGTGACGACTGACCGTTCACGTCGCGTCCGGCTCGCACCGCTCGAAGTCGTAGACTCGGCATTGGCGTGATCCGGCGCGAGCTCGATGAGCACGACCCTCTCGATCATGGGCAACGGTATCCCGGTCGCGCACCGATCGATCGACGTTGCGCGTAGCGCTGGCAGATCATCGCTGGCGGGACCGCGCCGGGACCGGCGGCGGCACCTCGACGAACTCGCCCGGCCGCAGCGACCACACCGTGATCTCCCCGATCGCGACCCGCACGAGCCGCAGCGTGGGATATCCGATGGCCGCGGTCATCCGCCGCACCTGGCGGTTGCGGCCCTCCGACAAGACCAGTTCGATCCAGCGATCGGGGATGTGCCGACGCACCCGGATCGGCGGATCACGCGGCCACATCAAAGGGTCCGGATCGATCACGCGTGCCGGGCACGGTCGCGTCACGTAGTCGGCGATCGCGACGCCACTGCGCAGCGGGGCGAGCGACGCGTCCGTCGGCGCGCCCTCGACGTGGGCCCAGTAGGTCTTGGGGTGCTCGAAGCGGGGATCCGTGAGCCGATGCTGGACCGCGCCGTCGTCGGTGAGCAGCAGCAGCCCCTCGCTGTCGGCATCCAGTCGTCCCGCCGCGCGCACGCCTGGGGGCAGCCCGAACTCCGCGAGGGTCCGCCACCGACCCTTGGGCAGGAACTGGCTGAGCACGCCGTAGGGCTTGTGGAACGCGAGCAGCACCGAGCGCCCAGCGTAGCGGATCGACGGGTGGCACCGGCGATCGGCGGTGTATCCTCGTCGGCGCGCATTTATGACATCCATCCTCGAACCCATGGTGCTGCGAACCGGCATGCGCTCCGCCGATCGCGTCGTCCTGGCTCCGATGACGAACAAGCAGAGCCACGACGACGGCACCTTGTCCGACGACGAACTCCGCTGGTTGTGCTCCCGCGCCGAGGGCGGCTTCGGCACGGTGATCTCATGTGCCGCGCACGTGGCCAAGGACGGCCAGGGCTGGACCGGCGAGTTCGGGATCTTCGACGACATGCACACCGCCGGCCTCTCGCGTCTCGCGACGGCACTGCGCGAGCGCGGCGCGGCGTCCCTCGTGCAGATCTTCCATGGCGGGGTGCGGGCCGATCCGTCGGTGAGCGGCGTGACACCGTGGAGCGCGATGGCGGGCGAAGGCGCGCGGGCGGGCACCGCCGAGGATCTCACGGATGGACCCCGACGCGACCACCGGTGACGATCGCCCAGCTGCGCGCCGCCGGCCTCGGCGAGCGCTCCGCCGAGTACATGCGCGGGTGGAAGGACTTCGTCCGCGACGAGGCGCTACGCTGACGCCGTGCACCGCCACGTTCGCGCGACACTCCGGATCATGCTCGTCCTCGGGCCCCTCGCCTGTGGCGGATCCTCGCCTGCCGCCGACACCAGCGGCACGGAGTCGACCACGTCCACCGGTGCGACCGGAACGAGTTCGTCCGACACCACGTCGCAGAGCGCGACCGCCGACGCGAGCACCACTGCGACCCTTCCCCTGCCACCTGGCTCCGGATGCTGCGCGGCGCATGCCGGCCCCGGATGCGACGAGCCCGAGGTCCAGGCCTGCGTCTGCGAGCTCGCGGCGCAGTGCTGCGCGTTCGACTGGGACGATGATTGCACCACCCATGCGATCACATGCGAGGCGACGTGCATGTCCGATGATGGCACCGCGTCGCGCTCGACCACCGAGTCCGACGACTCCGCCGGCGAGTCCACCGAGTCCGGCGATTCGGGCGCGACGACCGGCGGCGACGTGGGCACGTGTTGCGAGACGAGCAACGCACCCGGCTGCAGCGTTCCGGCGGTCGAGGCATGCGTCTGCGGCGGCGATCCCTTCTGCTGCGCGATGCAATGGGACCACCTCTGCGTCGCCCGGGCGTCCCAGTCGTGCGACATCGACTGCGCCAACGACTGCTGCGCGCCGCACGACGCCGTCGCGTGCAACGACGTCGACGTGTTCAGCTGCGTCGCGGACGCTGACGGCAATTGCTACGGCCAGTGGGACGCGCAGTGCGTGCAGGTCGCGACGACGCGCTGCGGCCTGAGCTGCGGCTGAGATGCTGCGCGTCCCATGCGGAACTCAGCAGGTGATCCCGCAGACGGTCGCGACCTGCTGCACGCACAGGCCGTCCCACGAGGTGCTGCAGCAGAACGGATCGGCCGCGCAGATTGCTCCGACGCAGCCGCCGAAGCCCGCGTCGCAGCCGTTCACGAGCGCGAACCCGGTGACGCACGGGCTGTGGGCGCACGTCGAGCACTCCCACGAGCCGCACACGGTCGAGACCTGGTTGACGCACACGCTGTCCCAGCCGAAATTGCAGCAGAACGGATCGACCGCGCAGATCTCGGCGACACACGTGCTGCAGCCGGCGGTCAGCGCCGCGCCGGTGGTGCACACGCCATGGATGCAACCGCAGCCGTCGTCGACCGCGCCGTTGCAGTCCTCGTCGACGCCGTTCGCACAGATCTCGGGAGCAGCGTAGACGGTCTGCCCACAGCCGACCGCGCCACCGCTGCAGGTCAGCATCCCGGTGCCGCACGCACCGGGCAAACCCGTCTGGCAGGCACCGCCGCCGCCCGGGTTGCCCTCGTCGATCTGGCCATCGCAGTCGGTGTCGACCCCATCGCACACCTCGGCCGACGGCTGGAGGTTCTGCACGCACTGCAACGAGCCGCCGGCACACTGCTGGCTTCCGCCCGCGCACACGCCCGGGAGCCCGGTACCACAGGCACCGCCGCTGCCGGGGTTGCCCTCGTCCGCGGCCATGTCGCAGTCGTTGTCGAGCCCATCGCAGATCTCGGGTGCCGGTGTGACGCCCCCCGTGCATGCGCCCCACGCCCCGCCCGCGCAGCTCTGGGTCCCGCCGACACACAGCCCCACGCCCTGCGTGCCCTGGGGGCCGGCGTAGCACGCCTGCACCTCGCCATCGATGCATGCGCAGCCCTCGTCGATCGCGCCATCGCAGTCATCGTCGGCGCCGTTGCACGACTCGGCGGGATCAGCCGGACCGGGTGTGCACGTCGCGGGGACGCCGTCGGTGCAGGTCGCGACCGAGACCTGACAGATCCCCTCGCCGCACACCTCGGTGTCGAACCCCTGGTCGACCTCGCCGTCGCAGTCGTCGTCGATGCCGTCACACACCTCCGGGCCCGGCGTGACCTCGTCGCCACACTCGCCCCACGTGCCCCGATCGCCGCAGAGTTGGAGACCCGATCGACAAGCGCCCAGCCCCTGGGTCCCGGCCGGACCCGAGTAGCAGTCCTGCGTGTCGCCCGGACTGCACGTGCAGCCCTCGTCGACGGTCCCGTCGCAGGTGTTGTCGGTGCCGTCGCACAGCTCCTCGTCGAGGCAGTCGCCACCGCCGTCTTCGCTGCCGCTCGAGGTCTCGGGGTCGGAGCCCTCCGAGCTCGACCCGGACTCCGCCGCGTCCTCACTGCCCGAGTTCGATTCGCCGCTGGTGTCGGGCCCGGGTTCGGTCGTCGCGGGCGACGTCGCAGACCCCAGGCTGTCGGTGCCGTCGCCGAACGTCGTCACCGCGAGGTCGGTCCCGCCCGCGCATCCAGCGAGCACCACCATGAGCATCGCCGACCCAGCAGCGAGACGCGTGCGTGTCATCCCATCAGCCTACACCGACCCGCGCCCCTCCGCCGTGAATGGACGGACGACGCCGCGCAAGGCGACATGGGCGCGGATCGACCGGGGTGCCCGCGCGCGCCCGGGCTCGGGTACAACGGCGCGGTGAGCTTCCACGGTGCCATGCGGGGCGGTGCCATGCTGGGCGGCGCCATGCGGGGCGGTGCCCTGCGGGGCGGCGCCATGCGGGGCGGGGCCATGCGGGGCGGTGCCATGCGGGGCGGGGCCATGCGGGGCGGTGCCATGCGGGGCGGCGCCATGCGGGCGGTGCCATGTTCGTGATGGCGGCGGGCGTCGGCCTGGGTGAGCTCGCCGGGCTGGGCACCGCCCTGTGCTGGGCGTTCACGAGCCTATGGTTCGCGTCGGCGGGGCGACGCATCGGGTCGCTGCCGGTGAACCTGCTGCGCATGCCGGTGGCGCTGGCGTGGCTTGGCGCCTACGGGCTGATCACCCGCGGTCAGCCCCTGCCCCTCGACGCCGACGCTCACGCCTGGACGTGGCTGTCGATCTCGGGGCTGCTCGGCTTCGCGTTCGGCGATCTGTGCCTGTTCCGCGCGTTCGTGCTGATCGGGCCCCGCCTCGGCTCGCTGATCATGGCCAGCGCCCCGCTGTTCACTGCGCTGCTCGGCGCCGTGATCCTCGACGAGCGTCTCGGTGTTCGCGACGGTGCCGGCGTGGTGCTCGTCACTGCAGGCATCGGCTGGGCCGTCGTCGCCCGCACGCCCGCGAGCAACCTCGAGATCCTCGATCCCGTCACGCTGCGACGCGGCGTGCTGTTGGCGGTGCTCGGTGCGGTGGGCCAGGCGTCCGGCCTCGTCACCGCCAAGCTCGGCATGGGCGAGTACGACGCGTTCGCGAGCACCCAGATCCGCGTCATCGTCGGCACCCTCGCCTTCGTCATCGGCGTGACCGCCACGCGCAACTGGCCGGCGATCGTGCGCGGCGCCCGGGATCGACGGGCCATGATGATGGTGGCCCTGGGCGGGACCTTCGGCCCGTTCCTCGGCGTGGGCCTCTCGCTCACCGCGGCCCAGCTCACCCACGCCGGCGTGGCCGCGAGCCTGATGGCGATGCAGCCGATCCTCGTGATCCCGCTGTCGATGTGGTTCGGGCACGAGCGTGTCGGCGTGGCGGCGGTCGGCGGCGCCGCGATCGCGGTGGCGGGCGTGGTGTTGCTGGTGACCTAGCCGCCCCGCCGCCATTCACAGCGCGACCAACTGCTTGCCGAAGTTGCGGCCCGCGAGCACGTCGAGCAGCGCCGCCGGGGCGTTCTCGAGGCCCTGGACCACGCTCTCGCGGTATTTGAGCGTGCCGTCGCCGACCCGCGTCGCGAGCTCGGCGAGGGCCACGGGCCAGATCTCGGGGTGCTCGCTGACGATGAAGCCCTCGATCCGCAGCCGGGACTGCAGCAACAGCTGCGGCTGCGCGAGGGGGATCGGCGCGCCCTCGTAGCCCGCGATCAGCCCGCACAGCGCGATCTTGCCGAAGGCGTTCATGCGCGGCAGTACGGCGTCGAGCACCTTGCCGCCGACGTTCTCGAAGTCGCCGTCGATGCCGCCCGGGCACGCGACAGACAGCGCGGCACCGAGCGCGCGCGCGTCGGGGTGGGCGCGATGATCGACGCAGGCGTCGAAGCCGAGCGCATCGGTGACCCACGCGCACTTCTCCGGGCCGCCGGCGATGCCGACTACCCGCGCGCCGCGGGCCTTCGCGAGCTGCCCCACGACGCTGCCCACCGCACCGGACGCGGCGCTGACGACCACGGTCTGCCCGGCCTGGGGATCGATGAGCTCGACGAGCCCATACCAGGCGGTGACGCCCGGCATGCCCACCGCGCCGAGGTACGCCGACAGCGGCACCCCGGTGGTGTCGACCTGCCGCAGCGCTTGCCGATCGTCGCCGTCCACCACAGAGAACTGCTGCCAGCCACCCATCCCCACCACCTCGTCGCCCTCGCGCCACCGGCCCGAGCGCGACTGCACCACGACGCCGGCAGTCTGGCCGAGCATCACGGCATCGAGTGGCTGCGGCGCGGCGTAGCTCTTGCCCTCGTTCATGCGGCCACGCATGTAAGGATCGATCGACAGGAACTGGTGACGCACCAGCACCTGACCGTCGCCCACGCTGGGCATCGGCGCGTGCACGGCCCGGAACGCACCTTGGGTTGCCGCGCCGGTGGGGCGCGACGCGAGTTGGATCTGCAGGTTGGTCATCGGACGGTCATGGGCGAGTCGTCGCCGCTTTGCGAATCATCGCCCCCCGGTCGCACGAGCGGGCGGCTGGCCGTCCAGACCGGTTGCGGACCGGCCCCTCGCCGAACCATGACCGACGCCCGAGAACCCTTCGCGGGCTCCGGCCGTCTGGAGTCGACGATGACACGCCGACTGCTCGCCACCCACCTGCTGCTCTGCCACGTCCTGCTCCTGCCCGGCTGCGACGATGCGAAACGCTCGGAACCCGAGCACTTCGCCCACGCCGCGCAGCCCGCGGCCCCGGCGAGCGACGCCAGGATGGTCGAGGGTTCGGCCGCACACGAGAAGGCCGCCGAGAACCCGTTCGTCGCGAGCGCTGACGATGCCCGCTCGACCTTCTCCATCGACGTCGACACCGCCGCGTACAGCAACGTCCGTCGCATGCTGCAAGACGGCACGCTGCCCCCGCCCGAGGCGGTGCGCATCGAGGAGATGGTCAACTACTTCGACTACGACTACGAGGCGCCCACCGGTGAGGCGCCGTTCTCGATGGCGTCCGAGGTCGGACCGTGTCCGTGGCAACCCGAGCACCAGCTGGTGCACATCGGCCTCCAGGGCCGCACGATCGACGAGGGGCACCTGCCGGCGCGCAACCTCGTGTTCCTGCTCGACGTGTCGGGCTCGATGAATGCGCCGGACAAGTTGCCCCTGCTCACCCGCGGCCTGGGCATGCTCGTCGACACCCTGCGCCCGATCGATCGCGTGGCGATCGTGGTGTACGCGGGCGCGTCGGGCGTGGTGCTCGACCCGACCTCGGACAAAGCCGAGGTCATGGCCGCGCTGGCGCGCCTCGAGGCCGGCGGCTCGACCAACGGCGGCGCCGGAATCGAGCTGGCGTATGCGATGGCCGAGCGCAGCTTCGTCAGCGGCGGCGTCAACCGGGTCATCCTCGCCACCGACGGCGACTTCAACGTCGGCACCACCGACCAGGCCGAGCTCACCGCCCTCATCGAGGCCAAGCGCGAAAGCGGTGTGTTCCTCAGCGTGCTCGGCTTCGGCACGGGCGATCTGCGCGACAGCACGATGGAGCTGCTCGCCAACAAGGGCAACGGCAACTACGCATACATCGACTCGATCGCCGAGGCGCGCAAGGTCCTCGTCGAGGAGGCGGGCTCGACCCTGGTGACGATCGCCAAGGACGTGAAGGTCCAGGTCGAGTTCGATCCGGCCAAGGTCGCGTCGTGGCGACTGGTGGGCTACGAGAACCGCGTGCTCGCGCACAGCGACTTCACCGACGACCGCAAGGACGCGGGCGAGATCGGGGCCGGCCACTCCGTCACCGCGATGTACGAGATCGTGCCGACCACCGACTCGGCGCCGGGTCCGCTGATGAAGGTCGCGCTGCGATACAAGGATCCCTCCGGTGACGAGAGCCGGGCGCTGGGCTTCGACGTCACCGCCGATGACCGACCCCTGGCCGATCGCTCCGACGACTTCCGCTTCGCCGCCGCCGTCGCCGAGCTCGGCATGCTGCTGCGCGGCAGCGAACACGTCGGCACCGCCACCTGGGAGGGGGCGCACGCCTTGGCCAACGGGGCCTTGGGCGCCGACGTCAACGGCCGCCGCGCCGAGTTCCTGGCGCTCGTCGACCGCGCCCGGGCGCTATCCAAGGCACGTGGCTGACGCCTCTCCGGTTTCATAAAACCCCGCTATATGCGGGTTTTTTTCTCCAAGGCGCTGCGCTAAGCTACGCGCGGTCCACGGACCAAGGAACCCAAGATGGCCATTCGACTCGGCGACATTGCCCCCGACTTTTCCGCAGAATCTACGGCGGGTCCGATCCACTTCCACGAGTGGCTCGGCTCGAGCTGGGGCGTGCTCTTCTCGCACCCCAAGGACTTCACGCCGGTGTGCACCACCGAGCTGGGTGCGGTCGCCAAGCTCAAGCCCGAGTTCGATCGGCGCAACGTGAAGGTCGCGGGCCTGTCCGTCGACTCCGTCGAGGATCACCACCGTTGGGTGGGCGACATCGAGGAGACCCAGGGCACAGCGTTGAACTTTCCGCTCATCGGCGATCCCGATCGCACGATCGCGACGCTGTACGACATGATCCATCCCAACGCGAGCGACACCCTGACGGTGCGCTCGGTGTTCATCATCGGGCCCGACAAGAAGGTGAAGCTGTCGATCACCTACCCGGCGAGCACCGGCCGCAACTTCGACGAGATCCTCCGCGTGATCGACTCGCTGCAGCTCACCGCGCAGCACAGCGTCGCGACGCCGGTGAACTGGCAGCACGGGCAGGACGTGATCATCGTCCCCAGCGTCTCCGACGAGGTCGCCAAGACCAAGTTCCCCGGGGGCTGGAAGGCGCTCAAGCCCTACCTGCGCATCGTCCCGCAGCCGAAGTGACACCCGCGCCGGAGCGGCGTCACACGTCGAGTTCGGCGGCGAGCTTGCGCAGGCGATCCTTCACCCGCTCGAAGCGCTTGCGGAGCATCGCCGCGGCCTTGGTGACCTCGGCGGCCGGCAGCTCCTCGTCGGCCATCACGCGGGCGATCTCCTGCCATGCGAGCCTGCGATCGATCCGCAAGATGAGCAGCGTGCGATCGTCGGGGTCGAGGTGC
Organism: Nannocystales bacterium; assembly: GCA_038325765.1. GTDB lineage: Bacteria > Myxococcota_A > Polyangia > Nannocystales > Nannocystaceae > Xiheibacterium. The sequence goes on from JBBQJI010000005.1 coordinate 71,692, forward strand.
TCGCGGAGTTCGGCGATCTTGGATTTGGCCTCGGTGCGCATCGCCAACATCGTGGTGGTGCGCACCTGCACGGCCAGTTCGGCGAGCTGCGGCGAGCCCGAGATGCCGACCTTCGGGTGGCGCCGCTCGGGATCCCGTGCCACCCGGAACAGCGCGTGGCGGGCCAGCGTGTACGACCACGTGCGAAAGCTGGACGCCCAGCGAAAGCGCGGCAGACCCCGCCAGACGTCCTCGCAGAACAACGAGAACGCGTCGTTGGCATCGGTCTCGATCTTGCTCATGGCCACCAGGTAGCCGAGGATCTCGGGGCCGAACCCGCGGACGGCGGCGGTGACCGCCTCGCTGAAATGCTCGGCGTCGCAGTGGCCGCGGATCGTCTCCTCGAGGCGCGCGCGGGCGTCGGGCTCCATGCGCCGAGATCGTGCCCGAGTCGGCTCCGTGGCGCCACCTCGCACGGGCACCCCACGCGAGGCCGCCGGCAGGGCATGCTATCTTGCCCCACGCCGATGAAGAGCACTGCCGAGGTCGTTCGAGTGAAGGACGCATTCGCGTGGATCGAGGAGCAGCGCGTCGTGCACCTCAAGGCGGTCACGCCCTCGGGCGATGCCGTGGTGCTCACCGCCGCCGAGGTCCGCACCCTCGCCCGGCGCCTGGAGAAGCTAGCGACGATCCTCGACAGCCTCTCCGAGTGAGGCGGCGCGGGCTGAACCGCGGAGACCCGCCTGCGCCGAGGCTCGCCCCGCGCGCCGCCCGGATCGCGAGGCCGCCGGTATCCTCCCTGCGCGTCGGCGCGCAAGGGCGCCGTTCGGCTCGACAACCGCGGAGCGCTGGCCGTATTGTCCGCAGCCGTGAACCGCAACGTCCTCGCCCTGACTTGCATCTCCTGGCCGCTCGCGTTGTCGCTCGCGTTGTCGCTCGCGCTGCCGTCGGCGTGCACCTCGAACGCCCCGGCCGAAGGCGAGGCCAAGACCGAGACCCAGACCGAGACGAAGGACGCCGCACCGGCGACGGGTCCCGACGCCAAGACCGAGGCCAAGGTCGCACCGAAGCCGCGCGGCAAGCAGATGCCAGCGCCCAGTGACGTCGCCGCCGCACCGTCGAACGCCACCAAGACCGCCTCGGGTCTCGCTTACATCGAGCTCACGCCCGCCGCCGGCGACGCGCTGCCCAAGCTCAACGACGCGGTGAAGATCCAGGTCACCGGCTGGACGAGCGACGGCACCACCTTCGAGACCACCGATGGCGCCAAGCCCAAGTCGGTGCAGATCGCCAAGGCGATCCCCGGGTGGGCCGAGTTGCTGCAGACGATGAAGGTCGGGCAGAAAATGCGCGCGTGGATCCCCGAGGAGCTGGCCTACAAGGGCCTCAAGGGCCGCCCCGCCGGCCAGCTCACCTACGAGATCGAGCTCGTCGAGCTCAACGCCGCGCCCGAGGTGCCCCTCGATGTCGCCGCGCCGCCCGACGACGCGACCAAGACCAAGTCCGGTCTCGCGTACAAGGTGCTGGCCGCCGGCACCGGTACCGAGCACCCTCGCGAGTGGGACAAGGTCACCGTGCACTACTCGGGCTGGACCACCGACGGCAAGATGTTCGACAGCTCGGTCATCCGCGACAAGCCGGCTTCGTTCAACCTCAAGCAGGTAGTGCCGGGTTGGACAGAGGGCATCCCGCTGATGGTCAAGGGCGAGAAGGCCCGCCTGTGGATCCCGAAGGAGCTCGCGTACGACGACAAGCCCGGCAAGCCCGCCGGCATGCTGGTGTTCGACGTCGAGCTCATCGAGATCGAGAAGCTGCCGGAGCCGCCGCCGCCGCCCGAAACGCCCAAGGACGTCGCGGCGCCGCCTGCCGACGCCGAGAAGACCGCGAGCGGGCTCGCCTACAAGGTCCTCGCCAAGGGCAAAGGCGCCGCCAAGCCCAAGGCCGAGAGCCGCGTGACGGTGCACTACTCGGGCTGGACCACCGACGGCAAGATGTTCGACAGCTCGGTCACCCGCAATCGTCCGGCCACGTTCCCGCTGGGCAACGTGATCAAGGGTTGGACCGAGGGCCTGCAGCTCATGGCGGTCGGCGAGAAGACCCGGTTCTGGATCCCCGAGGCGCTCGCGTACCAGGGCAAGCCCGGCAAGCCCGCGGGTATGCTGGTGTTCGATGTGGAGCTCATCGAGTTCGAGTGATCGCGGATCGCCCGCGTCACCCGCCGAAGTCGACGTCGCCGGCGACCGCGGGCAGCTCGTTGTTGCCGATATCCTCGGTGTTGCCGTAGCCAAGCTGCCCGCTTTCGGCCTCGCCCCAGCACCGCACGCGTCCGTCGACGAGCACCGCGCAGGTGTGGTCGCCGCCGGCCTGGACCTCGCGGACGCCCACCGCGCCCCGCGACTCGATCTCGATCTCGATCGGCGCGAGGCCGTCCAAGACCTCGTTGTCGCCGATGTTCCCGTTCTCGCCGCGACCGAGCTGGCCCCTGCCGCCCTCGCCCCAACACAGCACCGAGCGATCCTGGAGCAGCGCGCAGGTGTGCGCACGCCCGGCGCTGACCTGCAGCGCCGATGATGCGAGCGGCACCGTGAACCCGGCCGGCGACTCGTCGTCGCCGACGCTGTCGTTGTTGCCGTACCCGAGGCGTCCGACCGCGCCCAGGCCCCAACACCGGACGTCGCCGCCCTCCATCAGGGCGCACGTGTGCTGCGCGCCCGCAGAGATCGCGACGGCCGGTCCACCGAGCTCAGCGACGCCGCCCGCGGAGGCGGGCTCGTCGTCGCCGATCGTGATGGTCGACACCGTGCCGAGCATGCCGTGGGCGCCATCGCCCCAGCACCGCACGTCACCGCTCGAGCCCAGCGCGCAGGTGTGGCCGGCACCCGCGGCGATCTGCACGGGCTCGAACTCCAGCGGCAGCGGCACGGCGTCCGCCATCGCGGGAGTGTTCGTCACGCCCACGTCCGCGGTGTTGCCGTACCCGAGCCGGCCACTGCCACCCATGCCCCAGCAGAAGATCTGGCCGCCATCGGACAGTGCGCACGCGTGCGATCCGCCGACGGCGATGTCGACGACCACACCGGGGATCGCCAGCGGTCCCAGGGAATCGGCGGTTTCTCCCGGCGCATCGCCGATGTCCTGGGCAGAGTCGTCGAGGCCGTCGCCGAGCCTGCCGTTGGCGCGATAGCCCCAGCACACCACGTCGCCGGGCTCGCGCAGGGCGCAGGAGAACCCGGTGCCCAGGGCGACGCTTCGGGCGAGAGCGCCGAGGGTGACATCGGGTGCGACCGCGACCGAGCCGGGGCTACGGCCGATGTCCGCGTCGGTGCCGAGGCCGGTCTTGCCGCGCTCGCCGCTGCCCCAACACCGCACCGCGCCCGCATACGTGATCGCGCAGGTGTGCTCGTGGCCCAGCGCGATGTTCCGCGCGCCCGTCGAGAACGTGCAGTCGACCTCGCAGCCGTCGCCGAGGGCGTCGTTCGGATCGGGCTCGCACTCCTCGCCGGGGCTGACGACGCCGTCGCCGCACGACCACGCGACGCATACCCCGTCTTGGCATGACAGCCCATCGAAGCACGCACCATCCGCACACGCGCAGCCGATGTTGGCCGGCGGACACGTGGGATCGACGTCGCCGGTGCTCGAGCCCGACCCGGCCTCGGAGCTCTCGCCGTCCGCGCCCGTGGGCAGTGACGACGCGGTCACATCGTCTTGGCCCGTCGGCAGCGACGACGCGGTCTCCATGGCGTCGGCGCCGGCGCCCCCGGGCCCCGCCGAGTCGAACCCGCACGACGACGAAGCCACACCGAGCGCGGCGATCCCGATCCACCGAGGCGACATGCGGTAGGATCCTATCAGCGGGCCGTGAGCGAGGATCTCGATATCGATGGACGTGTGCAGATTCCGCCAAGCGAGCTGCCGTGGACGGCCGCGCGCGCGCAAGGACCCGGCGGCCAGAACGTCAACAAGCTCGCCACCAAGATCGACATGCGCTTCGACTTCGAGGCCAGCGCCGCGCTCACGGCCGGGATGAAGGCGCGACTGCGGGCACTCGCCACCGCGCGCATCGACGCCAACGGCTGCCTGGTCATCACTGCCCAGGAGGCGCGCACGCAGGCCGGCAACCTCGCCCGCGCGCGTGAGAAGCTCGCGGAGTTGGTGCGCCTCGCCCTCGATCCGCCCAAGCCGCGGCGCAAGACCCGGCCCACCCGCGGCTCGCAGCGACGCCGACTCGAGGGCAAACGCGCGACATCCGAGAAGAAGGCCGGCCGGAGCCGCGTGCGCGGAGAGTGATATTTCTGCCTCGAGTTCTCACTCTTTGACGAATGACCGTTGGTCATTTATACTGCGCGGATGCTCGGACAACCCGCCGTCCACCTCCGTGACGCCGACGGCCTCGACGCCCGCATCGACGGCATCCTCGAGCGCCAGAGCGCCTACTTCGCGAGTGGTGCGACGCTCGATCGTGGCTTTCGCATCCGCCAGCTCGAGAAGCTCTCCCACGCGGTCCGCAAGTTCGAAGACCGGATCCTCGCGGCGCTACACGAGGATCTGCGCAAGAGCAAGGTCGAGGCCTACGGCACGGAGGTCGGCTTCGTGCACGCCGAGCTGCGCCACACCCGCAAGCACCTCGCGAAGTGGATGCGCGGCCGCAGCTGGTTCTCGCCGCTGGTGGTGGGCCCCTCGCGCAGCCACATCCACCACTCGCCACTGGGACGCACACTCATCATCGCGCCGTGGAACTACCCGTTCCAGCTCGCGATCGCGCCGCTCGTCGGTGCCATCGCGGCTGGCAACGTCGCGGTGATCAAGCCCTCCGAGCTGGCGCCGGCGACCTCGTCGGTGCTCGCCGAGCTGGTCACCGAGACCTTCGAGGATCGCTTCGTCGCGCTCGTCGAGGGCGACATCGCTGCCTCGCAGGCCCTGCTCGCGCGCCGGTGGGATCACCTGTTCTTCACCGGCAGCACGCAGGTCGGTCGTATCGTCGCGCGGGCCGGCGCCGAGCACCTGTGCCGCGTCACCCTCGAGCTCGGCGGCAAGAGTCCCGCGGTGGTGATGCCGAGCGCGGATCTCGATGTCGCCGCCCGGCGGTTGGTATGGGGCAAGTTCACCAACGCCGGCCAGACCTGCATCGCCCCCGACTACCTGCTGGTCCACAGCTCGATCCACGACACCTTGCTCGATCGGATGCGGGGGGCGATCCGTAGCTTCTATGGCAGCGACCCGCGGCAGAGCCCGGACTTCGGCCGCATCATCAACAGCCGCCACTTGCAGCGCCTGCACCGGCTCATCGATCCCGAGCGCGTCGCGGTCGGCGGTGACATCGACGAGTCCGATCGCTACCTCGCGCCGACGATCATGACCGACGTCACCATCGACGACGCGGTGATGGCCGACGAGATCTTCGGGCCGGTGCTGCCGGTGATGCGCATCGACTCGCTCGACGAGGCGTTCGGCATCATCGCCCAGCGCCCCAATCCCCTGGCCGCCTACCTGTTCACCAAGGACGACGACGAGGACCGACGCTTCGTCGAGGAGGTCCAGTTCGGCGGCGGCTGCATCAACAACACGCTGATGCACCTGGGCGACCCGGACCTCCCGTTCGGCGGCATCGGTCCCAGCGGCATGGGGGCTTACCACGGCGAGGCCTCGTTCGAGGTGTTCTCGCACCGAAAGAGCGTACTGCGCACCGGCACGTTCCTCGATCCGAGCGTGAAGTACCCGCCGTACAACGACAACAAGCTGTCGATCTTCAAGAAGCTGCTCGGCTAGTCGATGGCCGCGATCCCGCAGCGGGCTCGCAAGCCCGAGGACAAGCTGGCGCGGCGCGACGCGATCCTCGAGGTCGCGTCGCGGGTGCTGTCGCGCAGTCAGTTCGCGCGGGTCACGATGGCGCAGATCGCCGAGCACTGCGGCCTGGCCAAGGGCACGCTGTATCTCTACTTCGCCACCAAGGAGGAGCTGTTCCTCGCCACGTTGGAGGACGAGCTCGCGGCGTGGTTCGACGAGCTCGGCGCCTTGCTGGTGCGCCGTGGCCTGTCCGGGCCACGGCAGTTCGCCGACGCGGTCGTCGAGAGCCTCGCCGCGCGCGAACGGCTCGCCGATCTGCTGCCGCTGCTGCACACGGTGCTCGAGCAGAACATCGCCCCCCAGACCGCCCTGCGGTTCAAGCGGATGCTGCTGGGCAAGGTCCAAGCCGGCGCTGCCCTGGTGCAGACGGTGCTGCCGGGCCTGCCCCCGGGCAGCGGCGTCGATCTCCTGCTGCGGATTCACGCGCTCGTGGTGGGGCTGCGGCAGATGGCCGACCCGCCGCCGGCGCTGCGCGACGTACTGGCGCGCGACGAGCTCGCGCCGCTCCGGGTCCACTTCGCCACCGCCTTGGGCGACACGATCACGGTTCTGGTCGAGGGCATGATCCACGCCCAGCCGCGGGCTTGAGCCTTGCGCGTCAGTCGTCGTGGTGCCGAGCGGTCGCCATCGAACGCACGTAGGCGCCGAGCGCGACCCTGTCGGCGTCGTCGATCACCTCATCGTACGCCGGCATCTGGGTTCCGGGCCGCACGGCCGAGGGATCGCGGAGGAACTCGGCGACGGCCTCGTCGGTGGCGAAGTGCTCCGCTGCAGCGCGCAGGATCCCGTGGGGGGTCTTGTCGCCGTGGCAGGAGAAGCACTCGTGTTTGACGAACAGGTGCGGACCACGATCGAGCCGGTGTCCCGGCAGCGGGTACACGGAGCGTGCCGGCACATCGCGGGCGACGTGGGGCACGTTCGAGAGGTACGCGTAGATGGCGGCCAACTCGTCGTCGCCCAGGCCCAGGTATCTCCGCATCGGCCAGCGCAGGCGAGTGCCGTCGGGTCGCACGCCGTCGCGCATCGCCGCGATGAACTCGTCGAGGGTCCACTCGCCGATGCCGCTGACCGCATCGAAGGTCAGGTTGGCACCGTAGAGCGGCTCGCCGTTGTGGTCGGTCATCGCGATCCCGCCGGAGAGGAAGTCCTCGTCCTCGGTGGGCCGCTCGAGGGCGATCATCTCGACTGTGGATCCATGGCACAGATTGCACTGCAACACGTCCTCGACCAGGTAGGCGCCGAGCGCCAGGGCATCGCCGGCGGGCGGCGCAGAGATCGGCCCGGCCGGGAGTTCGCGTGGCCGCCACGTCAGCCGCGAGCGCGCCTTGGCCCACAGCGACGGCGCGCTGCCTTTCGGCTCGACAGCCGCCGCCAGCACCCACGGATCGTCGCTGCGCAAAAAGGCGATGATCGACGCCAGATCCTCGTCCGACATCCGGGGATACCGCGGCATGTACGGCACCAGGAACCGACCGTCGCTGCCGATGCCGGTGCGCAGCGCCCGGATGAGCGCGCCGTCGCTCACATCCATGATGCCGGAGTCGCGATGACCGGTGAGATTCGGCGCCACGATGGTGCCCCAGTCGTCCGGCGCCTCGCGCAGCACTCGACCGGTGAGGTGCGGATCCTCGGCGCTGCTGTGACAGACGGCGCACGCGTCCGCGACCAGCTGGCGGCCACGCTCGATCCGCTCGGCGCTCGCCTCGACCGTCACCTCGGCCGCCGGCACGTCGTCGTATGTCGGCAGCGGCAACGCCCACAGCAGGCCCGTCGCACCGCCCACCAGCACCAGCGAGAACATCACCACGGCAGAGATGACCCGCCGCAGGTGGCGACGACGTGCACGGCGGGTACGAGGCAAGGACGGCACGGCACCCAGGGTGTACCAGAGCCGGGGACGATGCCGTGAACGCCAGTCGGCGCCATCGCCGAGCCCCGTGGGATTTCGTGCGATGGTAGCGCGGGCCCCCGCGGCTCAGAGCAACGGACGCCCGATGACCCACGCGATTCGAATCCCCCTGCTATTCTCGTTCATCGCGCTCGGACTCGCCGGCTGCGATCCGACCGCCGAGGGCGACAAGCCGGCGAGCAAGGCGGCGGACAAGAGCGGCACCACCGACGCCAAGGACGCCAAGGGCGGCACCGCCGACGCCAAGGGCGGCACCGCCGACGCCCAGACGCCCACGAAAGATCCGAAACAGCTGTTCACCGGCAAGGCGCCCGAGCTTCCGGGGCCCCTCGCCAAGCTGAGCTTCGGCATGACGGCCGAGGAGATCACCAAGGCCGCGCCCGAACTCGAGGACGGCTACGCGAGCGCGAAGGAGTACGCCGACACGTGGTTTGGCTACTACGTGCCCGAGGAACGCAAGACGATGACCAGCGTCCGCGTCGTCGTGGAGACCGAGGGCTTCGAGCTCGAGAAGGTCCTCACGGCGGCGTGGGGCGAGCCCAAGCGTGGCACCTACCTCGAGCACGCCAAGCTGTTCTGGTTCAATCCCGAGAAAGAGATCCGCGCCACGGTGTCGATGGGCTACGGCAAGGAGAAGGAGGTGGAGTTCGAGCGCTACCTGCCGGCGGCGCGGCTGCTGGGCGAGGGCAAGGATCGGCTGGGCATCGAGACCACCCCGCTGCTCGGCGCCACCTACGAGGATCTCACCAAGAACTACGGCCAGTGGCTCGAGATCCTCACCAAGGAGCAGGCGGAGCGCCAGCGCGCGCAGATCGAGGCGATGACCGGCAAGAAGCTCGACATCCTCGGTGATGCGGTTCCCAGCACCAACATCGACCTGTTGCCCACCGAGTACGGCAACAGCTTCACGCGCGTCAGTCCGACCCTCGAGGGTGGCAAGATCGTGCGCCTGCGCCTGGGCATCGACTACGAGCAGTTCCCGCCCGCCAAGGACGAGATCCTCGCGCTGCTGAAGGCGAAGTGGGGCGAGCCCACCGAGCAGGAGAAGTACGGCCGCAAGCAGTGGCTGTTCAACGCCGCACCCAAGGTCATCGTCGAGGACAACGAGACGAGCGGCGCGTGGGACGTCGAGATCTCGCCGTAGCCACTCGGCTCACAGCGTGGCGAGGTACGCCAGCAACGCTGCGCGGTCGGACTCGGGCAGCGCGGTGCCGAACGCGTGACCGGGGTGGGGACCGGGCCCGTGTACACCGCGCGCGTACTCCGGGCGCAGTCGGGCGGGGTCGAGCACGTCTTCGAGGCTCGGCACGCTGCCGTCGTGGAAGTACGGTGCCGCCGCAGCGACAGCCACCAGCGGCGCCGGCCGGAGCTTGCCGGTACCGCGTGCCCGCGAGCGCGCGAGCGCCGGGTGGGTGCCGATCGTGTCGGCGGCGATCGGTGCGCCGCTGTACGCAGCGCCATGGTGACAGCGTCGACACTCACGCTTGAACACCGCCAGGCCCTCGCGCACATCGGTTGCCGAGGGCGGTGCTCGCGGTGGCGGCTCGAGCTCGGCGACGAACCGCGCCAACGCCCATGCCAGCACCCGCGGCGGCCGCGAACGTTCGCCGTTGGCCTGGATGATCTGGGTCTCCTGGCGGATCGCGAGCACCACCAAGTCATTGTCGCGGCGCGCCGCCTGGTCGCCGATGCGGGCGCCGCCGAGGCGCAGCGTGCCGGCCTGGGTGAGGGCGGTGAGCTCGAGCAGGCGCCACAGATCGGGGATCGCCACCGGATCCTCGTCGTCGTCGCCGGTGATGTCGGCGCGACCCGGACCCCAACGGCGCATGCGGTCGGCGAGCTCTCGGGCCAGCGGCTCGCCTGTGGCGTCGTGATAGGCCAGGCGCATCGCGCCGAGATCGAGCCGGCGACGGGCGAGCCCTGGCCACGGCCGCCCGTCGTGCAACGCGGCGTGGCACACCGCGCACGTGATGCCCACGCGATCGCGGCCGTCGACGTCCTCGAAGACGACCACCCCCGGATACGATCCATCGTCGGCGGCGTCGAGCCCGAAGGCCGCGGCGCGCTGCGGATCGGCGATGGCGTAGGCGACGGTGTCGTCGGCGCGCAGTGGGAGCTCGTCGAACACACGGCGGCCGAGCGCGAGCCACCCGGCGTCGTCCTTGGGCACCTCGCCGTCCCACAGCGGGCGCGTCGCCGGCGGCAACGCCAGCGGCTCGCCGCGCCCGAGCGCCGCCTGCTCGGCCGAGTCGACCGGGACGCTCCGCGGATTCCACTGCGGCAGCAGCTCCCAGCCGGCGTCGGCCAACCCATAGGCGACGAGCCGGTCGCGCGAGTAGTCGTTGTCGGGGTTCTCGAGCGACGCCTCGAGCGCGGCGCGGCGGAAGACGGCGTCTTCGAGGAATCGGCCGCGCGCGGAGACGTCGACCGCGATCTGCTGCGGCTCGGGGCGCGGAATCTTCGGCGGTGCATCGCATGCTGCGAAGACCACCCCACCGAGCAGGCCCGCCGCCGCAGCGAGCACGCGCCGACCCAGGGCAGTGCGCGAGGTCCCCGTCATCGCTCGGCTCAGGTCTCCATCAGGTGGGGGTAGTCGCGCTGGAACTCGCCCGAACGGATCGTGATGGTGCGCGACGCGCCTTCCATGCCGAGCTCGAGGTCGAGCTCGAGGATGTAGCGTGCGCGGCTGTCGTCATCCTTGCCCAGTGCGAGGGTCAATGCATTCCATTGGGGTTCGCCCAGCGCATAGCTCACCTCGAGCTCGGTCGCCGCCGGCACGCGCTCGTCCCAGGCCACGTAGCGGCCGCCCTCCTCCCAGCGCGTGGGGCTGCGCACCGGGACCATCGCGAGGTGGGCGCCCGACTCGGCGGAGGTGAGGCGCGCGGCGACGATCGACATCGGCAGGGCATCGGCGCGGTCGTGCGAGACGTTGAGCTGCATCGCCGACTGCGTACACGGCGGCGACCAACCGCCCTCATCACTGGGGACGGCCCGAGAACCGTCGTCGGGCACGGCATGGGGCGGCGGTGCGACCGCTTCGCGCTGCGCTGCCGCTGTCGTCGGTGGCGCGGAGTCGGCGGCGACGTCGGGACAGTCCTGGACGATCGACACCGACGCGATGCTGCCGCGGAACTCGACCGGTGGTGTCCCGCGCGAGGGCGTTCCATCCGGCTTCCCCCCGTCGTGCGAGGTGCATGCGACAACGAGCAGCACGACGGCGACGCGAGGGAGTGGAAAAAGTCGCATGGTGATCTCCCAGGGTAGCCCCCGAAAACGCCGGGTGGAGGACGAAAACGCCTGCACGACGCGCCCGGATCTGCCACGGTATCGTCATGGCGGAATATCCACCCGCCGTCCGCGCTTGCCCGCGTTGGCGTACACATGTCGGCACGTCGCCGAACCCCCCACGCCAACGGGTGAATCCACGACCATGACCCTGCTCGGCAATGTGATCTGGTTGGTGTTCGGCGGCCTGCTCTCCGGGCTGGCGTACATGTTCGTCGGCGTCGTGCTGTGTCTGACCATCGTCGGCGCACCGTTCGGCGTGCAGGCCTTCAAGATCGGCGTCGCGACCCTCGCCCCCTTTGGCAAGCATGTCGTCGAGCTGCCCCGCGCCAACAGCACCGGACGCATCGTGTTCAACGTGCTGTGGCTCGTGCTCGTGGGCTGGGAGATCGCCCTCGCCCACCTGGTGTGGGCGGGTGTGCTCGCGCTGACGGTCATCGGTCTGCCGTTCGCGATCCAGCACATCAAGCTGATCCCGCTCGCGCTGCTCCCGTTCGGCCGCGATCTCCGCTGAGGCATCGCGTCGCCCCGACCCGGCCAGGCCGATCGCACCGGACGCGATGGACGATCGTCGCGCGTGCGGCTACGCTAGTCGATCGTGCGTGACGATGGCTTGACTTCGACCTGGAGCGTCCGCGACGACGCCGATGACCACGCGGCGAACCGGGTCCTGCTCGACCTCTCGCAGGTATGCCACGAGGCGTGCGTTCGCCACTTCGACGAAGACGTCGGCTATCGCATCGTCAACCGGCGGCTGTGGGGCGCGCTGGAGGGCTCGACCACGGAGATCCAGCGGGGCTCGTTTCGTGCCGAGGTGAGCGTGCAGCGGTTCGTGCGCCGCCAAGGCCTGGACGCCGGCGGAGAATTCCGCGTGGTCGCCACCGCATCGCATCGCTCCGTGGCCCTGGCCCACCGCGAGGAGCCGCGGGCGGCGCTGTGGCTGACGATGGCCGGAGCCGCCGGCACCACGGGCGTCGGCGTGGTCGGCCTGCAGCTCGCGGGCCTCCTGTCGACGTGGGGCCAGATCATGCTGATGCTGCCGCTGCTCATCCTGTGGCGGATGACGATGGCGCTGCGCATCGCCGACGATCTGCGTCGCGACGCCCGCCAGCTCGCCCTCGCGACGACCGAGCGCATCACGCCGGGCATGACCGACGATCTCGCCCGCTGGCGACGCACGCTCGAGACCGTCGCGGCCCAGCGCGAGGCTGTGGCCGAGGCGTTTAGCGGCCCGGGATTCCGCACGCCGGGGGCGATCCCCGGCACCGTCGCCGCGGTCGGTGCGGGGACCATCGCCCCGCCGCTGCCGCGCCGGCCGGTGGCGGTCCCCGATCTCGCGATGCCGCCGCTGGGCCGCACGACCGCCACGTAGGACGCGGCGACTATTCGGTGGCGGCGGGCGTGGCGCCACGCGCCCGCCCGTGGCGCGCCATGATCCGCGCGCCGACCCGCGCCATCGGAGCTTCGATCGCGAAGAACGGCGCATAGGCGAGGCCCAGCATCGGATAATGGAAGACGATCCACATCGTCGCGAACACACCGACGTGGAACGACCAGGCCATCAGGCACCACAGCCGAGATGCCCTGCCGCTCAGCAGCACCAGCGGCGCGGCGAGCTCGACGAGCAACGAGAACGCCGCCAGCGGGGGGAACAGCGCCGGATGTCGAACCAGCGCCGCCCCGAGCACCGCGTGGATGTCGCCGAGTTCGGCCTTGCGCAGGTTGTCGAAGGCGACGTAGTTGCGCAGGGTGTCGCTGGTGACCCAGGCGAGACCGGCGTCCGCGAGCTTGCTGTAGCCGGCGAGGAAGTAGGTCAGCACCGTCACGATCATGAGCAGCGCGATGGGCCCGCCGTAGCGCGCATGTTCACCACACGCGGGGGCGCCACGGGCGTCCAGCGACCACGCGTCGGCGGCCCGCGAGCAGGCGAGCACCGCCACGTGGAGCACCATCAGGTTCTCGGTGTGGAAGACCATGCCCCACGAGTTGCGGTAGCTCGTCACCCACAGCAAGAGCGCAGCGAACACAGGGCCGCAGATACGCCAGCGCCAGCCCAGCACGAAGCTGGCGCCGAACAGCGCCGCCATGACCACCAGCGCGACGACGAGCCACGGAGGCAGCGGAGCCGCGAGCAACGCGACCGGACCGACGGGCGCGAATTGCCAGGCGGGCAGTCGCGCGACGCCGATCATGTCGGCAGCGCGCGCGACCACGTAGATCCACGCCGCCAGCCCCAACAGGATGCGGAGCGCGGCCAGGCGCTCCGCCGGCGCCGCAGAGAAACGCAGTGCTGCGCCCGGGCTCATGTCGAGTCGCCCCCGGCGACGCCGCAGCGAGCGTGGATCCGCGTGCGCCGGGGCGCGCGGTCGCCCTCCCAGTATGCGATGGCGTCGAAGTCGTCGGTACGCACCTCGATTGCGACCACGCCGTGGTGATCGCCGTCCCGGGCGATGCGCTCGGCGACCCGCCGACAGAGATCCTCCGCGCGCCCCCGGTCCTTCGCCGCGTTGCGGGCGATCTGCGACGCCTGCATGATCTCGGCGGTGCCGAGCACGCGCGGCGGCACCGGCGTCCCCGAGCCGTCGGCGTGGCGCGCGATGACGTGGGCGACGCGGGCCCGGACATCGCGCGCGCGCGAGAACATCGGATACGTGGACAGCGGGAAGCTGTCCTGGCCACGCACCAGCGGCGAGCACAGCACGGCGACGGTGAGCACGCTGGCGATGGCCCACCTGCGACGATCGGCATTCATGCGCGCGCCAGTCTAGCCGCGCGAGCGGCGGTGCAGTGCGCGCGAGCGGCGGTACAGCGGTACAGTACGCGCCAGCGGCGGTACAGTGCGCGTCAACGGCGGTATAGAGCGCCCTCGCGGACGCGGACGACGCGACCATAGCGCGCGAGGCTCGAGGGCTTCACCTTGCGGGGGTCGCCGACCACCATGATCGCGATGGGGCGGCCCGCGACGTGGCCGCGCCAGAACGCCTCGATGTCGGCGAACTCGAGCGCGGCGTACTCGGGCAGCAACGTCCGCCGCGGATCCTCCGACCAGCCCCTGCGCGACCACGATCGTACGGTGTCCTGGAGCGCGCGAAACGGCGGGCTCGTGGTCTCCTGGCTGCGGACCAGGGCGAGGCGCACCAGATCGAGGCGCTCGGGACGCGCCGGCATCTCGCGGACGAGCCCGAGCATCACGTCCAGCGCTTCGAAGGTCTTGTCGGCCTGACAGCCGACGTAGCCGAGCAGGTGGCCGCGCTGCAGCGGGTCCTCGTCGCGCGGATATCTCGCGCTCGCCGAGTAGGCCAGCGCCCTGAACTCGCGGATCTCCTGGAACACCAGGCCCGCCATGCTGCCGCCGAAGTACTCGCTGAACGCATCGGCAGCGGCGTGCTCGGCAGGGCTCGTCGCGTCGCCCTCGACCGCGAACCACAGCTGGGTCTGCACGGCGTCGCGGCGCGGCACGAAGTACACGGTGGTCGACGGCGGCAGCACGCGGGGATAGACGACCGGGGCGTCGGCCGCCTTGGGCGCGCTCGGCAGCGCGACGTGCCGGACCACCGCCGTGCCCACCGCCCTGGGCTCGAGCCGTCCGACGTAGCCGATCTCGACCGCATGGCCCTGGACCTCGCGCCACGCCGACTCGAGCGCACCGACGCCGATGCGCCGCGCCGCCACAGGCCCGGTCGCGCGGCGATGGCTCGAGTTCTCGCCGTACAGCACGTGCTGCTGCAGCGCGCGGCCGACGTTGACCGCGTCCTTGCGCTCGATCCGGCGGTAGCCCCAGATCTCGCGGCGAACTTGCCGCAGCGGTTTGCGCTCGAACGCCGGCGCGGTGACGAGTTCACCGAGCAGGCCGAGCGCCGTGTCCATGTGCTCCTGCGGCCCCTGCAGGCTCACCACGAAGCGATCGAGCTCGGCGCTCGCCGACAGCGTGGTGCTGATGGCCGCGAGCGCGTCGAAGAAATCGCGGCCAGGGTGCGCGTCGGTGCCGACGCGTCCGAGATACGACGCCAGCAGATCGAGGTGACGGACGGACTCCGTGCCCACGCCGAAGCGCAGCTCGAGCGTGTACACCTCGTTGTAGGGGTTGTCGTTGGCGACCAGCGTCACGCCCGTGCCGACCGGATCGCGTTGCAGATCGCGCGACGGATCCACCCAGTCGATCTCGGGTCGTCGCCCCGGGATCGCCTGCATGGCGGCGAAGAACTGCGAGTGAGCCCCGCGGCGGGGCTTCACCGGCGGGGTCTTGGGTTTGTCGAGCCGCTGCTTGGGTACGATGCCCATGCGTGAGCGGACCCGCAGGTGGCGGTCGTCGAACAGCTCATCGGCGACCCGCATCACCGTGGCCTTGTCGAGCCCCCGCAGCCGCTCGAGATACTCGAGGTGCCCCTGCCAGCCGCCGCGGGCGACGAACGCGTGGCCCATCGCGAGCGCCCGCTCGGCGTTGTCCTCCCAGCGCAGCGACTCGTCGACGAGCAGCCCCGTGCGCAGCGCATCGAGCCTGGCGGCATCGAAGTCGCCGTCGGCGATGCGGCGGAACTGCGCCCGAACCAGCCGCTCGGCGCCGCGGAATGTCTGCGTGAGCAGCCGCGGCGCATAGGCGACCACATCGACGTTGTGATCGGCGAAGTCGGCTGGCACATGCATCGCCAGCAGCAGCTTGCCCTCGTCCGAGAGCCGATCGACGAAGCCCGATCGCTGCGCGTTGGTGAGGAGCCCACGGGCCACCTGCAGCGCTGCGTAATCTGGGTGCGACTCGGGCACGGTGCGGTAGGCGATCGCCCCCACGCGGATCGGCGAGAGGCGCACCGAGAGGCGCTCGGCGACATCGAACGGCTCGACCTTGCCCGGTGTCGGCGGCGGGGCCTTGCCCGCGGGCCACGCCCCGAACGCGGCCTCGATGCGCGGCAGCACGTCGGCGATGCGAAAGTCTCCCGACAGCACCAGCGCCATGTTGCCGGGCACGTAGTAGGTGTCGAAGTAGCGCCGCATCGCCAAGAGCGACGGCCGCTTGAGGTGCTCGATCTCGCCGAGGATGTCGTTGGTGCCATACGGGTGATCGGGAAAGGCGCCCCGCATGAACCGGCGGAACAGCTCGTAGCCGGTGGTGTCGATCGCGATGTTCTTCTCCTCGTAGACGGCCTCGAGCTCGGTGGGGAACAGGCGGAACACGGGGTCCTGGAATCGGTGGGCGTAGATCGCGAGCCACGCGTCGATCTGCGAGGCCGGGAAGGTGTTGTGATAGACGGTCTCGTCGTAGGTGGTGAACGCGTTGACGCCGGTGCCACCGACCTGCTCGAGCAGTTGGTCGAGTTCACTCGGCACGACGTAGGCGTAGGTCTGCCCGACGACGCGGCCGATCTCGGCGGTGATCTGCGCCCGCCGGTCGTCCTTCGCCGTCGCGAGCTCCTCGTAGAGCTGCTCGAGCCGCGCTTGCAGCGGCCGCTCGGCCGCCCAGTCGGTGGTGCCGAGGGCCGTGGTGCCCTTGAACAGCATGTGCTCGAGGTAATGGGCCATCCCGGTGTTGTCGACCGGATCGTTCTTGCCGCCGGTGCGCACCACCACCGCGCCGAAGATCTCGGGCCGGCCGTGGTTCTCGGACAACATCACGGTGAGCCCGTTGTCGAGCACGACCGTGGTGACCGCGCCCGGATCCGTCGCGTCGCGCGACACCGCCGAGCGGTCGGGGGCGCCATCGGTCGGCCAGGGCGCGGCCGTGGGCGTCGCCTCGGGCGATCGCGGATGCGACGAGAGCAGCGCGAGGGCGGCGCCAAGGGCGAGATGGATCACGCCCCACTGTTGCGCGCCGCCGCCGGAGTCGTCAAACCCGGGGTGGTGGGCGCTGTCGCTCCGGCGATGGCGCCGTCAGTCGAGCAGGCCGAGCACCCGACCGCCGTGCCCCATCGCCGCCATCGCGTGCTGCACGTAATCGATGCGGATGTGCGGCGACCCCATGTTCTCCGAGAACCCGCCGGCGACCGGGTGCGGGCCCGACGTCGCGAAGCTGTTGAGCTCATTCCATTGGTGATGCAGCAAGAAGCGCAGGGCCCGGCGCAGTCCCGCCTCGTGCTCGGGCCACGACAGGCCGCGGGCCTCGGCGATCGCCAGCGCCGCCGCCATCGCCTCGCCGAAGCCGGAGCTGCCGGTGTTGTGCGGCACCAGCACGTTGCCGAAGCCGTAGCCGCCCACCAGATCCTCGGCGACACCGTCGTCCTCGGAGAGGATCAGCCGCGCCTTGTACTGCACATAGTCGAGGCAGAACTGCTCGTAGTCCGCGTGGCGGTGGTGGCCCAGCGACGCTCGCGCCGCGAGGCAGTGCCAATTCTCCTCCATGAAGAAGAAGTCCTTGGCGAAGCCGGACCAGTAGTCGCGGGCGATGTACGTCATCGCGGCTTCGACGGCGTCGCGGACCTGGGCGTGGGGCGCGAACGCGACCTCGCCATCTTGCGGCGTGGCCACGGCCGCCTCGAGCAGCGACAGGGCGAACACCGCCTGCCCCACCGCATACAGGGGGTCGGGTCCCGGCTCGGGCGCGCCGCGTTCGAGATCGAAGCGTGGGTGGAATCCACCATCTTTGCGCTGCATCGCCAACAGGAACCGCGTCATCCGATCGATGTCGGCATCGAAGCGATCGCCGACCAGGTCGCGGCACGACAGCAGCGCGATCGTGGACAAGGCGGTGTCGCCCAGGCCGATCTCCACGACCGGCTTGTCGGCGGGGTAGTACAGCGCCGCCATGTCGCCGAAGCGCCGCTGGGTCGACACCAGCATGTCGAGCGCCGCGATCGCGACCTTCCGCGCCCGCGCCCGATCCTCGGCGAGCTCGCACACCACCAAGGTGGTCCCGGCCTGCCGCGCCAACGAGAAGCCCTTGTAGATGACCTTGCCGGTGAACGGGTCGAGCCGGTACTCGAAGCGGCCGTCCTCACCCTGCGCCGAGAGGATGTAGCGCTCGGCGGCGCGCTTGCCCGCCCGCAGCGACACGGCGTCGAGCTCGGGCCCCGCCTCGCGCAGCCGCGACAGCGCGTGCAAGGCCCCCTTGCCGTCGACGAGGAAGCTCGCGGTGGTGATCCGCACCAGGCCCGCCACCTCGGGGGCTGCCGGCAACCCCATGGCCCGCCGCAGCTGGATCGGATCGAAGCCAAAGCGCAGCTCCGGCACGACCGGGATCGGCTTGCTCACGGTGAACGCGTCGAGGGCGAGGAGCTGCCACGGCATCAGACACCGCGACTGCTCGCACACGCCATCGAGCCCGGGGCGCAGCAGCATGCCATCGACCACCGGTGCCACGTGCTCGAGCGGTGCGGTGGACGTGATCACGTCGAGGGCGATGGGCCCGGGCGCAGCGTTGCCCGACAGTCGCTTGCCGACGGCCTCGGCCACGGCGTCGAGGCTGTCGCCCTGCAGGCAGTCGTGCTGCACGACGGAGTCGCCGCCCTCCGATTGCAACCACGTGACGACGATCGTCGCGGCGGCCTCGGCCGGTGGCCTGGCGCAATCCGCCGCCTTCATGGTGACCAGCGCGACCCGCTGCGGCGGCGCCTCACCGCGGCGGCGGGGGATCGCGGCGGCGAGCGTCGCCTCCAGATCGCTGCGCGCCGCCGGTACACCGCGGGGCACCGCGCCGTGGGCCCGGGCCCGCGCCTGCATCGTGCCCAGCGCCAGCGCCACGGCGGCGATCGTGGAGCCCACCACCACCCGACGCCGTCCCGCCAGACCACCCGTCGACGCGAGTCCCCACGCCGACAGCGGCACGGTGGCGAACGCAGCGATACACCACACCAGGCCGAGCGCGACCGCGACCCCGCGACCGAGCCCACCGTACAGCGATGCGATCGTGCTCGACGCGAGCACCAGGTTCCACGTCAAGTAGCCGAGGTATGTCAGCGCCACCCACGACTGCACGCGCCACGCACCGCGGCGCGCACGGCTGCCGAGCCACGCCAGCACAGCCGTCGCCGCGTGGGTGAGGCCGACGGCCGCCGTGACGATCGCGAACACCGTCCACGAGCGCCACGGCAGCATCGTCGCTGCCCACGCGCACAGCACGGCGACGAACGTACAGAGGATCGCGAGGGTCCAGCGGGGAAGGTGCGGCTGCGTCATCGTCAGGCGAGCGCACGGGTCATCTGCATGCGCCAGTCGACGCCGACGATCTCACCCGCACCCAGGCCCGTCCACACGTTTTCGCCCTGCAGCGGCTCACTCGAGACCACGAGGTGCTTCACGTGACCGTCGTCCGTGGGCCGCTCGCACGCCGGACCAAAGCTCGGACAGCGGTCGCGCTCGGGGCAGCGATGCTTGTACGTGGTGAAGTGCAGGCTCTTGCCGCCTTGATGCGCGACCATCGTCTTGCCGTTGGTGACCACGAACGTGAGGAACGTCGAGTCGGGCGGGCCGTCGTCGCGCTCGCACGTGGGTCCGGCCAACGCGACGATCTCGGCGACGGTCTCGCGGATGGCGGCGACCAGGTCGGCGACGGGATAGCTCGGCCGCGCGAGGTCACAGCGACGGGCCATGTTGCCGAGCAACAGGTGGAAGAGCACCTCGCTGTCGGTGTCGCCGAGGATGAAGCGGCGCAGCTCCGGCGGGATGCGGGCGACGAGCTCGTCGCGGATTTCGGCGAAGCGACCGATGTTGCCGTTGTGCACGAACGCCCACGGGCCGTACTGGAACGGGTGGGTGTTGATGATCGACAGGCCGCCTTGCGTGGCCTTGCGCAGGTGCGCGAGCACGGTCTCGGACGTGACGATGCCGGACACACGCCGGAACAGGTTGTCCTCGATCGCGGTCGCGACGCTCTTGATCACGTGGGGCGCACCGGCGTTGTAGTAGGCGACCCCCCAGCCGTCGGGGTGCCTTCCGCTTTGCTGCATCAACGCGTTGTCGGCGCTCACCAACGAGCGGTGGACCTGACTCTGGATGACCGAGCGGAACCCGAAGATGCGACACATGGACGGGCCCCAGGGGCGACTGCCACGCTACCAGGCGGGCCGGCACGTTCCAACTTTGCCGTCCGGGCTGTGCTGCGGCACAGTGGCGGCTCGTCCCCCGACTGGACCATGAGACTGCATGCTGCGCGCGACGACGATCTGGCTGTGTGTGTGCGCGGGCGCCTGCTCCGGCGCCGATTCTTCGAGCGACACCACCACGAGCACCGGCGCGTCGACGAGCGCCGGCCCGACCGACGGCAGCGGCGAGTCGAGCGCATCGACGACGTCCGGCACCTGCCCCAGCCCCATCGTGGGTTGCCCCTGCGATCCGGGCGGTGTGTGCGTGGGCGCGGCGCGCTGCGAAGGCGGCGTGTGCACGGACGAGCCCACCGCCACGGAGTCCACGGAGAGCGATGACACCACCGATACCGGCGCGCCGGCGGCCTGCGGCGACGGCATCGCCGCGGCCGGCGAGCTGTGCCTGCTCGCGCCCACGCTGCTCATGATGGGGACCGCCCCCTCGGACGTCGGGCTCGCGAACTTCGACGGCGATCCTGCCCTCGATCTGGTGACCGTGAATCGCGACGACAACCAGGTCGCGCTGCGGGTCGGCGACGGCAACGGCTCGTTCGGCGTGCGCACTGCCCACGCCACCGGCTCGGGCCCCCTCGCCCTGGCGGTGGGCGATTTCGACGGCGACGCCCACAACGACTTGGTGACCGTCGATTCGACCGCCAACAGCGTCACGTGGCTCCGCGGTGCGAGCAACGGGAGCTTCATCGTGGGCGCGACGTTCCCCTCCGGCCTCGGCCCCGCCGCGCTGGTGAGCGCCGACTTCGCCGCCGACGGCCGCGACGATGTCGTCGTCGCGAACGTCGGCGACGCGACGATCGGGGTCTTCCTCGCCACCAAGGTCCCGTTCGTGCCCATGGCGGCCTATGCGGTCGGCGTGGGGCCGCGGGGCCTCGCGCTCGCGGATGTCACCGACGACGGCGACGTCGATCTGCTGGTGGCCAACGCCGGCAGCGCCACGATCGGGCTGCTGCTCGGCAACGGCGACGGCCTGTTCGGCGCCGCCGCAGCCTTTCCGGTCGGATCCGAGCCGCGGGCGGTCGCCGGCGGCGACGTCAACGGCGACGGGCTCGGCGACGCCGTCGCGGTCGAGGGCTCGGGGTCGATCACGCGGCTGCTGGGCAACGGCCTGGGCAGCTTCGGCGCCGCCCTCCCCTTCGCGACGGCGGTGAGCCCCAGCGATCTAGTCCTCCTCGATCTCGACATCGACGGCGACCTGGATCTGGTGATCGCCAGCACCGGCGATTCGACGCTGCGGGTGTTGCTCAACGGCGGTGCCGGCGACTTCACCGAGGTCTTGCAGATCGTCACCGGTCCGTCACCGGTCGCGGTCACCGCCGCCGACATCGACGGGGATGGCCTGCCCGATCTCGCGGCGGCCAACCAAGGCGGCGGCACGGTGACGATCGTCCTCTCCGACGCCTGAGCATCGCGACCGGATCAGCCCACGCGCCGGATCAGCAAGCCGGATCAGCAAGCCGGATCAGCGAGGCGGCTCGTGGACATCGTCGTCGTCGAGATCGATGATGGCCGGATTCGGCATGCCCGTCGGCGCACCGCCGGCCATGCCTTGCATCCGTGCGGCCACGCTCTGCGCCAGGCCGCCCCGCACCCGCTGTCCCAGGGCCACGGCCACGCGCCCACCCAGCGCACGCCGCACCGCCGGCACCAGCAGCAGCAGCGCGGCCACATCGGTGAGGACACCGGGGATCAGCAGCAGCACGCCGGCGAGGACGACCATCGCGCTGGTCGCGAGTTGGGCGCTGGGCACCTCGCCGCTGACCGCCGACTGCTGCCACGCGCGCAACGCCTTGCGCCCCTCGCGGCGCGCGAGCACGCCGCCGGCGAGCGCCGACACGAGCAACCCGGCGAACACTGCGCCGCCCCCGAGGTGGGCGCCGATCACGAACAGAAGCGAGAGTTCCGCGGCCGCGAGCGCGAGGAGCAGCAGGGGAAGTCGTCTCACCGATGCCAGTGTAGCGCTGCCACAGGCAGACCACGAAGAACCGTCCGTGTGCGGCAAACCCCCGCGCCGGCATGCAGCGCGTCGTCGAGTTCCACGCCGTGTGATCAGAACCGGGCCGACATCGCGAGCCCACCGCCACGACCGTCCCACCACATGGCCACGTCTGCGTTCTTGCGCTTGCGCGCGACGACGCCGTAGCGCACCACAGCAGCGACGACGAGCACACCGCCGGTGACGAGCATCGCGAGGCCTGCGCGCTGCAACGTCACGGTCCGCGCGCGCATGTCGAGGTAGGTCGCATTGTCGTCGACGTCGTAGGTCTGCTTCGCCTGCCGGGCTGCCGTACCGAGCAGCGCGGCACCGACGATCGCCGCCGCGCCGCCGACCCCGACCAGCACACCGCCAGCGACGTCGCGGCCGACGGGCTTGATCGGCACGGGCCGGGTTTCGATCCGCGTGTCGCTTCGGGGTTCGACGCGCGGCGGCGGCGGCTCGTCGTCCATCGCAGGCTCGGGCTCGACGGGCGTCGCCTCTGCGGCCGTCGTCTCCTCGCAGCGCGCGATGTTCTGCCGTGCGAGTTCGGCCATGCGCTCGCTGGGACCGGTGTCGATGAATTTCTCGTAGAGGTCCACCGCGCTGTCGCAGTGGCCGAGGTTGCGCTCGGCCTGCGCCCACGGATACAGCAGCTCGGGCTCGGGCTCGAACATGTACGCCCGCTCGAGCTGCTTGCTCGCCTCGGCGAAGTCCTCGGCCTCGAAGGCGGCCTGCGCCGCGTCGAACGCCGCCTTCGCTTCGGGGTCACGCAGCAGCGGCTCGCCAGGCGCGAGCGCGAGGGTGAACGCGAACAGGGCGAGGGTCGGCATGGCTACTGCGGCAAGAAGGCGTCGAGATCCGGCTGGCGGGTCCGCGGCTCCTCCGTCGGCTCGGGCTTGGCCGGCGCCGGCGCGGAGGTCTTCTTCTTCGGCCGCTTGGCATCGGCATCCTCGACGATGAGCGATGCGTCGTCGATCGGCTCGGGCACCTGCACGGCGGGCTCGACCGGAACCGGCCGGACGACCGTGGGCTCTGCGGCGGCAGGCTGCTCTGCGGCGGCAGGCTGCTCTGCGGCCCGCTGCACCGCACCCTGATGCACCCCGTCGGCGCTCGCAGGCGCGACCACCGGTGCGCCGACCGACGTCCCGACACCGGCGGGCAATGTCGTGGGCGTCGCCACCGGCCGCTCGCCGAGTACCCACGCCCCCGCGACACCCACCAGCGCCACCGCAGCCACCGCGCCCAACCCGATCGCGACCCCACGCAACGTTCCGCTGCGCGCAGGGGCGATCCGCGAGCGCGACCGACTCGAGCTCGATGTGAGCGACGCATGCGATGGTGGCGTGACGTCGGGCGGCAGCCGGACCGCGGGCACCGATCCCGACCGCCCGCCGCCGAGCTCGCCCGTGGACGACGAGGACGACGAGGCGACGATGCCCGGCGCGCCGTGCAGGGCGCCATACGGAAACGGCCGCGGCTCGAAGAGCCCGTGCATGAACTCGCCGAGCGCGGCCTGGCTGACCCGCAGCTTGCGGTCGCGGGCGAAGCGTTCGAGGTCGATCGCGAGCTCGCTGCCGCTGGCATACCGGCGGTCGCGGTCGGTCGATAGCGCCTTCATGATGATGCGCTCGAGATCCTTGGGGAAGTTCTGGCGCTTGGTCGACGGCGGCGGCACATCGCCGTTGACGATGCGGTTCATGATCCCGAACTCGTTCTCGCCGTCGAACAGCCGGCCCATCGTCGCGCACTCGTACAGCGCGATGCCCAGGGCATAGACGTCGCTGCGCCGATCGAGGGGCTGGGCGCGGCACTGCTCGGGCGACATGTACGGGACCTTGCCCTTGCGGATCCCGGCCTGGGTGACGTCGGTGCGCGAGGTGACCTTGGCGATGCCGAAGTCCGCGACCTTCACACACCCGTCGTAGGTGACCATCACGTTGGTCGGCGAGACGTCGCGATGTACGATCTGCAGCGGCATCCCGTCGAAGCCGACCCGATCGTGGGCATAGTGGAGACCGCAGGCCGCCCCCATGCAGATCGCGACCGCCAGCTCGAGGGGCAAGGTATCGCCCTTGCGCCGGATCGCGCGGAGGATCGTCTGCAGGTTCTCGCCATAGACGTACTCCATCGTGAAGAAGTAATCGGCGCCCTCCTTGCCGATGTCGAAGACCTGCACGACGTTCGAGTGATCGAGGATGGCGGCGAGCCGAGCCTCGGCCAGGAACATGCGCACGAACTCGGGGTCCGCCGAGAGGTGGGGCAGGATCCGCTTGAGCACGACGAGCTTCTGGAAGCCCTCGAGGCCGGCGGCGCGGGCGAGATGCACTTCGGCCATGCCCCCCGAGCCGAGGCGTCGTAGGAGCTCGTAGCGCCCCAGACGATCTGCGGGGCCGGGAACGACGAGGGGTTCGCCCATCTTCTGACCCCCATCGTAGCCCCGCGGGCCGAGCGTCCGCAAACGCGGCAGCACACGGCGACGCTCGGCTGCGGCGGCGCTGATTCTGTTAGGATCAGGGCCGATGCGGATGCGGTTCGGGAACGCGCTCGCGCGACGCACATACGCCGTGCTCGGCGCGACTTCGGGTCGATGGGCGCTGGCCGCGGCCGCCTGGGGCGCGGGGAGCTTGGGTGCGGGGGGCTGCATCCGGCTCTCGGCGTTCTCGTGCGAGTCCAGTGCCGGCTGCAACGCCACCCCTGGGGGCGTCTGCACCGTGGGCGGCCACTGCGCCTACCCCGACGCAGGCTGCGTCGACGGCCTGCGTTACGACGAGCACGCCCAAGGTGACATCGCCGGCACGTGCGTCGGCCCCATCGACGCTGGCAGCACGACCGTCGCCGATCCCTCCGGATCGCCGACGTCGCTCGACCCCAGCGCGCCGACCACCTCGGACGCCGCCACCGACTCGGACACCTCGGCGGGCGAGTCCACCAGCGGCGCCGACACGGGTACCAGCTGCGGTGCCGCCGGAGATCCCTGTTGCGACACCGGCCCGTCGTGCGATGCCGGCCTCACGTGCCTGGGCAGCGCCTGCAGCTGCGTCGCCCAGATCGAAGCCGGTGAGCGCCACAGCTGCGCGGTGCTCTACAGCGGCGAGGTGCAGTGCTGGGGCGCCAACGATCGCGGTCAGCTCGGAGCGTCGATCGAGCCCTTCGAGTCGTCACCCACCCTCGCCCTCGCGCCGATCGTCGGCGATCCAATCCGAGAGGTCCGCGCAGTGCGGCACACCTGCGTCCGCTCCGAGCAGGGCAACGTGCGCTGCTTCGGGGCCAACGACTCGGGCCAGGTGGACCCGCTCGTGCCGGCCCCCGCGACCCCACCGACGCCGGCCGCATGGATCCCGTCCGCCAACCGCCTGGGCAACGGCGTGTCGTTCAGCTGCGCCGCCGATGGCGTGTCGATGGCCTGCTGGGGTGCCAACGGCTCCAGCCAGATCACCGGCGTCGATCCGGGACCCGGACCGGTGTTCAGCGGCACGGGTCCGCTGTCCTCGCTCGAGATCGGCGGCGCGTTCGGCTGCCTGATCCAGAGCAACACGCTGTCGTGTTGGGGACAGAACGACCGTGGCCAGCTGGCGATGGATCCGGTGCTCGCGCCCAGCCTTCCGGGCCCGACCCTCATGCCGATCGCCGACGTCAGCGCCGTCGCGCTCGGCCGCACCCACACGTGCGCGCTCACGGTCGCGGGCAGCGTTGCGTGTTGGGGTCGCGGCACCGAGGGTCAGATCGGCGACGGGCTCGGCATCGATCAGATCGTTCCGGTCACCATCACCCTGCCGCCCGAGGCGTCGATGCCGATGGCGATCGAGGCCGGCGATCAGCACACCTGCGTCATCGACGATGCCGGCGCGCTGTGGTGCTGGGGCAGCAACGCCAGCGGCCAGCTCATGCTCGAGCCCGACGAGTTCGGCTTCGACGGCTACACCTTGGTGCCGGTCGCGATGGACGTCGGCGCGGTCGTCGTCGCGGTGACCGGCGGCGTGACCCACACCTGCGTGCTCACCGACGACGCCCAGGTGCTGTGCTGGGGCACGAACGCCGAGGGGCAGATCGGCGATGGCACCACGAACTATGCCTTCGCGCCGCGGCCGGTCGCGATCGACTGCGGGGGGTGACGCTCGGGCGAGCCCGTGCGCGGGGTCGCCCGAGCGATCCGTCGAGGGACGCACACGCCTGTAAGGACCGGCCCCGCCGGTGGCGTTCGGGCGGCCGACGGAGGTCCGAAGAATGCTGCGCGTGATCAGACTGCTCGCCCTCGCCCTCGCCCTGGGCACCACCACCTCCGGTTGCGCCAAGCACGGTCCGACAAGCGCCCACGCGGCCCCGGCGGGCGCCCGCAACACCGAGCCCCCGCGGCTGGCGACGCGCGGCGAAGCCAGCCCAAACCCGGCGCCCGACGTCATCGCCCCGTCCGCGACACCCCACGATGCCGCCGAGTCCGACTTCGACCGGGGCGTCCGCGACGACCGCCCTGGCCTCGGCACCGAGTTCGGCGAGGAGCGCTTCAGCGCCGTCGTCGACGCCCCGTTCCACCGCGCCAGCAACATCCCCGACGCCGAGCTATCGCTGTTCTACAACGACGTCGAGGGCGTGCGGGCGGCGGCGGGTCGCTTCGCGCCGACCAGTCATGCCGGCCTCGAATCCCGCATCACCAGCGCCGACGGCCTGGTCACGATGTCGCTCGTCGACGACTCGGGTCGCAGCTTCCCGGCCGCCCAGATCGACCACCGCCGCTACGCGATCGGCCGCGGCGGTGATGCGTACCGCATCGGCGTCGAGAACCACGGCCGCGCCCGCCTCGAGGTCGTGGTCACCGTCGACGGACTCGACGTGCTCGACGGCGACGACGGTGGATTCCACAAGCGCGGGTACATCGTCGAGCCCCTCTCCAGCGCGGTGATCGACGGCTGGCGAACCTCCGAGCGCACCGTCGCCGCGTTCCGGTTCGGCAGCATCGCCGACAGCTACGCCGACCGCACCGGCCGTTCGCGCAACATCGGTGTGATCGGAGCGGCGGTGTTCCGCGAGCGAGGATCGTTCGACCACCTCGACGTCCATCGCCGTCACGACGCCGATCCGTTCCCCGCTCGATTCGCCCCGCCGCCGCCCCCGCGCCGTTGGCGCTGACGCGCGCACTGCCGCATGGCGTCGCGCAGCGCCGTCGTCGACGGGCACCACAGGCACCCTTGCGGAGGGCGGACTGCGGACCCTACGATCCGCGCCGCCGTGCCGACATCCGAATCCATCACGCGGGGAATCGAAGTGCGGGTCGAGTCGCGCTACGTGCCAGAGCAGTCCAACCCCGAGCGCGGCGGCTGGCTGTTCGCATACACGGTGCGGATCGCGAACCGCGGCGACGACACGGTGCAGCTCGTGAGTCGGCACTGGGTCATCACCGATGCCAACGGCGAGACCGAGGAAGTCCGCGGTCCCGGGGTCGTCGGCGCCCAACCGATCCTCAAGCCGGGCGAGACGTTCGAGTACACGTCGGCGTGTCCGCTGGGCACGGCGTTCGGCACCATGCACGGCAGCTATCAGATGGTCACCGACGCCGGTGAGCCGTTCGAGGCCGAGATCGCCGCGTTCTCGCTGAGCACACCGTACGGCCTGAATTGAGCAGAGCGGCGGTCGCCGGGCTGGGCCGGCCATCGCAGGCCTGCTAGGCTGATCCCCTGCGTCCGCGGCGCCCATGGCCGATGCACACCAACTCGCCCCGGCTGCCGTGGGCATCGCACTCGGCGCCGCGCCCACCGTCTTCGCGGCGGGCAGGCCGCGGCCCGGCCAAAAGGCGGCGCTCGCCGCCTGACCAACGTCGCATGCACGATCTGATCGTCGTCAGTGATCTGCACATCGGCCGGGGCAAGAACCCCGAGTCGGGGCGCTACTACGAGCTCGAGGCGTTCTTCTACGACGATGACTTCCGCCGGTTCTGCGAGTGGCTGATCTCCGACGCCCGCAGCGCCAACCGCGACTTCAAGCTGATCCTCAACGGCGACACCTTCGATCTGCTCCGCCTCGACGCGGTGCCGCTGCCCGAGGAGCTACAGGCCGATGACACAAAGCGGCGCGCGAAGCTCGAGCGCTCGACGTTCGCGCCGGTGCTCACCCCCTCGCGCGCAGCCGCCGAGCTGGCGCGGATCCTCGAGGGCCACCCACGATTTTGCGCCGCGATCGCCAAGGTCCTCGCCGCCGGCTACGACGTGGTCGTCCTGCCGGGCAACCACGACATCGAGATCCAGTGGGAGCCGGTGCAGCAGGCGATGCGCGAGGCGCTGGTCGCCAGCGGCGAGCTCGGCGACGACGAGACCTGCGCCACAGCGCTCGCGCACCTCGACTTCGCGCCGTGGTTCTACCACGAGCCCGGCCGGGTCTGGATCGAGCACGGCTGCCAGTACGATCCGGAGAACGCGTTCCGGTTCCCGCTGCGGCGGCGCCTGGTGTCGGTGCCCGACGCGGTGCACGAGGCCGAGCTCGACAACCCGCTGGGCAATTTCTTCCAACGCTATCTGTACAACGCCTTTGGCCACATCACGTTCATCGTGCCGAGCACGAGGGCCAACGCGCGGTACCTCAAATGGTTGACGCTCAACAACCCTGCCTTGCTGCTCGGGATCGTGCGCAGCCATTGGCGCTTCTGGTGGCAGGTGGTCAAGCGCGTGCTCAAGTACCCCGCGCGCGCCCGCGATCGTCTCGCCGACAACCACGCCCGCGAGCTCGCCGAGCTCGCAGAGGAGTCCGGTCTGGGCGAGACGCTGTTCACCATCGACAGGCTGAAGAACACCCACACCGACCTGGTCCAGGCGATCCGTGGCTTTGGCTGGATCGCGCTCAAGACCGCCGGCGCCGCCTTGCTGGTCGGCAGCCTCGTGCTCGGCACCTGGTTCGCCGGCTACCACGCGATCAACCAGGTCACGATGGGTTTCGTCGGCAAGGCCGCGCTGTTCCTGATGTTCAGCTTCCTGTTCTTGATGATGCTGTTGGGCGCCCTCGCCTACACGCTGCTGCGAGGCGGCGCCGCGGTGCCGCCCGAGCCGATGCGCCGCGCCGCCGCCGAGCTGTCGCGGTTGCTGCGTGTGCCGCTGGTGAGCTTCGGTCACAGCCACGACGAGGTGCTGTGGCGCAACGCCGGCGGCGGCGACAAGGGCTCGTGGTACTTCAACACCGGCACGTGGATCGCCGTGTTCACCCACGATGTCCTGCTGCCGCGCGAGCGCGTGCAGTTCACCTTCTTGCGGGTGCGCGACTCGACCGGCGAGCTGCTGCACTGGAGCCCCGGCCGCGGTGAGCCACTGCCGGTGATCCTGCTCGACGAGGAGCGGCCGCGTCGCGAACAGGCTCGGCCCGAGACGCCGGCCTAGCAGCCGGCGTACACATAGTCGCCGCCTTCGGGCGTCGACAGGTACAGATCCCGCAGCACGATCGAGTGGCCGGGGAACCCGCTGCAGCCGGCCTCGAAGTCGGCCTCGCCGTACTCGATCATCAGCACGCCGTCGCCGTAGACGTCGACGTAGTCGGCGCATTCGTCGTAGACGCTGCACTCCTCGGCGACGGCGAAGTCGGTGGCCATCTCGGCGGCGCGATCCAGGATCTCGGTGGAGTTCTTCTGCGCGATGGCGACGCCCGCTCCGTGCGCCGCCGCCGACAGCAGCGCCATGTAGTCCACCGCGTCGTCCTGGGTGAGGCGGCCACCCGAACGCGCGTAGGTGTCGAGATTGTCGATCTCGATCGCCTGATATCCGTCCTGCGCACACTCGGTGATCCAACCGCCGGCGATGGCCGCCAGCGCCTCGCGCTTCTGCGGGGTGCTGGTGTCGAGGAGCATCTCGTCCCAATCGGGATCGGTGACCGGCTCGCCGCCCTCATCACGCAACACCAGGTCGGGATGCTCGTCGAGCCAGAAGTCGTCCTCGCCGGGCTGGGACTGGAAGCCGTTGACGTAGCAGATGTTGTACAGGCCCATCGCCGGCGCTGCGGTGCGATCGCGCGAGACGATCTGCACGCCGCGCGGGGGTGGATAGGCGCCGCCGAGCTGGTAGTCGAGGCCGGCATCGGGCGGCGGGAGTTGGAACGCGATCTCGCCGGTCGAACCGTCGCTGTCGCCGGCGGTGGCTGTCGTGTCGGGGGCGTCGGTCACGGACCCCGACGCATCGCCGTCCGCCGTCGTCGAGGCGATCGCGCCGTGGGTCGTCGAGCCGTAGGTCGCGGCCTG
The DNA here is from genome assembly GCA_038325765.1 of Nannocystales bacterium. GTDB lineage: Bacteria > Myxococcota_A > Polyangia > Nannocystales > Nannocystaceae > Xiheibacterium. Next base: position 101,919 of record JBBQJI010000005.1, read on the forward strand.
GCTCGACGCCGACGTCGCAGCGTCTTCGGTCCCGCAGCCGAGCTGCAACCACACCGACGCGCCGATGGAGAGCTCCAGGGGAGCCCGTCGCCGAGCCCCGTCTCGTCGGGATCTTCGCATTGCGGATGCTCGCATGGATTCTCGGGATCGACTGTTCCGCACGCCCAGATCGCACGCCCAGATCGCACGCCCAGATCGCCGCGGAGGGCGTAATCTGCGGGTCGGCTGTCGGCCGCCCCGCGGATCTGCGAAGATGCCGCCATGCGCCGCTACTCTCGCGTCCCGTTCGTCGTCGTGCTCCTTTCCGGCTGCCCATACGATCCCGAGTCGCCGAATTTCGAGAGCATCACGGACACGGACGACGCCTCGTCGTCAGGGAACACCCTGGGCACGACGGTCTCGGCGAGCGACCCCGAACCGACGGCGACGACGACGGCGGCCACCGACCCCGACAGCTCGGATGGCGATCCTGGCGCGGTGTGTGGCGACGGCGAGGTCAACGGTGACGAGGTCTGCGACGACGGCACCAACGACGGCAGCTACGGCGGCTGCATACCAGGCTGCGGTGCCGAAGGCCCCTCGTGCGGCGACGGCGAGGTCAACGGCACCGAGACGTGCGACGACGGCACCAACGACGGCGGCTACGGTGGCTGTGCGGCCGACTGCGCGGCCCTGGGTCCGTACTGTGGTGACGGCGCGCAGCAGAAGCCCGAGCTCTGCGACAACGGGGCGGCCAACGCCAACGGCAGCGGCTGCAACGTCGACTGCGTCACCTCCGGCACAGTGGTGGGCACCTTCCTCGCCGAGGGCCTATCGTTCTGCGACGGCTCCTTCACCACCGAGCCCGTCTTCCGCGACAACGGCAATGTCCTGGTCTCGGCGTCGGGTTACTGCGACGACGACTCGGTTCTCCTCGGCGAGTTCGACAACGACGTCGAGCCCGTCCAGCAGTTCGACGACCTGCTACTGCCGGTCACTCCGCTGCGGTCCGCTACGCTGGCCGGCGACCTATGGGTGCTCGGCGCGAGCTACGATTGCACCTACGCCCTGTCGCCCGAGGGTGACCTCACCGAGGCCTGCGACCCAGGGCGCGTCGCCGGCTCCGCTGGCCTCGCGGCCCGCGACGACGGCAGCTACATCGCCCTCGACTACGATCGCCTTGGCTCGTACCCCACGGGCAGCCCGATGGCCGGCGACGCGCCCCTTTGGGAGGTGCTGCCGCCGCCGGACGGGTTTTACACCTACGATTTCGTCGACGCGGCGCTGGGTTCGAGCGGCGCCACGATCATCGTCGGTGACCGGCGCGCCCCCCCCACGGGTGACGCCGCCGGGTACCTCGCCCGCTACACCGCGGCAGGCAACTCCGCGGGCGACAGCACCTACCCGAGTGTCGAGCGACTGACGCGCGTGGCAGCGGGTCCGGACGGCTCCCTCGCGGTCGCCTCGGGCTATCCCGACTACGTCCTGCTGCACCTCGACGACAGCTTCAACGAGGACTGGTCGCAGGCCCTGCCCACCGAGTCGGACGTCGAGATCGCCATCGACTCCACCGGCGCGGTCGTGGTCGCGTACCGCGAGCTGACCACCGGCAACGGCGTGATGCGCAAGTGGACAGCGGATGGCGCGACCGAGCTGTGGAACATCGAAGCGCCGATGATCGGCTACGGCACGCGGATGGCGATCGGCCCCGACGATTCGATCTGGATCGCCACGGCGACCTTCGGAACGTTCGGGCTCAGCAAGATCTCGCCGTAGCCGCGCCGCTCCCCGTCCCGCACCCGGACCGCCTGTCGCTGCCCCGGCCCGCTCCGGAGGTGGTGCCACGGGCTGCCGGCCGTACGAGTGCTCGGTGCGGACGCGAGATCACGGGACGACCGCGCCACGGCCCACGGACTGGGCGCTGGTGCTGCTCGTCCTCGGCGGTTGTGCGTCGGAGCAGCAGGCCATCGAGGACCAGTGTCGACCCCGCGTCGAACGCATCCGCGCGGGGCTTCGCACGGCGTACACCGACCGCGAGGCGCCCGCCGACGTGGCGCCGTGGGTCGGTCCGATCTATCGTGAGTTCGTCGCGTCCTCGAACATCGATACCCGCGCGTCGATGCTCGATGCGGCGGTGGGGCGCACGATCCACGGCTGCTACGGCCTCGCGGATGCCTTCCACGGCGCGGCGACGGCGGATGCCGGCGCGCGAAGGGCCGCGATGGCGAAGCTCGTACCGGATGCGTTGGTCTCGTGTCGATGCAGTGGCGTCGACGTCGAGTCGCTGGGATTCCTGCTGCGTCTGTCGCCTGCGCCTTGAGCCGCGTCAGCTTCCGCGGCGGCGCTCAGCTCTGCGGCCGCAGGTGGATCTGTCCCCTGCCGTCGCGTGGGATCGACGGGAGCTCGGTCGCGCCGGGGAGCTTCGACACCCCGCGCGGTGGCTTGGTGGCCACCAAGGTGCGGATCGGGGAGGGCTCGGGCGTCGCTTCGACGCGAGAGGTCGGCCGCGAGATTGCGCGACGCACCGCGGGCTTGCGCGGGATGTCGGTCGCCGAAGCACGGGCCGGCTCGCGCGGGGCGACCGCAGGCGGCGACACCACGGCAGCGAGCGCGGCGGAGGACGGCGCGAGCGGAGCGGCGGGCGCGACGATCTCCGGAACGATCGTCGCCGGCACGATCGGGACGATCGGCTGCGGTACCATCGGAGCGACCGCCACCGGAGCGACCGCCACCGGAGCGACCGCCGCCGGAGCGACCGCCACCGGAGCGACCGCCACCTTTTCGATCGTCGCGACCACGGGCGTCTCGACGACCGCGGGCTGCGCCACGACGAACCATGCCGCCGCGGCGATCGCACCGGCGACGAGCGCACCGAGCACCCGTCCGTGCGGCCTCGAGCCCCGCAGCATCGAGGCCGTGGGACGGGCAGGCGTCGCGATCGCGCCGAGCTCGAGCACGTCGGCGCGGGTGGGCTGCGACGCGACGCCAAGGGCGGCGCGATGCAACGCGGCGGCAACGTCCGCAGCGTGCGCGGGCCGAGCCGCGGGGCGCTTGCTGAGCAGACCCATGATCACGCGCGCCACCTGGGGCGGCACCCAGCCCGGCAGCGGCGCCGGTTGGGTGTGCACCTGATGGTAGAGCACCTGGACCAGCGTGCCCTCGAACGGCGGCACGCCGCAGAGCATCTCGTAGAGCACCGCACCCACCGCGTAGAGATCGACGCGGTGATCGATGCGACCGCCGACGGCCTGCTCGGGCGCCATGTACCACGGCGTGCCGAACACCCGGCCGGCTTCGGTCAGACGGCGCTCGCGACACACGGCGCCGATCGGTTTTACCAACCCGAAGTCGAGCAACAGCAGCTGCTCGCCGCCGCGGCCGTCGTCGACCAACCGCAAGTTCTCCGGCTTGACGTCGCGGTGCACGAGGCCGCACGCGTGAACGTGCCCCAGCGCCGCGAGCAGCTGCTCCGCGAGGGCCACGGCGCGGCGCAGACCGAGGCCACCGCCGATGACCGTGCGCAGATCAGAGCCACCCAGCAGCGGCATCACCATGTAGCGACCGAGCGATGGATCCTCGCCGTCGTCGAGCACCGGCAGCACGTGCGGATGGGCGAGCTGGCGACCGACGGCGATCTCTCGCTCGAAGCGCGCGCGCAGCTGGACGTCGGCGGCGACGTGGGGGAGCAGCACCTTGATCGCCACTGGCGCACAGGTCTGCAGATCTTCAGCGCGCCACACCGTGCCCATCGCGCCCTCCCCGATCGCCACCGCCACGCGATAGCGCCCTGCAAGTAGCGCCCCGGCGGCGGGATCGGACGTCGTCGCGGCGGGCATGGAAGAGTCGACGGAGCCGCCGCGGCGCGTATTCGCGAGCGTGGCCGACGCCTGGGTCCGTCCATCGACCGACGCCGTGGATCGTGGTCCCATGCGATCTGTGGCCTACCTCCGCGTGATCGTCGTCCTCGCCCTTGGCGCCTGCGGCACCGATGCAGCGGGCGATCCCGACACGGAGGGCGGGAGCACCGCGACTCCAGCGAGCACATCGCAGACCGACCAAAGCGGCGGCGATTTCAGCACCGCGGGGCCCAGCACCGCGGCGTCGAGCACCTCCGACTCCACCGACGGCACAGATACCGAGCCCGGCGGATCGACCAGCACCGGCGACCCACCGCTGCCCGCCGACGCGATCGCCGTCGTGGTCGGCTACGGCACCCGGCGCGTGCGCTCCGCGGATGGCCTGACCTGGACCGACTTCGCCGAGGTGGATCCGAGAGGCGGCGACGACGACAACCTGCTGCGCGGCGTCGGCTACGGCGACGGCGTGTTCGTGGCGGCAGGTGGCAGCGGCGCGGCTTTGATCATGCGTTCGACCGACGGCATCGCCTGGGAGAGCGTGCCCAACACCCTGGGCAACTTCGTGTCCGACGTCGCCCACGCCGATGGCACATTCGTCGCGGCGGGCGGCAACGGTTTGCGCGCACGGTCCGTCGACGGCGGCGCTACGTGGGACTCGTCGACCGGATACTACGCGGGACACTTCCGCGCGGTCGCGGCAGGTAACGGTGTGTTCGTGGCCGTGGGCCACACCTACGGCGACAGCAACGACGGTCTGTGGAGCACCTCGATCGATGGGGTGACGTGGACGACCGAGCAGACCGGCGGCGCGCCGATGGGCGATGGAGCGCTCGCCTTCGGCGACGGTGTGTTCGTGGTCCGCGACGGCGCAGGGGCGGTGCGCACCTCCGAGGATGGCCAGGCGTGGGGCGAGCCGGTGATGCAGCTCGGCGGACCGGGGCGGATGATCCACGTCGACGGTGCGTTCTCGAGCGCCGGCGACGACGGCCTGTGGCGCTCGACCGATGGTTCGACGTGGGTCGCGGCGGAGGGTGACGGGCGCGGCGTCGATGGCTGGCTGCACGGGCGCTACCTCAGCGTCTCGTGGCCGGCGGCGATCGACACCTCCGAGGACCTCGCGCAGTGGCAGCGCACCTTCGATGTCGGGGGCCCCGGCTTCACCGACGTCGCGGTCGGATCCCCGACCCGGTAGATCGAACCGCAGCCGTAGATCGAACCGCAGCGGCGGGCGTTCCGAGAGCCGAGCGCGCGTCCCTGGCGGCGTCCTGCGGTCCCGAGGTCCGGGCCGACGACGTCGCAGGGCCCTCCCGCGCCAGGAGCCCACGATGCCCCGCAGAATCCTCGGTGTCTTCCAGATCGCCGTCGTCTCCCTCGCTGCCCTGCCCGCTTGCGACGCGCCGAGCAAGGACGCGCGCGTCGGATCGCCAGAGGCGACCGCGACCGCGCAGCCGGTGTCATCGGCCACACGGGATGCCGAGGTGGCCGACGGGCCCAGCGAGGCCGAACACGACGAGCGGGCGGTCGGTCTCTCGACGCCCGTCCGCGACGCGGAGCCCGCCGCCGACGCGCATCCGCAGGACGCGACTCCGGCAGCCGAACCGAAGAAGGCCAGCGAGAGCGCGAGCATCGCGGCACCACCCCCCGCTTTTGCGGCCCCCACGAGCGCGAAGGAGACGGGCGCGATGGGGATGGCCCCGGCGCGTAGCGTGGCCCGCAAGGCTGACTCCGGCTGGGGCCCGGCGACCGCCGGCGACGACGGCCTGGGCGGCGAAGAGTACGCCACCATCGCGGAGAACAGCTTCGTCGCAGTCGCCGACGATCCGCGCTCGACGTTCTCGATCGACGTCGACACCGCGTCGTACAGCAACATGCGGCGCTTCGTGCAGGACCAGCAGCTGCCGCCGGCCGATGCGGTGCGCATCGAAGAGATGGTCAACTACTTCGACTACGACTACGCGGCGCCCACCGGCAGCGTGCCGTTCTCGATGACCCACGAGGTGTCGAGGTGCCCGTGGAACGACGACGCGATGCTCGTCCACGTCGGCTTGCAGGGCCAGCGACTCGACGACCGCGACATCCCTGCCCGCAACCTGGTGTTCCTCCTCGACGTGTCGGGATCGATGAACTCGGCCGACAAGCTGCCGCTGGTGAAGCGCGGCCTCGGCTTGGTCGCGGACAACCTGCGCAAGCAGGATCGGGTCTCGATCGTCGTGTATGCCGGCGCCTCGGGCCTGGTCCTCGAGCCGACCGCCGACAAGGCGGAGATCCGCGCGGCCCTCGACCGGCTCGAGTCCGGGGGCTCGACCAACGGCGGCGCGGGCATCGAACTCGCATATCGATTGGCGGAGAAGACCTTCATCAAGGGCGGCATCAACCGGGTGATCCTGGCCACCGACGGCGACTTCAACGTCGGCTCGACGAGCCAGTCCGAGCTGGTGAAGATGATCGAGACCAAGCGCGAGGGCGGCGTGTTCCTCAGCGTCCTCGGCTTCGGCAGCGGCAACATCAAGGACGCGACGATGGAGATGCTCGCCGACAAGGGCAACGGCAACTACGCCTACATCGACTCGATCGCCGAGGCGCGCAAGGTGCTGGTCAAAGAAGCCGGCTCGACGCTGGTGACCATTGCCAAGGACGTCAAGATCCAAGTCGAGTTCAACCCGGCCGAGGTCGCGTCGTATCGGCTGATCGGGTACGAGAACCGCAAGCTCGCCCACGCCGACTTCAACGACGACACCAAGGATGCCGGCGAGATCGGGGCGGGGCACTCGGTCACCGCGCTGTACGAGGTCGTGCCCACAGGCAGCAAGACCCGCGCGCCCGCAGTCGATCCGCTGAAGTACCAGGCGACCGCACCGGTCAAGAGCCACGCTGTGGCCTCGGGCGAGCTGATGACCGTGAAGATCCGCTACAAGCAGCCGACCGGCGATCGCAGCGAGCTGCTCAGCTTCGCCGTCACCGCCGACGACCGCACGCTCGATCGCACCACCGACGACTTCCGCTTCGCCGCGGCCGTCGCGGAGTTCGGGCTGCTGCTCCGGCGCAGCGCCCACAAGGGCGACGCCAGCTACGACGAGGTCATCGCGATGGCCCGCAAGTCGCTGGGCTCGGACACCGGGGGCCACCGCGCCGAGTTCGTGCGCCTCGTCGAGACCGCGCAGCGCCTCGACGCCCGCCGCGGCGAGTGAGGTCGGTCGACGGCCGGTTCACCGGCCGCGTCGAGCGTGGCCGCCGCGACCACCACCACCACCACCACCACCACCATGCCGCGGCCGTGATCCACCCGGCCGGCCGCCCGAGCCGGGCCGCGCCGCACCCGGCGTCGGCGAGGTCTGGCTCGGCGGGAAGTGGTGATCGTCGACGCGATCGAGGCGACGTCCGATGAGCCGCTCGATGTCGGCGAGGAACTCGCGCTCGTCGGCGTCGCACATCGACAGCGCGATGCCCGACGCACCGGCCCGCGCGGTACGTCCGATGCGATGCACGTAGGTCTCGGGCACGTTGGGCAGATCGTAGTTGATGACGTGGCTGACGCCGTCGATATCGATGCCGCGGGCCGCGATGTCGGTCGCGACCAGCACCGAGAGGTCGCCGCGCTTGAAGCCGTCGAGGGCCCGCGTGCGGGCGTTCTGCGACTTGTTGCCGTGGATCGCCGCCGACCGCACGCCAGCCTTGTCGAGGTACTCGACGACACGGTTGGCCCCGTGCTTGGTGCGGCTGAACACCAAAGAGCGCTCGACTCCCCGCTCGCGCAGCAGCTCGATGAGAAGCTTGGGCTTGTCCGAGCGATCGACGAAATATAGCTTTTGTTCGACGAGCTCGACAGGCCGCGATACGACCTCGACGCCGACGCTCACCGGATCGCGCAGCAGCGACTCGGCCAGCCCGCGGATCTCGGACGGCATGGTCGCCGAGAACAACAGGTTTTGTCGCCGTGCCGGCAGGGCCGCGACGATGCGCCGGACGTCGGGCAAAAAGCCCATGTCCAGCATGTGATCGGCCTCGTCGAGGACGAGCACCTCGACACCGCGGAGATCGACGAAGCCGCGCCGCATCAGATCGAGCAGGCGTCCCGGCGTGGCGACGAGGATGTCGATGCCGTCGCGTAGCGCCTTGAGCTGGGGACCCTCGGACACGCCGCCGAAGATCACCGTGTGCCACAGATCGAGGTGCTTGCCGTACGTCGCGAAGCACTCGCCGATCTGGGCCGCGAGCTCGCGGGTCGGCGACAAGACCAGCGCGCGGATCTTCGGGTCGTCCTCGGCGCTGGCGTCGAGCGCCTGCAGCACAGGCAGCGCGAACGCGGCCGTCTTGCCGGTGCCGGTCTGGGCGCAGCCGACGATGTCCTTGCCCGCGAGCGCGGGACCGATCGCCGCCCGCTGGATCGGCGTGGGTTCACGGTAGCCGGCCTCCGCAACCGCGCGCAGCAGGGGGGCCGACAGGCCGAGTCGTTCGAAGCTCATCGGCCCGTCGAGTCGCACGGATGGCCCCGGGGCGCAAGCCGCGGGCGGCGCGACATGCGTCGCAGGCGCGCGTCGCGACCATCGCTCGCTAGTCGTAGAAGCAATAGTTCGGGCAGAGGTTCACGTCCGCGAACGCGTCCACGCAGTTGGCGGAGCCGTTGGGCGTACAACGGTTGGCGAACGGCGTGACGGTGCGACAGATCTGTCCGAGGGGGCAGTCGATGTTGGCGCCGTCACAGGTGCACCGTCCGCTGGTCGCGACCGGGGCCGAATCGCACGCATTGGTCACCGACACCGACTCGCAGATGTCGTCGGCGTCGCAGGTGACGCCGCAGCCGCCACAGTGATCCGCGTCGCTCGAGATGTCCACGCAGGCGCCGCCGCAACAGCGATCGGCCTCGTCGACGCCGCATGGATCGCCGTCGGCGAGGGTCTCGATCGCGCAACGGCCAAAGCCGCAGACGGCGATCTCGCACGGATTGTCGGTGTCGCACGGCGTGCCGCCGCTGCACTGCCCTCGAGCGTCGCAGCGCTCGTCGGTTGTGCAGCCATCACCATCGTCGCACGGGCTGTCCACGGCCCGCGGCTCGTACGTGCACGAGCCATCGGACTGGCACACGCCGCGCGCCGAGTCGCACGGCCCGGGCGGGTTGTCGCAGGTCGTGCCGTCGGTGACCAGGCACGCGCCCGCGCCGTCGCATGCCGCAGCGACCACGCACGGATCGGCGAGGGAGCAGGCGTCGCCCGCCGGCAGCGGCACGAAGGTGCAGCCGTCCTCACTGCAGACGCCGATGGGCTCGTAGCAATCGGACGGCGGCGTGTCGCATGGACCGCACCCGTCGGTGTTCGACGCGCTGATCGAGGCATCGACCGTGCTCTCGGTCGTCGTCGACGACGACGTTCCCGACTCGGTCGCGACGAACGCGCTGCTCTCGTTGCCCTCGCTGCCGCCGGGCGGCACGCACTCGTAGCGCAGCGAGCCCCGGGCCGCGGGCCCATAGCGCAGCTCGGAAGGGCAGCGGCCGTCGGGGTAGGCGCAGTACCCCGACACGTGGCAGATGCCCTGTACGCCGTCGACGACGCACTCGAGCGCGGTGGCGCATGGATACTCCCGCTCGGTCAGGCAACCGAAGTGGAACAGGAGCGGCGCGGCGATCGATGCGGCGGCGAGCCACCACGATCGTCGATCGACGACACGGGAGTTCACCCGCTGGCGAGCCCAGCGTTTCGCACCGTGCGGCACCGCGTCGGTCACCGCGCGCACTCCCTCGCAGTGCTCAGGCGGGCGTGCACGCACCGCTGGCCCCCTCGGCTACACAGACCTGGCCGGGTCCGCACACCTGATCGCAGGCACCACAATGGTCGGGATCGGTGGTGGCATCGACGCACGCACCGGCGCAGCACACGGTTCCGGGCCACAGCAGCCCGCAGTTGGTACCGTCCACCGCCGCGAAGTAGCTGCACTGGGCGCCACCGCAGGACCCGACGGCGCACGGATTGTCGCTCGCGCACTCGGGACCCGAGACGCAGATCCCGAACGGGTCGCACCTATCGCCATCGGTGCAGCCGTTGCCGTCCTCGCAGGGGTCGCCGGAATCGCGGCGCTTGTACACACAGGATCCCTCACTGCACACGCCGACGGTGATGTGGCAGGGCGTCGGCGGATCGTCACAGACGATCGCCTCGTCCACGACGCACGCACCGTCGCCATCGCACGACGCCGCCACGACACACGGCTCGTCGGCGCGACACGGTGCCCCGGCGGCCAACGGCGCCTGCATGCACTGCCCGCCTTCGCACGTCACCTCGGCACTGCGACACTCGATCGGCACCGCCTCGCACGGGCCACACGACGTGTCGTCGCTACCCCCCACGGCATCGACGCAGGACGAGGCCATGCCGCCACCGGCGGCCGGACCGAAGCGCAGGCCCGAGTCGCACGCGGGCTCCGGATACGCGCAGTGCCCCGGCGCCACGCAGGTCCCGGCGACGCCGTCGAGCATGCACACCTGGTCGTCCTCGCAATCGAACGACAGCGGCGCGAGGCAGGCGGTCGTCAGTGACAGCGCCACGATCAGCGCACCGAGGAGGGCACCTCGCACGCTCACCAGTTTGTCAGAACCTCATGCCCAGCGACAGCGCGGCGAAGCGCCGCCGCGCGCCGAGCTGCCAGGTCACCCGCGGCGTCCCGGACCCCCACACCTTGCCCAGTGATCGCCCCTGCTTCGACGCCTTCGATGCGACCACCGCCCAGCGGACGACGCCGGCCACGAGCAGCGCCCCCCCGACCGACAGCACCGCGATGCCGGCAGCGTAGGGCCTGCGGACAGCGTCCTTCTCGGCGACATAGCCCCCCTCGGTGTCGGCGCTCGTGGCGTTCCGATCCCGAGACAGGGCGAGGCCGAGGATGCTGGCGCCGATCACCGCCGACACGCCGCCGGTCGCGACCAGCACTCCGCCGGCGGGATCGCGGTACCACAGCCGCGGCGGCGGTCCGTCGCTCGGGGCCTCGCCTGTGCCCGGTGCCTCGCCTGTGCCCGTGTCCGCCGGTGCCGCTTCGCCCGGCGCACCGGCGGGCTCACAGTACGCGCGCATGATCTTCGCCTCTTGCCGACTGGCCGGCGAGCGCTCGACCTTCATGTACTGATCCCAGATCTGCACCGCGACGTGGCACCGTCCAGCGAAACGCTCGGCCTGCGCGCGCGCGAACAGGTAGGCCGGATCGGGATCGACGGCGTACGCGTCGGCGAAGCCCCGGCTCGCGGCATCCCAACGCTCCTCTTGCCACGCCTGCTCGGCGCGCTGGACGATGTCCAGGATCTCCTCACGACTCGGGGCGATCGCGAGCAACGAGAGCAGGCAGGTGGCGATCATCGGGCGCGACCAGAGGGATACATCGCGCTCGGGTTGTGCTTCGGCTGCTCGGCAGGTCGCGTCCCGCCGGCTACGGACTTGGGCCTGCGCCGCCGGCGGAGCTCGGTCGAGCCGACGCGCTCGCCACCCTCGCCTCCGCTCGCCTCCGCCCCGACTTCATCGACGGCGACTTCATCGACGGCGACTTCATCGACGGTGACTTCATCGACGGTGACTTCATCGAGCTGGGCGTCGCCTTGGCTGTCGACTCCGTCATCGAGGAGGACCCCACCATCGCCGACCGCCGCCACCGCCGGGAGCGCGACGATCCGCGGGTGGCTCGCCGGTCCGGCCGCACCCGGCGAGATCGGCACGAGCTTGGGCGGCCCCAGGGGGATCGGCGTCGGCGTGCCGTCGTCGACGGCGACCTTCGAATCGACGGGCGCAGGCGTCGCAGCCGCCGCGGCCGGCTCACCCACGCCGAGCTCGATCGCCGCCCAGGCCCCCACCGCGAGGCATGGCAGACCGAGGCCGAGCACCACCGCGGCCACGGTCGGCCGCCGCGGGGGCAGCGAGACACGGGTGGTCGGACGCGGACCCACCAATACGTCGGTGGGCGAGCCACGCGCCGGTGCGAGCGCGTCGAAGCTGCCTTGGTGCAGCCTGGTCGGCGCGACTTCCTCTTCGTCCTCGTCGAAGTTGGGCGGCGTCGCGTCGCCGAACATCTCGTGCATCGTCTCGGCGAGCGTCCGCGACGAGACGCTCAGACCAGCCGCGCGCGCGAACTGCTCGAGGTCGACCTGCAGCGCCTGGGCGGACACGTAGCGATCTTTCGGATCGAGGGCGAGCGCACGCAGCACGATCTGCTCGAGCTCCGGCGGATACGTCGGGTCGACCTCGCGCGGCCGCGCGAACACTCCCCGGACGATCCGCGACATGACGTAGTAGTCATTGGTGCCGGTGAACAGCGGCCGGCCGGTAGTCATCTCGTACAGCAAGATGCCGAGGGCGAAGACATCGGTCCGGCGATCGATCGCGTGCCCTTCGCACTGCTCGGGCGCCATGTAATGGACCTTGCCCTTGAGCACCCCGGTGCGCGTGGCGTGGCGCATCTCGGTGGCCTTGGCGATGCCGAAGTCGACGATCTTCACCGAGCCGTCGTGGCTCAGCATCACGTTGGAGGGCGAGATATCGCGGTGGACCAGGCCGAGGAAGCGCCCCGTGCCGTCGCGGCGCTCGTGGACGTAGTGCAGGCCCTCGGCCACGCCATGGGCGATGGACAGAGCCGCGGGCAGCGGCATCGTTCCGGGATTGCACGCCCGCAGCAGCCCCCGGACATCGCGTCCGTGCACGTACTCCATGACGAAGAAGTACTCGCCGTCGACCTCGCCGATGTCGACGACGTGCGCGACGTTCGGGTGGTCGAGCGTCGCCGCGAGGCGGGCCTCGGTGAGGAACATCTCGACGAAGTCCGAGTCCTCGGTGAGATGCGGCAGCACCAACTTCAGCACGCACGGCTTCTCGAAGCCGGCGATGCCCATGGCCTTGGCGAGGTACAGTTCGGCCATGCCGCCGCGCGCGAGCTGTCGACCCAGCACGTAGCGGCCGATATGCGCGCCCGCAGCCAATGAGCCGCGCGATCGCGATCGCTGCGCCGTCCCCTCCACGCGAGCATCATACGGACGCGGCCTGCGGGTCTCAACCCGTGCTCAGCGCGTTTCCGCTCGGCGCGACGACAACAGGGCGCTCAGCGAGGTGTGTGCGTGATGGCGGCTACGGGTTTTTCGGAGCGATCGTCACCGCCGTGCATCCCGCAGGCGTGCGCGGTGGTGCGCACCCGCGATCTCGCCGCGGGCCTGGGCGGACTGTCGTGCCCGTGGACCTGGCGGCGGCGCACCACCGGGAACATTCAGGGATGGCGAACCGTGACGTCGAGCGAGCCACCCTTGGGCACCGTCAACACGCCGCTCGCGAGCACCGTCGATCCGTCGCGCACCTGGATGTCGTTGCGCCCCGACGCCACGTCGATGCTCGACAGCGGCGCGGTGCCGGCGTAGCGGCCGTTGACGAACAGGCTGCCACGACCGCCCTCGACCGTCATCGAGAGGGTTCCGGGGGCCTTCTCGCTGCGCTTCTTGCGGTCCTTCACCGTCGCCTGCTTGCCGGCCTCCCACTTCGCACCGTCGGCGGCGTCGAGGCACAGGTTGCTGGAATCCTCGCAGGCGAGCGCGCTGGCGGCGACCGAGGTCGACGTCATCACCAGCGCGAGCGGAGCCCCGATCGCGATCGAGAGCACGAGGGCGGAGAGGCGGCGATGGATGACCATGGTTAGAATCTCCCCGAGATCGCGACGCCGTTCAAGCTCGGCGCGACGCTGACGTTGTTTTCTCTGGCCTTGCCCTGCTTTTTCTCGGCGACCTTGGCGATGATCATCATCGCCGCGCCACCGAGCACGAGGGCACCACCGACACCGAGCCCGACCGCCGCGATCACGTTGCCGCGCTCGCCCTTGCGCGCGACGGCGTCGTACTCGGTGCCGTACACCGTCGGACCCTCGGCTCGATACTGGTTGACGGCGCCGACGATGAGGCCCACAACGCCGACCCCGACCAGGGCGCCGCCGAGCGAGGTGACGACCGCGCCGGCGACGAACAACGGGCGGGTCGCGATCGGCTTGCGCTCCCGCTTCTCCCGCCCGGGCGTCTCGGGCTCGCCCTCGGCACCGTCGCCGCGCGCGAGCTCCTCGAGCAGGATCTGTCCCCGATCGATCGTGTCCTTGGCCCGCGAGATGAGGTCGGGCACCTCGCTGGTCTCGACCATGCGGAAGTCCTTGTCGGACGCCTCGTCGAGCTGGAAGTGGAGCAGGTCGAGGGCGATGTGCGCGCGCTCGATGCCGGCCTCGGCCATCGCGACCGCGTGATCCTTCTCGGCGGCGCCGAGGTAAGCGTCGGCGGCATCGAGGTACAGGATCGGATCGCCCCACTCGGACGCGCGGGTGTCGTAGTGCACGCCGGCCGCGGCCGGATCACTCTTCGCGAGTTCGCGTCCGGTCACCTGGGCCTCGGCGCGCTTGCGCCCCGCGGTCTCGGGCGTGACCTTGGGCCCCGCGAAGGCGACGAGCGCCGCGGCTGCGCCGACACCCGCGGCTGCGCCGACACCCGCGGCTGCGACCGCGGGTCCGTAGGGCGATGCGCTCGCCATCCGGGGCGCCGAGCCCAACCCCAGGGCGAGGATCGTCACCACCGCGAGGTTCGGTCGACGTCGTCCAGCCGATGACGCGCGAGGCAGCGAGCAAGACGGGCACGAAGACATCTCCGGCAAGCTATCGGGCGCCCCCGCGGCCTGTCAAACCCGAGTCGGCCGCGATGCGCACGACTCGCACGCGCGCAGATCGAATTGCGTAGCGCCCCCATGCCCCCGATTTTCGCCGCGGCCCGCAGCGCCGTTCTGCTATGGTGCGGCCGATTCGAGTAGGGGGCGCGATGACAGGCAGACTCAGGTTCTCGCGGGCAGCGATGGTGACCATGGTGCTCGTGGCGGGTTGCTTCCGCGGTGCCGAGCGAGACAAGCCGCCACAGCCCGGCGACCTCGGTGGTCTGTGCGCACAGCCCGATGGCCGCTGCGAAGAGGGCCAGTGCAACCGCACGCGGAACTACTGCTTCGACGCCGCCGTTCCCTGCAGCGGGTTCTTCTGCGGCGGCGAGGAGCGTGGAACGTGTGTGGTCGACGACGCCTCGCAGCCCTCGTGCACGTGCAAACCCGGGTTCGACAACGAGTTCTACCTGCTCTACTGCTGCCCGACGGACGGCACGGCGCAGGACGATGAGTACTGCGCGCCGCCGATGACGGACGACGGCGGTGACGAGGGCAGCAGCGGTTGATGGCATGATGCGGTGGTGCCGGACACCCCGCGTCCCAGCTCCGATGCCGACCAGCGCCCGGCCGCCGTGGTCTTGTTGAGCGGTGGCCTGGACTCGACCACCGTGCTCGCCGAGGCGGCGCTCACCCGCCGGGTGCACGCGCTCAGCTTCCGTTACGGTCAGCGCCACGCCGCCGAGCTCGGCTGCGCTGCCCGCCATGCCGCGCGCGTTGGCGCCGTCGCCCACGAGATCGTGGATCTGGGCCACCTGGCGCGTCTGCTCGCGCCGGTCACCGCGCTCATCGGCGAAGGCGGCCTCCCGGTGCCCAAGCACGGCGCATCCACGGACACCATTCCCGTCACCTACGTGCCCGCCCGCAACGCGCTGTTCCTGACCTACGCGCTGGCGTGGGCCGAGGCCATCGACGCCGACGACATCTGGATCGGCACCAACGCCCTCGACTACTCCGGTTATCCGGATTGCCGGCCGGCGTTCATCGACGCCTTCGCGACCATGGCCGGCCTCGCCACGCGCCGCGGCGTCCTGGGCCGCCCCGTCGCCGTCGTCGCCCCGTTGTCGGCGCTCCGCAAGCACGAGATCATCGCCCGCGGCCACGGCTTGGGCGTCGACTTCGGCGACACCATCAGCTGCTACGATCCGCAAGGCAGCGATCCGCACGTCGTCGCCTGCGGCGCGTGTGACAGCTGCCGGTTGCGCGCCGAGGGCTTCGCGCAGGCCGGCGTGCCCGATCCGACCCGCTACGCGCAGTGACGAGGATCAGAGCAGCGCGGGGACCAGGACCACGCCGGCGACGACGAGCACGATGAGGCCCAACGCATCGAGGCGAACGCCGCAGGCCAGCATCGCCTCGACCCGGATCATGCGCGTGCCATAGGCCATCGCGTTGGGGGGCGTCGAGACCGGCAACATGAACGCGAAGCTCGCCGCGATCGTAGCCAGCACCGCGGTGGGCAGCGGATCGATCCCGCCGGCCTGCGCGATGCCGATGAGCACCGGCAGCATCATGGCCGTGACCGCAGTGTTGCTGGTGACCTCGGTCAGCACCAGGATCAGCACCACCGCCGAGACGAGCAGGCCGACCGGATGCGCCGCGAGCGAACCGAGCCCGCCGAGCACACCATGCCCGATCGCTTCGGCGAGGCCGGTCTCGAAGGTGAGCTTGCCCAGGGCCAGACCCCCGCCGAGCAGCAGAATCGTGCCCCAATCGAGGCGCTGGGCGTCGGCCCACGCCAGCAGCGGCGCGCGCGGCGAAGCGCCCGATGGCAGCAGGAACAGCAGCGACCCGCAGGCGATCGCGACCACGCCTTCGTCCAGCACACGGGCGGCCCACTCCGTCCACGGATGCTCGAGACCGAGGGCCAGGCGCAACACAGACGGCAGCAGCCAGCCGACGACGGCCAGCCCGAACGTGGCCACCGCACGACGCTCGGCGGGACGCACAGGGCCCAGCACCGCGAGCTGACGGCGGACCTCGTCGGCGAGGCCGGACAGCCTCGCCACCGGTGCGGGGAAGCGGCGGGCACCGACGGTCAGCGTGATCGCGATCATCGCGGTCGAGATCGGCAACGCGAACGCCATCCACCGCGCGAAGTCGAACTGGACGCCCAGCCGGTCCTCGAGCATGCCGATGGCGATGACGTTGGGCCCCGTGCCGATCGGCGTCGCGATGCCGCCGATCGACGATGAGTACGCCACCATGAGGCACATCCCGCCGCCGAAGCGATCGAGCTGGCGTCGCATCGTCGGATCCTCGCCGAGCACCACACCCATCGTCGCGTGGATCCCCAGGGCGACCGGCAACAGCATCGCGGTCGTCGCGGTGTTCGAGATCCACATCGAGAAGCCCCACGCGATGCAGCCCATCGTGATCATGGCGCGCTTGGGCGAGCCGGCGACGAAAGGCCGCGCGATGAGCCACAGCGCGATGCGCCGATCGACGCCCTGACGCGACAGGCCCTCGGCGAGGAGGAAGCCGCCGATGAAGAGGAAGATGATCGGGTCGGCGAACGGCGCGAACGCGGTCTTCGCGTCGGCGACCCCGAGCACCACGGCGACCGACGGCCCGAGGAGCGCCGCGGCCGGCAGCGGTATCGCCTCGGTGATCCACAGCGTGACCGTCGCCGCCGCGACCGCCGCGAGCGCGTGCGCCTGCGCCGAGAGCCCCGGCATCGGCAACAACAGCAGTCCGATCAAGAGCGCCGGCGCAGCGACGAGACCGACCGTGCGGCGACGTGCCTCGAACCGCGCCTCGGCGTCGGAGATCGCCTCGGCGAGCATCACCTGGGCTACGATACCAGCGCGCGGCCCCGGGCAGCGCCCCGCAGATGACCCCACCTGTCCGCCGTGCCTGGGTGGTCCCCGCCTGCATGTTCGCGTTCCTCCTCGTGTGGACGTGGATCGGCCGCGGGCTGGTGAGCAGCAACGACGGCTCGCACGTGGCCCTCGGACGCGCCCTCGTCCTGCGCCGCGAGACCACCATCGATCCCGACATCGCCCTGACGTTGTGGGTCGACCGCGCCGTGCGCGACGGCCACCACTACTCGGACCGGCCACCTGGCACTGCCTTCGCCGCCCTGCCCGCGTTGTGGCTCGGTGCCCAGCTCGACCCCACGCTGCGCGACCGCGCGATCGAGAGCGGCGCACTGGTAATCACGCCCGCCGCCGATCCCTACGCGAACACCTACGTCGTGCGGGCCAAGCAGCACGGCCGCGCGCCAGCGCTCGTGCAGTTCCAGGGCACCGCCTTGCTGGTGCGGCTGCAGGCGGCGCTCATGGGCCTGCTCGGCCTGGTGTGCCTCGAACGATGGCTGCGGCTCGAGGGCTTCGCAAAGGGTCCCCGCATCGCCGCCGTGGGCACCATCGCGCTGGGCACGTTGTGGGGACCGTACTCGACGGTGCTGTTCTCGCACGTGACCTCGGGCGCCCTGTGGTGCGCGATGCTCCTCGCGTGCGCCGCTGCCAAGGTGCGCGGCCGCGTGGCGTGGTGGTTGGCGGGCTGCTGCGGCGCCTGGGCGGTGGCCAGCGACTACCTGCTCGCGGTGCCGATCGCGATCCACCTGCTCTCGTTGGTGCCGCGGCGCGGCTGGCTGCACATCTTCGTCGGCGCGGCGCCCATGGTCATCGCCACCGCGGCGTACCACCATGCCGCGTTCGGCTCGGTCTGGTCAGTCGGCTACGACCACCATGCGACCTTCGAGTTCGCGCGCTCGCGGGTCGACACCTTCGGCGGTGATCCGCTCGCGGGCCTGTGGACGCTGCTCGGACTCGGCGACGATGCGGGCCTGCTCGCCCAGTCGCCCATCGTCTACGTCGGCGCCCTGGGGCTGGCGGTGGCGCGGCGCTGGCGTGAGGCCGTGGCGCTGCTACCGTGGCTGCTGTTGCTCGCGCTGCATCGCACGCCCGAGGGCGGCGCGACGATGGATCACCGCTATCTCGTGCCCGCGTTGCCGGTGATCGGCCTGGGGTTCGCACTCGCATGGCAGCGCTGGGTCGTGGCCGGCCCATCACTGCGCCGCCCGGTGGCGCTCGCGTGGATCGTGCTCGCCGCGTTGTCGGCGATCATCGTGTGGGTGCGCTTCTTCGCCTGGCGCGACGGCTGACGCCCTTCGCTTCGGGTTTCGCCCGTCGGCGTGTATATCTCGGAGGATCGCCGCGGCGATCGGTGCCCATGTCGTCGTCGCCCCAGGCGGATGTGCCAAGACCCCCGCGAGGTGACAAGACCGGACCGCGACACCCGAGCTGGTGGGTGTCGACGACCTACTTCGCCGAGGGCTTCCCCTACGCCCTGGTCAACAACGTCGCTGAAGTGCTGTTCAAGGAGCTCGGCGCCAGCATCCAGGCGATCGGCCTGACCGCGATCTTCCACCTGCCGTGGAACCTCAAGTTCCTGTGGGCGCCGCTGCTGGACCACTACGAGACCAAGCGCCGCTTCATGCTCGGGTGCGAGTGGGCGGTGCTCGCCGTGCTGCTGGTGCTCACCGCGCTGGGCGACGGCATCCCGCTGTGGCTGGCAGCCGCCTTGTTCATCCTGCTCGCGTTCATCGCCGCGACCCACGACGTCGCGATCGATGGCTACTATCTCGAGGCGCTCGACGCCGACGAGCAGCCGCGCTTCGTCGGCCTGCGCGCGGCGGCCTATCGCGGCGCCGCACTGCTCGCCAGCGGCCCTCTGCTGGTCGTCGCCGACCTCGCCGGCTGGCACGCCACCTGGGGCGCGGCCACCGTGGTGATGTCAGTGGTGCTCGCCTATCACTGGACATTTTTGCCCGACGTCGAGCGCCGCGGCGATCCTTTGCGGCAGTGGCTGCGCGCGCTGCTGCGGCCGCGGGTCTACGCGGCCTTCGCCGTCATCGCGGCCGTACTCGCGCTCGAGGCGGGGCTGCCGTTCATCCGTCCCGTAGCCGCGGCGATCCGCAGCCGCATCGCCACGATCCCCGCGCTGGGCGATCTGGGCGCCGCCGAGTGGATCGGCCTGGTGTTGCTGGTGTCGATGCTCGCGGCCTTGGCCTCGCTCGGGCGTCTGCGGCGCATGTTGGTCCGTCAGAACTCTCGCTACGGCCGCGCCTTCCTCGACCTGCTCGATGCGCCGCAGATGGGCCGGGCCCTCGCCTTCATCGTGCTGTTCCGCACCGGCGAATCCTTTCTCATGAAGATGCGGCTGCCGTTCCTGCGCGACGGCTGCGGGATGGACCTGTCGACGTACGGCATCGTCAACGGCACGCTCGGCTTCCTCGCGACCTTGGTGGCGACGCTGGTCGGCGGATTTCTGATCTCGCGCCACGGCCTGCGCCGCTGGCTGTGGCCGATGGTGCTGGCGCAGAACGTCCCCAACCTGCTGTACGTCGCGATCGCGTCGGTGCCCGACCCCGCCGCACTCGGCACGTGGATCGTCGGCAGTGTGGTGATCGCCGAGGACTTCGGCGCCGGCCTGGGCACCGCAGTGTTCCTGGTCTACCTGATGCGCTGCTGCGATCCGCGGCACAAGGCCACGCACATGGCCGTGCTCACCGCCGTGATGAGCATCGGCTTCACCGTCGCCGGCATGTCGAGCGGCTTCCTCGTCGAGGCGCTGGGCGGCTTCGCACCATACTTCGTATTCGCGTTCATCGCGACGATCCCGAGCATGCTGCTGCTGCCGTGGGTCCCGTTCCTCGATCGTGGGCGCGGCGAAGCGCCGACGGCCGAGCCGCCCGCCCTGCCGGCCCCGAAGCGGGCCGCACCGACCCGAATCGACGCAGACTGAGGCGGCCGGCGATCCGGGCGATGGTGCGTTCATGGCCCACGCCATCGACACCACGACCATCGAGATGCTCTGCGACGGACTCACCGACGGTGTGATCGTCTTCCGGGGTCGACGCGCTGCCTTGGTGAACGACGGCGCCTGTGGGCTGCTGGGCGCACCGCGGCCGTTGCTCGTCGGCGCCGAAGCCGACGAGATCCTCGGTCGCGTCGGGCTGCCGGGTCCATCGATGCTGCGCCTGCGCGCGGGCGATCTGGTGACCTCGATCGCGCACGACGGCCACGACGCGGCTCTGCGCCGGATCAATCTCCCGGGTGACGTCGACAGCGAGCTGGCCGCGTTGGTGATCCAGGACATGCGCCTGGGTCGAGCCCTACGCGAGAGCGAAGATGCGCTGGCGCTGCGCGGCTCGGCATTGCCCGAGTTCGCCACGGCACACATCGCCCTGCCGCCGCAGTCCGTGCTCGGCTACCTCTCGCGCGAGGTGAGGCGCTGCCACCTCGACTTCGAGGAGCTCTCGGTGCTCGTCCTCGCCGCAGGGGACGCCATGCGGGCGGCGGAGATCTCGACCTGCATCGCCAGCCAGCTCCGGGGTGCCGACCGCGTCGGGCCCTGCGATCCGCTCGAGCGCTCGCCCGCCCACGACGGCGGCGTGACCGGACACGCCGCCTGAGTCAGGCGCAACCCGCACGTCGGCGACGTCGAATCCGGACCGACACGATCCGACCTCCGCAGGCCCGTGCGCGGCCCTGTCGCGCCTCCTCGGCCCCGCGGCTGCGCGATCGTCCGGGCCGGCGTAAGGCCGTGCACGCCGCGCCGTTGTCCCGGCCTGAGTGCCGCGCAGCGATGCGATAATCTCCGGACTCGGTTCGAACATGCCCGCACTCAGCTCGATGGCCCTCGCATTGGTCGCCTCGCTCGCATGGGCCGGCGAAGGCGACGCACCCGGAGACGGTACCCCCCGCAAGCGCAACCCGGGGGAGTACGGCCCGTTCTTCGAGGCAGAAGCGCCGTCCGACAGCGTCCACGGCGAGGCCCTCCAGCGTGGCGAGAAACCGGTGCTCTCGGTCGGCAACGGCGCCTTCTGTTTCGTCGATGGCAGTTGGTGCCGCGCATCGTTGCTGATCTCGGCGGGCGTCGCCGCCGGCATGCGCATCCCCGCCAGCAACGCCGGACCCGACGTGCCCTACGCCCAGTTCAGCGTGCACGGCGGCTTCGTCGTGCGGCCGCTGATGTACGCGGGCCGCACCTGGCATCCGTGGGGTCTGGGTGTCGTCGGCAGCTGGTCGCGCGGCACCGGCTCGGTCACCGCGCGGGGCACCTCCGAGGACACCCAGGTCAGGGAGACCACCCGCACCGACGCCACCCGCATCGCGCTCCACAACCAGATCTGGCTGAGCAAGAAGGCGCACGGTTTCCACCTCGATCTCTCGGCCGGCGTCGTGCGCTCCGCGGTGCTCGACAGCGGCAGGTCGCTGTGGGGCACCCACGCGGAGATCGGGGTCGGCATCGGCGGCTGGGCGACGCTGTTCGCCGGCGGCGACTTCCTCGATCGCGACGCCCGCGTGATGCTCGGCATGCGTGCGCATGGCATCGGCGCGGGTCCTCTCATCGCCCTGGCGCTGGCTGGGATGGCGATCGGAGGTGCGCTGTGATCGCGTCCGCCCTCACGCTTTTGACCCTCGGTCTCGCGCCCGACGTGCAGCGCCCGCGCGGGCTCGAGCCCAGCGCCCCGTCGGACGTCGTCGCCCCCACCGAGCCGACCCGCTCGCCCGACGAACCAGCCGACGCGACCACCGAACCCGCCGACGCGTCTACCGACGCGTCGACGGACGCCACCGCCGGCGACCCACCGACGCCCACGGATCCGGATCCGGCGGCCGTCTCCGAGCCAGCCGCAGAATCGTCGCCTGCCGAGTCGGGCGAGACCTTCCGCGTGGTCGCCGGCAACGGCGACGGCGCGCCTCCCTATTACACGAAGGCCGATCTCGACGCGGTCCGCCGCCGTCATGGCCTCTCGCCCGAGCCCGCCCCCGACCCCCGCAAGGTGCGATGGCGCTGCCTCATCGCCGATCCGCTGTGCGGGTTCACGATCGAGGTGCAGGCGCTCGGTGCCTTCGCGCCGCGATTTCGCCAGGGCGACGTCCGCGAGCGATCCGCACGTCGGTGGTCGAGCGGTCGGGCGCAGTACGACGTCTGGGTGAACCTCCCGGTGCTGACCGAGGCGCGCGGCCGCACGCGCTACACCCGGATGACCCTCGGACCGAAGGCCGGCGCGATCTTCAGCGACACCGGCGACACCTGGGGCAACCTTGGGATCGTCGGCCGCTACTGGCTGGGCCGCGGGCGCTTCGCACCGGCGATCGAGTTCACGAGCGCCCTCGCCTTCAAGATCGCGCACCGCCGAACCGACGAGCTCGCCGGCTCCCAGCCGAGATACGAGATGCAGCGTGGACCCGTCGGCATCACGGCCGATGTCGGGCTCAGCATCGGCGGCTATGCGGCGTTGGTGTTCGGCGGTCAGTACGACAGCCCGCTGGCGCGCGAGGATGTCCCCGAGCGGTTCCGGACCCAGGCCAGCGGCATGCTCTTCGTGGGCCTGCGCGGGAACATCCTGTGGGGCGGACCCGCGGCGACCGCCGTCATGGCCCACGGCCTGACGCAGCGCTTCGGACAAGCCCCCCGCTGAGCGACGCGAACGCGGCGCGATCTCGGGCCCTCGCATCGCGGGTCATCGATCGTGCCGACGGTCGATCCGCACCCGCTGCGATGAATCGCGGGGCTTTGCGCGGCGCACTGCGTTGGGCTGGAGCCAGCGCCCGCGGGCCGGACCACCGTGGTCGAGGAAAATTGGAACAATCGACCGACCCACGCGTCCCTAGGCGACCTCATGCCGCGCACCCTGCGAACCGTCACCGCGCTCTCTGTCGTCGCCCTGTGCTCCGCCGCCGTCGCGGGTGAGGCCCGCTCCCGGATGGTCAGCCGCCACCGCGAGCCGATCCACGTGCAGACCGTGACCATGGGCGCCGGGGAGATCGGCTTCGCGTTGCAGGACCCACCGCTGGGCTCGACCCGAGCCCCCGCCGCCACGCCGATCCCCGCTTCGCTCGCCGGCAGCACGGTGGCCGCGCTCGCCGATGGCGCGCTGGTGATCGACGCCGACAGCGGCAAGCTGCTCCGCGTCGATCGCACGAACACCGTCGTCGCCACCCTCGATGTCGGACGCGAGGCGTCGCAGTTGGTGGTCGATGCCGCCAACGACCGCGCGTTCGTCGTCGACCGCAGCCACGACCAGCTCCTGGTCGTGTCGCTCGACGCCGGCAGCCTGCGCAAAGCCGACGCCATCCGCACCGCCGCCGAGCCCTTCGGCGTCGCGCTCACGCCCGACGGCTCGACCCTGCTCGTCACCCACGTCGCCGATCAGCGCCTCACCGCATTCGACACCGGCTCCGGGTTCGAGAAGTGGTCGATCGAGCTCGGCCCCGAGCCGCGCGGTGTGTCGATCTCCCCCAACGGCGACGAAGCCCTCGTCACCTTCCTCACCACCGGCGTCGTCGGCCGCGTCGCGCTGGGCGGCGTCGGTGGCCAGCCCAAGCTCTCGTTCGTCTCCCTCGACCCCGCGGGCGCGAACGCCACGGCGGGCGGTGGGTTCATGGAGTTCGCCGGTCAGCAGCCGTTCCGGGGGATGCACGGCGGCGCGCCGAACACGGCCGCCACCACCAATCCCGACCGCGGCAAGAGCTTCGTCCGCAACACCTTCGCGACTGCGTACGTGGGCAACGGCGTCGCGGTGGTGCCCCACCAGATCAGCACGCCGCATCTCGCCACCTCGGATTTCGAGGCGCCCTCGGGCGGCTACGGCGGTGGCAACGGCTTCACCGCGCCGGTGAGCCATCGGCTCGCGTTCCTCGACCTCCCCGATGCGGGCGAGTCCCGCGGCGTCCGCACGGCGATGGCGACCACCTCGCTGCACCAGCCGCGCGCGATGGCGTACGACGGCGGCTCCGACACGCTGTACGTCGCCGGCTACGGCTCCGACGATGTCGTCGCGATCGCGGAGGTCTCGCAGTCGTCGGTGCACCTGGGCTGGCAGCGCAGCGTCGCCGATGCCACCGGCAGCTGCGCTCCCGACGGCCTCGCGGTCGATCAGGACACCGGCGAGCTGCTGGTCTTCTGCTCGCTCACCCGCAAGCTCGTTCGCATGGGCACCGGCCCGGACACGGACGTCGCCCACAGCGGCGAGCTCGCGAAGAGCAACCTGTCCGCCGCCGAACTCCGCGGCAAGAAGATGTTCCGTCAGGGCCGCAGTCCGATGCTCTCGTCGGCGGGCGCCATGGCCTGCGCGAGCTGCCACGCCGAGGGCCGCTCCGACGGGCTCACCTGGTTCCTCCAGGGCAACATCCTGCAGACGCCGTTCCTCGCCGGTCGACTCGTCGACACCCATCCGTTCAAGTGGGACGGGCAAGATGCCAACCTCACCGTCAGTCTCACCGGCACGGTGAAGCGCCTGGGCGGCACCGGCATCAGCAACGGCGATGCCGACGACCTTCAGGCATTCCTCACCGCGCTGCCACGGCCCCGCACGCCGACGGTCGAGGATGTCGGTGCGGTCACCCGCGGCAAGGAGCTGTTCGAGAGCTCGACCACCGGTTGCCTCAACTGCCATGACGGCGCGATGTCGACCGACGGCAAGCGCCACGACCTCGCCACCGATCTCGCGTCGGTGGACACGCCGTCGCTCATCGGCCTCGCCCACAGTGCGCCCTACTACCACGATGGCAGCTCGACCTCGCTCGAGTCGCTGCTCCGCAACAACGGCAGCATCCACGCGATGGGCCGGACCTCGCGGCTCGAAGACGCCCAGATTTCGGACCTGGTCGCGTACCTGCAGACCCTGTAAAACCGCGCCATGCACCGACGCACGCGGCCGCTCGCCCTCTTCTTGGCGCTGGGGCTGGCGCCGTCCTGCCGCACGGATGCGCCCGTACGACCGGGCGATCCGGCGGTGGCCGAGCCGACGGTGAAGGGGGTCGAGGCCGAGACCGCGACGCCCAAGCGCCGTCGCCCGGGTGTCGCCCACTCCGGAGCGATCGACAAGATCGTGCTGGCCGCCGACGGTACCTCGGCGATCACCAGTGACCTCGCCGGCGGCGTGCGTCTGTGGCCCGCGCTCGACGGCACGTTCGAGCCCATCGCGCTGCCGATCCGCTCACCCCAATCGATGTCGCTCGCACGTGCGGACGGCGGGTGGACGGCGTTTCTCGTCGACGCCTCCGGCGGCGCCTCGGTGCTCGCCATCGGCGACGACGCCCAAAACCAGAACCGAAACCAAAACCACAGCCCCACTCAGATCCGAACGCTCGCCCAGCTGCCGCCCTTCGCGCCGCTGTTCGAGGGACACGTGCTGCCGGGCGGCAAGCACATCGTGGCGCTCTTCCGCGATCACACCATCCGGCTGCTCGACACCGCAGGCAAAGAGGTCGCGCGGCTCGAGGAGCGCAAGTTCCGACCGTCGACGATGCGCGTCTCGGCCGATGGACGCCGCATCGTCGCCGTGATCAGCACGCCCGACGCATCGGGTGCGACCAAGCTCGAGCTGCAACCGCTCGCCGTGGTGACCGAGGGCAAGCCTGCGCTGCGGCGCGACGGACCGCCCAAGCTCGCCACCTCGACGGTGGCGGTGGGTCCCTCGACGCTCACGTTGGCCCCCGACGGCAGTCGCGCCGCCGTGGTCCAGCGCTCGAACGGCACCCGGTGGGAGATCGGCATCGTCGAGTTCGGCGAGGGCAAGGCCGACCACCAGGTGGCGGTGACCGCAGCGGCCCACACGGTGCCGGGTGTCGGGTTCGTGTCCGCGACGCGGCTGCTCGCATCCGCCAACGACGGCAGCGTGTCGTGGCTGCTCGAGCTGGGCGACGATTCGCAGTACCCCCGCAGCGCGCCGCCGCAGGATTTCAGCACCCAGCTCCGCGTGCAGGCGTTCGCCGCGGACCACCATGTCGCCGCCCACGGCAACTGGCTGTACGTCGCCAAGGTCTCGACGCGTGCGCATCACTTCCTCGGCTATCGCAGCTTGCAGGCCAACTCCCTCGCCATATCGCCGAACGGCACCAGCATCGCGACGGTGTACCCGCAAGGGCCGGTGTGGGTCGAGCCTTTGTCCGGTGCCGGCGAAGCTCCGCGCGAGCTGCCGACCGATCCGTTCAGCGGAGTGTTACGGGTCCGGTTCGTCGATGACGACCACCTGCTCACCATCGACGGGATGGGCGGCGTGCGCATGCTCGACTGGCGGTCGGGCAAGCTCGTGGCCGAGACCGGCGTCAACGGATCGGTGCGCTCGATCCAGGTCGATCCCACCGGCAC
This sequence comes from Nannocystales bacterium, assembly GCA_038325765.1. Lineage (GTDB taxonomy): Bacteria > Myxococcota_A > Polyangia > Nannocystales > Nannocystaceae > Xiheibacterium. The sequence continues at coordinate 128,554 of JBBQJI010000005.1, forward strand.
GATGCTGCTCGTCGATCGCCAGAGCACGTTCAACGACAGTCGTCTGTTCGAGATCCGCGATCATCGGTTCCACGGACCGTACATCGTCGCCGACACCGCGTATCGCACCGGGCTGCTCGGCGCGGGACCGGCGGCGCACCAAGACGCGGTGCTGTGGACGCTCGACAGCGCCAACCGGCTCCGCTTCTACACGATGGCCGAGCTGCGCTCGGACTTGAGCGACGAGGCGGTCAAGCGCAAGGCGATCGATCTCGCGACGGGACAGGTCGCGCCGCTCACACTCGACCGGACCGGTCGGCAGTACGGCGTGCGCTGGAACGAGAACCGCATGGAGATCTTCATCGATGACGGCAAGCAGGTGCGGAGTCGACCGGTGGGCGAGGGCTCGGTCAACGAGATCCATCCGAGCGCCGACGGCGAACGCTTCCTCGCGGTCATCCAGCGCGCCGCCGCGATGATGGTCGCGGTCTTCGACAGCGGCGACCTCGCCGAGCGATGGACCATGTCGAGTGGCCCCTTCCACAGCGATCTCGTGTGGTCGCCCGATGGCGCATATGTGGGCATCGCTGCCCAGACCGGCGCCGTGGTGCGCCACGCCGAGTCCGGCGACATCGCCTATCAGCGCTGCGGCCTCGACTTCCAGGTCACCGGCACCGCGCCCAACACGGCGCTGTCGAGCGTGAACCAGCGCACGATCTGCGAGCCCTGACGGCGCGACCGTGGTGCCGCGTCCCTCCGGCGGCATCAGTCGAAGCGCGTTTCGTCGGCGTCACCGGGATGTCACGGAGCCCTCCGGGGATCCGTGATACTCCCCGTGCAGCTGCCGATGACGGCACAGATTCTCATTGTCGACGACGAGGCCGATCTGGCCGCGACGATCGCGTTCAACCTCGAGCGCGAGGGGTTCAGGACGATCCGCGCGGTCACCGGCCACGAGGCGCTGCGGATCGCCGCCGAGTCGCCGATGCCCGACCTCGTGATCCTCGATCTGATGCTGCCCGACATCCCGGGCACCGAGGTCTGCCGCCGACTCAAGCAGTCGGAGCAGACCCGCGAGATCCCGGTGCTGATGCTCACCGCCAAGACCGACGCGGTCGATCGCGTGGTCGGCTTCGAGCTCGGGGCCGACGACTATGTCACCAAACCCTTCAGCGTTCGCGAGCTCGGACTTCGGGTCAAGGCGATCCTCCGTCGCACCGACGCGCCCGCCGAGACCGCGACGCGCCTGCGCTTCGGTCGGCTGCAGATCGACATAGAAGGCCACCGCGCCTGGGTCGACGACGGCGAGCTGCCGCTGACTGCGCTCGAGTTCCGACTGCTCACCGCGCTCGCGCAGCGCAAGGGCCGGGTGCAGACGCGCGAGGCGCTGCTCACCCACGTGTGGGAGATGAACGGCGACATCACCACGCGCACCGTCGACACCCACGTCCGCCGGCTCCGCAAGAAGCTCGGCGACGCCAGCGAGTACATCGAGACCCTTCGCGGCGTCGGCTACCGCTTCCGCACCGACCTCCGAGCCGGCGAGTGACGCCGTGGTCGGCCGCCGCGAAGAGGTGATGTGAAGGCGCTGACCCGGCGCTGGCGCGCGGCGGTCGCTGCGTTCGCCGCGGCGACGCTCGTGCTCGCGGTCAGCGCGGGGCTGGTGCTGCAGAGCCGGCTCGCGATCGCGGACGGCGGCGGCACCTCGGCGCTGTGGACGTGGCTGCTGCTGACCTGGGCCGCAGGCGTCCTGCTCAGCGCCGTTGCCCTGGCGTGGGCCCAGCGCACGCTGACCAACACGCTGCAGTCGTTGGTTGCCAGCGTCCACGCCGGCCGCGCCGAGACGCGGGGCGTGGTCGCCCCCGACGATTCGGTGTTCGCTGGGATCGCCGGATCCGTCCAGCGCATGGCCGACGAGCGCGACGACGCGATGCAGTCGCTGGCGACCGAGCGCGATCGCTTCGAAGCCGTGCTGGAGACGATGGCGCCCGCCGTCCTCGCGCTCGACGCCCGCCGCAACCTCACCACCGCCAATCGGACCGCGCGCCTGCTCTTCGACATCACCAGCGCCTGGGACGGCGCGCCGCTGGTCGAGGTGATCCGCCTGCCATCGCTGCACGCTTTCGTCGACGGTGTCTTCAAGGACGGCGCCAGCGAGACGGAGATCGAGCTACCGGGGACACAGCGTCACATCCGCGCCCGCGCCAGCCGCCTCGGCGACGGCGGCGTGGTGATCGTCGCCGACGATACCACCGAGATCCGCCGCCTCGAGCGCGTGCGCAGCGACTTCGTCGCGAACGTGTCGCACGAACTGCGCACGCCGATCGCCGTCATCCGCGCCAACGCCGAGACCCTGCTCGATGGCGCCCTCGAGTCGCCGGAGGCCGCCGAGCCCTTCGTGACCGCATTGTTCCGCCACGCCGACCGCCTCGGGCGCCTGATCGCAGAGCTCCTCGACATCTCTGCGCTCGAGGCCGGCAAGCGCGTGCTCGCCTCCGAGGAGTTCGAGCTCGCCGACGTGGTCGACGACGTCCTCGTCGCCCACCAGCAGGCCGCCGCCGAGCGCGAGATGGTGCTCCACGCCGACATCTCCCACGAGCTGTGGCTACTCGGCGACTGGAAGGCGACCGAGCAGATCCTGTTCAACTTCATCGACAACGCCATCAAGTACGGCCGCCGCGGCGGCCGGGTCGACTTGACGGCGGCCGTCGTCGGCAAGTTCGTCCGCGTCGAGATCCGCGATGACGGGCCCGGGATCGAGCCCCAGCACCACGCCCGACTGTTCGAGCGCTTCTACCGCGTCGACTCCGGCCGTTCCCGTGACGCGGGCGGCACCGGACTGGGACTGTCGATCGCGAAGCACCTGGCCGAGGCGATGGGCGGCAGCATCGGCGTCCTGCCCCGCAGCCCGCACGGATCGATCTTCTGGGTCACGCTTCATCGCGGTGACGGTCTCGACGCGCCCGAAGATCCCGACGTGACGTGACGCGACGCGACGCGACGTTGCGGGAGTGCGGTGCGGGCTGCTACGCTGATTCGTCGGATCTGCCGCACCCGTGGAACACACCGCACGAAGTTACGAACAGGAGCTCGCCGCGGTGCGGCAGAGCCTGTTGCTGATGGCGGGGCGGGTCGAGGAGATGATCGCGCGGTCGGGCCGCGCGCTGGCCGAACGCGACGCCGAGCTCGCCCGCAAGACGATCGAGCTCGACGGCGCCGTCAACCGCGCCGAGATCGACATCGACGAGATGTGCCTGCGGATCCTCGCCCGGCGCCAGCCCATGGCCTCGGATCTACGCTTCGTCACCCTGGTGATGAAGATGGTCACCGACCTCGAGCGCATCGCCGATCTGGCCGTGAACATCTGCGAGCGCGCCATCGACCTCAGCCGCGACGAGCCGTTCGTCGTCCACACGGACATCCGCAAGATGGGCGCGATCGTCGAGTCGATGATCAAGGACGCGATCGATGCCCTGGTGAGTCGGAGCTCCGACAAGGCGTGGGATGTGATCCGGCGCGACGACCAGGTCGACGCGCTATATCACCGCATCTTCGGCGAGCTCCTCGACCAGATGCGGGCCGAGCCCGCGCGCGTGCACGCCCTCATCCACGTGCAATCGGTCGCCAAGTGGCTCGAGCGGATGGCGGATCACTCGACCAATCTCGCCGAGCTGGTGATCTTCATGGTCGACGGTCGCGACGTCCGCCACCCGGGTGAGCGCGGGCGAGCGTGAGTTCCTGGCAGCCCGCGCCGCGGTCGGAGGCGCGGGCGCGCCATCACGCCGACGCGCCGACCGCTCGGCGGTCCCACGCGATGAACGCGATGAGCGACGCGGCAGCCAGGGCTGCGGCCGTCCAGAACATCGGGCGGTAGCTCGAGTACAGCAAGATGGCGCCGAACAGCGGGCCGCCGACGGCCAGGCCGAAGTCGAACAGCGCGGTGAAGGTCGCGAGCGCAGCGCCGCGCTCGGAGGCGCGGGCGCGCGTCACCACCAGCGCCGAGATGATCGGGAACGTGAAGCCGTGACCGATCCCACCGAGCACACCGGCGACGACGACCATGCCGTCGCTGGTGGCCTCGGCGAGCATCGCCGCAGTCGCCACCGTCGCACCTACCGCCGGGATCAGCGTCGGTCGATAGCCCAGGCGATCGGGCAGCTTGCCGAAGCCGAGGCGCAGCGCGATCGCGGCGATCGAGTACGCCATGAAGAAGCTGCCGACCGAGCCGACGCCGCGGGCGATGACGTAGGTCTTGAGGAACGCGAAGTACGAGGCCACCGCCAGGGCGAACCCGAAGCCCAGCAGCCATAGCGGCAGCAGCGGCCGGGCCGTCACCGCGCGGAAGAACGACCGCGGCGCCTCGGCGCCGGCGCGCGGGCGGCTGTCGGGGATCCACAGGCCCGCGACCAGGCCCACCGCCGCCGCGGCCGAGGTCGCCACGAACAAGCTGTCGTAATCGGCGCTGCGCAGCAACACGTCGCCGAGCCAGCCGGCGAGGGACAGGGGAATCATGCCGGAGATCCCGAACAGCGCCATGCCCTCGGTGCGGCGCGCGGCGGGCACGACATCGGCGGCGATCGTGAACAGCACCGAGAACAGCATCGCCTCGCTGAAGCCGTGGACGATGCGGATGATCATCAACCAGAGATCGATGTGGTCGACCGTGAGGTAGGCAGCGCTGGCGATGACGTTGAGCACGCTGCCGACCCACAGGACCACGCGACGGCCGCGGCGATCCATGAGGCGACCGACCGCCGGGCGGGCGACGATCGCCGCGATCGCCATCGTGGCGATCACCACGCCGACGGCGAGTTCGTCGCCACCGATCGCCTGTAGGTGCCCCGGCAGGTGGACGTAGGCGTGGAAGGCGAGGCTGTGGGCGAAGTTGGCGACGAACCCGAGCACGAAGGCCCGCGACAGCAGCGGCGGCGTCGCGTGGGGTCGGGGACCGGGCACGTGCGCCGGATTGTAGAGCACTGTGCGTCGGCGGCGAGCACCACGTACAATCGCGGCCCATGGTGATCGATCCGAGCGCGCCGCGAAGGGCCAGCGAGACGGTGCGCGAGTCCCTGCGTCACGCGCTGCTTGCGGCGACCGAGCCGCTGACTGCACTCGAGCTCTCGGGCCTCGTCGGCATCCCGCACCGTCAGGTCGACGAGCACCTCGAGCATCTGCGGCGCACGCAGTCGCAGCGCCGCGAGACCCTCGAGGTGATCGCGGCGCGGTGCCTCGCGTGTGGCTTCGAGTTCAGCGGCCGCGCGCGGCTGGGTCGTCCCAGCCGCTGCCCCGAGTGCCGCGCCGAGCGCATCGATCCCCCGCGGTTTCGCATGGTCGGTGACGCTGGCGACGGTGGCTCCCGCAACCCGATTGCGTCGCGCTGACCGTCGCGTTACGACCGTGCGGAACGCCCGCCGATGAACCCCGCCCTCCTCATCACCCTGGCGTCCGTGGTCGTCGGTGGGGCCCTCGCCGTGCTCACCTCGCGAGGCCACGCGTTGCTGGGTGTGCTGCGCACGTTCGCGATCACGGCGGTGGCGACCCTCGCGGCGGCCCAGCTGCTGCCCGAGTCGGTGGAGAAGCTCGGGCCGTGGGCCCTCGCGTTGTTCGTCGCCGCGCTCGCCCTGCCGCCGCTGTTCACGATGGCCGCTCGGCGGCTCCGCGCCGAGCCAACCGCGATGACGACCCACGGCGTCGGCACCGAGCTCGGCTACCTCGGGTTCGTCGCCCATCAGTTCGTCGAGGGGCTCGCGCTGGCCGCCTATGCCGGCGGCGAACAACACGACCACGACCACGTCGAGCTCGTGCTCGCCGTCGCTGCCCACACGGTGCCGATGACGGCGCTGTTCATCGGCACCGTGCTCGTGCACCGCGGCGGGCGCGCTGCGTTTCGACGCGTGCTCGCGCTGCTCGCCGCGTCGCTCATGGGCTTCGTGACCGCGGGTTGGTTCACGAGCCGACTGGCGGACGCGGTGGCGCCGACGTTGGCGGCGCTGGTCGCAGGATTCCTGTGTCACGTCCTGCTCCACGGCGTGGAGGTGGGGGCCAGGCGCAGCACATCGGTTCGAGTCCTCGATCTGGTCGCGGTCGCCATCGGCATCGCGTTGCCGCTGTCATCGACCCACTCGCACACGGATTCCGCCTTGCCGATGCACGATGCGCTCGCCCACGCGTGGGTCGAGCTCGCCCTCGAGACCGCGCCGATGCTGCTGCTCGGGCTCGTGCTCGGCGCGCTGCTGCAGCTCTTCGGCTCGCGGATCCCCGGGCGATGGCTGCACTCGGGCTCACCGGCGCGCCAGGCCCTGCGGGGGATCGCGATCGGGGCACCGTTGCCACTGTGCGCCTGCGGTGTGCTGCCGATCGCCGAGAGCCTGCGCCGACGCGGCGCCGGTGCGGCGCTCGTGGTCGCGTTTCTGATCGCCACGCCCGAGCTCGGACCCGAGACGCTCACGCTCACGGTGCGATTCCTGGGCTGGCCGTATGCGCTGGTGCGGGTCGGTGCGGCGCTGCTGTTGGCTTGGGCCGCGGGCGTCGTGTTCGCGCGGCTCGTGGCGAGGTCGCGGCCGGGGGTGGTCGACACCGAGCAGGCCGCGCGCTCGATGGTGATGGGCACCGCCGCCGGCACGACGCCGTGGCGCCGCGCGCTCGGCTACTTCGACGAGCTGCTGCTGCACACCGCGCCATGGACGGTCGTCGGTCTGCTCGCCGCGGCGTTCATCGAGATCTCGTTCCCCGCTGATGGTCTGGCGCCGCTCGCCGAGACCGGCCTCGACGTGTTGGTCGTCGCGCTCATCGCCCTGCCCACGTACGTCTGCGCCGCGTCGGCGACACCGATGGCGGCGGTGCTCATGCTCAAGGGCCTGTCGCCGGGTGCCGCGCTGGTGGGCCTGCTGCTCGGCCCCGCGACGAACGTCGCGACCATCGCGGTGCTCGGCCGTGCCTGGGGTCGGCGCACCACGTGGCTCGGCGTCGCGTTCATCGCCGGAGGCGCCTGCACGCTCGGGATGCTGGTCAACCTCGTGGGTGTTCCTGTGCACCTGCCGTCCGAGCTCGCGGGACTGCACAGCCACGGCATCGCCTCGTGGGGCGCCGCGGCGGTCTTGGCGGGCGTGCTCGTCGGACAGCTATGGCGCTGGGGCCTGGGGCCGTGGCTGCAGATCCTCGACGCGGGTGGGCATGATCACGGGCACGGGCACGGGCATGATCACGGGCACGGGCACGGGCACGGGCACGGGCATGATCACTGAGCGCGTCGCGATCGGCCGTTGCGTTCAGACGATCTTGACGCGGCCGTGATCGTCGCAGTGACCGTCGTGGGGATGGTGGAGGTGGCCTTCGACGAGGAAGTCGACGTGGTCGCCGTGCGGCACGGCCTCGTGACCGCAGCCGGGGCCGTGGGTGTGGTCGCCGCCGTGGCTGCCGCAATCGTGCGGCGCGCAGCCATCGGGATTGGTCGCATCGACCTCGAGGGTGTGCTCGTCGGCGTGATCACCATGGGGGTGGTGCAGGTGTCCGTCGTGCAGGTAGTCGATGTGCTCGCCGTGCTGCACGGCGGTGTGGCCGCAGTCGGGGCCGTGTTCGTGCTCGGGATGGTCGTGGCGTACGTGCTCGGTCATGGTCGGCTCCTTCGCCTGGCGTCCAGGCGGATGGGGTTGCGAACGTCGGTGGTCACTCGTCGTCGTCCTCGCGCGCGTGCGCGGCGTCGTGCTCCTCGGCGGCATGCTGGAGCGCGTTCTCGACGAGCTCCAGCACGTGCCTGTCGGCGAGGGCATAGAAGATGTGTCGGCCGTCGCGGCGGCGGGTGACCAAGCCCTCGGCACGGAGCAAACGCAGCCGGTGGGAGACGGTCGACACCCGCTCGCCGGTGCTCTGCGCGAGCTCGCTGACGCAAGCCTCTCCGACCACGAGGAGATCGAGGGTGCGCAATCGAGCCTCGTCGCCGAGGGCGCGGAACAAACGCACCGCACGTTCCACCGCCTCGGGGCGCCGCACGGGTGCCGCACGGCGGCCATGTTCGTGGGGCTCGCAAGCGTCAGCAGGGTCGCTCGGGGGGATCTGAACGCTCATTCCGATACCTGTTCAACTGTCGGATCAGATGTGTACCGCAGCCCGATCCCAGGTGCAACCGTCGCGCCGCGCGCCTGCCAGTTCGCCTGCCAGTTCGCCTGCCAGTTCGATCCCGGGCCGGCCCGCCTCGGGCACCCCGACCTCTGTGCCAAACCGAATCGTCCCGAATTGGCAGGACCTGTCGCGACACGATCGCGGCCAAGCGTCAGCCGCGGCACCGCGGCGCGGACAGACGCCGCGCATGAAGCAAGTGCGCTTGATGGCCGACGCCCTCGCGGTGTATCCACCGATGGTGCCGGTTTCCGCAGTGCGCAGCAGGCTCACCGTCAGCTCGGTGCGACGCTCGACCGGGGGCGCAGCGTGACACGTCATCAGGCCGTCCTCTTTCGCCAGGTGCTGCTCGCGTTCGACGTCGCGGTGAGTGCGGGCGCGTTCATGGCAACGCTGCTGCTCCGCCACTGGCTCGGTGTCGCCGGCGTGCCCGCCGTCGGCGATCTGATCGAGGTGCCGCGGCTCGATGTCGAGGACTACTACCAGCTGGTGTGGCTGCTGGTGCCGATCTGGGCGCTCTCGCTGTACTGGACCCGCACCAACGACTTCCGCGTGTCGTACTGGCGGATGTTCGTCCGCTACGGACGGGCGGTGGCCGCGGGCGCCGCTGCGTTCGTCGTGGTCGCGTTCTTGTATCGCGTGGGCTTCGTGGCGCGCAGCTTCGTCGCCTTGCTGCCCATCGTGCAGCTCGTCGCGCTCATCTGCGGTCGCGTGCTGCTGCTCGAGCTCTTCGCCGCCATCCGTCGCACCGACGTCGACGCCCATCGGGTCTTGGTGGTCGGTTGTGGCGAGCACGCGCTCGCGTTCGTCGCGGCGTTGCGCCGCACCTCGCCGTGGAACAACCGGCTCATCGGTCATGTGTGTGTGGCCGGCGATCGCATCGACCCCGCCGCAGAGCCGTTGCTCGGTACGCTCGAGCAGCTGCCCGAGCTCCTCGATCGCGAGCCCATCGACGAGGTCGTGTTCGCGATCCCGGGCGCCGATCCCGAGCGCTTCAAGTCGGCACTCGACGCCTGCGATCTGCGCGGGGTCGACGTGCTGTTGACGATGTCGTCGATGCTCCCGTCCAGCGGCGCCAAGGTCGAGCTCGCCAGCGTGACCGGCTTCGACATGCCGATGCTGGGAATGAGCCGGGTGCCGACCTCGCAGGGCCGCCTGCTGGTCAAGCGCATGCTCGACATCACCGGCTCCGCTGTCGGCGTCACGCTGGCCTCGCCGGTGCTGCTGGTCGCCGCGCTGGGGATCAAGCTGACGTCGCCGGGACCGGTGTTCTTCCGCCAGGTCCGCTCCGGTCGCCACGGCCGCCGCTTCACGATGATCAAGTTCCGCTCGATGGTGGTCGACGCCGAGGCCCAGCGGGCCAAGTTGGCCCACCTCAACGAGATGGACGGTCCGGTGTTCAAGATCAAGGCCGACCCCCGCATCACGCGGGTCGGTCGCTTCATCCGCTCCACCAGCATCGACGAGCTGCCGCAGCTGTTCAACGTGCTGCTCGGCGACATGAGCCTCGTCGGCCCCCGTCCACCGCTGCCATCGGAGGTCATCCAATACGAGCCGTGGCAGCGTCGCCGATTGTCGGTCAAGCCGGGGCTCACGGGCCTGTGGCAGGTGTCGGGCCGCAACCATGTCGACTTCGATCAGTGGATGGCGCTCGATCTCCAGTACATCGACACGTGGTCGCTGTGGCTCGACATCAAGATCATCTTGCGCACGGTGCCCGCGGTGCTGCGCGGCAGCGGTGCGAGCTGACGCGCGCTCGGGCGCTTGGACAGAGGGAACTTCAGCAACCGTCGCAGTGCTCGCGGGCCGCGGTGCACTGCGCCTGCGCGCGACCGCAGGCGAGGGCGTAGCGTGGGTCACCGAAGTGCCGCGCCGCGAGGGTGCAGATGCGATCGCCGAGCGCACACGTGCTCTGGGCGAGATCGCAGATCCGCTCACAGCGGTGCTCCGCCTCGGAACTCCGCGTGAGCCGATCGCGCTCGAACGGCGCCTGGGACGCCCGCTTCTGCACCGGGGACGGCTGGGTGGAGTCTGGGATCGAAGGGGCCTCCTCGGTCGCCTCGGCCCCGGCCGTGTCGTCGGTCGGGCCGGCCACGGGCGGTGCGACGGTGGTCGGGGCAGCATCGACGGCGGCCTTGTCCTTCTCGGCATCGCCTCCGTCCCGGTACGCGACGACGATGCCCTCGGACTCGAGCTGGGCACCGCGCTCCGCCAACGCCTGCTCGATCGCGTCGATGTCGTCGGCGAGCGCGACGTTGCTCGCCGCCGGCCGCGGTCTGCAGCCGAGCGCAGCCAGCAGCACGATAGCGGCACCGATGATCCTAGCGGGATGAGCACGCATCGCAGACCTCGGTGGATCGATCGCAGTGGACGCGGGCACCCTCGCAGGCGGTGACGTAGCGCGACTCGCCCGAGTGGTCGTCGGCGAGGGCGCAGATCGAGTCCGCCAACCCGCAGATCGCCGCTGATATCTCGCAGATCCGTGTGCACCCCGTCGCGGCACCGTCGCCCTCGGCGACCGGTTGCCCGTCGCGCGTGGCGACGTCGAGCTCCTGGCGCAACCGGCCGAGCTCACCCTCGAGGGTCTCGAGGGACTGGGGCGACCCGGGCTCGGCAGCACCTGCGGGCGCCACCCCGGACTCCGGGGCCGCGGTCGGGGTCGCGCCCTCCTTACGGCACGCCCCGGCGAGGACGAGCACCGCGGGCCACCATCTCGAACGTCGCGCGCTGCGGGGCATGGGTCGGTAGCATCCAACGCCGCAGGGCCGAGGGCAATTCCTCGACCAACGGCGGCGGTCGGTCCGAGAACGCCCGCGTGGGGCTGCGGCTGACAGGGACCTCCTGCATTTGCGATGATCGGGTGAAAGCGATGCGGGGGACCGCGACGTTCGGGAGCCACATGACGACACTGCCGCAAGCCTGGATCCGTGCGAGCTTGGCCATCTCCTTGGGTTGCTCGATCGCCTGCGGGTCCGCGGGTGCGGCCGGGCCAGGCGGCAACCCGGGCGCGCTGGCGCTCTCGGGCGGGGCTGATGACGCGCCCCACGTCTTCACCGCGCGCCAGCACCCGCCGCGGGTGCGGCCCGCCCCGGCCGCGCCGAACCTGGCCGCGATGCCGCGGCTCGTCGAGCGCTCGTCCGCGTGTTTCTCCACCGACTTCGATGAAGCGCCCGCGCCGGTGGTGAAGCCGGCCAAGACCGGCAGCCGCAAGAGCAAGGATCGCGGCCCCAAGGGCGGCAGCGCCACCAAGAAGAGCGGTCACGTCACGTACGACCCGACGCCCGGTGCAGCGACGCCGTCCGCCACCACCAAGCCCCGCCCCAAGGCGGCGCGCCAGCCCGCCGCCGAGCCATCGTCGTCCGCAGGTTTCTCGGCCGCAGACGGTGATAAAGCGGCCCAGGAGATCGCGTCCGGGTCGCCCATGCCATCGAGCGCACCGCCGGCTGAGCCGGCGCGATCGCTCGACGACTCGTCGGATCGCGAGACCCGTCGGGATCGTCGCCGCGCCGAGAACTCCGAGTCGCGCCCGCTCGCGCCGAACGTTGACTCTGCGCCCATCGCGGCCGCCGAGCCCAGCCCCGACGACCAGTTCCACGATTGGGGACGCGCCACGTACCTCTCCAACGACGACACGATGAGCCTGTCGTCGGCGCAGCGGGTGATCTACGCCATCGATCGGTTCTTGCCGCTGCCGATCGAGCACATCCGTCCGCACGAGCTGCTCAACTACTTCTCGTTCACGACCGCGCCGGTCCCCGAGACCGACGACTTCTCGGTGACCGCCGAGCTCGCGGCGGATCCCGACAAAGCCGGCGTCTACAATCTGGGCCTGGCGATCGCCGGACGACCGGTCGACCGAGAGTCGCGGCGCAACGCGGCGGTGACCTTCGTCGTCGATCGCTCGGGCTCGATGATGGACGAGGGCCGGATGGACTACCTCAAGCAGGGCCTGCAGCGCATGCTCGAGGAGCTCAAGACCGGCGACATGGTCCACCTGGTGCTGTTCGACGACCAGGTGTGCACGCCCATCGAGAACTTCGTGGTCGGTCGCGACCCCAGGCGCATGCTCGAATCGGCGATCGAGAAGATCCAGCCGCGCGGCGCGACCGACATCCACCTCGGGCTGCAGACCGGCTATGGCCTCGCCGATCGCAGCTTCCAGCCGGGGGCGACCAACCGCGTGGTCCTGGTCACGGACGCGCTGACCAACACCGGGGTCACCGACCAGGAATCCATCGCGCTCATCGGCAAGCACTACGACAGCCGGCGGATCCGCCTGTCGGGCATCGGCGTGGGCAGCGATTTCAACGACGCGCTGCTCGATCGACTCACCGAGCGTGGCCACGGCGCCTACGTGTTCCTCGGCTCGCCCGCCGAGGTCGACGCGGTGTTCGGCCCGCGCTTCGTGTCGCTCATCGAGACGGTCGCCGACGACGTCCATTTCCAGCTGCACCTGCCGCCGTCACTGCGCATGAACGTGTTCTACGGCGAGGAATCGTCGAGCGTGAAAGAGGACGTGCAGGCGATCCACTACTTCGCCAACACCTCGCAGCTCTTCCTCGCCGACCTCATGGCCAGAGGCGGGAGCCTGCGTCCGCAGGACTCGATCATGCTCACCGTGGAGTACGAGGATCCCGAGACCGGCGACGCGATGGTCGAGGAGTTCGCCTTCGGACTCGAGGAGATTTCCGGCGGCGGACGCAACCTCGCGAAGGGGCGCATGCTGATCGCGTTCGTCGATGGGCTCGCGCGTATGGCGAGCCGCCCGCTGCCGGGCGCGTGGTCGGCGGCCCGGGAGAGTTGGGACGACGCGGACGGGTTCGGGGAATGCGAGCGCGGTCGGGGGGAGCTTGCGCGCATGTCGAGGGAGATTGCGGGCGACCCGGAGGTCACGCGGGTGACTGGGCTGTGGGACCGGTACTGCTCGCGGTTTGCTCGGCCGAGCGGCGCGGTGCGGCGGGCGTCGCCACAAAGCGGCTGGCCCTCGGCTCGGTGACCATGCTCGGCAACCGGTGCGGGGGGCCATGGGACCGGACGCGGGCAGCTGCTTCGCCGTGGCGGATGTCGTCGACGTGTCCGACACGACGGAGTTCAACGCCGAGTTCGCGACACTCGAACCCGGGGACCAGCGCGGCTTCCATGTGGTCGGCTCGATGCCGGGCATGGGCAGCCACTCCGTGAGCGGGGTCGAGATCGCCATCATCGGCAGCGCGGACGCTGAGATGATGGGCGGTTACACCAACCTTTTCATGGTACCCGCCCGGGGCCTCGACGAGCCGTAGGTGCCCGCGGCGCAGCCGACTCTCGCCAAGGAGCGGCGGCGCCGGCCGCTGACAGCCTGTGGCCTGAGCCGAGACCAGGACGCTCGCCGTGGTGTAGCCCACCGCACTGGAAAAGCGCGGCGGGCCGTGCTGTCATGCCCGTGTTCTCGTTGCATAGAAAACCGAAAGCAGACTGCCAGTGCGAACCTCTCTCATCGTTTCCCTTGGACTTGCTTCGCTCGCTCCCCTCTCACAGGCGCACGCCGGGGGCAGCCTCTTCGACGGCGCGCAAGCCCTGTCGGATGCCTGCGGCGATGGTGACGGCTGCTGGACCAACTACCTGCGGGTCACGGACCTGAACGGTGACCACCAGCTCGACATCGTCACCGTCAACATGCAGGGCTTCTTCTCCATCGGTGACGGTGAACCGCTCGCCGTCTACATCAACGATCCGGCAGGCACCTTCGTCGACGCCTCGAGTGGGGCGGTCGGAGGTCACTCGGGTGAGCACCGCCAGGTCGCGATCGGCGACGTGGATGGAGACGGTGACCCCGACATCTACGCGCCGGCAGCGGCCGGAGGCGACGACGTCCTGTTCCTCAACAACGGTGACGGCACTTTCGAGCCGGTCACGCTCGACAACGGATCGGAGGCGGGAGCAGCCCGGTTCGGCGACCTCGACGACGACGGCGATCTGGACCTGTTCCTCACCCACAGCTATCCGGATTTCAACGCGCCGGTGAACCCGGTGGCGCGCGTGTGGATCAACGACGGCACCGGCGCGTTCGAGGAACTCCTCGACGCCACGCCTCCGGAGCTCGCGGGCAGTCAGCCGATCGACGTCGACCTGTTCGACGCCGACGGCGACTTCGACCTCGACGCCCTGATCAACACCCACGACGAAGCGCTCGGGCTGTGGCTCAACGCGGGCGACGGCACCTTCACGGAGGCGCCGACGCCAGTCCCCTACGCGCCCGGCCTCCACTACGGCCCGGGTGTCTGCGATGTGGACGGCGACGGCGATCTGGATTTCTGGGTCGACAACGCAGGCCCCAACTACACCGAGCAGCTCCACATCAACGACGGCAGCGGCGCGTTCGCCGACGAGACGGCGGCCCGGGTCACCGGCAACCCGGGCGCCGACGACAACGGCGTCGTCTGTGTCGACTTCGACTACGACGGAGACTTCGATGCCGTCGTGATCTCCCTCGGATCCCGCGAGCGGTACCTCCAGAACGACGGGTCCGGCAACTTCACCCACATCGCGAACGCGTTGCCCCCGCATCCGTTGCAGGAGAACCCCGTCGGGCCCGATACCCCGGTCCCCTCGCTCTGGGTCGAGTTCGGTGACCTCGACAACGACGGACGGCTCGACTTCGTCACCGGCTCTGGCGAGTCCGGAACCCAGGACAACTTCTACCTCGGCGCCGAGGGCCAGATGGTGGACAGGACCCCGCCAGCCTTCCGCGCCGTGGAGCAGGCGTCGGGGGTCGATGCCGAGACCGCGGTGGTCATCCACTACGCTGTGACGGACAACACCGTCACGGACGAGGGGCCGCGACTCAACCGCGCGTTCGTCCGAGTCGCTGTCGACGGTGGCGAGCCCACGGAGGTCGAGGCGTCTTTCATGGGCGGAGATCTGTTCCGTGCCGAGCTGCCGGGACAGTCCGAGGGCGCTGCGATCAGCTATACCGTCTGCGCCGTCGACTGGGCGGGCAACGAGGGCTGCGCGGAGCCGCTCGAGTACGACGTCGACGGCGCGTCGACGGGGACGGATACGGGCGGCGACACCTCGTCGGACTCCGGCAACACCGATCCCGACTCGTCGGGAGGATCCGACACGCCGACGGTGACGGGCACCGCGTCGGACACCGCGACGGTGAGCGCGACCGACTCGGCGTCGGACTCCGGCAGCAGCGAAGGGTCCGCAGGCGGTAGCGGAGATGGCGAGGGTGACGGCTGCAGCTGCGACACGCAGGGACGACGTCCGACTGCCTGGCTCGGCGCCTTGCTGCTCGGGCTCGTGTTCCGACGACGCCGTCGCTCCGCGGGCGCCTGAGCCCACCCACACGTCGAAACAATTCGACCCCCACCGGGGTCTGAACGCCCGGCTGGCGCTCTTGCGCCGCCGGGAGACCACGTGACGCACGCCCTCACGATCCGCGAGCTGACCAAGACCTACGGCAACGGAGTGCGGGCACTGAAGGGCATCGACCTCGACGTGCCACCCGGCATGTTCGGGCTGCTCGGCCCCAACGGCGCCGGCAAGTCGACGCTGATGCGCACGGTCGCGACGCTGCAGGATCCCGATCACGGCAGCATCACGCTGGGCGGCCTCGACGTGCTGCGCGACAAGGACGCGACGCGGCGCGTGCTCGGCTACCTGCCGCAGGACTTCGGGGTCTATCCCCACCTCGATCCGCTGAGCCTGCTCGACCACTTCGCGGTACTCAAGGGCATCGCGGACAAGGGCGAGCGCAAGGCGATGGTCGAGGCGCTGCTGCAGCGGGTCAACCTGTGGGACGTGCGGCGCAAGCGGCTGGGCGGATTCTCCGGCGGCATGAAGCAGCGCTTCGGGATCGCCCAGGCGCTGCTCGGCGCCCCGCGGCTGGTCATCGTCGACGAGCCGACGGCAGGCCTCGATCCCGAGGAGCGCACGCGCTTTCTCAACCTGCTCGCGGAGATCGGTGAGCAGGTGGTCGTGGTGCTCTCGACCCACATCGTCGACGACGTCGCGGATCTGTGCGCACAGATGGCGATCATCGCCGGCGGCGAGGTACTGCACCGCTCCGAGCCGCGCGACGCGATCGACGGCCTGCGCGGCAAGACGTGGCGCAAGGTGATCGACAAGGCCGATCTCGCGCAACACCGTGAGCGCCACACGGTGATCTCGACGCGCCTGGTCGGCGGACGGACCGTCATCCACATCTTCGACGAGCACGACCCGGGCCACGGATTCGCCGAGGTCGACCCCGATCTCGAGGACGTCTACTTCACCACGTTGCGCCGCGCCGCCTGAGGAGGCAGACACCATGTTCTGGGAATTCCTCCGCTTCGAGGTGCGCTCGCGCCTGCGCCAGCCGACCGTGTGGCTGTTCACCGCCGTGTTCGCGCTCATGGCCTTCGGCGCGACCACGAGCGACGCCATCATCATCGGTGGCGCCGCCGGCAACACGGCGATCGACGCGCCGATCGTCATCGCCCAGATGCTCGGTGTGCTCAGCGTCATCGGCATCATCGTGGTGACCGCCTTCGTCGCGACCTCGGTCATCCGCGACTTCGAGCAGCGCACGTACGCGCCGTTCTTCACCAGCCCGATCCGAAAGCACGCGCTGTTGCTCGGCCGTTTCTTCGGCTCGCTGGCCATGGCGTGGCTGGTGTTCGTGGGCGCCGCCGCCGGCATGCTCATCGGCTCGAAGATGCCGTGGCTCGACCCGCAGCGGCTGGTCGGTACCGGGCTCGACGCCTACGCGTGGGCGCTGCTCGCCTTGGTGATGCCGAACCTGCTGGTGATGGGCGCGGTGTTCTTCGCGGTCGGCACGCTGACGCGGCGGGTGCTGTTCGCCTACGTCGCGGTGGCGGGGTTCTTCGTGATCTACGTGGTCTCGCAGGAGCTCATCTCTGGCCTCGACAACGATGTGATCGCGGCCCTGGCCGATCCGTTCGGGCTCACCGCCGTCGCCGTCGACACCCGCTATTGGACGGTGGCCGAGCGCAACAGCCAGCTGCCGTCGACCGGCACCCTGCTCGTGCTCAACCGCGCGCTGTGGCTGGGCATCGGCGCCGCCGCGCTGCTGTGGACGCAGCTGCGCTTTCGCCTGGCGGTGCCCAACGAGTCGGGTCGCGGCCGCACCGACGAAGTCGCCGCCGCGCCTCCGGTCGAGGTGCCCCTGCCCAAGGTGCACATCGCGTCGGGGTGGCGCGTGTCGATGGCGCAGTGTCGGCACCAGATCCGCGTCGAGCTGTCGGGCGTGCTGCGCAGCACCGCGTTCGGCGTGATCGCCCTGTTCGCGGCGCTGAACACCCTCGGTGGCATGTACGCGAGCATCGACGACATGTTCGGCACGCCGGTGTATCCGGTCACGAGCCTGATGGTGCGGCTCATCGACGGCAGCATCGGGCTGTTCGCGCTCATCGTGATCGTGTTCTACGCCGGTGAGCTCACGTGGAAGGAGCGCCGCATCGGCCTGGCCGAGGTCTACGACGCGCTGCCGATGCCATCGTGGGTGCCGATCGTGGCCAAGCTCGTGGCACTGTGGGCGGCGATCGCCGGGATCCTCACCGTCGCGGTGCTGTGCGGCGTCTGTGTGCAGCTCTCGCGCGGCTGGACCCACCTCGACCCCCTGCTCTACCTGCAGGGGGTCTACGTCATCGCGCTGAGCCAGTGGATGCTGGTCGCGGCGCTGGCGATCGCGCTGCAGGCGGTCGCCAACCACAAATACGTCGGCTTCTTGCTGATGGCCGGGTACTTCGTCCTGCTCCAGGTGCTGCCGCTGCTGGACTTCGAGCGCGCGCTGTATCGCTATGGCTCGTCCCCCAGCGCGCCGTATTCCGACATGAACGGGTACGGTCATTTCACGACCGGGCTCGCCTGGTACCGGCTGTACTGGGCGCTCGCCGCCGTGTTGCTGCTCGTGCTCGCGGGGCTGCTGTGGCCGCGGGGCACCGACCAACGCCTGCGGCTGCGCCTGGGCCGGGCCCGGGCGAACCTGCGCGGCCCGCTGCTCCTCGCCGTGCTCGCGATCGGGGCTGCGTTCGCCAGCGTCGGTGGTTGGATCTTCTACAACACCGACGTGCGCAATCGCTTCGTGCCCAGCGACGAGGCCGAGCGGCTGCAGGTGCTCTACGAGGAGCGCTACGCCCAGTACGGGGGCCTGCCGCAGCCACGCATCACCGCGGTCGAGCTCCACCTCGAGCTGTATCCGGCCGAGCGTCGCGCCGACATCCGCGGCACGCTCACGCTCGTCAATCGGACCGCCTCGCCGATCGAGACCCTGCACGTCGCGACCTTCCCCGACTTCGACCTGCGTGCGCTGACGGTGCCGGGCGCGAGCGTGACGCACCAGGACGACGAGGTCGGCTATCGCATCCTCACCCTCGAAGGGCCCCTGCAACCGGGGGCCAGCACCACACTCGAGTTCGACGTCGGCTTCGCCGAGCCAGGGTTCGTCGAGCGCGACTCGGTCACCTCGATCGTGTTCAACGGATCGTTCCTCCACAGCACCGACTTCGTGCCACGGATCGGCTACGACCGCGGCGGCGAGATCGCCGATCCCAATGAGCGGCGCAAGCGGGGCCTGCCCGAGCGGGTGCGCATGGCCGACCTCGACGATGCCTCGGCACGCGCCAACACGTACATCTCGCACGAGGCCGACTGGATCGACTTCGCCGCCACC
The DNA here is from genome assembly GCA_038325765.1 of Nannocystales bacterium. Classification (GTDB taxonomy): domain Bacteria; phylum Myxococcota_A; class Polyangia; order Nannocystales; family Nannocystaceae; genus Xiheibacterium. The sequence continues at coordinate 147,305 of JBBQJI010000005.1, forward strand.
ATCGGCACCAGCACAGACCAGGTCGCCATCGCCCCCGGCTACCTGCAGCGCGAGTGGACCGAGGGCGAACGTCGGTACTTCCGCTACGAGATGGACGCGCCGATTCTCGATTTCTACGCGTTCTTGTCGGCGCGGTGGAACGTCGCGCGCGACCGGTGGAACGACGTCGCGATCGAGGTCTACCACCACCCCGAGCACGACATGAACGTCGCCCGCATGATCGAGGCCACCCAGGCGTCGCTCTCGTACTTCACGGAGAACTTCGGGCCCTACCAGCATCGGCAGGTCCGCATCGTCGAGTTCCCGCGCTACGCGAGCTTCGCCCAGTCGTTCCCCAACACCATCCCCTACTCGGAGTCGATCGGGTTCATCGCCGATCTGCGCGACGCCGAAGACGTCGACTACGTCTTCTACGTGACCGCCCACGAGGTCGCGCACCAGTGGTGGGCGCACCAGGTCATCGGCGCGGATGTCCAGGGCAGCACCGTGATGTCCGAGACGCTGTCGCAGTACTCGGCGCTGATGGTGATGGAGAAGAGTTACGGCCGCGAGCAGATGCGCAAATTCCTTGCCTACGAACTCGACCGCTACCTATCGGGGCGCGGCCGCGAGATCCAGCGCGAGCTGCCGCTCATCCGCGTCGAGAACCAGCCCTACATCCACTACAACAAGGGCAGCCTGGTCATGTACGCGCTGCGCGAGTACATCGGTGAGGAGACGGTCAACCGCGTCCTCGCGGAGTACATCCGCGACGCCGGGTTCCAGCAGCCGCCGTACACCACCGCCCGCGATCTAGTCGAGCGACTGCGTGCGGTCACTCCCGCGGATCGGGCCTACCTCATCGAGGACCTGTTCGAGACCATCACCCTGTACGACAACCGCACCCACCGGGCCACCGCCCGGAAGCTCGAGGATGGGCGCTGGGAGGTCGAGATCGACGTCGAGACCCACAAGGTCCGCGCCGCCGACGACGGCACCGAGGCCGAGGTGCCGCTCTCCGATCTCATCGACGTCGGCGTGTTCGTCGAGCGCGAGGTCGATGGCGTCACGCGCGAGGTGCCGCTCGTCCTCGATCGGCATAGGTTCGAGAGCGAGCGCGAGACCATCACGATGACGAGCCCGGAGCGGCCGATCCGCGCCGGCGTCGATCCGCGGGTTCTGCTGGTGGACCGCAACCCCGAGGACAACCTGCGCCCGGTCGAGTTCTTGGACTGACCGACATCCCCGGCTTGCGCAGGCGCGGGCCATCGCGCACAACACCGGCGTGGTCGAGTCCGGGCCGAGTCGCGGGGAGATCGACGGGATCGCGGGGCTGCACCTCCGCGCTGCCGCCATCGCGCGTCGGGCCGTGCCCGGCGCCTAGGCCCCGCACTTCGGGCTGCTGCGCGTTCGAGACCGGCGGCCGCATCCGCGACGTGCTGCTCGGGCGCTGCTCGCAGGTCGTCGGAGACTTCGCGCTGGTCGACTGGGAGCGCGCGCCGCTCGCAGAGATCTTCTTCACCCACTTCGAGGGCGACGAGTACAGCGTCGAGGTCGAACGTCGCACGCTGCGAGGACGAGTGCTGCTGCGCTACCTCGTCGAGTTCTCGGGCGACGAGCCGTGCGCGGTCGAGACGGAGAACTGGCGCATCACCGCGACTGCCGCCGGATGGCAGGCCACGCCGCTGCAGTCGCCGACGCTCACGCCCCGCCGCGGCAAGGCGCTGTCCGCGGGCGAGACGGTCCGGCCGCACCCCGCGAGCACGAGCCGCCCCTGCTGTGGCATCGCACCGCGAGCGCGTGCCACCTGGTCAGCCACCTCGCCACCTCGCCACCGCGATCACGCGGCTTCGCGAGCGCGATCGCCGGGCCCGCAGCGCGATCATCTGTCGGCACGCCGAGTCCGCGCAGCGACTCCATCGCCAGCTGCTGCGGGCGATCGACGTGCGCCTCGCATTGGACGGCGACTTCGACTTCATGCCGGGGGCGATCGTCACCTGCGTCGAAGAGGTGCGTGGGCTCGAGCTCGACGTGGTGATCGTGCCGGATGCGAGCCCGGGCAGTTACGGCGATGATCCTGCGGCGCGCCGGGCAATGTACGTGGCGCTCACCCGCACGATGCACCAGCTGTGGGTCTCGACCACGTCGCAGTGGTCGCCGGCGCTGCGGGGATTTGCTCGCTGACCGCGGCGCCCCCGCTCAGCGGCGGGATCGCTGCAACGCGACCTCGACCCGCCGCGAACGATCGGCCTCGACCGCGACCTCGCGTGGCTCCCAACCGCTGGCCTCGACGCGGACTTGTACCGGACGATCCGAGCGCGGCACCGACATCGGGTTGACCGTCGCGCGCACGTCGTCGACGAAGATGACGGCGTCCTTCGGTGTGGTCGAGATCATCAGGAGGACCTGTGCGCCGTCGCCATCCGGAGCATCGAGCGACGCGCCCGACACGCTCGCGGCGTCGGCAGCCGCCGCATCCACGGAGGCGGCGCGGCGGCTCGCATACAACTGCCAGCCCCCGATTCCCGCGGCCGCCACGAGCACGACGAGGACCACCGGCATCAGCGACGAGGTGCGTTGCACCGGCACGCGCCGCAGCGGCTCCGCGGCCGGTCGCTCGAGGAGCTTCGCGAGATCGAGGCGCTCGACAGATGGCGGCTCGAAGCGGGGATCCACCGCGGGCCGCCGCTTCGGTGCGGGCTCGCGATCAGGGGGCATCTCGCCGGACACTCACCCGCGACGATAGCCCAGCGGGCGGGCGCGCGGGCGGTGCTGCGATCACGGATCGATCCCCGGCACCCACCGCTCGCACGCCCGCAGTCGCTCCCACTGCGCGAACGCCTCGCGATCATGGGCGGCGAGGTTCGCTGCGAGGCGACGGGTCTCCATCGCCCGCAGCAGCCGCTCGACGGGCGCGGCCTCCGCGGTGTGATCGGCGTGGCGCTCATGGGCGCGCGCAGATTCGTCCCGCGCCGCGAGGTATGCCGCGTAGCTCGGCGCGCCCGCGAGGAGCTCCGCGATCGATCCTCGTTGCTCCTCGAGCACCGCCGCGAACTCCGGATGCCACGGGTCGTCGAGCACGGGCCAGCGCGCGAGGAGCATGGCGGCAACAGTGCGCGACGCGGATTCCTCGGCGACGCGCGCGTCTTCGGTCGCGGCGTCATGCGCGGCGAGCTGCTGCTCGAGCACGTCGAGGCGCGCTGCCACCTCCGCTTCGGTGGGCGGCTGCGGACCTGCACCCACGCGCGGCGACAGTGCGGCGATCACCGCGTCTTCCTCGGGTGTCGCGACCTCGGCCGCCGTGCCCGCATCCGGCGCGTGCGCCCGCAGCCACCGCTCGGCGGTGGTCGTCGGCACCTCGATGCCGTCCGAGGCGATGCGCACCCGCGTGTGGGCGTCGAGCAGACCGATCGCGCCGTCGCCGTCGAAGTCGAACGCCGTAATCGGCAGCGCCTCACCCTCGCGGTCGCGCCCGCGCAGCGCGTTGAAGAAGTGCAGCGCATAGCCCTGCTGCGCGCTGCGGTCGGGATTGGGATCGCAGCCCGAGGCCTCGAGATCCCACGGCGACGCGAACAGGCCGCAGCGTTCGATCTGCGGCGCATCTGCGGTGGACTCGGCCGCGGCGAAGGCGAGCTCGCCGAAGCCGCCGGAGAAGCAGGTGGTGACGACCAGCCGCGTCGGTCGCCCGGCGCCGTCCATGGTGTGGGCGAGCTCGGCAGCGCTGATCGTCGAGCCCGCCCACAGCGAGATCACGTTGTCGCGCGCAGACTCGCCCATCTCGCCGTGCCCGGCGATGACGACGAGCAGCGGTTGGTCACCCTTCGCTGAGGCGCTGCGGATCGACGCGAGCACCCGGGCGGCCGTGGCCTCGGCGTCGACGGCGATGCTCGGCGCACGATAGCTCGCGCCGCGACCCCCGCGGGGCGCAAACAGATCGCCGAGCGTTGCCGTGACCGACTCAACCGCGTGGCCGTTTCGCACCTGCACCACGGGCGCCCCGGCTCCGGCGCCGAAGAGCACCACACCGCGAGGCCCGAGCACCTCGGCGGCCAGCCCGACATCTTGCTCGATCTGCACCTGGGTCGAGTCCGGCCACGCACCGCCGCCGACGACGAGCCACCGCGCGCTCGCCAGCCCGCGGGCGAGCGCCACCTCGTCGATCACCGCGGCGGCCGACGTTGCCGGCACGGCGCGAGCCACCTCGTCCCGCCCAGGCGAGGCGGTGGCCACCTCCGGCTCGAATGCCGCGGTCGCGGACTCCCGGGCGCCCGGGCGCCCGAGCGCGAACCCAGCGGCCACGAGCCCACCGACTCCCAGCACGACTGCGATGCCGCGACCGGCACTCATGGGGAACTCGATAGGGGCATTCGCGGCGGCGTCTGGGCCTTCGCGGGCACGTCAGCTCCCGCTGCGATCGACGCTCGGGCCTGGCGACAGCTCCGAGAGATTACGCGCCGAGTTGACCAACGCGATGTGTGACAGCGCCTGCGGAAAATTGCCGAGCAGCCGCTTGGCCTTGGGGTCGTACTCCTCGGCGAGCAGTCCGACGTCGTTGGCGACGGCCGCCAATCGCTCGAACAGCGCGTGCGCGTCGTCGAGTCGGCCGCACAGCGCATAGGCATCGACGAGCCAGAAGCTGCACGCCAGAAAAGCACCCTCGCCCGGCGGCAGGCCGTCGATGCCGGTCGACGTGCGATAGCGGAGCACGAACCCATCGACCAAGAGCTCGCGCTCGATCGCCTCGATCGTGCCGATGATGCGCGGATCGTCCGGCGGCAGGAAGCCGACGGCCGGCAGCAGCAACAGGCTCGCGTCGAGCTGCGCCTCGCCGTAGGCCTGTACGAAGGTGCCGCGGGCTGCATCGAAGCCGCGGGCGCAGACGTCCGCATGGACGGCGTCGCGGGCGGCCCGCCAGCGCTCGACCGGACCCTCCATCCCGAATTGCTCGATCTCCTTGACCGCGCGATCGAGGGCGACCCACGCCATCACCTTCGAGAAGGTGAAGTGCTTCCGTGGTCCGCGAACCTCCCAGATGCCCTCGTCGGGATCGCACCACACCCGCTCCACGAAGCTGGCGATCGATCGCTGTACCCGCCAGGTGGTGTCGTCGCACGCCATGCCCAGGCGGCGGGCGAGGTGGAGCGCGTCCATGACCTCACCGTAGACGTCGAGTTGGAATTGATCGGCGGCGAAGTTGCCGATCCGCACCGGCTTCGAGTCGGCGTAGCCCGGCAGCCACGCCAGCTCTTGCTCGGGGAGGCGGCGCTCCCCGGCGACGCCGTACATGATCCGTGCCTGCTCGGGTTGGCCGGCGACCGTGCGCACGAGCCACGCGCGCCACGCCTCGGCCTCTTCGCGGAAGCCCGAGTGCAGCAGGGCGTACAGCGTGAACGTGGCGTCGCGCAACCAACAATAGCGATAGTCCCAGTTGCGCACGCCACCCAGGTGCTCCGGCAGCGATGTGGTAGGCGCGGCCACGATGGCGCCCGTGGGACCATAGGTGAGCGCCTTGAGCACGATGAGGGATCGCAGCGACAGCTCTTGGTGTGGACCGGCGATCTTCGCCTGCGCCGCCCAGTGCTGCCACCACGCCTCGGTGTGGGCGAGCGACGCCATCGCGTCATGCGACGGCGGCGGCTCGAGATGGGACGGCGACCACACCAGCTCGAACGTCACCCGCTCGCCCTCGCCGACGACGAAGTCGCCCACCGTGTTGAAGTCCTCGCCGCGCAGTGGGACCTCGGTTACCAGCCGCAGCAGATCGGGGCCCGCGATGGCGATGATCCCGGTCTCGGTCCGCCGGACCCACGGCACGTTGACCCCGTAGTCGAAGCGGATCGACAGCATCGAGCGCATCGCCACCTTGCCACGTCGCCCCTCGACGATGCGGACCAGATCCGGCGCTCCGTTGCGCGGGATCATGAAATCGATCACCGCCACCTCGCCCTCTGTGGTCTCGTGCACCGTCTCGAGCACGAGCGTGGGACCGCGATACGACCGCGTCGTCCGCAACACCTCGCCCGCCGGCGCCACCGTCCAGTGGCCGTGCTCGTCGCCGCCAAGAAGCGCCGCGAAACAGGCCGGCGAATCGAACCGCGGCAAGCACAGCCAATCGATGGACCCGTCACGGCGCACCAGCGCCGCGGCCTCGGTGTCACCGATGATCGCGTAGTCTTCGATCGGAGCGCTCACCCGAGGCAGTGTACGGCAAGGGCAGATCGGCCGCGAGCCCAAGCGATCGCGTCGCTTTCACGGTGGCGCCGCTCATGTGAAGCGGCGCCGCGCTCACCTGTCCGCGCGATTCTTCTTCGCGTTCTTCCCCTCGCCCTCGGGCGCGATCGTCACCACGTGCGACGCCACCCGCGACGTCGCCAAGCAGTACCCCTGCTCACCGCCCTTGCCCGCGCCATCGTCGCCTTCCACACGCACGTCCATCTTCGCGCACGCGTGACCGGTGGGGCACGCGGCCTCGGCCGAGCAGGCCACCGTGCACAGCATCTCGGTGCCGAGCGTCATGCAGGTGTCGGCGGGCGCCTTGCACTCGACCTGCTCCTTGCACGCGCCGCCCAGCGCGACACTCTCCGGCTTGGCGCAAGAAAGCGTGGCGAGGGAGAGCAGCGACACGAGCACGCGGAGCGTCGACGACATGGCGCAGTCTAGCGGGTCGCTCAGGTCTCGTCGCGGATTGCGACGCTTTGGCCACGCCACGAAGAGCGCGGGCCTCCCCTCACTCCACCACCGTGACCCGCGCCGACGAGCCGTGGCCGAAGCGCTCGGGCTCGTACATCTCCTCGGCCTTGACGGGCGGCAGCAGGAAGTCGCCGATCGTGGTCGCCCGCGCCGTGTAGCTGTACGTGTACACACCCGCGGCGAGCTGGTCCGCGAACAGCAGCATGCGATCGTCGCGGAGATCGGTGTGGCTGAAGCTGTACCACCAGCCCCACCACCAGCCGTCGCCACCGCCGCGGCTGCCCGTGGTCTCGGAGATCGGCGCGACCGACGTGACGAACTTCGAGTTCTGCCCCTCGAAGCCCGCGGGCAGCGGATCGTCGACGACGACGTAGTTGGCCCGGTCCGCGACCACCAGGTTGAGGGTGACCTTGACGTTGGTGCCGGCCTTGACCCGGTAATCGCCGTCTTCGGTCTGCACCACCGCGGCGGGATCGACCTTGCCGTCGTCGCCGGGCAGCGCTTCGTAGGTGCGGTAGACGGTGAAGCCCTGATCGATCGCCGCGAGATCCAGACCCTTGGGCGCGTAGCGCAGGCCGATGCGGTAGTAGAGCTTGCCCACGCCGGATTTCGCCACGGTCAGCGCCCGGCTTTTCGCCCCTTGCAGCGTCTGCATCGAGATCTTCTGGTCGACCTTGGCCATGCTGCGGCCGCGGAACGTGTGCTCGCCGGCGAACAGCGCGTCGAGCCACACCTGAGCGGTGAAGTCCGGCGGGTCCTTCTCGACGACCTCGTAGTAGCGGCTCGCGCCCAGCAGCGCCCACGCGTTGGCGTGGGTAGACACCCATCGGCCGCCACGCTTCGGATCACGGTCGTCCATGATGCCCGCGATGATCTTGGGCAGCATCGGATCGGCGGCGTCGATCTCGAGCAAGGCCATGAGCACGATGGCGTCGGTCTGGGCGCTCGAGTGCATGAGCAACCGCAGCCCGGAAGACGCCGCCTCGCTGCGGCCCTCGGCGAAGTGGATCGTCCGCGCGGTCTCGACCACCGCATCGCGGAGCTCCTCGCGCACGGTGTCGCGCGGACCCGCCTTGCCGTAGCGATGGGCCGCCGACATCAGCAGTACCCGAGCGTACAGCGGCATCTCGCCGCGATGGGCCCAGACCGCGTCGAAGTGGGCCGCGCCGCGCTCTTCACCCGAGAGCAGCCACAGCGCGAAGGCGCGCGAGGTCCAGTCGTAGTAGTCGCCCCACCGCGAGCGATGACCGAACCGCGCGAAGTTCTCGAGGTAATCCAGCGCTCGGCCCAGCGCGGCCGCATCGACCGAGTAGCCGCGACGCTGGCCCTCGAGCAGCGCGAAGGTCACCCAGTTGGTGAGATATGGCCAGCTCTCGTCGGCCGCCCAGAAGCCGAAGCCGCCGTCGGAGAGCTGATGGGTGAGCAGCTTGGCGATGCCATCGTTGCCCAGTTTGTCGCGCAGCGCCTTGTCCCGCACCGCGGCGATCGGGAACTGATCGAGGATGTCGTGCAGCGCGAAGACGGGCAGGATGCGGCTGGCGGTCTGCTCCGCGCACTCGTAGGGATAGTCGACGAGGTACGCGACCGCGTCTTCGAGCCCCGACAGCGCGGTCGAACTGAAGCTGAGCTCGAGTCCGCCGAAGTCGGGCAACGCGTCTGGCGGCGGCTCGATCGTCCGCTGCACCGACGTGTCGGTCATCCCGTAGTCGGCGAACGCCTCGGCGGTCGCCGGGTAGTGCACCGGCACGGTCACCTCGGTGGCGTCGCGACCAGCGCTGCTCATGGCCGCGAATTGCAGGCGCATCACGCCGACCTGTTGCACCGCCATGTCGAACCGCACCTCGCGTGACTCGCCGGCGGGGATGTCGACGAAGATCTCGGCCGCGCCGTTCACGGTCACGTTGAGCCCGCGCGTGCCGACCAGCACCTTTTGCGCCGTCCCCGATTGGTTGTCGACCATCACCGAGCCCTCGAAGCTGTCGCCGATGTTGGCGAACCGCGGCAGCGACGGCCGGATCATGATCGACTTGCGCACGCGCACCGAGCTCTCGCCGCTGCCGAACCGGTCGGCGGCCGCGGGATCGATGGCCACCGCCATGATGCGAAACGTGGTGAGGTTCTCGGGCATCGGGATGTCGATGCGCGCCTCGCCGTTGGCGTCGGTGCGGATCTCGGCGTCGAAGAACGCCGTGGACGCGAACACCGTGCGCAGCGACACCGGCTGAGCCATCGCGGCCCCGAGATCGAACGCCCCTGCCTTGGGGGCGGAGTCGCCCGCCGCGGACTTCTCCTCGGCGCGCGCGCGCGCGGCGAGCGGCATCGGCGCTGCCGAAGGCATGGGCATCGCGGCGCTGCGGAGTTGCGACTCGGCCCCACGCCCGAGCGCTTCACCCATGAATCCCGATTCGTCGGCGGGCTTCGACTCGGTCGCGTCGGTGACCGCTGCAGCCTCGGCGCCCGCATCACGCGGCAGCACGGCGGCCTGCAGGGCGTACAGCCACACCTCGCCCGCCCGGCCTGCGTGGAAGAATGCCACCGGATCCGGCGTCTGGTGGTCCATCAGGCTCAGCACGCCCTCGTCGACGACCATCACCGCGACGGCGGCAGGCAGCGGCGCGCCGCCGTCCTTGCGCGTGGTCTTGATCTTCAGTGAGAGGCTGGCCTTGGGCTCGATCTCGGTGGCGTGGGGCTCGAGCGCGACCACGATCGTCTTGCTGTCGGTGACCACGTCGAGCTCGATCTGACCGGCCGCCGCGGCGGGGATGCCCAGATCCTGACCAGCAGGCGCGCCGGCCACCTCGGTGCGCCCGCGGGTGAGCAAGGCCGACACCGTCGCGCCGCCGACCATGGACTCCGTGATCGGCACGTCGACGGCGTGCGCACCACCTTCGACGACGATCGGGAATTGCTGCGCGATGCCCTCGCGCTCGACCACCACGAAGCCACGCGCCGAGGTGAACGGCGAACGCACCAGGATCCGCGCCGTGTCGCCGGGCGCATACGAGCGGCGGTCGGCGACGAGATCGACGCGACGCTCGCTCGATTCGTCCCACACGACGGCGTCCTTGCCGTGGACATACAGCGTGATCTCGGTGCGCGCCTCGTGGCCGGCGGCGTCCTTGGTCACGGCGCGGGCGACGTAGCTGCCGGCCTGCTCGGGGCTGACCTCGCAGGGCGCGGGCGCGGCGGCCGACGTCAGCGCGCAGCCACCGACGCGGACCTCGGTGGTCGCGTACTCGAAGCTCCAGCGCCCATCCTTCTCGACGGGGGTACGCGTCGTCTCGCGCCGCACCAGATCGACGGTGACGGCGCTGCCGCCCATGCGGGCGCCCTCGAGATCGACGGCGATCGCCTCGACGTTGGTGCGCTCGCCCTCACGCAGCACGGTGCGTTCGCTGCGGAGGCCGACGTAGATCTGGGCCGGGTGCACGACGAAGCTGCCCGAGCCCGCGATCGCCTGGCGGTTCTGGTCGGTGACGGTGGCGGCGACGGTGTACGTCGCCGCGCGCGGCAGGGGCTCGGGCCCGCCAGGCGGCAGCACCGGGGCCGGCGGCGCATCCGGAGGTGGAGGTTCGTCGGCGACCACCACGTGCGTCACCACGAGCTTGCCGCGGGCATCGAGGACCCCGGTCGCGTGGCGGATCGTCGTCGGCGGCGGCGCCCAGCCGACATAGCCGCTCCGACCGTGACGCCCACGTCCGAGCCCGCCCCAGTTGCGCCCACTGGCGCCGAAGGTGAACGCATCGTTCTCGGACCCCGGCGGTCGGAAGTCGCTCTCGGTGCGGGTCAGCGCGTAGCCGACCGCGCCACCCACGAGCGGCGCACCGTGGAGATACTCGCCGCGGATCTCGGCGACGAGCGTGTCCCCGAAGACGAGCGCCTTGCTGTCGGTGCGCTCGACGTCCACCGTGAACTCCGGCGTCCGAAAGGTCTCGACCGGGATGCCGTGATAGAAGGAACGATCGGGCCCGAACAGGCTCGCGACCTCGAGCGAGAAGTGGTAGGTGCCCGTGCCGCCATCGGCCTTGGTCGGGATGTCGACGGTGAACGTGCCCAGCGGCCCGATCGCGACGGTGCCGGTCGCCACGTCGACGCCGCGCGGATCGACGACCTTGTAGGGCGCGCTGGTGTCCTTGCGCCACCACGCGGTGCCGCCTGTGGGTCCGCGCGTCTGCTGGCGCAGCACGCCGACGAGGTGGATGGTCTCGCCGGGCTTGTACGGCGTGCGATCGGTGAAGAAGAAGCCCACGGGCTGATCCTCGGTGTTGCCCCAGTGGCGCCACTGCCCGCGGATGTCGTTCCGATCGAGGCGCACGAACGCCGCGTCGTCCCCGTGCTCGGCGACGACGATCAGGTTCCGGCCCAGGACGACGGGGCCGAACTCGGCGCTGGCGAGACCCTCGGCGTCGGTCGTGCCCGTCCACACCGGCTTGCCCGATGCCGGCCCGACGGCCAGCGAGACGCCCGCAACCGGTGCGCCCGTGGACAGCCGCGTGACCATGAACGAGCCCGAGTCACGGTCGACCGCCGCCGCGATGCCGAGGTCGGTGACGACCACCAGCTGGGTAAGATCGGCGCGCCAGGTCCAGCCCCGCTCCGAGATCTCGTTGGAGCGCGCGACCATCCATGCCATGCGGGCAGTGCCGAGCATCTCGTCGAGATCGAGGACGAGATCTTGCCGGGTCTTCCGCGAGCCGCGGACATCGATGGACTTGGACCACGTCGGCGTGCCGATGTCCGTGGGCCAGCCCGAGCGCGAGTCGTAGGAGTAGACGTCGAGGAACTTGCCGATGTCGGCGGGCCCGAAGCTGGCAGCGTCGATCTCGACGCGGTCGATGCCGGCGACGCGCAACCCGAGCTGACGCACGGCGGCGAGTTCGACGACGGCGGGGCTGGCCGCCGCGTGACCGAGGCGCAGCTCGGGATAGTACGGACCGAGCCGCATGGACTTCTTGAACGGCTTCGCGAGGGTCTGGCCGTGGACGTCTTTCACCCCGGCGTCCACCGTCACCGTGTAGGTCGTGTCGCCGGTGAAGTCACCGCCGATGTGGATGCCGCCCCACGTCTCGATCGACAGGTTCGGCACCGCCGGGCTGATGTGGACCTTGTCGGCGAGCTTGGGATCGACGATCGGCGTGCTCGAGTCGAGCGTGATGCCGTTGCCCGCGTAGCACGGGCCACCGCACGGTTGCAGTGCCAGGGTGAGCGGCGGATACGTCGAGAACCGGGTCTCGATCGCGCCGCTCTTCGCGGGCCCCTCGCCCCAGGCGCCCGCGGGGATCGACACCGTGTACTGGGTGTTCGGGGCGAGCGTGCCCTTGGGCTCGAGCACCACCACGCGATCGCGCTGGTGGGGCGCGAGTTGCTTCGCGTCTGGCGGATCGATCTCGGTGAACGCGACATCCTTGCCGCCGCCGCGCCAACGCAGCGCAGCGACGAGCGTAGCGCGCTGCACGGGCTGGTTGAACGTGAGCGTCACCGTCGAATCCAGGAGATTGCCGATCGCGCGGTCGTAGGGCGACGCCGACGCCAGCGCGAGCGCAGGCGTGGTGATCGTCCACCGGACGGGCTTGCCGAGCGCGTTGCCGCCGGTCGACACCACGCCGGCCGGCACCTCGATCGTGTACTCCGTCGAGTACGGCAACCGACCCTCGGGCACGAACGCGACGGTGCGCGTGCCGAGCCAGCGAAATTTACCGGGGACCGACGGCGCGATCGACAGCGGCACCGCCTTGGTGGCGAGCGACTCGACGGCGGCCAGCGGCACCATCGGCTGGTTGAACGTCACGCGGATCGCGTCGACCAGGTCCAGAGCGCCGGCGGGACCAAAGCGCTCGACCTCCAGCGGACCCGTGACGACCTCGGGTCGACTGGACTCGGGCGGCACCTCGGGCGGGAACGGCCGCGCGATCGTCTCGCCCACGGTGCTGGGCTTCGCGGGGCCGGGGCGGGGCTCGATCACCTGCGCGATGTCGCCGGGGTGCGGCTGCAGCGGCGGCACCCCCGACCACAGATCGAGGGCGACCGGCTCTGGCGCTGCCTCGGACGCCGCCGCGCCAGAGGCGGCCCCATCCGGGTCGGCGACCTCGTCGGCGCAACCGCCGACCGCGCTCCACCCCAATCCGAAGAAACCCAATCTGAAAAAGCCCGCGGCGACGACGGCGTGGACAAAGCGGCGTGTCGTCGTTGGAGCGGGCATGGCACCGATGGTAGCGGGTTGCGTGGGTCGCCGCGGCGCGCCACCGGGCTTGCCGCCCGAACGCACTGCCCCGCCAGGCGATCTGCGGAAGGCAGGGTTTACGGTTGCGGGCCCCCCTTGCCCTTGCCAACATGGGAGCGTGGCCGAAGCGAGCACCGGATCGGGCGGCACGGCGTTGATCCGCTGCGACGCCGCGATCCGGGCGCCGGCGCTGTACCGCATCCCGTTCTCCCTCGCCGCGCTCGGCCTGCTCATGATCGCGATGCAAGCGGGGCGACCGGTCGCCGGGCTCCTGCTGTTGTTCGGCCTGTTGTTCGGCTCGGCGTCGATCGCCTGGCGATCGTTCGCGCAGCGTCACGCACCGGCGCTCGCGCTGCGGGCCCAGGGCGACAGGGCTCTGCGCGGCGGTGAGTATGACGAAGCGCGCACGCTGTACGAGCGTGCGCTGTCCTTGGTGCAGCGAGATCTGCCGCCGAGCTCGCCCGAGGTCCTGCTCAACTGCTACAGCCTCGCGACGGTCAGCTCGATGCTCCACGATCGCGAGCAGGCCGACGCGTACCTGCGACGGCTGCTCGACGGACTCGAGGGTCGGGTGCCGGCGTCGTGGCGGGCCCAGCTCGCGTGGCTGCTGCGACGTGTGGCGCAGCAACACTCCCACGCCGGCGCCCATAGCCGCGCCACCGAGCTGTGCGAGTCGGCGCTCGAGCTCGTCGGGCCTGCGCCCGGTGCCGACGACACCACGGTGCGCTCGATCATCGACGACATCGCGTGGATCCATCACCACGCCGGCGAGTACGCCTGCGCCGAGCGCCTCTTCCGCGAGGCGCTGTCGATCCACGAGCAGTTCCGCGACGCCGCGGTCGAGGCCGCCAGCGCGCCCGCGCGTGGCAGCAGCACCGCGGCTTCGCCGTATCGCGTGCCGGGTCCGCAGACCCAGCCGACCACCGGTGGTCTCGATCGCGCCGTGGCGTTCAGCCTGCTCGGCCTGGGCTGGACCCTGTTCGAGCGCGCGCGATTCGAGGAGGCCCGCGGCTGCTTCGAGCGCGCCAAGGTGGTCGCCAACCTCGGCGGTCCGATGGCCGTCTCCGTCGTGCGCGCGGCCGCGAGCGGCACCACCCGCCTCGACGTCGAGATCCTCCGCGGGTCGGCGGCGATCGAGGTCAGCCTCGGCGAGTACGATCGCGCCGCCGCATCCTACGACACCGCCTGGGACCTGCTCGACGGCACGACCGGCTCACAGTACGCCGCTTTGTGCATCGATCGGGGCTGGCTCGCCCGCTCGCGGGGCGACTACGACGGCGCCGAAGCTGCGTACGCGCTGGCGGCCGCGGCGATCGACGCGAGCGAGCGAGGCTCCGCGATCGCCTGTGCGCTGCACGAGTCGCTCGCCGAGCTCCGCCGACGTCAGGGGCGTCTGCGCGACGCCGCCCGCGAGATCCAGCGCGCGTCGGTCCTCGCCGCCCAGTGCCTCGGGCCCGAGCATCCGCGGCTGGCGTCGATCGAGGCGGTCGCGTCCCGGATCCACACCGCCCGCGGCGACCACGGCGAAGCCGAACGCTGCGCGCGGCAGTGCCTCGCCGTGCTGCGCGTGAGCTTCTCGCCGGACCACCCGCGCTTCGCGGAGGGTTGGCTGGCGCTGGGCGAGATGCACCTGCAGCGCTCGCAATTCGGCGCAGCCCACGACGCCTTCGCGCGGGCGCTCACGCTGCGCGAGCAGACCCTGGGCGCACGCCATCCCGAGCTCGGCGAGGTCATCGACGGCCTCGTCGCCGTGCTGCGCGCCACCAGCCGCGAGACCGAGGCCGACGCGCTCGAGCAGCGACGTCGCGACGCCGCCTGAGCGGGGGCATGGGCGCTATCATGCGCGGGCAATGGAACGTCCACCCCTGTGGCTGATCGCGGTCGGCCTGACGCTGTGGACCGGCGCCGCTGCGCTGGCGTGGCATGACATCTGGTGGCCGGTGGTGATCGCGGCCGTGCTGAGCCTCGGCCCCGGCTTGGTGGCGATCGGCATGGTGGTGTTCACGCGCCGGGCTCGCAGAAGCGCCGCGGGGGTGCTCGAGGCCGGGGCCGCGATGCCACCGGAGGCGACAGGACCCGTGGCCGAGCCGCCGCGGCCCCGCACTTCGGGCGCCCGCACCAACGCGAGAAACGCCGGCCGTCGACGATCGACCGGTGGACCCGCGGTGCTGCTCTTCGCGCTCGGGGTGCCGACCGAGGGCTGCGAGAAGATCGAGCAGGCGCGGGACGAGCGACGCGCCCGTGAGGCCGCCGACGTGGACGCGGCCACCATACCGCCGGGCTCTGCGGCCGCGGCGGTCGAGGTCGACACCCCCGCGGCGGCGCCGATCGGCACCGCCGTCGCGCTCGAGGCCACACTCGATCGGGCGATCATCGGGCCCGGGCCCGGCGAGGCGGCGTGGCGCGTCGACCCGTTCGTGGCCGCGCTGGTGTTCGAACACGTGCGCACCGGTGCGGCGCCGGGCTTCACGGCGCTGACGTCCCCGATTCCCGAGGGCCCGAGCGCCGGATTCCGGGTCGGCGACGTGCCCGAGGCATCGCTGCTCCACCGCCTCGGGCTCCGCAGCGGCGACGTGGTGGAAGCCGTCGGCGGCGTCGTGCTCACCGACGCCGGTCGCATCGGTTTCGCGCTCGATGGCGCGGAGAACCGCGTCGACATCACCCTCTTCCGCGACGGGATGTCGGTGGTGCAGAGCTACCGCTTGACGGTGGGACTGGCGTGGACCGACGTGCTCACGGGGTTCACCGGCGACGCCGCGATCGCGGTGGCCGCGATCGCGGTGCCGAGCGCACCGGCGGGCCCGGGCCCGGGCCCGGGCGCTGGTCCCGGTCCCGGTCCCAATCCCGGTCCCAGTCCCGGTCCCAGTCCGAGTCCCAGTCCGAGTCCCAGTCCGAGTCCGAGTCCGAGTCCCAGCGCGAAGCCGTCGCCCGCGACGCCGCGTCCGCCAGCCGGGCCCAGCCCCGGCGGGAGCACGCCCGGCGCCACCCCGGGCACCGCCACCGATCCGGTGCGCTGCGAGAACGTCGCCAAGTGCACCATCACCAAGGCCTACTTCGACAAGATGGTCGCTTCGCCGTCGTCGATGCAGTCGCAGGCCAACATCGTGCCCGCGATCCAGAACGACGTGCACAGCGGCTACAAGCTCAAGACCATCAAGGCCGGCAGCTCCGTCGCCAAGCTGGGCTTTCGCGCCGGCGACAAGATCACGCACATCAACGGTCGCGACCTCACCGACGAGCTGCAGGCAGCGCAGCTGTACATGGGCCTGTCGGGGACGCGCGTGTTCAAGATCCGCTACGAGCGCGGCGGCTCGAGCCAGGTCAAGACCGTCGTCGTGGTGTGATCGTGGCAGCTCAGGTCAGCGTCGCCCTGCTGCACCATCCGGTGCGCAATCGACTCGGCGAGGAGATCACATCGACGGTGGATCACTTCGACGTGATGGACGGCTCGCGCCTGGCCCTCACGTATGGGCTCCGCCAGCTGGTGATCGTCAACCACATCCCGGCGCAGCGCGCCCTCGTCGAGCGGCTGATCCGCCACGGCGTCGGCGAGCGTGACGAGGCCCGCGGCGAGTTTGCCCGCACCGCGTGGGCGCCCGATCTCGCCAGCGTGCTCGACGAGCACACCCGTGCCCTCGGCGTGCGACCCACCGTGGTGGCCACGACCGCGAAGCGCTGCCCCGACGCGATCGACTACGCCACGCTGCGCAGACGGATCGACGGCGGCGAGCCGACGCTCGTGCTGATCGGCAAGGCGTGGGGGCTGGCGCCGCACGTGATCGACGCGGCGGATCTCCGCCTGGCCCCGATCGAGGGCGGCACCGCGTTCAACCACCTGTCGGTGCGCAGCGCGATGGCGATCATCGTGGACCGACTTCTCGGCCGCCTCTGACGGCGGCCGAGCAGTCGGTCTTTCGTTCGACGGCGCTCAGTCGCGACCGCCGCGACCGCCGCGACCACCACGGCCGCCGCCGCGATCGTTGAAGCCGCCGCCGCCACGGCCGCCACCAAAGCCCCCACCGCCACCGCCGCCACGGCCGCCGCCGAAGCCGCCGCCGCCGCCGCCACGGCCACCGCGGCCGCCACCGCCACCGAAGCCGCCGCCACCACCGCGACCACCACCACGACCGCCACCGCCACCGCCACCGCCACCGCGCTCCTTGCTCTCGGCTGCGTTGACGCGGATGGTCCGGGTGTCGAGCGTCGCGCCGTCCATCTCCGTCATCGCCTTGGTGGCGGACTCGTCGGATGCGAACGTCACGAACCCGAATCCGCGCGAGCGACCGGTCTCGCGATCGGTGATCACCTTGGCGTCGGTCACTTCACCGAACGGGGTGAACGCCTCCAACAGGTCGGAATCGGTGGTGTTCCAGCTCAGGCCGCCCACGAAAAGCTTGTTGCTCACGTCTCTCGTCCTTCTCGATCTTCAGTGCCCCGCCCCGTGGCGGCCCAAGCAGCAGACTCCACCTAGGGTTATCCAGGTCCGCCGGCGCGCGCCACGGGAAACTTCGGGGGGCCCACGGACGCAGATTCGCCGCGGTCCGGGCGGATCTGACGGAGCCCGGGCGGCCCCCCGGACGGCCCGCTGCGTCGGCGGGCGGGCCCCGGTGTTGCGCATCCCCGGTGCGGCCCCCTACCTGCGCGCGTTGCCGATGTGGATCGCCTCGCCGATGGCGTGCTTGGCCGCCTCCATCAGCGCCTCGGAGAGCGTCGGGTGGGGATGGATCGTCAGTGCGATGTCGGGCACGTAGGCGCCCATCTCGATCGCGAGCGCGGCCTCGGAGATGAGGTCGCTCGCATCGGGGCCGACGATGTGGACGCCGAGCACACGCTCGTCGGCGGCGTCGGCGATGACCTTCACGAAGCCCTTGGTCTCGTCGATCGCCATCGCGCGACCCGACACCGAGAACGGGAACCTGCCCTCGGTGACCTTGTGCCCGCGCGCCTCGGCCTCGGTGCGGGTCAGGCCCGCCGAGGCGATCTCGGGCTCGGTGAACACCACCGCGGGGATCGTGCGCACGTCGTTGATGCGCTGCTTGCCGGCGATGATCTCGGCGATGAGCTCGCCCTCGTGGCTGGCCTTGTGCGCGAGCATCGGCTGACCGACGACGTCACCGGCGGCGAAGATGCCGGGCACGTTGGTCTGCATGCGCTCGTCGACGATGACGAAGCCCTTGTCGTCGAGCTCGACCCCGACCTTGTCGAGCCCGAGCCCGGCCGTGATCGGCCTGCGGCCGACCGAGACCAACACCACGTCGGCCGGGATCTCGCGGGCCTTGCCATCGGTCTCGACCTTCACGAGCGCGCGACCACCCTCCTCGCGCCAACTCAGGGCCTTGGTGCCGGTGAGGATCTCGCCGCCGTCGGCCTTGATCTGCTTGGCGACGGGATCGCCGAGGTCCTTGTCCATCGTCGCCAAGATGCGATCGAGCCCCTCGACCACGGTGAGCTTGGTGCCCAGGCGCTGGAAGGTCTGGCCGAGCTCGAGGCCGATGTAGCCGCCGCCGATGACGATCATCTCCTTGGGAATCGTGTCGAGATCGAGGGCGCCGGTGCTGTCGACGATGCGCTTCTGATCGATCGTGAAGCCGGGGATCACCATCGGCAGCGAGCCGGTGGCGATGACGACGTGCTTGGCCTCGACGATGTCCTCGGGCCGACCGTCGGCGTAGGTGAGCCGCACGCGGCCGGGGCCGATGAACTCGGCGGTGGCCTGGCGATACTCGGCGCCGTTGGCCTTGACGAGCTGCGAGACGCCGCCGGTGAGCTTCTTGACGATGCCCGCCTTCCACGTCTGCATCTGCGTCATGTCGACGGTGAGCGGTCCGAAGCTGATGCCCATGCCCTTGGCGTGGCTGGCTTTGTGCGCGAGCTTGGTCGCGCTGATGAGCGCCTTGGACGGGATGCAACCGACGTTGAGGCACACGCCGCCGGGCTGGGCCTTCTCGACGAGCATGGTGTCGACGCCGAGCTGGCCGAGGCGGATGGCGCATGGGTAGCCGCCGGTGCCGGCGCCGATGACGAGTGCAGTCTTGGTGATGGTGGCCATGGAGCGTCTCCGAGCGAAGCAGGACTAGATGCCCGACAGCAGCAGCAGCGTCGGGTCCTCGAGGTAGCGACGGACTTCTTGCAGGAAGCTCGCGCCCTCGAAGCCGTCGACCACGCGGTGATCGAGCGAGACCGAGAGATTCATGAGGTGACCGACGCCGATGGTGTCGTCGTCGCGGACGACCGGCGCCTTGCGGATGGCGTGCACGCCGAGGATGCCGACCTCGGGATAGTTGAGGATCGGGGTCGCGAGCAGGCCGCCGATGGTGCCGAGGCTGGTGATGGTGAAGGTCGAACCGGTCAGCTCTTCGCGGCTGGCCTTGCCGGTGCGCGCGGCCTCGGACACCCGCGCGATCTCGAGGGCGGTGTCGAGCAGGCTGAGCCGGTCGGCGTCGTGCACGACCGGCACCATGAGGCCCTGATCGGTGGCCGTGGCGATGCCGATCGAGTAGTGCTTCTTGAGGATGACGCGGGCGTTGGCCTCATCGAGCTCGGCGTTGACGATCGGGAATTTGCGCAGGGCCCGGAGCACCGCCTTGACGATGAACGGCAGATACGACAGCTGCACGCCCTCGGCCGCGGCGGCCTTCTTCGCCTGCTCGCGGACCGCGACGAGCTTGGTCACGTCGATCTGCTCGACGTAGGTGTAGTGCACCGCGGTGCTGTAGGACTTCACCAGGCCGTCGGCGATGCGGCGGCGCATGCCGCGGAACGGAATGTACTCGTCGGGCTGGGGGCCACCGCGGCTGGCGACGCGGGCGGCGGCGACCGGCTCGGGCTGGGTCTGGGCTTGGGTCGGGAGCTGCGTCGGCATCGACGACTGCCGCGACTCGGCGCGCGGCGGATCGCGGCGCTGCTCGACGGGCGGGGGCGTCTCGGACGATGCGCGGGCGAGCTCGACGTGGGCCTTGGTGATGCGGCCGCGATCGCCCGAGATCGTCGACAGCTCGATGCCCGACTCGCGCGCGAGCACCCGCGCGGCGGGGGTCGCGAGGACCTTGCCGCGGGCGGCGTCCACCGGGGCAGCGCCGAGCGGCAGCGTGCCCGACTGGCTGCCCGGCGCGCCCGGCTCGCCCTCGATGCCCGGGCGCCCCTGCGATCCGCCCTGGCCCGACGCCGTCTTCGCGGCGGTCGGCGGCTTCGCGGCGGCGGCGGTCGTCGCGAGCATCGCGATCACCGATCCGACGGGCGCGATCACGCCTTCGTCGGCGACGATCGACTCCAGCACCGCGTCGACGGGCGACGGGATCTCGAGCGTCGCCTTGTCGGTCATCACCTCGACCAGGGGCTCGTTGGCGCGCACGTGCTCGCCGGGCTTCTTGAGCCAGCGAACGATTTCGCCTTCGACGACACCTTCGCCGATCGCGGGGAGTTTGAACTCGGACATCGGAGTGGGTCCTTCGTGAGACGGCACGGGGCCAGACGCGGGTTTCAGGGGTTCGCGAGTTCGCCCAGCGCGGCGGCGATGCGGCCTTGTGCGGGGAGGCTGCGGAGCTCGTCGGCGGCGGCATGGACACCGTCGTCGCCGCCAACGCGCAGCACCGGCGCGTCGAGGTAGTACAGGGCGTGCTCGGCGACGAGGGCCGCGATCTCGGCGCCGAGTCCGTGACCCACGCTCCCGGCATGGACGATGGCGACGCGACCGGTGTCCCGCGCAGCCTCGACGATCGCGTCGCGATCGAGTGGTGCGAGCCGACCGATCTCGACGACGGTGGCGTCGAGCGCCCCGTCGTCGCAGGCGGCGAGCACGGGCTCCAGCGCCTCGCCCCAGGTGAAGACGGTGAGCGTGCGGCCCTCGCGCACGCGCGAGGTCGCCGCGAGCGAGCCAGCGTTGGACGCGTCGTCGGGGGCCGCCGCCGCGAGCACCATCCGCGGCACCAGCAACACGGTGGGATCCTCGGCATGCTCGAAGGTGGCGGCGCCGACGAGCCGCG
Source organism: Nannocystales bacterium (assembly GCA_038325765.1). Taxonomy (GTDB): domain Bacteria; phylum Myxococcota_A; class Polyangia; order Nannocystales; family Nannocystaceae; genus Xiheibacterium. Next base: position 168,176 of record JBBQJI010000005.1, read on the forward strand.
CCACCGCATCTTCGGCGCGACCGACCGAGTACACCTGCAGGCCGTGCAGACGCGCGAGCACGGACTCCAGCGCCTCGACGGACTCGTCGCCCAGACCGAAGCCGGCGCCACACGGCGCGACGAACAGCACCGGTGCCGTCCGCTCGCCGCCGCTGCGCCCCGCCCACAGGCCGATCTCACGCAGGCCGGCGAGGCCCTCGAGCAGGGCGAAGGCGGTGGAGAGCAGCACGATCGGGCGCAGGCCGGCGAGCGCGAGGCCGCCGGCGTGGGCGGGCAGCGACACCGGCAGCAGCGGCAGCGGCACCAGCCGCGGACGCAGCGCCTCGTCGTCGGCCGCAGCGCGCGACCAACCCAGCATGCCGCCGGTGACGACGTCTTCGCCGAGCAACACCCGACGCGGGTCGTCGCGCAGCAGATCGGCGAGCGCGAGCGACATCGACTCGGTGACGTTCATGCGACCTCGGTGCCGTAGGCGAAGGCGCGATCGAGCTGGCCGCGGATCTCGGCCTCGATGACGTCTTGGTAGGTGCTCGTCCACTGGCCGGTGCGATCGAGGTGCCGACGCAGGCGCTCGAGCGGATCGCGGTGGGCGGGTGGATCGTGGATGAGCTGCGTGGTCGCGACCTCGACGAGCGACGGGCCCTTGCCGTCTCGGGCACGCGCGGCGGCGACGGCGGTGGCGGCCCACACCGCGATCGGATCGGCACCGTCGACGCGGCGCTCCCAGATGCCGCAGCCACGCGCACGATCGGCGACGCTGTCGCCCACCAGGCCAGCCTCGGCCGGGGCGCCGCTGGGCCACAGCTGGCTGCGGCACACGAGCACGAGCGGCAGATCGCGGGCTGCGGCGGCGACGAGCGTCTCGTGGAACACACCGGCGGTGGTCGTGCCTTCGCCGAGCAGCGCGAAGGTCACCGCGTGGGTGCCGGCGAGGCGCTGACCATGGGCATGACCGGCGGCGATGGCCAGATGCATGCCGAGCGCCGCGGTCGGTGACGCGATGCGCAACGCGGCCTGACCGACGCGCCCGGGGCCATCGCTCATGACGCGACGCGCGAGCTCGTCTGGTCCCAGACCGCGGGTGAGCGACACCGCGATGTCGCGCACGCCCGGATAGATCCAGTCCTCGTCGCGCGCGACGAGGGCGGTCGCACACAGCGGCGCCTCTTCGCCGGCCGACGACGCGAACATCGGCAGGTTCATCCGCGACAGCCGCACATCGAGGCAGCGCGCGGCGACCAGCGCCTTGTAGTAGTTGCGCACATCGAGGCCCACGGCTGCCGAGCCGTCGGCGAGGTCGCCATCGGCGTCGAGCACCCAGGTGGCGCCTTCGGGATCCCAGGGCGTCGGTTCCATGGCGGCGAGCACTGCGGCGACCGTGTGGTACCGCGCAGTGCGCCGCTTTCTTATCCGGGTGCGGCGGGGCGCGTCAAGGCGACAGGTGGCCTGGGCGGCGGCGGCGTCTGGCCGTGGCCGCTCCAGCGAGATGGTGTGCTACACACGAAGGCGCATCGTGCTGACGTTCGCCTCCTTGCTCGCCGCCATGACGATCGCCGGTGCGTTCTGGGTCGGCGTGCTCGCGGCGAGGCGCCTGCGCGACTGGGGCGAGGGGCGCCGCGCGATCGAGGACGGCGGCTCGCACCTCGCGCTCGCCGCGGCGGGTGGCGGCGCACCCGACGATGCCCGCACGCGGAAGATCCGCGCGCTGGTGGCCGAGCGTCTGCGGCACGATCGCCCGCGCACGGGGCCGGTGAGTCACGTGCGCGGCCAGCCAACGCCCGACGGCGGTCCCGCCGATCTCGACTTGACGACGCTGCGCGTGGGCGACGTGGTGATCGTCGAGGCCGGCGAGGCCGATCACGACGGCGACTACATCGTCGAGGGCGTGGCCCACCTGCGCGAGGGCGGCCTCACCACGGTCATCGCCATCATGCAGGACGCCGGTCGCGAGCGCTGGTTGGTCGGTCCGCCCGGCGCCGATGCATGGTTCGTCGTCACGCCGGTTGCAGGCCACGGCCTGACCGGCGAGCCACCGCGCAACATCACCCGCGAGCGCGGCGTGTACAACCTGATGCGGCGGGGCCAGGCCAGCGCCGCGTGCACCGGTCGCCACGGCCGGCCCGAGCTGCCGCGCGTCGCCACGTATGTCTTCACCGGCGGCGGCAAGGACGTGTTGTGGCTCGAGCGTTGGGACCACGACGTCGTGCTGGGCGAGGGCCGAACGATCGAACCTGGGTGCGTGGAGTTCCTGCCGGGGAGTTGAGCGGCGCGAGGGCTTCGCGGCTGCCCAGCCGCCGGCCTCGAGGCAGAAGTCGAGTGGCAGGCCGTCGTCGAGCATCTGGCCCTCGAGGCAGGCGCAATCGACGTGGTCCTGCAGCATCCAACGGCCCTCCACCGGTGCTCAGGGCGCGAGTTCGACGATCCAGATCCCCGCGCGCTCGAATCCCGCGTCTCGCACCGCATACAGGACCGGGCCGTCGTAGAGCGGTGGCCCGCGCGAGAAGCCCAGCGGAACCGGGGTGTAGTTCAGGCGCATGAACACGTCGCGGTCGACGGACCGGACCTCACCGGTCGGACCGTCGACCACGACGAGCTCGCCGCGGTAGTCGCCGCCGTGATCGCGCACGGTGAGCCAGCGATCGCCCGGGAGCGCACCGGCGAAGTAGACGTCGCGAACGAACACGGATGCCGCGAAGTCGGGAGCTCGATGACCGAAGATGTCCTGAGTCTGGTCCCGCGACGGGGGCCATCGGCGACGACGAACGAGTCCTCGCCGTACCCGTCGACCGACATGATGCGCGAGCCGACCTCGGTGAAATCCAACGTCGGTTTCGGAAGCGACTGGGCTTCGAACACGTCGGGCACGTCGTTCAGCGGCTGCCTGGTGCCGCAGCGCTCGACGATGTCCGCCAGCTCACGGCGATCCGGGCCGCACGCGGGGATGCCGAGCAAGCCCACCGCGACCGCCCAGTGCCTCGCGCTGCGCTCGGAGACACGTCGGTCCATCGATCCTCTCTGGATGGTCGCCGAAGCGGCGACAGGCCGTCAACGACCCGCAGACGAGCCGTCGCGAGGCGTGCCTGTGGCCGGCGCACGTGGGTGTCGCGTGGGTCTCGTCCAGGGCGATCTGACTCGTGCCCGCGGTGCAGACGTGGCCGGGGTCGGTGGTCCGCTCTGCGCCCGCACACCTCGCGCAGCGGTCGCTGCCTCAGGCGTCCGGATACTGCGTCACGAAGTCGGCGATGTGCTGCGAGAAGTCGTTGTCGGGGATGGCGGTGGTCCCACCTTGGCCGGCGTTCTCACCGATGATGAATGTGATGTCCTTGGCGATTCCGGCGTCTTCGTACGCGTCGATGTCCGAGGTCGCGTTGCCGTAGGCGGCCACGACGTCCCAGCCGAAGTCGTTGAGAATCCAGTTGACCCACGTGCGCTTGTACGTGCGCGCCGACTCGTCGAAGACCAGCGAGTTCGCGGAGATCACCGGCCCCGCGGGGAACCCACGGTCGTCGAGCCACTTGCGAGTTTCCGCGCGGAAGACGTGGGGCCGCGCGGTCAGATACACCACGAAGTAGCCCTTGTCCGCCCACAGGCGCATCATCGTCGACGCCGATGCGTTCTCGGCCGGGTCGTAGGCGCCGTCGGCGATCTGCTGGAAGAGCTCTTCGTCCGACAGCGTCATGGTGCCGTCGATGTCGGTGAGCACGATCTTGGTCTCGGCCGGCAGCAGGAAGAAGTAGTGCGGCGTGCACGATCCGTCGCCCTCGAGCACCGAGTAGATCGGCTGGGCGGACGAGAACGTCGGCGCCACGCCCGCGAGCTCGTATCGGCCCGAAGCGTCGGTCTGCACCCGGGTCAGTTCGGCCCATTCCGAGCCGTCCCAGTTCCACAGGCTCATGGACTCGTCGACGATCGGCACCGTGTTGAGCCCCATGTCGTTCGGCGCGCGCGACTTGGCGCCCTCGAGGCGGAAGGCGCCGGTCGACAGCGCACCTGCGGTGGACTGGGTGGTCGACGCCCAGACCCCGTCGGGTAGACCGAGCACGTCGCTGGCCTGGTCCTTGTATCGCGGGTTGGCCGCGACGACGTCGGCCGCCGCGGTGGTCTCGAACGCGGTGCTCATCGTGGAGAACGGCAGGGTCCCCGGTGTGGGGCACGACAGCAAGTTCGGCTCGGCATCGATTCCACCGGTCGTGTCGGCGGATCCTGCGGTGGTGTCACCAGTGCCGGCGCCGCTGGTGTCTTCGCCGGTGACGTCGCCGTCGGTCTGAGACGCGATTCCGGCCCCCGACTCGGCCCCGCGACAGGCCAGCAGGATCGAGACGAGCGTGATGATGGGGTAGGTGGTGGGCTTCATGGCTTCCTCAGGAACGAAGGAACGGACTCGAAATCAGATCCACGCGACTTGAACGAAGGCCAAGAACGCATCGCCGATGAGCGGCGCGCCGTTGGTGTCGACGCGCGGCCCCTCCAACAGGTCGGTCAGCTGATAGCTGAGGACGAGCTTGGCGTGGTGGCCGTATAGATAGGTGACCAAGCCGGGCTCGTAGATCCGCCTTGCGGTGTTGTCGACGAGGTATTCCTCACCCTCGCTGCCGTCGAGCCCGGTGTTGACATCGAATTGCTGGAATCGGAACACGACCTCGAACCGCGGCAACGCGATCGGGATCGGCAGGAGATACCCGACCTGGGCGTTCGTCGCGTAGCGCTGCAGCGACGGCGACTGGCCGTTGGCTGCGCGAAAGCCACGCAGATACTCGGCGCGGAACGACAGGCCGCGAAACTTCATCCGTACGTCACCGCCGGTGCGGGTCTCGGATGCGCCGACGTCCTCGAGACCAAGGCCGTTGCCGAGCGAGCGGGTGTGTCCGGCGTAGCCGCCGAACACGAAGCCGAACCGCGAGTTCTCGAGGTCGGGGTCGTCGAGATCGACCTCGCTGAGCGCGCCGATCTCGACCCGACCGGTGTACTGGAACTTCTCGTCGAGATTGCGACGCTGGCGGAACCCACCTTCGCCATTGGCGAACATGAAGGCACCCGAAAGGAACACCTTGTCGCGGATCCACGAGCTGCTGCTGAGCCTGGCACCCTGGTCGCGGCCGAAGGCGATCCGCCGGCTCTCGGGCGAGAACGGGAACTGCAGCCCCCACTGATACTGCAGCAACGAGAGCGCTGAAGGCTGCTTGAGCTGGCCGATGTCGAAGCGCACCAGGCCATCGCGCCAGATGAGCGACACCAGCGCGTCACGGACCGAGAAGTTGCCGGCGTTGACGTCGAAGTTGAAGTCGAAGCCGATCTGCAACTTGCCGGACACCGTGTGCCGACCGCTGCCGGTGACCCGCGCATTGGCGAAGTCGAACCCATCCTGATCGTCGGGGAAGAAGTCGGTGTTGTTGACGTGGACGAACCCGGGCTGCAGGTAGCCACCCAGACGCAGCGACTCGCCGAGCAGCGTCAGCGGTCGCAAGAACTTCGGGGTCTTGGCCGGCCCGGGGAGACCACGGCGGCGCGCGGGGGCGACCACGGGCTCGGCGCCAGCTGGGGACTCGCCCTGCGCCGCGACCTCGGCGGTGGTCGGCCCCGCGCCATCGGCCGGCGTCGCCGACGGTTCGTCCTCGACGGCGGCGGTCGCCTCGGGTCCCACGTAGGGCCGTGACGCCCCCGCGGCCTCCGGTCCGAGGACCACGAAGATGCTTGCGCTCGCGGCGATGGCGACACTGCCGAGCATGGTCCGCCCCTTGTTGCATGCGTTCGTGGATGACCGCGAGTCCCCTGATAGGGGCGAGGCGTGCGGCCGCGCACTTCGAGTGTGCTTCGTGTCTCGTCGGTGCAACAGACATTACGAGAACGCGACGAACGTGAACACCGCGCGTCGCGAACGCGACACGGACGTCGCGATTCGGCGAGACTCTCACGTGGACGGAAGGTCCGGGTCGGGTGTCATGATGCCGCGTTACGCCCTGCTCAGATGCCTCAGATCCCGAGGATCCACCCCTCGAACTCCAGCTGCTCGCTGCACGCCACGCCATCGACCCGCCCGAACCCCAGATCGGGCAGCACGAACGCGTCACCAAGCACACCCTGTTCGGACCGCGCGAGCAGCCACCGCACGATCCCCAGCGCATCCCGCTCGTCGCCGCTGATGACCCCGTCCGCTGCCACCACTGACGCCTTCGCGCCCATCGCCGCGGGGTAGCACTCCACGATCGCGTGCCCCTCATCTGCGAGCGTGGTCCCCTCGTGGGGCCACACCGTGAAGTCCAGCTCGCCACGGTCGCGCCGCGCGAGCAGCTGCGCGAGGGTGAACATGCCGGAGATCGTGTGGTACCCGACCTTGCCACCGGAGCCGAGGTACCACGGGCTGATCGCCTGCGGCACCAGAGCCTCGACCTGGCGATAGTAGGCCACGCGATGACGCCGATAGAAGCGTCCATCGTTGCGGGTCTGGTCGGTGCGGAACGGGGCGCCGTCGGGAAAGCGCGCGTTGATCCGCTCCGCGGTCGATCGCGCCGAACCGACCACGCCGAGCTCGTTCGCCAGCCCGTGCTCGGCCGCCATCGCGTCGACCATCGCGCGCCAGCCCACCACACCGAAGAGCGCGCGATCGGAGCCCCACGGCAGCCCCACCGCCATGTCGATGGCCACCAGCGTCCGCGGCATTCCGGGGGCCAAGCGCTCGCCGAGCAGCGCGCGCGCAGCCGACCGAGTCCACTTGCGGGTCCTGCCGTGGGGCGGCGTGGTCAACCGCGGCCCGCCGCCAGTTGTCGCCTCCGCGATCGCGAGCGCGACCGGCTGGTCCTCCGAGCGCGCCCCCGACCAGTCGATGCCGATGAATCGCTCGAACCCGTGCTCACCTGCCACGTGGCGCCATGCTTTTAGCCTCCCATGACACCGCATCGTTGCGCCACCGCGTGCGGGTTCGGTCCCGTGGTCGCACGAACGCGGGCCACGGGGCCTGCAGCTTCGGAAGGAGGGGGGTCCCGCGGCGGCTTCGCCGACGCGGGGGGAGGACGCGGCAGTGTCCTCCCCAAAGCTAATTCGCCGGGATCACCAGCACCGGACACGGCGCCTCGCGGATCACCCGATCCGCCGTGCTGCCGACGAAGAACCGCGCGACGCGGCTGCGGCCGCTGGCCGCCATCACGATCAGATCGCCGCCGACGCGCACCGATTCGCGAAGGATCGACTCGGCCGGCTGGCCCGGACCCACGGCGTTGCTCACGGAGATGCCGGCGCACACCGTGGTGGCGAGGTGATTCAGGGCGGCGAGGGATGTCGCCTTCGCCTTGCCCTCGATCTCGTCGATGATGCCCGAAGGTAGCGAGACCGGACCGGTGTACATCGCCGTCGAGTGCATCGGGGGCGTCACGTGCACGAGCACGATCGAGCCCTGCGAGACCCGGGCGAGTTCGGCGGCCGTGGTCACCGCGCGCAACGACGCGGGTGAGAACTCGACGAAGTGCTCGCCCGCCTTGACGCCCCTGCCCTGCTCGATCGCGTCGTCGCTGGCGGGCTCGAAGTCGACAGGGACGAGGATCGTCTTGAAGATCAGCATGGCCTGCGGAGCATAGCAGGCGCGCCCAACGGATGGGCGCGCACGTCATGCGTGCAGCTCAGCTCACCTCGTCGCGACCCATGCTCTGATAGACGTCCTCGAGATCGCTGCGCACCTTGGCGAGCGCGATCACCTCGACGTCCGCGAGCACCAGCGCCTTGAGCAGGTGCGCCGCCCGCTCCTCGCCACCGTGGACGCGCACCTTGAGCAGACCGCGATCGGCGGTGGCGGGGTCGGGTACCGGCTCGCCCTTGTGCAGGGGCTCGATGCGCTCGACCAGCCCCTCGTGCGCCCGCAGCACCTCGATCGCCCGCTGCAGGCCGCGGGTGATGTGGATCTCGTGCACGCGCCGCCCCACCTCGTACTTGGCGATGACGTCGTCGACGTTGCCGTGGACCTCGAGCTTGCCCTTCTGGATGAGGGCCACCGTGTCGACGAAACCATCGAGCTCGCGCAGGATGTGCGAGCTGACCACGATGCCGACGCCGCGCTCGGCGACGCCGCGCAGGATGTCGCGGAGCTGGCGACGGGCGAGCGGGTCCAGACCGTCGGCCGGCTCGTCGAGCAGCAGCAGCTCGGGCTCGTGGATCATCGTGCGGGCGATCGCGAGGCGCTGGCGCATGCCCTTGCTCATCTCGCCGATATAGGCCGACGCCTTGCTCGCCAGATCGAAGATCGACAGCAGCTCGTCGACGCGTCGCCGCGCGGTCGCGTCGTCTTGGCCGTAGCACTCGGCGAAGAACCGCAGGTAGCCGGCCGCAGTCATCGTCGGGTAGAGCGCGGTGCCGTCACCGAGGAAACCGATGCGGCGGCGGATCTCGAAGCGGTCGTCCCAGGCGTCCTTGCCGTCCCACTCGACACAGCCCGAATCGGGGCGCTGCAGCGTCGCCAGGATGCGCAGCGTGGTGCTCTTGCCGGCGCCGTTGGGGCCGATGAGGGCGAGGACCTCGCCGCGGCGAATGGTGAGGCTGAGCTCGGTGACGGCGTCCCGCACGCCATCGTACGAGTGGCGGATCTGGCGGCATTCGACCTGTTGCATGGCGGCGTGGGGGTGGTGACGCACGGGCGGGGCCGAAGGTTCCGCCGCGTGGTGGCGGTCGGCCCTCGCCCAGCGTACAACGACCCCGATGCCCGCGTCGTTCGCCCTACGCCTGCAAATCGCCTTCTGGGCGCTTCTCGCCCTCGTCGCGATCGCGTGCGCACCGGGCAAGGGCGTCCGTGCCCCCGACGCCGCGGCCGATGCTGCCGGCGATGGGCAGCAGGGCCACGCCCGCGTCGACGACGCGAGCGGCCTGCCCGCCTTCGAGGGCGCCCCCGGCTCGCAGCCTGTCAGCCTCGAGCGCTTCAAGGTCGAGATCGGCGACGCGCCCGTGCGGGGCAAGGCCACCGCACCCGTCACCGTGGTCATGTTCAGCGACTTCGAGTGCCCCTACTGCCGCGAGGGCTACGTCAACCTGCGCGAGCTCGAGCGCCGCTACGAGGGCAAGGTCCGCATCGCCTACAAGGCCTTCCCGCTCGACTTCCACTCGGGTGCCCTGCCCGCCGCGATCGCGGCCCGCACCGCCCAGGCCGCCGGCAAGTTCTGGGAGTTCCACGACGCGCTGTACGCCACGCGCCAGATGGATCTCGATCGGCTGTTCGACTATGCGGCCGACGCCGGCATCGATCCCAAGCTGCTCGCCCGCGACCTCGAGTCGCTCGAGTTCGGCCCCGAGGTCCGCCGCGACATGCGGCAGGCCCGGCGACTCGGCGTGAGCAGCACGCCGACGTTCTTCGTCAACGGCCGCCAGATCGCGGGTGCCCAGCCCGTCGACGAGCTCGCGGTGCTCGTCGACGAGGAGCTCGCGCTCGCCGAGGGCTGGGCCAAGGACGGCATCGCGCCCGCCGACATCTACGACCACGCGATCAAAGATGGTTTCGCGGAGGTGGAGTACACCGGCCGCAGGCGCGGGCTCGACCCCGACTCCGTGACCGTGGTGCCGGTCGGGAGCTCGCCCGTGCTCGGCCCCGCCGATGCGCCGGTCACCATCGTGACGTTCAACGACTTCGAGTGCCCGTTCTGCGCCCGCGGCCACGCCACCATCGCCAAGCTCCGCGCGCGCTACGGCGACAAGATCCGGCTGGTGTACAAGAGCAACCCGTTGCCGTTCCACCGCAACGCCTTCATGGCCGCACGCGCGGCCATGGCCGCCGGCGCCCAGAACCGCTTCTGGGCGTTCCACGACGCCGTCTATGCCACCGGCGCCAAGTTCGACGAAGACACGCTCATGGCGATCGCCAAGAAGACCGGGCTCGACACCAAGCGTTTCGCCCGCGATATCGCCGGCGGCAGCTTCGATGCCGCGATCGACGACGACCTCGCGCTCGGTGCCATGCTCGGCGTCACCGGCACGCCGGCCTACTTCGTCAACGGTCGCCCCGTCGAGGGCGCCCTGCCCGAGCTGCACTTCCGACTCATCGTCGAAGAGGAGCTCGATCGGGCCGCTGCCGCGGTGCTGCGCGGCGTCGCCAAGGGCGAGGTCTACGACACGCTGATGCGCACGCCGCTCGACTGACCGCCCCGGGCGGGCGCAGTTTGTCCGACTTTTGACGGTCGCCGTCGCGCTGACGTACGATCGGCCGGTCCGCACCATGCACCGTCGTCATGTCCGCCTTGGGTTGTGTACGCTGATCCTGTGTGCGGGGAGCCCATCGGTCGCTGCCGCCGCGCCCGCGCCCGCGCCCGCGCCCGCGCCCGAGAAGGGCGCCCAGGCCCAGTCAGCCAGCTCACCCGACGCCTGGCTGCCGCCCGAGCGCACCTCGGGCAAGCGCGCCCGCGAGCTCGAGCTGAAGAAGCCGTGGATCAAGCGTTGGGCCCCCGAGCGCGACATGCTCGACATCGGCCTCTACCTCGGCGCGCTGTTCCTCACCCGCGAGCACGGGCTCTTCGACGGTGGCCTCGGACCTCGGCCGGCGCTGCCGCGTGCCGCCTTCGACATCGGCGGACGCATCGCCTATATGCCGCTGCGATTCCTCGGCGTCGGGATCGAGGCCGGCGCCATGCCGGGCCGCAGCACCAGCGCGGTCGCCGACGTGACGATGTCGGTGTTCCGCATGCACCTCATCGGGCAGCTGCCGTATCGCGTCACGCCCACGCTGATCCTCGGCGGTGGCTTCATCGCGGTGAACTCCGGCGCCGAGATCCTGAACGAACTCGACAGCGCGTTCCACTGGGGCGCAGGACTCAAGATCCACGCCAACCAATGGGTCGCGGTGCGCATGGACGGCCGCCACATCTTCGCGCCCGGCGGATCGCAGGGCGACTCGGCGAGCTATGGCGAGCTGCTGCTGGGCGTCGACGTGACCCTGCGGATGCGGCGACTGGTCAAGCCGCGCAAATACGATCGCGACGGCGACGGCTTCTACGACAAAGACGACGCCTGCCCCAACGAATCCGGCGAGGGCGACGACGGCTGCCCGCTCGACAAGGACACCGACGCGGACGGCGTGATCGATCGCCGCGACGACTGCCCCAAAGAGTACGGAGACAGCCCCAACGGCTGTCCCGTCGCGGACGAGGACGGCGACGGAATCCTCGACAGCCGCGACACGTGCGTCGACGCCCCCGAGACCTACAACGGCTTCGAGGACGCCGACGGCTGCCCCGACGAGGCCCCCGAGAAGGTCGAGAAACTCAGCGGCGTCATCGGGGGCATCACCTTCGACAGCGGCGCCGCCACGATCCGGAATAGCTCGCGCGGCGTCCTCGACGGCGTCGCGGCCACATTGAAGGAGTTTCCGTCGGTGCGCCTCGAGATCACCGGGCACACCGACGATCAGGGATCGCGCGACGGCAACATCGCCCTGTCGGCCCAGCGCGCCGAAGCCGTGAAGGCCTACCTCGTCGGCCAAGGCGTCGATGGCGGGCGGATCACGACGCGCGGCGTCGGACCCGACACGCCGATCGCAGGCAACGAGACCAAGGCCGGCCGCGCCATCAACCGACGCATCGAATTCGACGTCGCCGACTGAGAGAGCGTCAGCGAATGGGAGGGGGAAGGTTCCGCCGGGCTTTGCCCGGTGGAAGGGGGACCGCGCCGGCATCGGGGCGCTGGTGCCCGACAGGCCGCCGAACCCGGCGGCAGGCGTGACCGCCTCGCGCAGCCGCCGGGCCTCGTCGCGGATCCGGCACTCGCGGACGATCCGCGCCACCCGCAGTCCAACCGCGTCGATGTCGATCGGCTTCTCGATGTAGTCGTACGCGCCCGCGCGGATCGCATCGATGGCCGACCGCATGCTCGCGAACGCGGTCATCACGATCACCGCCAGGTGCGGCCGGTCGGCGACCAGGCGCGCGCAGAACTCGAGGCCGGTGATACCCGGCGGGTTCACGTCGGCCAACACGACGTCGAATTCGTCGTCGTGGGCGGCCTGGAGCCCGGCCTCGGCCGAACGGACGGCGGTGACCCCGAAGCCCTGGGCGCCCAGGCCGGCGACCAACAGATCGCAGAGATCACCGTCGTCCTCGACGACCAACACGCGACCCGATGATGCACCCGAGTTGTTCAAGTCTTTGCCCAAGATCCCGAACATATACTACTCATCGACGGATGGGCGTCGTGGCCGATGGCCATGCCGAATCGGCGAACCCGAAGCACGCTTTCACGCTCGGCATGCCCGGGGCAACTCGCCCCGCCGCCCCAACTCGCCCCGACCCGATGGCGCTGCGGACACGGTCGTCGTTGGCCTGTGCCGTGCACTCGCGCCCCGCCAGGAGCCCCCATGTCCAGCCTCATTGCAGCCGCGGCCCTCGCCGCCTCCCTCGCCCAGACCGTCGTCGCCGAGGAGCCGGTGGTTCCTGCGGGCACCGCCAAGAAGGATCCGACGACCACCGGCAGCACGGATCTCGGCGGCTCCGGCCAGTTCGCCTCGGCGGCGGCGGCGGCCGAGGAGACCGACATCACGAGTCTGAACCTCTCGTTCGGCGGCATCTTCAACACCGGCAACGCGCGCTCGCTGGCGATCACCGGCCTGGGCAAGTTCGTCATCCGCCGCAAGATCCACCAGTTCACCGCGGCGGCGGCCGGGAACTACGGCCGCGCCGCGCTGGCGGTGCGCGACGACACCACCACCGAGGGGATCGACGAGGGCCGCATCGCCGACACCGCGTCGAACGTCCAGGGCCAGGTCCGCTACGACGTGTTCTTCCACCCGCGGTTCTCGGCGTTCTTGATGTCGACGGCCCGCTACGACAAGTTCCAGGGCCTCGATCTGCGCCTCAACATCGACCCCGGCGTCGCGATGTATGCGCTGGCCGAGGCCGACCACAAGCTCTGGTTCGAGGCCGGCTACGACTTCCAGTTCGATCTCCGCAGCGAGCTGGGGCGCGACAACGCCGAGGCCATCGACGGCGAGCGCCCCAACCGCACCCTCATCAACCACGCGGCGCGCCTATTCGCCGGCTATACCAACAACCTCAGCAAGCATGTCACCTTCGACACCGGCTTCGAGTACCTGCAGAGCGTGCTGGTCGGTCGCCGCTTCCGGGTCAACTGGGTGAACGCGCTCACCGTCTCGCTGACCGACCGCTTCACGATGGGCACCACCTTCACCCTGCGCTACGAGAACCAGCCGCTCCCGGGCGTGGTGGAGCTCGACACCATCACCTCGCTCCTCATCGGTGTACGCTTGATCTGACGGGGAGACCGACGCCTCGGCCCTGCTCGACGCCGCGCTCGACGGCGATCGCGACGCGCTCGGGCGCGATGTCGACGCGGCGCTGCACTTCGGTGGCGGCCAGGCTGCGGGCGGGCTCTGCCCGACGCAGGGAAGGGACACGCCGTCCCGTCTTGTGGATCGCCCTGGCATACTCGAGATGTGGCGGTCCCGAGCCGGGCGAAGTTCTACGGCGTCCTCGCCCTCGTCTCCACCTCGACCCCACTCGCACTGGCGCTCGAGACCGGCCTGCGTCGAGCGCTGTTTCCTGCCGAGTTCGACGAGGTGCGCATGTGGCTGGGGCCATCGATCACGCCGTGGGTGTGGCTCGGGCCCGTCGCCTGCGCGCTCGCGGTGCCGTTGGGCGCGCGCGTACAGCGATGGCTGGTCGCCCGCCATCTCGCCCGCCTGCCCGCGCCGCGGCGCACCGAGACCGAGCGCGCCGAAGCCGAGTTCGACGCGCTGCTGCTGTCGACCTCGGCGCCGCAGCTACCGGCGGTGATCGCCACGTTGGCGTTCATGCTCGGCGCGTCACTGCTGCCGGTGGTGGTCGCGATGATCGTCGCGACCGCCGGCGTGCTCGCGCTCGGGCTCGACGTCGCGCGGCGGGTGCTGCCCAGACGCACCGCCCCGCCGGGGTGAGGAGCGGCGGCGGAGGGATGGGAGGCTCATGGCGGGGTCGCTCTACTCGCGGGTCGCGAAGGCCCGGATCACCCGGTACGCCGTGTCCTCGTTGGTGCCGCCGTTGTGCAGATCCATCATGTTCGCGTCGACGAAGGCGCGCCTGTCGGCCAGCGCCGCGCCCTTCAGCTCGAGCGCGACGACCACCGCGACTGTCTGCAGGCTCTTGGGAATCGCGAAGCCCTCGTCACCGATCCGCCGCGCGGTGATCTCGAGGATCGTCTCGGCGTCCTTGGCGAGCAGCGCGTCGAGCAGGCCGATCGCGTCGACGACCGGTTGCGGTGCGTCCGCACGCGCCGCCTTGGTCTGCACGCGCCGCCAGAACGGCATGTCGCGCAGCTCCATGTGCGGCGCGACCGCGCGGTAGACTTCGAACGTCGCCCGCATCCACCCGTCCCAGTCGGGGCTGCCCGCCCCGCCGAGCTGGGCGTCGGCCGCCTGCCACGTCGTCATCGCCGTCGCCGACAGCTCCTGGGCCACGCGCGCCTCGGGGTCGTCGAAGAGGCGCATGAGCAGCGCCGCCTGCTCGGTCTCGAACAGGATGTGCGGGTCGCGATAGTCGCCGATGCCACCGCGCGGGTACGGCCGCCGCGCGATGTCGCCGAACACCTCGAGCACGGGCGCGGGCGACCATCGCAGCTCGTGGAGGAACTCGGCGCGGTGCTTGAGGAAGCGCGCCTTCTCGGCGCCGGTGTCGAGGATCGGGTGGCTGTCGCGGTTGGGCACCTTGTCGACCAAGAACGGGTGCAGCATCCGCTTGTTGGCGGTGATGAGCCCGTCGATCTGACCGATGTCGTGGATGCCGAGCAGCTCGAACGCCTCTTGCGCGTCGGGCCACGACAGCGGCTCGGGATCGAGCTGGCCGATCGGACCGTCGGCCGACGAGATGATCACCCAGTCCGAGGAGCCGATGCGGACGATGAGGTAGTCCTCGAACTCGCGATCGATCGCCGCGAGCACGCTGATCATCAGCGGGTCGGAGAGCTCGTAGCCTTGCACCCACTGCGCGAGCACGCCGCCCGGCTTCAGATAGCGCTTGACCTCTTGGTAGAACTCGGTGGTGAACAGGCTCGAGACGCCGGACACCCACGGGTTGGTCGGCTCCGAGATGATGAAGTCGTACTTGTCGCCGGCCCAGGCGAAGTAGGCCTTGGCGTCGTCGAAGTGGATGTGACTGCGCGGATCGTCGTAGGCGCGGTAGTTCACCGGCATGAAGTACTTCGAGCCCTCGACCATCTCGGGCTCGATCTCGACGGTGTCGAGGCGGTCGAGGTGGGGCGAGGCCAGCACCGTGTGGCACGTGACGCCCGAACCGAAGCCGATGAGCGCGCCGTGGGTGCTGCCGGGCCGGGCCATCAGCGGGATCAGGCCGACCAGGAACTGGTTGGGCTCGTCGCCCGCGATTTCCGGGCCCTCGAGACGGTCGCGACCCTCGGGCCAGCGATCGAGCACCACCGACGCGTCGGGCTTGCCGTTGGTGTAGATGACGTGGTGACCGTTGGCGAGGTCGGTCTTCACCACCGTGACGCTGGCGGTGCGGCCATCGACGTACGAGAGCACCTCGTAGCTCTCCGGCAGGCTGATGCGACCGTTGCGGAACACGGTCGAGGTCAGCACTGTGGGATCGATGCGCACGAGCAGGCCGGCGCACACGGCAACGACGGTGCCGATCGCGGCGTTGCGTAGCAGCTTGGGGGCGCCCGCCGGAGCTCGCCCCGTGGCGATCTCGGCGCGGATGAGCGTCAACCCCAGCAGCAGATCGACCAGCGCGCCGATGACGAGCACGCCCTTGAGCCCGACGATGGGCATGAGCACCAGGCCGGCCAAGGTGGCGCCGGTGATCGCACCGAGCGTGTTGAACCCGTAGACCTTGCCGACGACCCCCTCGGGCTGCCCGCGCTTGAGCATCACGTGGGTCAGCAACGGCAGCGTCATGCCGGCGCAGAACGCCGCGGGGAACATCATCATCGCGCAGATGAGGACCTTGAGCATGTTGAACTGCAGCCACAGCCCCTCGGTGCGCACCAGATCCGGATCGCCGGTCGCGAACTCGATCCACTGATCCGAGAGCAGCCCGCCCATCGCCAGCACGCCGAGCCGATACGCCGGCAGCGTCGCGATCGCCGACAGGCCCATCACGAGCTGCACGATCGCCAGCGTCATCTCCGGGCGCTTGTAGCGATCCATGCGCCTTTTCACCCACAGGCTGCCCATGGCGAGGCCGAAGATGAACACCGACAGCATGATCTCGAACGAGTGGGTGGCCGCGCCGAGGATCGTGGACAGCAGCCGGATCCAGCCGATCTCGTACATGAACGACGACAGGCCGGTGCCCATCGCCACCGCGAGATACAGCCAGACCTTGCCGGCGGTGGCCGTGCTCTCCCCGCCGAGTTCGCGGCGCTCGATCGCGGCCGTGGGTGTCCGATCGCGGATCGCGATGAGCATGATGAAGATGTTGAGCGCCGCTGCGACCATCAGCGCGCCGGGCAGCCCGACGTAGGCGACCAGCACGAAGCCAGAGAAGATCGCACCCACCGACGCGCCGAGGCTGTTGGTGAAGTACAGCATGCTCAGGATCTCGCCCGAGCGGCCGAGTTCGCGCCGCAGGATGCCGACGCTCATCAGCGGGAACGTGGTGCCGAGCATCACGCAGGGCGGCAGGATCAGCAGGCCGGCGAGGGACCACTTGGCGAGTTCGACCGCCGTGCCGCCGCCGAGCATCGGGAACAGCGAGTCGTAGGCGAAGCGGGCCGTGAACTCCTGCAGGTGCGGGAACGCCAGCGCGTAGACACCGATGAGGCCCTCGATGATGCCGTACACCACCACCGGCGAGCGCGTGCGCGCGACGAAACGCCCCGAGAGCAGCGCGCCCAGCGACATGCCGCCCATGAACAGGCTGAGCACGAGGATCTGCGCGGTCGCGGCGCTCCCGACGAACTGTTTGATGTAGCGCGACCAGATCGACTCGTAGATGAGTCCGCTCATCCCCGACAGGAAGAACAGAAGGAACAGGATGCGGAACCGGGCTGTGCCACCCGTACTCGGCGCCTGGCCCCGCTCCACGCCGAAGGTCGCTCGCGATGTCGTGGATGCCGTCGGCATGTCCATGGCGCGGCGGACCATAGCCGAGCCCGCCGGGCGCTGCTATAGTCCCGCGCAATCGCATGAAGTACGTCGCCAAGCACGGTTTGTCCGATCGCTCCCGCGTCCGTCAGGTCGTCGAGAACGCCTACGAGACCTACAAGGTCAAGCTCGCCGATCACAATCCATCGCTGAAGTGGAGCACCGACTCCGACGCCGCGCTCTCGTTCTCGGTCCTCGGCAAGATCCTCACCGTCGACATCCGCATCACCGACGACGAGGTCCGCATCGAGGGCGACATGCCGTTCTTGTTCCGGCCCTTCCAGGGCAAGGTCGAGAAGGTCCTCGGCGACGAGATGGAGAAGTGGATCGCGAAGGCGAAGGCCGAGCAGGTCTGAGCACGGCCAACCGCGCTCATCCGATCTCGAACGAGTAGTCCACGCCCATCGGTGGCCCGTCGTAGGCGGGGAAGCGGTGGTCGAACACCACCGTGCGCAGACATCCGAGCACGCCCGACTCCCGCAGGGGCCCTGACGCCTTCGCGGTGACGCCCGACACCTTGCCCTTGGCCGTCAGGCCGAAGACGAAGTCGACCCGGCCACTGCCGACGTCGACCCCACCCGCGACGGCATCGGCGATACACCGGTCGAGCGCGGGCTCGAGCCGTCGCAACTCGGCCCGCACCACCGAGTCGCCCAGGCGCTCGCTGCCGGCGTCGGGGTCGAGCACCGTGGTGGCCTTGGCGTCGTACCGCGGGATGTGACCGTCGGCGACCGGTACGTAGCGCGCCGTGTCAGCGGGCTCCGGATCGCCGCCATCGGCCGCGGCGTTCGAACGCCTGCGGCCGCGCTTGCCCGCCTTGGTGGGGGCCGCAGGGGCGTCCGCCGCAGGCTCGGGCTCGGCCGCCACGACGCAGCGCCCCTGCTCGCAGCGGGTGCCCTCACCGCAGACGTCGAAGCAGGTCGCCGCACCCGGCTGCGGATCGCAGGCGACCAGCAACGGGATCCACCACCATGCGAACGCTCGCGCCACGGCGACGCAACTGTATCCCGATCTACGGAGGCGTGCGCGCTGCGCCGACGACGGCGGGAACCTCGGGGCCCTCGGCGAACACCCAAGGCGGACGGAACGGGGAACGCATGATGAACTCGCGAACCTGCCCAGGGCTTCGACGAGGGCGAGCCGCCACGCCGCTGGCGTGCCGTCGACGAAGCGGGCGAGGTGATCGTCGAATCCACCGGCCTCGCGTTCGAGCCGCCGATGGGCACGGCGCGGATCGAGGTCACCGTGGGCGCGGTGATCGAGCTCGCCGCGGATCTCGAGCCTGGCGAGCACCTCGCCGAGTAAGCGGCCCCACGCCTCGAACATCCGGCCATCAATCGGCGCAGGGTCCGGATTCCAGGGTCCTGCGCTTTGGTGTATGGGGGGGGCCATGCGAACCCCACGTCTGTTTGCGGCGGCGCTCACCGTCGCGCTCGGTTGCTCCGTCTCCGCATCGTCGTCGTCGTCGCCACCGAGTGACCTCGATCCTGCCGCCGGCAAGCCGGTCGAGACCGCCGAGCCCGCCGAGAAGCCGCTCGAGCCGGCAAAGCCCGATCCCCAAGCAGAGGCGAAGAAGCAGGCCCAGGAGCGACTCGCCAAGCTCGACGCCGAGAACAAGGCCGAAGCCGCCCGCTGGACGCCGGAGCTCACCGCCGCGACCACCAAGCTGGCCGCCACCAACTGGCGCTCGCTGTCGCAGGCGACGAAGGCCGTCCTTGCCAGCGAGCACCGCAAGCCCGGCAACGCCGCGCGCGATTCTTTCCGTCACCCGCTCGAGACGCTCAAGTTCTTCGGCCTCGCGACCAACATGAACGTCTTCGAGGTCGGCCCCGGCGCCGGCTGGTGGACCGAGATCCTCGCGGTCGTGTTGGCGAACAAGGGCACGCTCGCGGTCGCCACGCGCGAGCCGAACCCCGAAGATCCGTCGGCGTACTACGCGAAGCGCACCACCTCGATGCTCGCCACGGCGCCGGCGGTGTTCGGCAAGGTCGAGCGCGTGCCCAACAGCGGCTCGGACTCCTTCGAGATGGGCGCGCCGGGATCGCGCGACATGATCCTGTTCATGCGCGCGGCCCACGGCCTCGCAGAGGACGGCAAGCTCGCCGCTTTCCTCGCGGCGGCCCACACCACGCTCAAGCCCGGCGGCGTGCTGGCGATCGAGCAGCACCGCGCCCCCGACGGCGCCGATCCGGTGAAGTCCGCACCCATGGGCTACCTGCCCCAGGCGTGGCTCATCGAGCAGGTCGAGGCGGCCGGCTTCAAGCTCGCGGCCAAGTCCGAGCTCAACGCCAACCCCAAAGACACCAAGGACTACGCCAAGGGCGTGTGGGCGCTGCCGCCGAGCCTCGGCGAGGGTGACACCGACCGCGCCAAGTACGAGGCGATCGGCGAGAGCGACCGCATGACGCTCAAGTTCGTGAAGGCCAAGCAGCGCGCCACGCCGAAGGCCGCGACCGACACGATGAAGACCGCGAAGTAGCCCAGCGCGACCGGTGGCACGGGGCGGTCGGATCCGCTCCGAGTTGCACCGGCCGCCCGCGTGTGCTTAGTCTTCGTGGTCCCCTGGACCCTGCCTGCGATCCGTCGCAGCCCAAGAAACTGGATTCAACATGAACCTCATCAAGATCTCCCCCGTCCTGTTCTCCCTTGCACTCGGCGCCTGCGTCATCAGCGACGGCGACGACACCGACGCCGCGGAGACGGGCACCGCGAGCGCGACCATGACCGCCACCGCGACCATGACCGCCACCGATCCGTCGGCCACCGAGAGCGACCCGTCGACCAGCGCGACCGATCCCACCACGGGCGCCGACAGCTCTGACACCGGGGCCACCTCCACCGAGACCGGCGCCGACAGCTCGGGCACCGACACCGGCAGCGAGACCGGCGACCCGGGCGCCTGCGGCTGGCTCCTCGACCAGGGACTCTACGACTGCGGCGGCCTGGGCGAGGATCCCGACGAGGTCTACCCGATCGACTGCGCCGAGATTCCGGTCGAGGGTGACCCTTGTAGCGCCGACGAAGGCCCGATCGCGGCGATCGGCTGCTGCGCCGACGCCAACACCGTCGCGTACTGCGCAGACGACAAGACCGTCTTCATCGCCGCGTGCGAGTGACCACCCTGCGTTCGACCGCGAAGACCCCGTTGCCAGCCGGCAGCGGGGTCTTTCTCGTTTCCGCCCCCGACCGCGAGGGTACCGACCGGCACTCCCCTGTCCGCCGCAGTCGCTGATGCCCGCGCTGCCAGACGGCGACCGATGCGACCGCCCCTGAAATCGGGCGCACCGGTGGGAGTGCCGATCGGTCTATGCACACTCCATGGCCCCAGCACACCCGGCCCTTCATCCGCACGCACGTGCGGGCGCTGCGAGCCGTGATGACCATCAGTACGGATCGGCGCCGTCATCACTGCCGTGGCCCGTGCTGGACCCACCGGTCGCCCCGTCGCCACTGCTCCCACCGTCACCACCATCACAGCCGCCGCAGCCGTCCGCGGCCCCATCGACGCACAGCTCATCCCAGTGCTCCTCGCAGCAGTGCGGATCGAACGAGCACACGCACTGCGCGACGCGGAGATCCGTGCAGTTCGCCCCCTCGCCGATGTCGCAGCAGTCACCCGGCGTCGGGCCTGCACACACGCGGCAACCGGTGGTCTCGACGGCCTCGACGCACACCTCGTCCCAAGCGATATCGCAGCAGTAGGGGTCCGTCGCGCAGACGCACTCCGCCACCACTGCGTCGTCGCATGACGGATCGACGTGCGCTTCGCAGCATCCGAACGGGCGGAACGTCGCGGGACCGAAATCGCAGCCGCCACAACCGAGCTCGGTGACGTGGTCGACGCACAGCGCATCCCAGCTCTGTGCGCAGCACAGCGGACCCACGAGGCATACACACTCGGCCACGAACGCGTCACCGCAGCCGCTGCCCCCGGCGACCTCGCAGCAGTCGCCGCGATTGGGCCGCGGCAGATCCTCGGGCTCACCGGTCTCGTCGCCGCCCGAGTTGCTGCCGCCTGGCGAGTCCCCGGCACCAGACGACGACGACGACGACGACGCGGAGCCGTGCGCATCACCGCCCGTAGTTCCTCCACCCATCGGCACGCCCTCGCCGGTCGTCGACGCCGCCTCGCCGCTGAACATCGACACGATGCACCCGGGCACGACCATCAGCGACGCGACGAGCGCGATACGGCGTTCAGCCGACCGGTTGCGTGAACGGAGGGGCTCCACCGCAGGTCCATTCGAAGTTGTCGAGCACAGCCATGCTGTCGTAGGCGCCGTCGGTCAGATCGAAGATGGTGAACACCAGCGTGATGTCCTCGCCCGGCCTGACACCGGCCGAGGTCTCGAGCCACTTGGTGCCGGCGTGCCCCTCCATCGCGAAGCCGGCGAGCTCGGGCGCCGAGCACGGCGCGGGGCACCCCGCCGAGGGCGCGTCCTTGTAGTCCAAGAAGACGCCCGTCACCGAGATCGGGTGGCCGAACTCGTCGAACGACACGTTGCCGGTCCACTCCTCGGACTGCAGCCACGCCACGTACATGTCGTTGAACGGCGAGGCGTGCTCGATCCACGACGGATACTCCACCGAGAAGAACGCGAAGTCGTAACTGAAGCCATCGACGCCGGCGGGCACCGTGGTCTCGACCCGCAGCTCGACATAGTCGAGCGCGCCCGACCCGGCGACGAACTGATCGAACAGCGAGTTCGAGCAGTCGCCTTCGCCGACCAGCGTCGAATCGGCGATGCAGTCGATGCCGCTCGTCGACACCGGCCGCACATCGATGGGCTCGGGCAGCACCGCCAAGACCTCGGCGCCGTGCTGGGTGCTCGGACACGCGACAGGGTTGCAGCTGGGGTCGGCGGCGACGAGTTCCGCCGGCGACATCGCCAGCTGCTCGGCGATGCCGGTGGAGAGCACGACGAAGCGCTCGCCCTCACGCGGTGGGTACGCGCTCGAGGTGCCGAGCTTGCCCTCGTGGACCGTCATCGCCGCGGGGTGACCGCGCATGGTGCCGATCGCCGGGGCACCACCGGGACAGCCGAATCCCATCGCGCGGAACGGATCATCGCTGTTCGCGTCGCACGATTCGTGCAGTGGCGCGTCGCAGCTCGCCGGCGCGTCGGGCTGGCCGAGATCGAAGCGCACGCCCGAGGTCTCGTCGCCGTCATCATCCTCGCCCGCCGACGATTCGATCGACGAGGCGCCCGTGATCGAGGGACCATCTCCGACGCTGACGTCGGTGCTGCCCGCACCGGTGCTGCTGCCGTCGTCGACACCGCTGCCGCCGCCCCCGACGCTGACGTTGGATCCGACCAGCCCGTTCACCTCGCAGCCGGCGAGCACGCCGACCACGGCCGCAGCGGCGGACGCGACTGGGCCGCGGCGCTCCGCGACCGACCGACACCATCGCGCCCACCTCGACCCACGCCACATCGTGGCGACGATACCCGAGTTGCCTGTGCGGCGCACGCGACGGTGACGGGCCCATGGCGGAGCCGACACGGACGCGCCGCCCGAACGTGCGTTCGGGCCGGATCGCGACGGCCGGATCGCGACGGCCGGATCGCTAAGGGGCGACGTCGGGCGCGGTGGTGTCGTCGGCGATGACGCGACGGACCGCATCCGCGTGCGGCCCGTCGCCGAACTCGCGCAGGAAGTCCGCACCTTCGCTCCGCGCCTCGTCCGCGCGCCCGAGCTTCGCGAGCGCCCGGATGCCGATCGCACGCCGCTCTTCGACGAGCGCGCCGGCCGGGAAATCGCGGGCGTGCCGTGAGGTCGACGCCAACGCGGCGGTCGGATCGTCGCGGAGCTCCTTGCGGGCCTGCGCGACGAGCTTGGCTTCGCGGAGGAATCGATCGTCGTCGCCTTGGGGCGGACGCGAGCGTCGCGGCGACTCCGTCCGCTGCGAACCATCGGTGTCCGGCCTGCCTGCGGTGGGCTCGGGGCTCGCGGTCACCTGTGCCGTTTCCGGCGCGTCGACGGGCGCGGGCGTGAGGTCGGGCTCGCGGACCGAGGTGGCTTCGGCCTGCTGCGCGGGCGCTGTGGCCGTCGGCGGACCACCCGCTCGGGGCGCGGAGGCGGGCCTGGAGGCCGGCGCGGCCACGTCGTGGGACGCGTCGACTTCGCGCGAGGGCGGCGGCGCATCGGCCGACGTCACATCGCCACGCAGCGCCCAGACGAAGGCGGCGCCAGCCATCAACGCACCGCCGACCACCGCCTTGAAGCCGACGGACTTGCCTCCCGCCGCCGCAGGTGCGACCGCCCCGGTCTGCGCTGCGATCGCGGAGCGGAGCGCCACCAGCGAAGTCGCGTAATCGACACCGCCCGCCCGCGCGCCCGCGCCGAAGACGAGGTCGGCACGCAGCGCCGCGTCGACGCTGGGATCGTCGAGCCAACGCATCGGCTCCTGATCGGCGAACTCACTCTCGGCGAACTCACTCTCGGCGAGCTCACTCTCGGCGAACTCGCTCTCGGCGAACCCACTCTCTGGGAACTCACTCATGCGCCAGCTCCCGCGATCGCCTTGTCGGGCGATCGTTCACTCGGTTCTGCACTCGGTTGTTCGTTCGGTTGATCATTCGGTTGATCCGGAGCGCCAGCCACCGCGACCGCCGTGGGCTCTGCCGACAGTTGGGTGTGCGCGCGCGCGAACTCGCGGCGCGCCGCGTGCAGCCGCGAGTACACCGTGCCCACGGGGATCCCAAGCCCCCGCGCGATCGAGTCGCACGACTCGCCCTCGAGTTCGAACAGCACGAACACCAGGCGCTTGTCGAAGGTGAGCAAATCGAGCGCCTGCTGCACGCGGGCGAGACCCTGACGCGACTCGGCCGCCTCGCCGGGCGTGGCGCCGGCGGCGGGCACCAGCGACACGGCTTCGGTGTCGGAGTCCTCGGGCTTGCGGCGGGTCTTCTTGCGCCGATCGGAGGCGACGCGAAACGAGATCTCGGCGAGCCACGTGGTCGGCTTGGCGACGCCCATCACGAAACCCCCGCGGCGATGCGCGACGAGGAAGACTTCTTGGAGAAGATCGGGCACGTCTTGACCCGAGACCCCCAGCTTCAGCAAGAAGCGAGCGACGAACTCGGAATGGGCGCGGTACAGCGCCTCCGCGTCCAGATGGGAGCCATTCACTGCTGCGGGGGAGGGTCCCACGGTCTGCATGGCCATTCCAGTGCTTTCCCTTCACGCCTCGAAACCCCAACAGCGACCCGAACTGGTCCGAGCAGGCGTGCGTCCAGACCGGCAAAGCGCACGCACGTGACACTGCCGCCGCGCTCAGCGTTCGGCCACGGGTTTCACCACAGCAAGATCGCCAGCCCCGCCTCGAGGGCGCCGCTGAAGCGGGCGAAGCCCCGCGTCGCGCGCTCGCCGGTGATGGCGCGGGCGCTGAACGTGGGACGCACGACCGTCCCCTGCCCCTCGGCGCCGAAGACGAACGAGAAGCGCTCGGCGAGACGGACTTCGATCCGCACGCCGAGCGGGATCGCGACCCAGGGCAGCCGCGTGGTCGCGTCGATGTCGAAGTTCTGCCCGGCCGCGAGGCCGGCGCCCGCGATGAGGCCGGTGCAGCCGCGCACGCGGATCCGCCCGAGCAGCGGTCCGCCGCAACCGTCGAGTCGGGCGGCCACCGCCGAGAACAGCGCCCGGCCCTCCCCGATCGCCTCGGTCCCCGACGACTGCGCGACCAGCCCCGCGCCGATGTCGACGGTGTCGCGCCACCGGCCGAACATTCCAAAGCGCGCACCACCACCGACGCCCGGCGGCGCACCGATCGAGAACACGCCGGTGATCTCGGACCACAGCGCCCAGCGGCGACGCGGCGGCCGGCGCGGCGGACTCGGTTGCACGCGCGGAGCGGGCGGGGCCACGGCGGGAGGCTGGGCGGGCGGGGTCGACTCCGGCGATGGGCTCGGGGGCCGCAGCGCGGGGGAGATCGGCTGCTCCTGCTCGAGCAAGGTCGCATCGATCGCCAGCGCGATCGCCAGACCGACCACCGAGTGGAGATCGGCGCAACGGACCGGGGTCGGATCGAAGCGACGCACCGCGATCACCTCGTCGCCGCGCCGCAACGAGAAGGCGAGCCGCCGCGGATCGGTGGCGTTGCCCACCACCTCGACGATGAGTCGGGCGTCGATGCGCTCGCGCTCGATCCACGTGCGCACCTGGGCCTCGAGCTGCGCGCGCTCGAGGCACGTCGCGCCAGGCCGAACGACGATCGCGTCGCCCAATGGCACGGTCTCGACCTCGGCCTCATCGCTGGGCCCAGCCGCGGGCACCGGCACAGCCGCGGGCACCGGCACAGCCGCGGGCGCTTGCACCGGCACGGGCAGTCCGGCGATGCCGACGAGCAGCGTCAGGATGGACGTCGTGGACGGCACGCAGAACCACGCCGCGGGCACCTCGCACCGCGGCGTGCAACGCTACCGCAACCGTCGCCGGCCGGGAGCAGCGCCGCCATGGCGGCACGCAGCTCATCCGCGGCGCAGGCTCGGCGAAAGCAGGCAAGCGCAGGGCGAAGCCCGCGGCGCGCCCGCGGACGACCGCGGGCTGAACTCGATCGTCGAGCGACGCCGCGCCGCCGCAGAGGCTAGAAGCCGAGCTCCTTCTTGCGATCTTCGGCGCCGGGCGAGGGCGTACCCTTCTCCGCGACCACGGGCAGGCCCTTGGCGCGCTCGGCGTTGATGCCCTTGTACTCCTGCAGGTTCGGCGGCAGCTCGGTCTCGTCGAAGATCGCCTCGACCGGACACTCGGGCACGCACGCGCCGCAGTCGATGCACTCGTCCGGATCGATGTAGAGCATCTTGTCGTCGCCGTGGAAGCACTCCACGGGACAGACTGCGACGCAGTCGGTGAATCGGCAGCCGTTGCAATTCGAGGTGACGACGAAGGTCATTGGTCTCCTGGTGAGCGGCATCGTACCGGCCGTGCCCGATCCGTACGACCCACCGGGTTGCACGCGGACCACGCAGGCCCCGCGGTTCGCGCCTACATCCCCCTACGTGCCGTCCCACGGCTCAATTGGCCGAAATGACGGGCAATCCACAGCGCGTGGACAACCTGTGGATGGCTCTGTCGATGGCGGTGATCCGCGTAGGGGATCGCCCCGACAGGGCAAGGTGGGTGGCCGCCGCCCGCCGGCCGCGCCATGATGCCGCGAGCCCCGATGGCCCTCCGCCCGACCCGCTCCATCTCCGGGCCCATCATTTATGGCTCGGTCGCCGTCGTGCTCGCGGCCGCCCTGTTGGTCGGGTGGATCTGGGTGATCCTCCGCAACCAGGAGCTCACGCAACAGTGGGCCTCGGGCAACGTGTGGCTGCTGGTCGCGGGCACGGTCTCGTTCGCGACGATCATCACGGTGCTGGTGCTGTTCGCGGTGTTCCTCGCCCGCGCGATCCTCGAGGTCCGGCGGCAGACGACGTTCGTCGACTCGGTCACGCACGAGCTCCGCAGCCCGCTGGCGTCGCTGCGTCTGTGTCTCGAGACCCTCCGCCGCGCCGAGCTGCCGCCGCCGCAGCGGGACCGGCTGCACGACATGATGCGCCATGACGTCGAGCGCCTGTCGGGCTTCATCGACGACATCTTGGAGGCCACACGGCTCGGACACGGCGGTCGCGGTCGGGCGGCGGTGTCGATCGATCTCGGCGAACTCACCCGACGGTGTATCGCGCTGGTCGGCCGCCGGCACTCGATCGACGGCGATTCGGTCCGCATCAACATCCCCGAGGATCTGCGGATCGTCAGCGATCCGACCGCGCTCGAGATCATCATCAAGAACCTCATCGACAACGCGATCAAGTACTCCGACCCGCCGGTCGACGTGACGATCTCGGCGGTGGTCGAGGGCCGGTCGCTCCGCATCGACGTCGTCGACGCGGGCATCGGCATCCCCAAGCGCGAGCTGGCGCGGGTGTTCGAGCGCTTCTATCGCGTCGAGGGCGAGGCCGTCCGGTCGCGACGCGGCACCGGGCTCGGGCTGTTCGTCGTGCACGCGCTGGTACGGGGGCTGGGCGGGGGCATGCAGGCGAGCTCGGCCGGTGTCGGGGCTGGGACACGCATGACGGTCGTGCTACCCCACGTCGAGACGGCGGCGCACAAGGAGCCCGCGGTGGACGCTGCGGCCGACGACATCACGACGGACGTCGCCCTCGCCCAAGCCCCCCCGTCGACGATCTCCGACACGGTGTCCTCCGCATGACCGACGCCCCCATCCGCGTGCTGCTCGTCGAGGACGAGGAACATCTGGCCGCCGGCCTCAAGCTCAACTTCGAGCTCGAGGGCTATGCCGTCGACGTCGCGTCGACTGGGCGCGAGGCGGGTCGACTGCTCCTCGCCGATCGGGTCTACGACGCGATCCTGCTCGACGTGATGCTCCCCGACATCGACGGCTATGCCCTGTGCCAGAAGCTGCGCGACGCCGGCAACACCACGCCGGTGCTGATGCTCACCGCCAGAGGCGGGCTCGAGGATCGCATCGAGGGGCTCAACGCCGGCGCCGACGACTACCTCGCCAAGCCCTTCGATCTCGAGGAATTGCTGGCCCGGGTGAGATCCTTGCTGCGTCGCCGCGACTGGGGCCGCAAGAACGAGGCGCCGCGCACCGCGACCAACACCCTTCGCCTCGGCGACGCGCTCATCGACTTCGAGACCCACGACGTCACCGTCCGCGGCGAGGACGTCCACCTCACCAAGCTCGAGCTCGACCTGCTGCGCTACTTCGCCGACAACCCCGGCCGCGTGCTCAGCCGCGAGGAGCTGCAGCAGCAGGTGTGGAAGCTGCAGGACTATCCCAGCCACCGCATGGTCGACAACTTCATCATGCGGCTGCGTCGGCACTTCGAGCCCGACCCGCGCAATCCGGTGGTGTTCTTGTCGGTGCGCGGCGCCGGCTACAAGTTCGTTCCGCTCGCCTGATTCAGACGGGCTCGCAGAAGCGGGCCAAGATGGTCTTGGTGCCGACCTTCGCGAAGCGCAGGTTGAACTTCAGGTGGGCGCCGACGCCGGCCCAGCCGATGAGCTCGCCGAGGCCGAAGTTCTTGTGGCGGACCTGCATGCCCACGTACAGCATCACGCCCTCTTCGCCGCCGACCTCGTCGGCGTCGAGCGTGACGCCGGGGTCTACGTCGTAGACGACGTCGTCGTTCCACGACGCCTCGCGGCGCAGCGGCGGCGCCGACGGACGACCGCCATGGTGCGCGCGGTGGCCGTGCCGACTGGCGGTTGCAGTCGCGATCGCATCACGCGGCATGTCGAGCACGAACCGCGACGGCGAGCCGGCTTGGATCTGTCCGTACAGCCGCCGCCGGGCGACCATCGTCAGCGTCAGACGCTTGCGCGCCCGGGTGATGGCCACGTACGCGAGCCGCCGCTCTTCTTCGAGCTGGACCGGATCGTCGAGCACGCGCGCATGGGGGAACACGCGCTCCTCCATGCCGGTGAGGTAGACCTCGTCGTACTCGAGCCCCTTGGCCGAGTGCACCGTCATCAAGGTGACCGCCCGCGAAGGGTCGCCCTCGGCCCGCTCGGCGGCGACCAGGCTGGTCTGCTCGAGGTAGTCGGCCAGCGTCGCGCCCGGCCGCTCGGCGACGAACTCGGCGACGTTGCCCAGCAACTCCTGCAGGTTCTCGAGCCGCGCCAGCGCGTCCTCGTCGCCATCGACCGACAGCGCCTCGCGATAGCCGGTGCGCTCGACGATCTCGACCACCAGCGCGTCGACGGACATCGTGGGCACCAACTCGGCGAGCTGCTCCACCAGCTCCACGAACCCGGCGATCTTGCGGCAGGCCCCGGCCGAGACCCCGGCGGCGTGGGCCTGCCCGAGCGCCTGCCACAGCGTGACCTCGCGCTCGGTCGCGTGGGCGGCAAGGCGGTCGAGGGTGGTCTTGCCGATGCCGCGCGCCGGGCGGTTGAGGATCCGCGCCAGGTGGACGTCCGAGCCCGAGTTCTGCAGGACGATCAGGTACCCGAGCACGTCCTTGACCTCGGCCCGGTCATAGAACGCGACGCCGCCGACGATGCGACACGGCTGCCCCGCGGTGCGAAGCGCGTCCTCGAGCACCCGCGACTGCGCGTGGGTCCGGTAGAAGATCGCGAACTGATCGGGCGCCGCGCCGTCGTCGACCGCCGCGCTGATCTCGTGCGCGACCAGCCGCGCCTCCTCTCGCTCGTCGGCAAGCTCGAGCACGCGCACGCGGTCGCCGTCGCCCGCGTCCGTCCACAGGGTCTTGCCCAGCCGCCCGGAGTTCTTGCGGATCACCGCGTCGGCACAGCGCAGGATGTTGCCCGTGCTGCGATAGTTGTGCTCGAGGCGCACCACGCAGGTGCCGGGGTGGAGGTCGGCGAAGCGCAGGATCTGGGCGACGTCGGCCCCACGCCACCCGTAGATCGCCTGGTCGTCATCCCCCACCACGCACAGTTCGGCGTGGCCCGCGAGCCGGTCGACGAGCTCCGCCTGCACCGGGTTGGTGTCCTGGAACTCGTCGACCACCACGTGGGCGAAGCGCTGCATCAGCTTGCGCACCGGATCGGTGTCGGCGAGCTGTCCGGCCGCCGGCCTGCTGGCCTGGCGCAGCAGCGCGACCGCGTGCATCAAGAGATCGCCGAAGTCCGCGCCGTCGGCCGCGATGAGCCGCTTCTGATAGGCGGCATAGGCCTTGGCGACAACACTGCGCACCGGCTCGACCAACCCGATGTCGTCGAGTTCGGTGGGTCCGAGGCCACGGTTCTTGGCCCGATCGATCCAACCGAGCACGCCGCGCGGCGAGTACAGCTTGTCCGAGACGTCGTGGGCCTCGAGCACCCGCGACATCACCTGCATCGAGTCCGAGGTGTCGTAGATGGTGAAGCGCGGCGACAGCCCCAGCGGCTGCCCCCATCGCCGCAGGATGCGCGCGCAGATCGAGTGGAAGGTGCCGACCCAGATCTCGCGGGTGTCGTGGCGGCCCTCGCACAACTGATCGATGCGCGTGCGCATCTCCTCGGCGGCCTTGTTGGTGAACGTCACCGCCAGGATCTGCCACGGCGGCGTGCCGCCATCGAGCAGGTGGGCGACGCGGTGCGTGATGACGCGGGTCTTGCCGGTGCCCGCTCCGGCGAGGACGAGCAGCGGTGAGCCGTGATGGACCACCGCCCGGTCTTGCTCGGGGTTCAGGCGCACGGGCAAGCCATAACACGGGCAAGTGCTGGTAGGCTCTCGCGCAAAGTGGCCGTCCGCGAACCCGCCTCCGACGGCCCCGATCGAGCCCATCGGCCCCGTGGAGGAGATGCGATCTCGCTGTCGCGGTGGGCGACGCGTTGGCCAACCGTCGTGATCGCCGCATGGCTCGCGATCACGCTGGCGTGTGCGGCGCTGCTGTCGGATCGGTTGACGACGAGCGGTGGCATCGATGCCCTGTTGCCCACCGAGCACCGTCACCTCGCCGACGAGCCGCTGCTGATGCTGTTGCCCGCCCAGGACTCGAGCGCCCAGGGCTCGAGCGAAGACGATCCCAGCATCGCGCTCATCGAGGCCGCCGCGCTCGTCGCCGAGCGACTCGGCGACGAGCGCGTGCCGATCGCAGCGCCCGCAGGCGAGGCCGCGGCATGGTTCGATGCCCATGCGCTCTTCCTCGTCGACGACGATTCGCTCGCGCAGATCGGCCTTCGCCTCACCGACGAGGCGGTCTCCGACGCGGTCGAGACCCTCCGTGCGCGCATGTCGTCGCCGCTGTTCGGCGTCGCCGGCGAGGATCCGCGGCGCGATCCGTTGGGCCTGCTCGGGCCCCTCGCCCAGGCCGGGGGCCGCTTCGCGAGCACCGAGGGGCCCGGTGCGTCGACCGTGACCGCTGCCGGCGATCTGCTCGCCGACGACGGCAACGCCCTGCTCGTCCAGCTCCAGACCACCCGCGACGGCGACGCGGTCATGGGCGAGGTGCGCACCGCGATCGGCGAGCGGACGATCGTCGCTGCGTGGGTCGGGCCGGCCCACCAAGAGGCGCGCGCGGCTGCGATGGTCGAGACCACCGGTGGGCGCCTCGTGGCGGTCGCGCTGGCGGCGATCTCTGCGGTGCTCGCCGCAGCCCTGCGACGGGTCCGGCAGACGCTCTCGATCGTGGCGTGCCTCGCCAGCGCGGTGCTGTTCGCCGCCGCCTGGCTGCGCGAGCTCGACGCGTGGAGCCTGCCGCTCGTCGTGCTATGGCTCGGCTTCGCGTGCGAGGGGGCGCTCCACCTGCAACGCATCAGCGCCCGCGGCTGGCCTGCAGCCGGGGTCCTGGCGACCGCGCTGATGCCCCTGTGGCTGTCGCCATATCCAGCATGGCAGCGAGCGAGCTGGGTGTGGGCGGTGCTCGTCGTGCTCGCACTCGTGCCGCTGCGCGTCGTGCTGCCGGCCGTGCACGCCCGTATCGGCGGCGCGGTCTCGTGGACGGGCCGCGGCTTCAGATGGCGGGCGATGCCGATGCTCGCCGCCACGGCGGGCCTGGTGTGTCTGGTCGCGGGCATCGTCGCCGTGTCGTCGCTGCACTACCGCGGTGGCGATCGGGTCGCCCTCGGGGAGTACGGTGCGAGCTCTGCCCAGCGGCGCCTGGTCGAAGATTTCTTCGACCCGGCCACGATCGTCCGCGCCCACAGCTCGGGGGCCGACCCCGCCGCCGCGCTCGAGCAGGCCGCCGTCGACGCCCGCTTGCTCGCCGAAATGATCCCCACCGACGCCGTCCGCGTCGACTCTCCAGGGCTGTGGGTCGCGCGATCGATCGAGCTCGAGCGACGCCGCGCTGCCCTGCAGGCGCTCGAGCTGCCGTCGCGACTCGAGTCCATGCGCGAGACCCTGACGGCCAAGGGCTTCCGCGCCGACGCATTCGGCGAGTTCCTGCGCGGCGCCGCCGGGCAGGCCGGCGCACCCACGGCCGAGGCGATGCTCGACGGACCGCTGGGCCCGTGGCTGCGCCGCTACCTCACCGACGACGCGCCGCCCCGGGTGCGGGCGTTCGTACAGCTCGGCGGCGATCCGGACGCCGCGGTGCCGCGCCTCGAGGGCGCTGAGGGTCGGCCCCTCGCGCTGGTCGGCCCCGCGATCGCAGCGCGCGACGATCGGGCAGGGTTCGCCGACTGGCTCGGCATCTACGCGCTGTGCCAGATGTGGATCGGGGCGCTGGTGGTGTGGCTCGGCACGCGCAGCCTGACGATCGCCATCAGCGCCGCGTTCGCGACCCTCGCCACGCACTGCGCCGTGCTGGCGGCGATGGCGATGCTCGGGGTGCCGGTGGGGCCGTCGATGCTGCCCGCGCTGCTGCTCGTCGGCGCCTCGGCGACGATCTCGGCGGGGCGGGCGTGCCGCGCCATCGACCTCGACAGGCCGCTGTTCGCGACCGGCCTCATCGTCACCAGCCTGTGCCAGATCGCCGCCGGCGCCGTGCTGCTCGGCGCGGGCGTACCCATGTGGCGAGCCATGGGCCTCGTCGTCGTGTTCGGGGCCACCACCGCATCGGGCATCGGCCTGTTCGTGGCCCCGGGGATCTGCAAGGTGCTGCGCCGCGTCGCGGGCGTCGACGATGGCCCCCGCGAGAAGGGCCGACCATGATCCGACGCCGCAGTGCCCTGGCGCTCGTCCTCGCCGGCTTGGCCGCACCGCAGCGCGCGTGGGGCGACGAGATCCAGGACAAGCGTCTGAGCAATCGGCTGGAGCTGTGGGGCAACTTCGCCAAGCGCACGCGCAGTCTCGTGGCTCGTCTCACGATCACCCGCAACACCTCGCTGCTGGTCGAGCCGTTGGTGGTGACCGGCACCCTCGTGTACGAGCCGGGCGGTCGGCTCGTGCTGCGCGACGACGGCCTCACGGGCTCGACCACGATCATCACGGCCGACAGCCTGCGCATCGTCCCCAACCGCGCCAAGGCGACCGCGGCATCGACGATCGACCGCGGCCAGATCGCGGCCGCCGGGTGGCTCGGGGACCGGCTGCGCTTCGCCTTCGCCCCCGGCGACGGCACCGCGCTCGTCGCCGACAGCCGCACCGACATCCCGCGCGGAGGTCATCGCCTCGATCTGCTGCCGGTGCGCGACTCGGCGACGCGCAGGCTCGTCCGCAGCCTGTCGCTGCACTTCGACGCCGTCACGGGCGCGGTGATCGAGATCGTGATCGCCGAGGCGCAGGGCGACCGGGTCCGGCTACAGCTCGCCGACCATCGCCAGAACGTGCCCGACGAGGATCTCGCGGCGCTGGTGGCCGACGTCGACGCGCTCGTCGCCGGCCCCAGCTGATCGCGCCGGGCTCACTTGCCCAGACTGCGCGCGTACTTCGACACCGCGACGATCTCGTCGGCGGTGAGCTTGTCCTTGAACGGCTTCATCTTGGAGCCGGACTTGCCGTTGAGGACGATCTCTTCGATCTTCTGCTGGGTCCACTTGGTCTTCCAGCCGGCGACGTTCCAGTCCTCGATGTCGTTCTCGGCGCCGATCTTGGTCTTGCCGTCGCCATTGTCATTGTGACAGTTCTTGCACTTCTTGCCGTACAGCGCCTTGCCGTCGACGGTGGACGCCGGCTCTGCCTTGGCGTCGTCGGGCTTCGTGGTGTCCGGCTTCTTCATGTTGGGCTTGGGGTTCGAGGGCTTCTCCGCGGCTTTCGCGTCCGCGGCTTTCGCGTCCGCGGCCTTCGCGTCGTCCGCGGCCTTCGCCTCGTCCGCGGCCTTCGCTGCGTCCGCGGCCTTCGCTGCGTCCGCGGCCTTCGTCTCGTCCGCGGCCTTCGCCTCGTCCGCGGCCTTCGCCTCGTCCGCGGCCTTCGCTGCGTCCGCGGCCTTCGCCTCGTCCGCGGCCTTCGCCTCGTCCGCGGCCTTCGCATCCGCCAGTTCTGCGTCGACCTTGGTCTCCGCCGTCGCGGCCTTGGCTGCGGGCTTGGTGTCGTCGCACGCCGGGGCGAGCACGCTGAGGCAGAGCATCAAACCGGCCGTCGGAATCGTTCGAGAAAGCACAGAAGTCTCCGGGTGTGGCGGGACGCTACCGGATTTGTGAACGCCGCCCAAGCCCAGGCGGTCTGCCGGCCGCGCAGCCCGCACCGCCGACCGCACTCGATGCCATCGCGCAACAATGCTAAGCACAGCCCGAGCGATGGCCGACTCCGGCACCAACGACGGGGCCCTGGTGCCCACCACGACAAAGGCGCTCGATCGCGCCGTCTGCGACGAGCTGACCCTACGTCCGGTCGACGGCATGGGCAGATGGCTCGGCCGTGTGCTCCAACCGATCGCGTTTCGCATGATCAGCATGGTCGAGCAGCGCACCGGCACGATGTCCGGCCCGCTGACGCCGGTCGATGGTTACTTCCGTCGCGACCGCCACCGCCATCCCGAGATCGACGCGGCGACGTGGCGACTCCGCATCACCGGCACCGCCACCGAGACCGCGCTGGACCTGCCCCGTCTGCTGGCCCTGCCCCGCGTCGAGCGGCTGTGCGTGATGGAGTGTGCCGGCAACGGCAACCACCTCATGGGTTCGGCGGGCCTGCTCGGCCAGGCACGCTGGGCAGGGCCCACGCTGCGGTCGGTGCTCGAGGCCGCCGGCGGCACGGGTCCAGCGACGCACTTCGCGTTCCACGGCCTCGATCCGATCCCACTCGTGCGCCGCGGCTATCACTATGGACTGTCGGTCGACGAGCTCGATCGGTCCGGGGCGATCGTCGCGGTCACCATGAACGGCGAGCCGCTGCGCCGCGCTCGCGGCTTCCCGGCGCGCCTCATCGTCCCCGGCATCTACTCGATGTCGCACGTGAAGTGGCTCGGGCACATCGAGGGCAAGCGGCAGCCGCACATGGGCATCCACAACCGCTGGGTGTTCACGAACAAGCAGCTGCAGGACGGCAAGTGGGTCCGCGTCCAGGCGCGGTGGATCGGCCTCAAGTCGATGGTCACCCGCTGCCAGCGCAACGCCGACGGCTGGATGCTCACCGGGTGGGCGTGGGGCGGCGCCACGCCGATCGCCGCGGTCGATGTGTCGACGGACGGCGGCCGCAGCTGGGTTCCCGCCGAGATCACGCCACCTCAGGAGTACTTTCCCGACGCCCCGCTGCCGGCCGACGCGCGCGCGCACGCGTGGACGGTGTGGTCGTGGCAGTGGCGCTCGCCGGCGCCCGGCGAATACACCATCGCCGCTCGGGCGCGCGACGCCCAGGGGCGCATCCAGGATCTCGAGCAGGATCCCAACGTGCGCGGGCACTTCGACCAGACCCGCGTGAAGTGGCGACACGTCCGCGTGCCCTGAACGCGCGCAGCGTCGGCGTGCGCGGTGGAGTTTACGTCACCGAGTCGATCACCGGTGGCGTCGGCTGCTCGAGCGGCGCCGCGTAGGCGCGCTCGATGATCCGGGCGCGGGCTCCAGCGTTCCGCGCATCATCGGCCAGCTGCCCGTCGTCGGCCCCGCGTCCGGGACCGTCGCGCGCGCGCAACCCCGGATCTTCCCGCTCCGCATCGGGCTGCGGACGCGCGCCGATCGCCTCGGCGGCGGTCTCGACCGCAGTCGCCTCAGCTCGCCCCTGCGACTCGGCGGCCAAGGAGTCGGGCTGGTCGGTCGCATAGAAACGACCGTCGTCGCCGACGCTGTACTCGAACGACGGCAGCGGCGGCAGGCCCTCGCGCTCCGTCGACTGTTCGGCGCGTACGCGCATGTCCTGGGCCCAGAGCTCGCGCGCGTCTGCACGCGCGCCGGTCGAGCCCTCGGCACCGCCGCCGTCTTGCCGAGGATCCGACGCGCCGTCGGACTTTGCCCCGGCGGCAGCGGCCTCGACGGGCCGCGGCGCAGCGCGGGCGCGCTCGTCGGTGATCGTCACCTCGCGGGGCGACGGCGCGAGCGCCTCGAGTCTCCCCTGCGGACGGTCGATCGCCTGGAAGATCCGAAATGATGCTCGAATCGCATCCATGGGCGGGACATCGACCCGCAATGTGCCGGCTTGAGCGCAACGGTGGCCGAACGGGCGCGCGAGCTCGCGGCGGCAGCGCGCGATGACCCAGTCCGGCCGCGCGCGAGGGCAGCGCCCGCGCTCAGGCGACGAGCGCCTTGATGCGATCCTCGAACTCGTCCGCCGTGATCTCGCCGGCTGCGAGCCGACGCTCGAGCGCCTCGACCTCGGTCTGATGCGCGGCCCGCTGGTGCTCGATGAGCTCGCTGTCACCGGCGAACGCCCGCTTGCCATCGGCCTTCGCGGCTTTGAACCGCGCCGCGAGATCGTCGGCCAAGAGCCCGCGGCCCTCTTGGAAGTAGGCGTTCATCACCTGGCCGACTGCGTAGGACGACGCATAGGCCGACGCGGCTCCGAACGCGCTGCCCCAGCCGGGGAACACCTTGAGCAAGTTGGACAGCGCGATGCGGGCACCAGTGCCGACGCCGAACCCGGCGAGCACGCCCTTGGCCTGGGCGGTGTCGAGCTGCTGCCCCCATAGCCCGCCGATGTCGCGGGCGAGGCCCACCTGCAGTCCGACGATGATCAGATCGGTCGCGATCGACAGCCCCGGGATGGGGAAGGCGCCGAGCAGCGCCGACACGATCGCGCACTTGCGGGTCGCCGCGCTCACCTCGGCGTCGCGCGCGAGGGCATCGAGCGTCGGCGTCGCGATGCCGGCGCGGACCTGGTGGCGTGGCATGAACAGCCGCCCGAGGTGCGCATCGAGGCTGGCGTCGATGCCGAGTGCGTCCCGCATCTGGATGAGCAGCGCCCGCTCGTCGTCCGAGCAGTCGTCGTCGGCGCAGGCGAGCGCGTACACGGCCGCGTACGCCTGGTCGCGGGCCTCTTCGCCGACGAGCTGCGCGATCACGGCGCCGACCTCGATGGGCTCGTCGAGCAACCACTGCATCGTCACCCCGTCGGGCAGGTCGATCTCGCCGAAGGTCTGCTCGAGCACCGCGCGCTCGTCGTCGTGGAGCACCCCGTCGACCTTGGCCATGCACACCAGCAGCCGCAGGCTGGCGATCGATTCTTCGCGCGTCAGGGACATCGTCAGCTCCATTGCGGCGGCAGGTCGGCTGCTCGCGCGCGGCGAGCATAACAGGGGAGCCCCGCGTGGCCGCACCGGGTATGGCGCAAACGCAGGGGCTGCGCCTCCCCGTCCCCAAGTTAGGACCGCCGCGCCGCGGGATCGACCGCATGCGCCGCGGGCGGGGGTCATTCGGACCCATCGGCGACGATGCGCGTTGACACCCTCGCGCACGCCGCCGTAGCGTCGAGACGCGACCTGGGCGTCGCCGGAGTCAGGACCTTGGAGCTGTTCAGCGCCTTCGACGACATGGATCTGGTGGTGACCTTCACGGCGGTGTTCGTCGCCGGGCTGGCCGCTGTGCTCGGCATCTGGATGGAACGCGATCCGAAGAAGCCCCCGCGCTACGCGTGGGCACTCTCGGCGCTGATCCTGCTCGCGACCTTCGTCAGCCTGATGCAGTCGTTCCTCGACAAGACCGAGCAGGACCAGATCAAGGACGACATGGCGCGGCTGCTGACCACGATGGATCGACTCGCGAGCGACTCCGACGATCCCGCGCTGCTCGAGTTGGTGAAGGCCGAGCTCAACGCCCAGAGCCGCACGCACCCCGGGGTCGTCGAGCGCGTGGCGCAGCGGGTGAGCGACGAGGGTCGCGACGCGGCAGAGGTGCTCGGCAAGCACCTCGACGCCGCCGAGATCGAGAACGTCACCCGCAAGGGCGCGATCAAAGCCAAGGGCACCGACAAGGTCGTGCGCACCGAGGCGACCGAGGCGACCGAGGCTCCCGAGGCACCCGGCGTCGAGGGCCGCGCGCGTCCGGCTCGCGCGCGTGCCGACGCTGGATCTGCAGACGCGCCCGCGGGGGCGACGGTGGAGACCGCGGCGGCCCCGAGCCGGCCTGGCACACCGAGCGGCGAGCCACCGGCCCGGGCCGCACGCGCGCCGATCCCCGCGCCGACCGCTGAGGCCGCCCCGTCCGAGGCCACGGCCCCGGTCCCCGCCACGGTGGAGACCGCCCCCGCCCCGGGCAAGCCCCAGCCGCGCGCGAGCCGAGCGGCGCGTCCGGGCACGCCGCGTGCGCCGGGCACGAAGCGAACCGACGCGCGCCCACGGGGCCGCTAGAGCGACGGGCCGTCACATCGATACAGGCGGCCAACCGCTCCAAGCACTCCATCGCAAACTCCGGCATCGGCCGTCGTCAATCCAGACTCGAGACATCCCGATCGGGCTGGTCGACGCGGTCTGTGCCGGGCCATCGTTGTCAATCTCCGTACTGCTGCAGGATGCGCAGGCGCGTGGGTTCGTCCGCGATGCCGCTGGGCTCGAGGCCGTGCAGGCGCTGGTAGGTGGTGAACGCGGCCGCGGGCTCGGCGTCGAAGCCGAGGTTGACCACGCGCGCGTGGGCGGCCCGTTGTTCGTCGACGGGTCCGATGCCACCGATCGCGTACTCGAGAGGCCTCGTGCCGGCGAGGGTCAGCACGCACGTCTGCGCCGCCGCGTGGAGCGGCGCCTCGATGACCTGGACCTCCTGCTCGATCGTGCCCGTGATCCGATCCGCACCGATCTCGAGCTCGAAGTCGATCGGTCCGATGGCGGCCACGAACGCCGCCACGCCCGTCACTCGCAGCCGCAGCACATCCGTTGGCCTGCGCGCCACGAAGACCGCACGCCGCCCCGTGGGAACATCCACGCCCGGCTCGTCCTCGGCACCAGGGATCTGCACCTCGTCGCCGACCATGAGCATGTCGGGGCTCGTGCGCAGCGCCCGGAGGCCTTCATTGCGCGCGTGGTCCCAGATCTTCGCCCACTGCGCGAAGCCATGCGCGTTCGCGATGCCCCCGATCCAGTCGCCGGCTTCTACGGTGTGCTTGCGGGCCACGCGATCACCTCGCCCACGATCTCACGATCGCCGTGGTCCCCTCGGGGCCGGTGGACTCCCGCTCGATCCGGAGGATGGACCACCACGGTCGTCCCGCTTGCCAGCGTTGCGTCGCCGTCCTCACGAAGTCGGCTTCTAGCGCCGCGCGATGGCCCGCGTGGACGAGGGTGACCTCGAACTCGTTGCCGGCCGGATAGGACCGCTGCCGCAGCTCGGCGTCATCGAGCCCGAAGTCCTCGTCGAGTGGGAAGCGGGGCCACGCGTCCGCGCATTCTTCCTGCAGGCTGAGGTACCGTTCGAAGATGGGCGTATCAGCGACGGGTTCGAATGGCTGCTCGCCCCAAGGATTGCTCACGCGCAGGAGCCGACCGTTGGCCAGCGTTCCTTCTCTACCGTCCTCGTGTCTCACTTCTTGCATCCTTCCCTCCACGACATCAACCATCGAGGCTCGAGACGTCCCGGTCGGGCTGATCGACGCAGTGAGTTAGTTAGGAGGCTCCGCGAAATAAACGATCCCGTGGCGGTCGCAGGATCGACGCAAATGAGATTCCGGGTCGGCTCCGAGGCCATGCTTGGTAGCACTTATTTTGCGGAGCCTCCTGTAGTCGCCCTTCCATGTCCCGATTGCACTCGCCGCCCACTTGGGATCGAAGCTTGCGTCGACGTACGGCCTCGACCCCGCCTGGAGCATCAGCAGATCTTCACCCTCGCCCCATCGAGACGCGGGCGATCTGTCGGTGCCGTACCAGGCGAGCCGAGCATCGACATCGTCGCATAGAAATGCGCGCACCGAGTCCGCACGCGCGCGTGACACCAAGTCGTTGTCGTCCGGTTCGCCGGTGGCATCCGTGTGGTCGACGATGAGCAGTGACGAGCCCTCACGCCGCTGGTAGAGCCGCACGGTCTCCCGCACATGCGCGAGAGCACCGGGCAAGAGAAAGGCCTTGTTCGTCTCGAACAGCAGCTCGAGCAGGCGTGCCCGGACGACCCACGGCTGCACGACGATCGTCTCGCGGATCTCCGGCTTCACAGCGACGGGCTTACGCGGGTCGGCACACTCGACGTACGTGTGGTCGATGCGCTCCGCCAGCCGGTCGCCGGCGCGGACCTGCTCCCACCGAGGCCGCAGGATCTCCCGGAGCGCGGGCAGGTCGGTGACCTCGACCCTTGCCCCATCCACCAGCGGTGCCTGGAACTTCGCGACACCATCGGCATCGGTGGTGCACGCGCAGCGAGCGTCGCCGACATCCATCGTCAACGCCACGCCGGCGAGCGGCTCCCCGATCTCGTCGACCCACCGCACCTCGTAGTTGAAGAGGAGCTCGAGGATGGAGCCCGGCGCAGGCCGGCTCGGCGCGTCGACGTCGCCCACCCGGTCTCCCGCCCAGTCCCTCGCAGCGCTCAGCTCCGAGAGCATGGGGATGTTGTCCCAGTCGATCGCCGCGAACGCGTTCGGACTCGCACCGACGGGCATGTCGTCGCGCAGCCGCACAGCGACGATCCACCCGCTCTCGAAGCGGTCCGCCAGGAATGCGATCGACCGGTCGATGTCTTCGTCGGGCCCCATCAACGAATCGGACAGGCGGAGCAACGCGTCGCGTCCCGGCCACTCGCCGGCGAACTCGCGAAGTCGTTGCAACGCGCGCTCACGCGTCCACGTTTCGACGTCACGCGCAGACACCAGCGCGAAGGTGCGGCCTCGAGCGCGAACACTGGGTGCTCTGACATGGAGAGTCGTGGAGGACCGCGATGGGAATCTCGTCGAGGCCCGACGTGCCCTCCGCCTCGCCCGCACAACGCACTCGCGTCCAGCGACGCTAGTATCGACGGTAGCTCGATGGGCCCGTGCGTCGCAACGGCTGCGCGACCCAGATCTGCTCCGACAGCGCCCGTCACCGCCCCCCAAGGGCCCCAAGGGCCCCAAGGGCCCCAAGGGCCATGTCCCGAGATGTCCCGAGATGTCCCGAGATGTCCGGGACATCTCCGACCACCCACCCTGCGACTCGCCCGGTCCCCTGCTTCACGGGCAGATCGCAGCGATCGCGGCCACGCGAGAGCTGACCGTGGTGACGGCAAATGTCGCGGACTTCCGTCGCTTCCGCGGTGTCACGGTCGTCGACTGGTCGCGCTGACGCGACGCGGTCGCCTGCTGCTGGTCCACGGGCGCCCGGCGCTGCTGGCCGACGTCAACGAGCAGGTTCTACGGTCTGGGCCAACGCCCACGCCGCGGACTCGCGAAGCGCTCGCGAGGCTAGCAGCGCGCCGCTAGAAGCAGCACTCGACGACCATCGCCGTGATGTTGTCGGTGCCGCCGGCCGCGTTCGCGCGATCGATGAGGTCCGACACCGCCTTCTCGAGATCCTCGTGGCGGCGCGTGATGTTGTCGATCTCGTCGTCGGTCAACATGCCGGACAGTCCGTCCGAGCACAGCACGAACCTGTCGCCGTCTTGCAGATCGACCCGCGAGATGTCGACCACCACGTTGTCACGCATGCCGAGCGCGCGCGTGATCACGTTCTTGTGGGGGAAGTTGCGCGCCTCCTCCTCGGTCATGTCGGGGCGCGCTTCCTTGTAGTCCTCGAGCAGCGAGTGATCGCGCGTGAGCTGGCTGATCGATCCGTTGCGCAGCCGATAGCAGCGCGAGTCGCCGACGTGGGCGACGAAGGCCTGGTCGCCCTTCACGATGAAGGCGACGATCGTGGTGCCCATGCCGCGAAGATGCGGGTTCTTGCCCGCCGACTCGTGGATGCGTTGGTTCGCCAGCCGGATCGACGCGACCATGCGGTTCTCCGCATAGGACAAACTCGCGTCGTAGCGATACGGCCACGTCGCGTCCTGATCCTTGCTGTGACGATAGAACTCGCCCATCACCTCGGCGGCGAGCTTGCTCGCGACTTCGCCCGAGGCGTGACCGCCCATGCCGTCGGCCACCAAGAAGAGTTGCTCGTCCTCGATCAGCGCGAAGTAGTCCTCGTTGTGAGTCCTCTTCATGCCGACGTCGGTCTTGGCCGCGTATCGGATCCGCACCGTGCATGGCAGCGTATCCGAGTGCTGCTCGCCGCTCCAGGCGCCGGCGCCAGCGATTTCGATCCCCACCCACCGAATTCTCGCCCCCGCCCACCGAAATCTAGACCGGGATCCCCGCGGCGGGGCCCCGGGCCCCCTCGGCTTTGTACTTGACATCTGAGCAGTGCGGCGCGAGAACCATCGACCAAGGTCCTCCATGAGCCCCTCTGCGAGTCCCCCACCCAGCGCCGAAGTCCTGAGCATCGGCGACGAGCTGCTCTCGGGCGACACGGTCAACACCAACGCCGCCTTCTTCGGCGCGCGGGCGCGGGCCCTGGGGCTGGAGCTCCGCCACGTCGCGGTCGTCCGGGATCGCCTCGACGAGATCGTGGCCGCCACCCGCACCGCGGTCTCCCGCAGCGCCGTGGTCCTGGTCAGCGGGGGTCTGGGCCCCACCACCGACGATCTCACCACCGCGGCGATCGCCGCCGCAGCGGGCCGCGAGCTCGTCCGCGATCCGGCCGCGGTGGCGCGGCTCACCGAGAAGTTCGAGCGCCTCGGTCGGACCATGCCCGTGGCCAACCTCGGCCAGGCCGAGCTGCCGGCCGGCGCCCAGTGGCTGGCCAATCCCATCGGCAGCGCCGAAGGCTTCGCGCTCGAGTTCGGCGACGCGCTGGTCTGCGTGATGCCGGGCGTCCCCCACGAGATGAAGAAGATGATGCGCGAGCAGGTCGAGCCGCTGCTCTGCGCGCGCCACTCGCTGCAGCCGCTGCGCCGCCGCATGTATCGCACGCTGGGGATCGGCGAGTCGGCCCTGGCCGAGCGCCTCGAGCCGGTGATCGCGGCGGCCCGCACCCGCTCGCCCGGGCTGGCGGCGATGTTCCTGCACTACCGCGCGTCGATGCCCGAGGTGTTCGTCGTGCTCGAGGCGCTGCACGACTCCCATGGCAACGCGGCCTCGGCCGCCGAGCTCGCCGCGCTCGATGGCCCGCTCGGCGACGTGCTCGCGCCGGCGCTCTACGGCATCGGCGAGGCCGACCTCGCCACGCGGATCGTCGCCGCGGCCACGCGCCATGGTCTGCGCATCGCGTTCGTCGAGTCGTGCACTGCGGGCCTCGCCGCCTCGCTGCTCGCCGCGGTGCCCGGCGCGTCGCAGTGCCTCGACGGTGGCATCGTCGCGTACGACAATCGCATCAAGCGCGCGCTCGTCGGCGTCGACGAAGCCCTGCTCACCGAGCACGGCGCCGTCTCGGAGCCCGTCGCCCGGGCGATGGCCGAGGGCGGACGGAGATCGCTCGGCAGCGATCTCTGCGTCGCCATCACCGGCATCGCCGGGCCCGGCGGCGGAAGTCCCGACAAGCCCGTCGGGCTGATCCATTTCGCGGTCAGCGATGGCGCCACCACCTCGCACGCGCGCGTGCAGCTACGCGGCGACCGTGTCACGCTGCAGCGCTCCGCCGCCCTTTTCGCCCACAAGCTCCTGTGGGATCGCCTGCGCGAACGCGGGATCGTCGACGTCGAGTTGCTCGAACCGGTGCCCACCGAATAGCCCCTGGTCTTTCCAACCCCAACCTTTCTGCGCCCGAGGTCTTC
Source organism: Nannocystales bacterium (assembly GCA_038325765.1). Lineage (GTDB taxonomy): Bacteria > Myxococcota_A > Polyangia > Nannocystales > Nannocystaceae > Xiheibacterium. The sequence goes on from JBBQJI010000005.1 coordinate 211,644, forward strand.
GCCATGTCCGCATCCGATTCCAAGCCCCCTGTGACCCCTGCCAAGCAGCGCGACGCCGCGATCGTCCTCGCGCTCGCCACCATCGAGAAGCAGTTCGGCAAGGGATCGATCATGCGTCTGTCGGCGACGGGCACCCTGCCCGCCGGCGAGATCTCGGTGGTCCCCACCGGCTGTCTCGCGCTCGACGTCGCCACCGGCATCGGCGGCCTGCCGCGGGGTCGCGTGGTCGAGATCTACGGGCCGGAGTCGTCGGGCAAGACGACCCTCGCCCTGCACGCGATCGCCGAGGCGCAGAAGCTCGGGGGCGTGTGCGCCTTCATCGACGCCGAGCACGCCCTCGACGTCGGCTACGCCCGCAAGATCGGCGTGCGCACCGACGACCTGCTCGTGTCGCAGCCCGACTACGGTGAGCAGGCCCTCGAGATCTGCGACATGCTCGTGCGCTCGGGCGCGGTCGACATCGTCGTGGTCGACTCGGTCGCCGCGCTCACGCCCAAGGCCGAGCTCGAGGGCGAGATGGGCGACTCCCACGTCGGTCTGCAGGCGCGCCTCATGAGCCAGGCGCTGCGCAAGCTGACAGCGTCGATCTCGCGCAGCCGCACCATCGTCATCTTCATCAACCAGCTGCGCATGAAGATCGGCGTCATGTTCGGCAGCCCCGAGACCACCACCGGCGGCAACGCGCTCAAGTTCTACGCCTCGATGCGCCTCGACATCCGCCGCATCGGCGCGATCAAGTCCGGCGATCAGGTCGTCGGCAACCGCACCCGCGTCAAGGTGGTCAAGAACAAGCTCGCGCCGCCCTTCCGCGAGGTCGAGTTCGACATCACCTACGGCGAGGGCGTCAGCCGCCCCGGCCTGCTCGTCGACATGGGTGTCGAGGCCGCCGTGATCGAGAAGTCGGGTGCGTGGCTGTCGTACCGTGGCGAGCGGATCGGCCAGGGCCGCGACAACGCCAAGCAGTTTCTCGCCGACCACCCGGAGACGGCCGGCCGCATCGAGGCCGAGCTGCTCGCCAAGCACGGCGTGGGCCTGCGGGTGACCGACGCCGCGGCAGCTGCGGCCACAGCGACGGCCGAGCGCAAGGCCGAGGCCGCCAAGGTCGAGGCGGAGGAGAAGACCGAGAAGCCGGGCAAGCCCGCCGAGGATGACAAGCCGGGCGGCCGCCCACGCGCCCGCGCCTGAGGATCGCGCGCCGCAGCGTGGGCCCGGGTCCAGGCAGTCCTTCTGGGGGACCGGCCCGGTCCCCCTTCCACCGGGCAAAGCCCGGCGGAACCTTACCCCCTCCCAAGCGCTGTCGCTCTCTCAGCCCGCGCCCGCGCCTTCGCACGATCAGCACCACCGCCGCGGTTCAGAACGCCGCGGCGATCGCCTGCGCGACCGTGCGCACGCGGTGCAGCCTGAGGCCGGCGCCGCGGGCGACGTCGGTGCCATCGGAGACGATCGCCGCGGTGAAGCCGAGCCGCTGGGCCTCGGCCAGCCGCAGATCGGTGCGCGGGGCCTGGCGGATCTCGCCGGCGAGGCCGACCTCGCCCAGGGCGACCAGGCCCGAGGGCAGCGGCCTGCGCAGGTGACTCGACGCGACCGCGAGCAGCACGGCGAGATCGGCCGCCGGCTCGAACAGCCGCATGCCGCCGGCCACGTTGACGAAGACATCCTGGTCGAGCACGTGGAGATCGGCGTGACGGTCGAGCACGGCGAGCAGCATGGCCAGCCGCGCCGGATCGACCCCGACGCAGTTGCGCCGCGCCGGACCATAGGCCTGCGCGAGCAAGGCCTGGACCTCGAGCAGCAGCGGCCGCGATCCCTCGAGGCTCGCGGTGATGCACGAGCCGGCCGCGTTGCTCGGACGCTCGGCCAAGAACGCCGACGACGGGTTCGCGATCTCGCGCAGGCCGGTGCCCGTCATCTCGAACACGCCGAGCTCGAGCGTGGAGCCGAAGCGGTTCTTGCTGGCCCGCAACAGCCGCAGCGCCCGCTCTTCGTCGCCCTCGAACGACAGCACCGCGTCGACGAGGTGCTCGAGCACCCGCGGCCCGGCGAGCTGGCCGTCCTTGGTGACGTGACCGACGAGCACGACGGGCACACCGTGGAGCTTGGCGAAGCTGACGAGCTGCGCAGCGCAGGCCCGGATCTGACCGACGTTGCCCGGCAGCCCCTCGGCCGCGTCGCTGTAGACGGTCTGGATCGAGTCGATGATCACAGCGGCGAGTTCATCGGCGAGCGCGAGTTCGCGGGCGGCATCGAGGGCGCGCTCGCAGCGGGTCTCGGCGAGCAGCATCAGGCGTGGACAGGCGGCGCCGAGCCGCTGGGCGCGGGAGCCGACCTGGGCTACCGATTCCTCGCCGCTGACGTACAGCACCGTGCCTTGCTGCTGCGCCAAGCTGGCACCGACCTGTAGCAGCAACGTCGACTTGCCGATCCCGGGCGGTCCACCGACGAGCACGACGCTGCCGGGCACGAAGCCACCACCGAGCACGCGATCGACCTCTTTGATCGCGCAGGCGATCCGCGGCGATTCCTCGGTCGCCGCGCTGGCCGCGACGGGGGCCGCCGCCGCCGCGGTGAGCACCACGCGATCGGTCGGCGTGGCGCGGTCGTCACGTTGTTCGATCGTGTTCCACGCGGCGCACTGCGGACACTTGCCGTACCACCCGCCCGAGGTCGCGCCACACTCGCTGCACACCCACCGCGTGCTCGACTTCGCCATGGCCGACCCTAGCGCGACGACGCGGGCCGTGCGAGCTGGACCGTGGGGCCACGGCCCGGGCCGCCGCGTCGCGCGATCCCAGCCACGCGTCGCCGCAACCGCACCGAGCACCGGTAGTGCGCGGCGCTCAGGGCCGCGCCATCGCCACACACATGCCGTCGCCGTCGCGCTCGCGTCCGTCGGGACACGGCAGCGTCGCGAACGCTGGCGCCCAGGTTTCGATGTTCGCGATGAAGCGCAGCGTGCGATCGGGCAGCGCCTCCCCGGCCTCGATGCGCCGCCGGACCGCGACGTGGCCCAGACCGTAGCCCGCGATCGCGAGCTTCAGATCGCCATCGAACACCGTGAGCAGTCGCGACAGCAACAGCGCGCCGGCCTCGACGTTGAATGCGGGATCGTAGGGGCGGTTGGGTCGCCCCAGGCGCTTGGCCAGGCCCTTCGAGGTGGTCGGCATGAGCTGCATCAGCCCCGCGGCGCCGCCGGGCCCGCGGGCTTGGGCGTTGAACCGACTCTCATGCCAGATGATGGCGTTGATCACGTCGGCGTCGACGCCGTGGCGGGCGGCCGCGGCGTGCACCAGCGGCTGCACGGCCAGGATCCGCGGCAGCTCGTCCTCGTCCCACGGCGGCTGGGCGGTGGCCGGTGCGGGCAGCCCCTCGGGCACCGGTGTCCGCGGGAGCTGCACGGTGACGGCCGCAGGCGCGGTCACCTGCGACGGCGGGGGCGGTGGGCTCGGGGACACCTGCGGGCGACAGCCGGCGAGCATCACGAACCACCACCACTGCGGGGCAACACGCCACACGGGCCGGCACCTTAGCGCGGAGCGAAGCGCTCGCCAACCCCAGCGGCGGTGAGGCCGCGTCGCGATCACGCGAGGCGATAGATGAGGTTCTTGGTGCCCGCGCTGCTGCACAGGCCCTCGACGACGGGGCGTACGGCGTCGGTCGCGACGAATTTCCGATCCTTGTACACGCGGAAGCCGTGGCGCCCACGGAGGATCGAATAGCGCGCGCGCTCGATCTCGGTGAGATGGTTGCCGAGCAGAGGCGAGAGTGGATCGTTGCTGATCTCGTCGCGAACGTCGACCGCCGCGGTGTCACTGGCGAAGCTCGCGATGAACTGCGGCGGTGCTCCGACCAACCGCGGCAGATACGTCGACCACGCCCGCGCGAGCGCGTTCGAGCCGGGCTCGGCCACGCGATGCAAGCCCTCGTCGCCACCGAACATGCCGGGGATCATCCACAACACCGGGCCGATCACGCCCCGCTGCACCCGCTCGACGGTGACGCCCTCGAGTTCGTGCAGCCGCACGAACAGCGTCTCGGCGTCGAAGTTGGCGAAGCGGTACACGGTGCCGCGCAGCGCCTCGGTGCCCTCGGCGACCCCGCCTTCGGCGTCGAGCTGCACCAGCTTGTGCGACCACAGGCTCGCGCGCTGCCACAGATCGATCACGACGCGCACGTAGCAGCCGTCGGCGAGGAGCTTGGTCAGCTCGACCTTGAAGCTCGCGCGCGACTGCTCGGGCTCGTGGCGGCGCAACAGCACGCGATGCCGATCGACCGGCGCGAGCTCGAGGCCGCGAAGCGCCTCGAAATAGCGGCGCTTGCGGCCCATTCGATCGAAGATCTCGGCCTCGTGGCGCCGCGCGTCGAGCTCGACTTGACTGCCGAGGCGGCCCAGCGCCTCGCCGCCGACCTCCCGATCCGACAGCACGCGGGTGACGCTCGCGAGGTTGGGCAGCCCGGCGCGCGAATCGACGTAGATCGCGTCGTAGAGACCGAGGTGGCAGGTGGTGTCGAGGGCCTGCAGCGTGCCATCGAGCGGGCGGCGATCGGGGAACGACTTGTTGATCCGCGCGACGCCGAGCGCGGTGCGCAGCGCCGCGAGGTATGGCGTGACCTCGGGCTCCCGCAGCGCCTGGGTGTGCAGTGCGACCA